>JBBRVW010000008.1:0-120413 GCA_038246545.1 Actinomycetes bacterium | reverse complement strand
GGTGACCTGCGAGGAG
The DNA here is from genome assembly GCA_038246545.1 of Actinomycetes bacterium. Lineage (GTDB taxonomy): Bacteria > Actinomycetota > Actinomycetes > JACCUZ01 > JACCUZ01 > JBBRVW01. Next base: position 120,397 of record JBBRVW010000008.1, on the reverse strand, counting down.
GTCTTCGAGCTCAAGGTGCCGTTGCCGGACGTCGTGTCGATGCAGTGCCGCCAGCCCAGCCTCGAGGGCACCGGCGAGATCAAGCTGCGGCGGCTGGTCAAGGAGGCGCTGCGGATGCGGCCCTCGCGGATCGTCGTCGGGGAGGTCCGTCAGGAGGAGAGCCTCGACCTGCTCATCGCCCTGAATTCCGGACTGCCCGGCATGTGCACCATCCACGCGAACTCGGCACGCGAGGCGGTGACGAAGATGTGTACGCTGCCGCTGCTGGCGGGCGAGAACGTCGGACACGCGTTCGTCGTCCCCACTGTCGCCGGCTGCATCGACCTGGTGGTGCACATCGCCGTGGAGCGCGACGGCCGCCGGTCAGTGCGCGAAGTCGTGGCCGTCCCCGGCCGGGTCGAGGGCGATGTCGTCGAGACCGCCGACATCTTCACCACCCGCGGCGACCAGCTGGTTCGCGCCGACGGCTGGCCACCGCACCAGGAGCGGTTCGACCAGGCCGGCTACGACCTCACCCGGCTGTTGTCGCCGTACGGGCAGGACTGATGGGCGCGTTCGTCGGCCTGCTCTTCGGCCTCGGGGTGTTCCTGGTCTGGCGCTCGTTCACCCCGCCGGCGCCGCCGCGACCGGGCCGGGTGACCCGACGCGACAAGGTCACAGACCAGCTCGCCCAGGCCGGCATCGAGTCGGTCACCCCGGCCGCCCTGGTGGCGTCCTGTCTCGGGGTCGGGCTCGTCGTGCTCGTGATCATGTACGTCGTCTCGCGCTCGCCGGCCATCGCGTTCGCCTTCTCGGTGATGGCCTCGTACGCGCCGGTGGCACTGGTGAAGTTCCGCGCCCGCCAGCGACGGTCCGAGCTGCGCGATCTGTGGCCTGAGGTGGTCGACAACCTCGCGTCCGGCGTGCGCGCCGGCCTCTCGTTGCCGGAGGCGCTGACCCAGGTGGGGCTTCGCGGACCGGAGGAGCTGCGGCGACCGTTCATCCGGTTCGGCGAGGACTACCGCGCCACCGGCCGCTTCTTCGAGTGCCTGGACCGGCTCAAGGCGGCACTCGCCGACCCCGTGGGCGACCGCATCGTGGAGTCCTTGCGGATGGCGCGCGAGGTGGGTGGCAGCGACCTCGGCAGGCTGCTGCGCACCCTGTCGGCCTTCCTGCGCGAGGACGCCCGCACCCGCGCCGAGCTGGAGACCCGGCAGGGGTGGACGATCAACGCCGCCCGGCTCGCGGTCGCTGCCCCGTGGATCGTGCTGGGCCTGCTGTCGCTGCGACCGGAGGCCGTCGAGGCCTACAACACCGCGGCCGGGCTCGTCGTGCTGGCGATCGGCGGTGGTCTGTGCCTCGTCGCCTACCGCGTCATGGTCCGGATCGGGCGGCTTCCCGAGGAAGAGCGGGTGCTGCGATGACCGGGGGAGGCACGTGAGCACCGTGCTCGCGGGCGCCGGCCTCGGGCTCCTCGCGGGCGCCGGGCTCGCCCTGGCCGTCTCGCGGGTCCCCGCCCTGCGCCGGCCGACCCTCGACGACCGGCTCGCGCCGTACCTCCGCGACTCAGGGCGGCCGTCGCGGCTGCTGGCCAGAAGCCGGGCACTCACGCCGTTCCCGACCCTCGAGCGGATCATCGGTCCCTTCGTCGGTGACGCTTCGCGGCTGATCGAGCGGGTGCTCGGGGGGGTCGCGTCGGCGCGGCACCGGCTGGAGCAGGCGGGGCGCGGCATGACGCTGGAGGAGTTCCGGGCCGAGCAGGTCCTGTGGGGTGGTGGCGGCCTGCTGGCCGGCCTCGCGCTCAGCCTCTTCTTCACCGCCAACTCCGGGTTCCGGCCGCTGCCGCTGCTCATCCTGTGCCTCGTCTGCACGGTCTCCGGGGTGCTCGCCCGTGACCGTTGGCTGTCCCGGGAGGTGACCACCCGTGAGGAACGGATGATGGCGGAGTTCCCCACCATCGCCGAGCTGTTGGCCCTCACCGTTGCCGCCGGCGAGGGTGCGGTGGGCGCGCTGGAGCGCGTCACCACGATCAGCCATGGCGAGCTGGCCCGCGAGCTGTCCCGCGCCCTCGCCGACGCCCGGGCCGGCGCCTCGCTCGTGGTCGCGCTGCAGGGAATCGCCGTGCGCACCAGCCTGCCGCCGCTGTCCCGGTTCGTCGACGGTGTCGCCATCGCCGTCGAGCGCGGCACCCCGCTGGCCGAGGTGCTGCGCGCGCAGGCCGTGGACGTGCGGGAGGCGGGCAAGAGGGCTCTGCTCGAGGCGGGCGGGAAGAAGGAGATCGCCATGATGGTCACAAGCGCGATGCGCATACCTTCCTAGTCACCGGGCCACAAGAGGTGGCCCGACGGCAGGAGGCGACCATGCACGACACCGACACGACCACCACCGCTACCACCACCGAGCCGGACCACCGGCTGCTCTACGCCAGCGACCGGCTCACCATGCCGCTGGCAATGGCAGCAATCGACGGGCAGCGGGAAGGGCTCCTGACGTTCGATGATCTCCCCTGGGGGATGCCTGACGGCGCCGCCTTCTTGGTCTCCGTGCACAAGGTGCTGACCGCCACCGGCGCGCTCAGCCTGGTGCAGCGCGAGGCAGCGATGAACGCCCGGGCCGCGGTCTGCCCCTGGTGGTGCCAGGGAAGGCACCCGGCGGTGTTCGATGCCGGCGACGATGTCCTACTCCACCGGGCGCTGATCGCCACGGTGGCACTGATTCCGGTCACCGGCGACACCGGAGAGGCGGAGGAAACCATCAGCCAGGCGCAACTGGCCGACGGCTACGAGGGGCCGTATGTCGACGTGGAGCTCGGCCGCAGCTCCGACCTCACCGCTCTGCAGGCCGCCTCCGCTCGAGCCTTGAGCGCCGCCCTGACGGCGGCAGCCGACCGGCTCGAGGAGATCGAGAGGATGACGCCTGCCTGACCCCGGCACACAGCACAACGCCCCCGCCGGGAGGAATCCGACGGGGGCGTCGTGGGAAAGCGCACACTGAGCCGGCCGGCGTCGCCCATCCCCCGAAGGGCGGCGCCGGTCTCCGCGTCTGCTCAGTCGTTCCAATCGGCGGCGGGTTTGGCGCTTGTCCGCTGGGTCAACTGGTCCGCCACGGGGGATGACGACGCCGCGGCCACCCTTGGCACCGGACTGGCCGCGGTGTCGTCCTCTCTGGGGCTAGAGCCGCCCGCACCGTCGAGTTCCCCCGAACCCGGCGGTGCGGGCTTAGTCTTCCGCCGTGATCCCGCGCCACGAGCTACCCGGACGAATCGTCCTGACGGTCGGGCTGTTCACCTCGAGCCTGTGCGTCGCCGGGCTGATCATCCTGTGGCTCGGGTAGCGCGGGCGGCAGCTGCCGCCGAGGTCAGGTCGGAGACTGGCCTTCAGGCGGTTCCGTGTGCTCGTGCAGGGCTTCCTCGAACTGGGCGCGGGGATCGGCGCCGGGATGATCAACGACTTCCTGGACAGCGTGAGCCGACCTGATGTGATCTTCATGCTGGGCGCGGGTCGCCAGCATGAACTCCAGGGCGCGGATTCTTTCGTCCTCGGTTTGATCGACAACAGCGCCGTCTGACTCGTCGCCGGGCTGCTCTTCGCCGTCATCGAACGGTGTGGTCATGGTCAACATTGTGCCCACTTCGAGCCGACCGCTACTACCGGAGCCAGCGAAGCGCAGCGCCGGGACTACCTTCTCCCCGTGATCCTGCGCCACGAGCTGCCCGGCCGGATCGTTCTCGGCGTTGGGTGCTTCACGAGCGCGTGGTCTGTCGTCGGGCTAATCCTGCTGCGGTGGGGCTAGCCAGTCGCCAACCGCCGCAGCGCTACGCGTAACGCCGCCGGTTTGCCTCGGCCTGCGCAGCCTTGCACGCCTCGCACCGGCACCCGTGGTTGACGTAGGTGCTCTTCGTGCCGTGCCGCAGCGCCGGGTTGTCCTCAGGCCGGCCGGAAGCACGCCGTGCGCGCTCCTCGCGCTGGCGGGTGTTCCACGCGTCGACGCACGAGTCGCAGCGGCAGCCGTGAATGTCGTAGGCGCGGCGGGTGCCATGGTTCACAGCGCGGAACATGGGCTTATCTGGCAGTGGCCCGGTCATCATCGAAGAACGAGGTCTCGACCGTTGATGGCCACACACAGAGGAGCCTCCCGCCATCGGGGCCGGCTCGGAAGCCGTGCACGGCGCCGGGCGGAATCAACACCAGGGTGCCAGGCCCGACGCCCTCTGCCGGATCAGCGTCGGTGTAGAAGGTGTACCAACCCTCCAGCACATAGAACGCTTCGGCTTCGTCATGCGTATGCGGCGGGTTGTCGAAATCGGGCTCTTGGTACGAGTCACCGAGCGCCCAGTGCCCGCCCGTCTCGGTACGGGCAGCTTTGCGCGTGATGCGCGCCCGTTGCTGACCCATCGGCAGAACGATCGTGTCTCCCTCACCCGGCCAGCGCACGATCACTTTCGGACCTTCTTGGTCAACCATCGCTGCGACCTCCCGACCGGCGACACTCGCCTGACGGGCTCAAGGATGCGGCTCGAAGCCTGCACAGCGCCATAGGTAGCCAGCTGCTCCATAGCCGTGAACGCCGCGCCCGGCGCCTGCCTTCGCCCGCCGCACCTCCCGCGCTCACCACAGCCAGATGTTCTCGTCGGTTCGGGTCGCGGTGCCGGCGGGCGTGACACGGGACGCCGGGGTGGCCCCATCATGCGCCGGATCGGTCCAGCCGGGCGGCGGGTCGTCCACAGCCCGGCAGTCGCCGTTCAGTTCGTCTGGGCCGGGAAGCGATCTGGAACGCTAGAACCATGAGCCTCGCGGGGTACGCCCTCTGGATCAGTGTCCTGGCTGTGATCGTCAGCGTCGGTTCGGTCCTGTACGCCCGGCGGTCAGCAGCGGAAGCGACGCGGGCGAACGACCTCGAGGCCGATCGCGAGCGCCGGGCTAACCGGCCGGAGATCGAGTTGATGCTGACTGGGGACTTCCAAATGGCAACCCTGCTCGTGCAGAACCACGGCACCGTAACGGTCGACGAGCTGCGGCTCGAGATCGTCGGCCCGGACCACGCGTTGAACGAGACCCAGTTTCGGAGCTCACAAGGCGAACCCGTCGGTCGGACGCACACGTTCAGTGCGCTCATGCCGGCCATGCCGCAGGAAGCTCTCGTCTGGCTGATGCAGGCCGACGGCGTCACGGCGATCCGGTTTGTCTGCGAGGCACGCACGCCGAACGACGTCTGGGCCTTCAACGTGCCAGTCGACCCGCCTCCGCGGGCGCCGTGGGCCTTCTCGCTGTAGGTCCCGGGCAGGCGGCCGGGCGCAGGGCGGTCTCAGGTCGAGATGGGATGACCTCGCGCCCATCGATCCCCGGACGCGGCACACGGCCGCCCAGGGTGACGTTGACGCCGCGCCGCCGGGCTCATGACGCCGTCGCCTTCGGCAGCTCGACGACCTCGCGCAGCTCGCCGCGGAACGCGGCCCGCAGCACCTGCTCGAGGTCGAGGCCGCGCGAGTGGGCCAGGGACCGGTACGCCGCGATCCGGGTCGGGTCGACGCCGTGCTCGGCGGCAAGGCGCAGCCCTTCGGCGTCGCTCTCGTCGCACGGGCCCGGTGCCCGCAGCCCGGCCGCCTCGATGTCGTCGAAGGCCGCGATCTTCAGTAGCGCGGCGACCGCCAGACCCTCGTCGGACCTCGCGTAGGCCGTCGCGGCGGTCACGGGCCGACCCGCTTGCTAGCCATGTACGCCTCGCGCAGGCCGGCGTCCGAGGCAATCTTGCGGTCCAGGACGTGCCTCCGCGTCTTGTTCATCACCCAGACGCGCCTCTCCTCCGACATGGGCTCACCGCGAGGGGTGCCCCAGTGCGCGGGGAATGGTCCACGACGCTCGCCGTCGGCGTGCTCGACCCGGCCGGTCATCGGGCACCTGCCTTGACGCGGCCTGCGGCCCGCTTCAGCAAGCCCTCGGGCTTGGTCGAGTAGTTGCGCACGGCGTTGCCCGACTCGGTCCCCTGCCACAGCGGGACCGGCGTGGTCTGCTCATACCGCCGGCCTGCCTCGACGGCCGCCTCCCGGGCCTGTGAGTGCTTCTCCGGGCCTTGCCTCGGGTCCGCGCCCACGGCGTCATGGGCGGCGCGCACGGCCGCGTCACGACCTGCGTTCCAGGCTGCACAGGCGGCCAGGTGCGCAGCCCACACGGCTTCGCTCTCCCGGACCCGGCGGGCCTCGCCGGTCGCGATCGCGCGGGCGTCACGCTGGGCGATCGCCGGGCGGCCGGCCCAGTCGACGCCGACGAAGATGTCGAGCTCGGTGGCCTCGGCCTCGATCTCCGCGGCCGACCGCTTGGTCAGCTTCGCCACCTCGCTGAGGGCGATGCTGCTTTCGATGAACTGCATGGTCATGCCTTCCTGTTGATGAGTCGGTCGATCAGCCGAGAACGCCACGACGGCGGCTCGGACGTGGTGAGGGCGGCGGGTCATCGGGTCTGCCTCCGCCAGCGCCAGCGGCGCCACAACCGGAGCCACCACGGCAGCGCACGGGACGGCCGGCCGCGGGAGCGGGTGCGGTCGGCGCATCGCTTCGAGCACCAGCGCTGAGTGCCGTGCGGCACGAACACCGTCGAGCAGCCAGGGCAGGTGACGGGCTCGCGGACCGACCGGCCGGCACGGGCCCGCTTGCACGGCTCACAGCGCTGCGGAGGGCGTCCCTGGCGACGCTGCGAGATCTCCGTGCCGCAGTCCTGGCACGTCGTCGTCGCGGGCCGGGGAGGGCGGTCGCCGCGGTGGTAGCGCCGACGCTTCTTCGCACGATCCCGACAGCCGTCCGAGCAGTAGAGCCGGGCGTCGATCCACGGCCGGTGCTCAGTCAGGCAGCCGGGGCAGATTCTCGGCGCGACGAGGTCGCGTCGATCCTCGGGTTCTGAGCTGGAGTCCGCGACAGCTCCGGTATCTGGCCCGATCCGCCTCAGGTCGAAATGATCTTCGGGGAGAGAAATGGGGAGGACTGCGGGGTCCTGAGGCGCGTCGGACTCAAAGATCAAGGGCACCGGGTCGGTCATCGCTCCTCCACCTCGCCGGGTGCGGGCGCGAGCAACCGGCACAGCGAGCCGGTCGTTCTGATGCTGCCCGTCACCTCGGCCTCGGTAGCCGGGGAGGTCCGGGCCACCACGGGCGACAGCTCGATGACGAACTGCTCGGCCAGGGCTGCGGCTCGACGTGCCGCCAGGGTCGCCAGTCGCGGTGCGCCGAGGATCGCCGCGGTGCGTGCCGTGATGGTGGCAGCCACGAGGTCGAGGCCGGTGTCGGGTAGGTCGGGGACGGTCACGATCTGCTCTCCTCGGTTTCGTGGCGGGTGGGTCGGGAGGCTGTGTCGCAGCGCCGGCAGATGGTGGGCCACCCGTTGTCCCGGGCTCGCCTCGTCGGCGTCACGGGTTCGGTGCCGCAGAGGCCGCACACGCTCCCGAACAGCGACTCGAGGACAGCGGCGTCCGCTGTTGGTTCATCTCGCGCGGGGGTGTGGTCTGACTGGACCAACTGAACCGACTGGGCGTGAGTGGGTTCAGTTGGTCCAGTTGGTTCAGTGGGACCACTCTCCCCAGGGCTGGACCCACTGTGTTGGTCCAACTGGACGGGGAGGCTCGGCAGAGTCCAGTAGGTGCGGCGAGGGAAGCCCGATGCCTCACTGGTGGCCCGCAGCCGATGGCGGGCGCGCTTGAGGGTGCTGAGGGAGTGGCCGGCCTTGGCACCCTCTGCCTTGATGGATGCGGAGTCGTCGGTCCCGCCGTGGCTCGTCAGGTGGTCGATCAGCCAGTCGGCGGCCTCAGCTGTGGCGGAACGTCCCTCGATGCTGTCGCTGGCGGACTCGAGGGCCTCGCTGATGCTGCGGTTGCTCTCGCCGAGCCAGTTGACCCGACCCGTCCAGACCGGACCTTCCTCGGTGTCGGCGACGTGCGCCGACTCGATCCTGAAGGTGAGCGTCGGCAGGTCGATCGACCCGAGGTTGTTCTTCGGCTGGCCGAGCAGTCGCACCGCGTCGTCGTCCGGGTCGGTCATGACGAACAGCACCGCTCGCGCGACGGCTGCAAACGCTCTCGAGCCCATGATCGTGGTCAGCGCGTCGGTGCTGACCGACTTGTTGACGTGGATCAGTCCGAGAATCGCGGCGCGTGCTCGTTCGGCGACGGCGACCAGGGGCTCGAGGGCGGTGCGGACCTCGGCGTCCTTGTGGGTGTCGAGCTTGCCGTCGAGCCGGCTCATCAGCGGGTCGAGCAGGATCAGCGCGCAGTCGACGGACAGCGCGGCCTCCTCGAGCGCCCGCAGGTCCCGCGGCAGGGACAGTCCGGTGTCGACGCCTTCGGAGGTGGCGACGTCGACCCGGTGCACGCGGTCGAGGTCCGCGCCGGCCGCCATCAGCCGGGGCACGATGGTGTGCGCCCACGAGTCCTCGGTGGCCGCGACGATGACGCCCCGGGGTTGGCCGGTGTAGATCCCGGGCAGGTCGCCACGGGTGATCTGGCCGGCCAGTGTGTAGGCCACGGTCGACTTGCCGATGCCCTCTCGACCGGCGAGCAGGACGAGGGTGCCGAGCGGGACGCGCTTGTCCCACAGCCACTTGACCGGCCGCACCTTGATGCTGCTCGCCACGGTCAGCCGGACCGAACGGTGCCCGGTGCCGGTGGGAACGGTGACGAGCTCGTCGAGCCCGTAGCCGGCGGCGACGTGGTCCGCGGCATCCTTGCCGACCTTGGCCCGCGCGACCCGGAGAGTGGCCGCTGTGCCCTCGAGGGAGGCCAGCACGGCGGCGAGGTACTTCTCCCCGGCCTTGTCCTGGTCCGGCACCACGACGACGTGCGCCCCGGACAGCGGTGCCGCGTCGACCTTGCTCCAGTTGTCGGCGCCCATCGGCGAGGTGGTGGCGACCGCGCCGAGCGCCTCGAGCGCGTGCACGTCCTTCTCGCCCTCGACGAGGTAGACGGTGGTGCCTGCCGCGACCGCCTCGACGACAGCCGGTAGCCGGTAGAGCTGCGACCGGCTCTTGTCCCCGGACTGCGGGAACGTCTTGTCAGGCGTCCGGTGCACGAACCGCGTCGGGGTGCCGGACGCGTCGGTGTATGTGTACGTCGGGCCGCGCGGCTCGTCGAACAGGTCGCTCATCGTCAGGCCAAGTGCAACGAGCACGTCGACCGTGTCGCAGCCACCGAAGCAGTGCACAAGCGCCTGGCCCTCGATCTGCCGTAGCGACAGGCTGTTGCTCGACTGCCCGTCGTGTCCCGGGCACTTGGCCCGGAGGTTGGCGGTCCTGGTGTCGACCTTGTGCCCTCTGGACTCGAGCGCTGCGACCAGTCGATCCGCCGCCGTCATCGCACCCACCGCCCCAGCGCGGCCTCGAGCATGCGGTCGACCGCGGGACAGGCGTCCTCGTGCTCGACGAGGATGCGAAGCGAGGTCCGGGTACGGGCGGCGTGTCGTCGCTGCTGCCGGTTGGGCATCGTCACGACGGCGCCGCATGGGCAACGGCCCTGCACGGCTGAGATCCGGCGCCGGGCCAGACCTTCGCGGACGTCCTCGGGGGCGTCGTCGGGGATGCTCGGCAAGACGTAGCCGACGAGCTGGCCGTCGGCGTCGTCGACCACGGCAGCGGTGTAGGCGAACGGCAGCGCGGTCACGGTGCACCCCGCCAGGTCCGCACGAGGCTGCGAGCTGTCGAGCGCCGGCTCGACATCGCGACCCCGACCGGCTCGACGATGCCGAGCCGGTGCGCGGCGCCCATGAGCGCGCCCCACCGGTTCGGGGAGTCAGGGTCGGCCAGTCCGTAGACGTCGGCGACGTCATGGGCCTGGAAGGTGCGCCCGGTCGCGGCCATCGCCTCGACGGCCTGCATCGCGCAGGACCACCACCAGCCGTCGGCGTGCTGCTCGGCCTGGTCGCGGCCGGCGTAGGGGTTCTCGCCGTTGTGGCCGTCCGGCGGTATTCTGTGAATGGAAGCTTCGCCGGCCTCCAAGACGCCGCCCCTGACCGGGCGGCGTTCGGCGTTCATGCCTCGTCCGGCCCGCGCATCAGGACAGCGAGCTTGTCGCGCTGCTCGGCCGTCAGTGGCGGTGCAGAGTCGACCAGGTGGCGGATGTAGGCCTCGGCCCGGCCGGCCTTGTACTCGGACCGGTACTCAGCGATGGTCTCGGTGTCGTCCGGGTGGTGCCGCACAGCGGCAGCCAGTCGAGCGCGGGTTGAACGATGTTCGGCGCGCATCACGAGGTGGCCCCTTTCGAGGATTCACCTCGGTGCCGATCTCCGAGAGTCCGGGCGACGTGCGCCCCGGCGGTTGCTGCAAACAATAGCAAGCGCGGCTGCTCAGAGCACGTGCACAGACCCCAGGCGTGTCGCGGTGCCGAGAGCCTTGATGATGCCTGCGCGGTCGAGGACTACACCACCGTGTCGGCATGCGAGTTCGCCGGTGCTGAAGTCAGCAGCGTCGACCGCGTCGAGGTCGACAGCGAAGGCTTGCAGGTGGGCCTTTGCCGTGGCGACAGTCGCCTGTACGAGCGAGCGCCGCTGACCCATGAGTAGGCGTCCAGCCTGCAGCCGATAAGCAGCGCCGAGGCGACAACCGCAGTTGGCGCGGCGCAGGACTAACACCGGCTGCACGTTCCCCGCCCACTTCTCATCGAGCATCGCCCGCACCGCCGCCGTGAGGTTCGTCGGGAATCCGTCCCAGGGCACGGTCACGGCGTCCTCCACTCGATGCGCACCTGGTCCGGGGAGAAGCGCACACCCTTGCCCGCCGGCAGCACTGTGGCGGTGAGCAGCACGTTCACCACGGCCCGGCGGGCTTCGAGGCCGAGGCCGGCCCAGCATCGGGCTACGTCGGCGGCAGACACGAGCTCGGCGAGCGCGTCGGAGCTGCTGAGTGAGGCCCGCTGTCGCTCGACCTCCTCGAGGTCGGCGCGCAGCTTCTCGGACGCCTTGCGGACGCCGGTCGCCGTCAGGACGCCCTCAGCGAGCAACCCTGCCAGGTCGTCGAGTTGGGCGCGCAGCTTGACTGACTGCTCGCGCAGCCGGTCGCCGTCGTCACCATCGCTGGCGAGCAGGGCGGCCGCGTCCGGCCGGGAGAGCCGCTCGACGACCACGGCCTCGACCACCTCGTCCACCAGGTCGAGACGCCGCGTCAAATGCGCGGTCCGGCACTTGTAGACCATCCAGTAGGCACCCTTCGGCCCCATGGGGGAGGCGAACATCGGGCCACCGCACCGTCCGCACCTGACGAGCCCAGAGAGCAAGTAGCGGCGGTTCGTCGAGGTCTGAGTGCGCCGGGCCGGGTCGCGCAACAGTGCGCCGAGCCGGTCCTGGGTGTCGGCGTCGATGATCGCCGGCCAGTCGCCGGTGCCGACCACCTGACCGCGGTGCACGGCGTGTCCGGCCATCCGTGGATTGAGCAGGAGGCGGCGCAACGCCGTCACGGTGAACGGCTTGCCGACGCTCGTAGTCACCCTGCGCGCGGTCAGGTCCCGCACGATCGAGGCCAGGGTTGAGCCCGTGAGGACCGAGTCGGCGGCCTTCCGCAGCTCGGCGGCCTCCGACTCGACGACGACGACGCGGGCCTCGTCGTCACGATCGAATCCGAACGGGCGTCGGGTCCAGGCGGTGCGGCCGTCCTGCGCGCGCTGCTGATTGGCTCGGCGCTGGCGAGCGCCCTTCTGCTCGGTCTCCTGCTTGGCGATGGCCCCGAAGATGCGAGCGATGGCGCGGCCGTAGGGGGTCGACAGGTCGACGTCGCCCGACACGGTGGCGAGGCTGACGCCCTGCTGCTCTGCGAGGTCGAGGATGTCCTCGAGGTCCCGTGGTCGACGGGCGAGCCGGTCCGGGGCCCACGACACGATCGTGTCGACCCGTCCCGCCTTCACCGCGTCAATCATCTTGCGGTACTCAGGGCGGTCCCGCCCGGACGTGGCCGACACGTCGTTATCGGAGAACACAGCCACCGTGCGCCAGCCGTTCCGCTTCACCAGTTCGCGGCAGTCCTCGAGCTGGCGCCGGACGGCCAGGCCCTCACCGGAACGGTCGAGGCTCTGCCTCGTATAGATCGCTGCTCGTCGCGTCATAGGAAAACTGTACCCCAGTGACCCTTGACGTCCCCGTGGTGTTTCTCGTCCTGCCGGTGACTGTGCTGTTCGCGCTGTTCCCCGGTTTCTTCGGCTTCAGCTTCGCGAGCTAGACGCCCGGCCGACCGGCCGGCCACCGACCACCCGGCGCTCGCCGGGCAACGAGGGAGAGGCACCAGATGCAGGAGAAGCGCACGACCGTCCGCCGGCCGATCGCGGCACTGGGCGCGTCGCTGGAAGGGACCGCGCTGCGCCTCTACACCCGGGTGGTGCACGGCGGCCGGGACCGCGGCGACGTCCCCGGCTGGGTGCTGGTGACGATCATGACCGCGGGTCTCGTGACGGCCCTGTGGCTGGTCGCTGACGACAAGCTCAAGCAGATCTTTAGCGACGCGCTAGACGGCGTCGTTGGCAACGCGCCCTAGGCGCGGCGGCGTCGCGGAAGGTCGCCTCGATGCGATCCGCCCGGGACGAACGGGGTGCGGCAGTCGTCGAGTTCACCCTGGTCGGCATCCTGCTCACGTTCCTGTTCCTGGCCCTGCTGCAGCTGGGTCTGGCGCTGCACGTGCGCAACACGCTGCTCGCCTCGGCGGCCGAGGGCGCCCGCTACGGTGCGAACGCCGACCGCGACCCGGAGCAAGGGGCGGCGCTGACCCGGCAGCTGATCCGCGACTCCTTGGCCGACCGCTTCGCCGCCGGCGTGACCTCGGGCACCGAGACGGTCGACGGCTTCCTGACCGTCTACGTCGAGGTGCGCACGACCCTCCCGATGATCGGCCTGCTCGGCCCGGCCCGCGGCCTCACCGTGCGGGGTCACGCACTGGAGGAGGACCAGTGACGCGGCTCCCGGCCCGCGGTGCCGACGACGGCAACGCGATCATCGAGTTCGTCTACCTCGCGGTCCTGCTCATGCTGCCCCTGGTCTACGTCCTGCTCATCGTGTTCCGCGTCCAGGCGGCGGCGTACGCCGTGTCCAGCGCTGTCCGTGAGGCGGGCCGGGTCTACGCCACCTCCGACAGCGTCGGCGACGCGTCCGGTCGCGCGTTCTCCGCGGCCCGCATCGTCATGGCCGACAGCAACCTCACACTCTCGGCCGACCAGGTGGAGATCAGCTGCTCGCCGAGCCCGTGCGGACTGCAGCCCGGCTCCCAGGTCGACGTCGTCATGACCTACGCCGTCGCCCTGCCGCTGGTGCCGCGGTTCTTCTCCGACCGCGCCCCGGCCTCGGTGCGTGTCAGCAGCCGGCACCTCGAGGTCGTCGACCGCTTCCAGGCCGGGCCGACCCCGTGAGCGTCCCTGCCCGCATGCGGCGGCTGCGGGCGACCGTGGCCACGGGGGACTCCGGCCAGCTGATCCTGCTGATCCTCGTCTACACCGTGATCGCCGGGTTGCTCGTCACCGTCGTGGTGAACGTCTCGAAAGTCTACCTCTACCGGCGTTCCCTGGTCGCCGCGGCGGACGGCGCCGCCCTCAGCGCCGCGAACCAGCCGGACCTGTCCGCGGTCTACAACGGCGCGGGGTCCACCCTGCCGCTGAGCCGCGCCGGCGCGCGGGCCGCGGTCACCCAGTACGTCTCCGACGCCGACCTCGAGGCCCGGTTCGTGCAGTTCCGCGTCGCCGGGGTCGACACCGACGGCATCACCGTGACGGTGACGTTCCGTGCCACGGTGCGGATGCCGTTCGGGAACCTCATCTCGGCGCGGTACGCCGCGGGGTACGACGTCCACGCCACCGCACGGGCCCGGTCGCCGCTCACCCCCTGACACCTTGGGACGTCTGTGCTGCTCAAGTCGGCCACCCTGGGTGGCCGATGCACGAAGGGACGTCCTCCCCGACCCACCAAGGCTCCCGTGTCCTCCTCCCTCGCCACGCCCACCGACGACGCCGGCGCCGACAGCCCCGTGCTGAGCCGGCGTGGCCTGCTCGCCGCGGGCACCGGGCTGCTCGGCGCGGCCGCCCTGGGCTGCGCCGGCCTCGCCGCCGCCCCGGTCGCCGAGGCCGCGACGGGTGACCCCGTCCTGCACCTCGTGCGCCGCACGACGTACGGGGCGACCCCGGAGCTGCTCGCGGCGGTGCGCAAGAAGGGCTCCCAGCACTGGCTGGAGCAGCAGCTCCGGCCGTCGAAGGTGCCGGACGCTGCGATGACCGCGCTCCTGAAGCGCTGGCCGACCCTGACGATGTCGCCGAACCAGCTGGTGAGCCACATCGGCCGGTTCCACTGGGACGCGATGTTCGACCTGTGCGACGCGCACGTGGCGCGGGCCGCCTGGTCCAACCGCCAGCTGCTCGAGGTGATGGTCGACTTCTGGTCCAACCACCTCAACGTCACCTGCCCGTCCTCGGACGTGTGGGCGACCCGGCACCTCTACGACTCGCAGGTCATCCGGCGGCACGCGCTCGGCAAGTTCAGCGACCTGCTGGCCGCCTCGGCCCGACACCCGGCGATGCTCAGCTACCTCGACAACGCCAGCTCCGACAAGGACGCGCCGAACGAGAACTACGCGCGCGAGCTGCTCGAGCTGCACACGGTCGGCGTCGGCGCGGGCTACTCCGAGGCGATGGTGAAGTCGGCCGCCCGGCTGCTCACCGGCCTGTCGGTCGACGACGGGACGATGGGCTACCTCTACGACACGTCGAAGCACGCCACCGGCGCGGTGAAGGTGCTCGGCTTCTCCGACGCCAACCGGTCGACGTACGGCGAGAAGGTGGCGCTGCGCTACCTGCGCTACCTCGCCACGCACCCCGCGACGGCGCGGCGGATCGCGCGCAAGCTGGCGGTCCGCTTCGTCAGTGACAACCCGCCGGCCGCGCTGGTCACGTCGCTGGCGAAGGTCTACCTCAAGCACGACACGGACATCCGGCCGGTGCTGCGCGCGCTGTTCGCCTCGAAGGCGTTCAAGGCGTCGTCGGGTGACAAGGTGAAGAGGCCGTTTGAGGACCTCGTGTCGACGGTGCGAGCCCTCGGCATCCGGCCGCCGGCCTCGGGCACCGACGGCATGCGGCAGCTCTACTGGGTCTCCGGCGAGCTCGGGCACCCGCCCCTCGGCTGGCACCCGCCGGACGGCTACCCCGACGTCGTCAGCTCGTGGCAGAGCGCCGGCGGCACGCTCGCCCGGTGGAACGCGCACCTCGGGCTGGCCGCCGGCTGGTGGCCCAACGACCTGCGGCACCCGCCGCTGCAGTACCGGCTGCGGCCGGCCCGGCCGCGGACCCACGGCGCGCTCGTCGACGCAGCGGCCGCCGGGCTCGGGCTGCCGAGGCCGACCGAGACGGTCCGGCAGGCGATCTGCACGTTCCTGGGCGAGAAGGTCAGCGCACCGCTCGAGGCGGGCGACCAGGCCCTCGGGTGGCGGCTGCCCTACGTCCACGCGCTGCTGCTCGACAGCCCCGCGGCGGCGGTCCGATGAGCACTGACCTCACCGCGAGCGCGTGCTCCTGCGGGCACGTCGAGCCGGCCGGCCTCAGCCGGCGCCGGCTGCTCGGCGCTGCGGGAGCCGCGGTCGCGCTCGGCGTGGTGGGCGGCCTGGTCCGCGAGACTGCCTCGACTCGGCTGGCCTTCGCCGGCACGGCGTACGCCGGCGACGTGCTCGTCGTGCTCTCGCTACGCGGCGGCTTCGACGGCCTGTCCGCCGTCGTGCCGGCCGCCGACCCGGCCTACGCCGCGGCCCGTCCCGGCATCGGCATCCCCGCCGGCGAGCTGCTGCCGCTGGACGCCACGTTCGGCCTGCACCCGGCGCTCGCGCCGCTCAAGCCGTTCTGGGACGCCGGGTCCTTCGGCGTCGTGCACGCGGTCGGGCAGCCGGACCCCACCCGGTCGCACTTCCAGGCGATGGAGGAGATGGAGCGGGCCGCGCCCGGCTCCGGCGTCCGCACCGGCTGGCTGGACCGGGTCAGCTCGGCGCAAGGCCCCGGCGGTGCCTTTGCGACGGTCGGCGTGGGTTCCGACGCCAACCAGCGCGCGCTCCTCGGGCCGGCGCCGGAGCTGCTCATCGGCTCGGTCGACGACTTCTCGCTCGCCGGCGCCGACGACGCCGAGGAACGGGCCCGCTGGATTGCTGCGCTGGCCGCCATGCACCGCGGTGCCCGCACCGAGGTCGCCACGCCGGCTCGCCTGACCCTCGGCGCGCTCGGGACCGCGGCCGCGCTCCAGGACACCGACTACGTCCCGGCCGCCGGTGCCGACTATCCCCACGGCGACCTCGGCTCCGCGCTGCGCGACGTCGCGCAGCTCATCAAGGCCGGAGTCGGCCTGCGGGTCGCCACCGTCGACTTCGGTGACTGGGACATGCACCAGGGTCTCGGCCGGGTCGGCGGCGGCTGGATGACGCAGCAGCTCACCGAGCTCGGTGCGGCGCTGGCGGCGTTCGCCACCGACCTCGGGCCGGCGATGGCAGGCGTGAACCTCGTGACGCTCTCGGAGTTCGGTCGTCGCGTCGAGGAGAACGCCTCCGGCGGCCTCGACCACGGCCACGGCAACGCGATGCTGCTGCTCGGCGGCGGCGTGGTGGGCGGCCGGGTGCACGGCGCGTGGCGCGGCCTCGCGCCGGCGGCCCTGGACGCCGGCGACCTGCCGGCCGCGAACGACTACCGCGCAGTGCTGGCCGAGCTGCTCGAGAGGCGGTGCGGGGTGCCGGCGTCCGCGGCGTTCCCGGGGCTCGGCAGCGGACGGCTGGGTCTCGCGCGGCCCCGGTAGCCGTGCGGGACGGCTACCTCACCCGGCCGTAGAAAACGCTGCTCGACCAGATCCGGTCGCGCTTCACCGGCGTCCCGGGAACTGAGGCGTGCCAGATCTCGCCGTGGCCGGCGTAGATGCCGACGTGGTAGACGCTGCCGCGGCTGGTGAAGAACACCAGGTCGCCGCGGCGGACGTTACCGCGGTGCCAGATGCGCTTGACGTCGCGGACCTGGCCGGCCGACGAGTGCGGCAGGGACTTGCCGACGTGCGCGTAGGCCCACCGGGTCAGACCGGAGCAGTCGAAGCGGTTCGGGCCGGTGGCGCCGTACTGGTACGGCGAGCCCTTGCGGCTGCGGGCCCAGTCGGCCGCGGTGTTGGCCTTGGCCGCGGAGACCAGGGCCGCCGAGGCCTTCGTGGTGCTGGGGCTGAGCGCCGACATCACGAACATCGTGGCGGCGAGCGCGAGCACGACCGTGAGGCTCGTGAGCAGGCGGACAGGGGCGAAGCGTGTCGCGGACATGCGTTCCTTCGGTACCGCCTGCGAAGAGTGACCTGTCGGGTTAGGGCGTCGAAGGTGCCCTGCCGCTCTCGCGGCTTCACCCCGAGGTCGCAGCGTGCGCGACCGGCTTGCTCGGGTTCTCCGTCCCTGCCACAGCGACGAACGATCGGCACTCTCGCGGGTGGCAGGGCTCGGCGTCCGCGATCGTGGCCCCGCCTTGCGCGGCGAGGACTTGCTGTACCTACCTTGCGGCACGTCGACGCGTGAACCTGAACAAAATCGGCCCCGAACAGCGAAAAGTGATGCAGATCATGGGATCCACCCAGGTTTCTGCACCACACGTAGTGGCTCGTGCGCACCAGGTGAACCCACCGATCGGCCCGATGTGGCTCAATGTGCACGTGGACGAGCAGCGATGGACGTTGCGCCTGCCGCGGGGCGCGCCCGTCGCGCCGCTGACAGCGATCGGTCGCCGGGTCGGCATCGCGCTCGGCGTGGTCCTCATCAACTGGCTGGTCGTGCTCGTCGAGCGGGACGGCTACCGAGACGCCGCAGACGGTCACCTGTCCGTCGTCGACGCGCTGTACTACACGACCGTCACCCTCTCGACCACGGGCTACGGCGACATCACGCCGATCTCGACCTCGGCCCGGCTCACCAACGCGCTCGTCGTCACACCGATGCGCTTCCTGTTCGTCATCGTGCTCGTCGGCACCACCATCCAGGTGCTGACCGAGCGTTCTCGCGACCGGTTCAAGGTCGCCCGCTGGAGGTCTCGAGTGCAGGACCACGTCGTCGTCTGCGGATACGGCACCAAGGGCCGAAGCGCGGTCCGGGCACTACGGCAGCAGCACGTGCCGATCGACCACGTCGTCATCGTCGAGACCGACCCGGACGCGCTGCGGCTGGCCGCCGCCGACGGGCTGGTCACCGTGCTCGGCTCGTCGACCAGCGACGCCGTCCTGAGGGAGGCAGAGGTCTCCGGGGCCAAGGCGGTCGTGGTGGCGGTCAACCGCGACGACACCGCGGTGCTCACCACGCTGACGGTCCGCCAGCTGGCACCGGACGCGGTCGTGGTCGCCGCCGTCCGCGAGGAGGAGAACGCCGACCTGCTGGTGCAGAGCGGCGCCGACTCGGTCATCACGACCTCCGACGCGGCCGGCCGGCTGCTCGGCCTGGCCACCGAGAGCCCTCGTGCGGTCGCTGTCGTCGAGGACCTCATCGCCGTAGGCACCGGGCTCGACCTGCTCGAGCGCGACATCACCCCCGACGAGGTCGGTCGGCCGCCGCAGACGACCGGAGCCCCTGTCCTCGCCGTCGTCCGAGGCGACCGCACGCTGGCGTACGACAACGCCGACTGCCGGCTCCTGCAAGCCGGGGACCGGCTGGTCTACGTCGCCAGCAACGGTGGCGCCGCGGGGGTGGTGCCACAGCGGCACTGAGCCGGGCGGGTCGCCGCTGTCGCGTACGCTTCCTGCACGTGGCAGCCGTCGACGTCTCCGACGAGCTCAAGGAGCTCGACACCACCCTGGGCAGCATCGAGTCGGTCCTCGACCTCGACGAGATGCGCCGGGACCTCGCCGACCTCAACGAGCAGGCCGCAGCCCCGGACCTCTGGGACGACCAGGAGCACGCGCAGAAGGTCACCAGCCGTCTGTCGCACCTCCAGGGCGAGCTGACCCGGGTCGAGTCGCTGCGCCGTCGGCTCGACGACCTCGTGGTCCTGTTCGAGCTGGCCGAGGACGAGAGCGACGCCGACACCCTCGCCGAGGCGCAGGTCGAGCTCGCCTCGATCCGCAAGACCCTCGGCGAGCTCGAGGTCCGCACCCTGCTCTCGGGGGAGTACGACCAGCGCGAGGCGCTCGTGACGATCAGGGCCGAGGCCGGTGGCGTCGACGCCGCGGACTTCGCCGAGATGCTGATGCGCATGTACCTGCGGTGGGCCGAGCGGCACGACTACCCCGCCGACGTGCTCGACACGTCCTACGCCGAAGAGGCCGGGCTGAAGTCGGTGACCTTCCAGGTGAGCGTCCCCTATGCCTACGGGACGTTGTCCGTCGAGCAGGGGACGCATCGCCTGGTACGGATCTCGCCGTTCGACAACCAGGGCCGCCGCCAGACGTCTTTCGCCGGCGTCGAGGTGCTCCCGGTGGTCGACCAGGTCGACCACATCGACATCCCCGAGAACGAGATGCGGATCGACGTGTTCCGCTCGTCGGGCCCCGGTGGACAGTCGGTGAACACGACCGACTCGGCCGTGCGCATCACCCACATCCCCACGGGGATCGTCGTGTCCTGCCAGAACGAGAAGTCGCAGATCCAGAACCGGGCCGCCGCGCTGCGGGTGCTGCAGTCACGCTTGCTCCTTGTCCGCAAGCAGGAGGAGAAGGCCGAGATGGACGCCCTCAAGGGCGACAGCGGCGGCTCCTGGGGCAACCAGATGCGCTCCTACGTGCTGCACCCGTACCAGATGGTCAAGGACCTCCGGACCGAGCACGAGACCGGCAACACCGGCGCGGTGCTCGACGGCGAGATCGACGACTTCATCGAGGCCGGCATCCGCTGGCGCAAGCAGGTCGAGAAGGCCGGCTAGGTCCGGTCGAGCAGGTGGGTGAGACGCCGTCGAACCCGGTGGTCGGGCCCCTCGCGGGTGCCCTGCGCACGCGGTCGGACAGGTCGTCCTTGCCGCCAAACGGGTGATTTGAGCACGGAATCTTGACTCGACCATGACCTGATCACTTACAGTCACGGTGCACGACAGGGATGGGGAAGGCGTCGAACCGCGATCACACACGGTCACCGCCCGGGCACGCTTCCGGGACGGTCGCGGGGAGCCAGTGGTGAGACCGGCCCCTATGCGGTGGAGGGGTATGTCATGCACGGAAGTCGACTGCACGATGTCAGGACGGGCCGGGTCAGGGCCCTGCTTAGCGCGCTGCTCGCGCTCGGTCTCGTCGTCCTCGGGGGTGTCGTCGCCGTGTCCGCGAGCGCGCACGTGCCCGCCGTGACGGCCGACTGCGACCAGCTCGCGGTCTCGCTGACCGCGTACAACACCGGCGGCATCAACCATGTGACGGTGACCGTCGCGGGCGACGTCGTGGACGACACCGACTTCGGCAAGAGCTACCACGACACCTTCGACGCCCCGGACAAGTACGCGAGCTACCACTACACGGTCGTCGTCACCGCGCACGACGACCCCACCGGCTCCGAGGGCTGGACCAAGAGCTTCGAGGGTGACAGCACCGCCTGCGCCGTGCCGGAGAAGGGGCACACCCCGGTCAACGTGTGCCACGCCACCAGCAGCGACACCAACCCCTACGTCTTCATCACCGTCGACGACGACTCGGTCAAGCTCAAGGGGCACCTGCAGCACCGCGACAACCCGAACAAGACCTGGAAGAGCGACGGCGTCTGGCGCGGCACCACGGTGCACGCAGGCGACGCCAAGCGCGACCTGATCGGTGACTACACCGACGCGGCCGGAAAGGTGCACACCTACGACGGCTCCATCAAGAGCAAGGCGGACTGCGGCACCCTCACCCCGCCGGTTGTCGTCGTGCCCCAGCCCTCCGGCGACCTGAACGTGCCGTGCCTGCCGTCCCAGGGCGCGCTCGCGGTCACCGCGGACGTCGACAGCGATGGCGCCAAGAACGCCCAGTACCGCCTGCACGTCGTCACCGGCGACAGCGCGTCCGACATCGCCACGACCGAGTCGGCGCTGGAGGCGCCGGCCGGCGTGACCGTGCCCGGTGCGGCCGTGGGCAGCACCATCGCGCTGCAGGTGCGACTCGGGGACGCGGGCTCGTTCGTCACCCTCGACGGTCCCGTGACCGTCGTCGCCTGCGAGGAGCAGCCGCCGCCCCCGAAGTGTGCCGACACCATCACGACGGCTGACGTCTCGGCTCACTACGTGACCGACAACTTCCACGCGGCCGTCGCCTACACCGGGTCGCTGCCGCTGTGCGAGGGCGTGACCAAGGTGGTCTCGCTCAACTCCTACCAGACGGGTGGCCCGACCTGGCCCACCAGCGGGACCCAGGTCTTCGTCGACCACGACGTCGTCACCATCGACCGCACCCACACGTCCGGCACGCTGGTCGTGGACCAGCCGTCCTGCTACTACCAGACCGACCTCTATTGGGGCGGCACCCGCTACGACGGCGTGGACGGCCCGGTGCCGCACTACGACGACGTGCGGATCGCCGGCCTGATCGACCACCGCAACGGTGGCAAGGGATGCACACCGCCGGTGAACGCCTCCGGGTCGTTCACGGTGGTCTGCGACGAGGACGGGGCCGTGGTCACGGTCGGCACCCTCAGCCACGAGGCGGGCGTCACCTGGACGCTGCGCGTCAACGGGGCCAGCCAGGCCGTCTCGAGCGGGGCCGTCGTCCAGGTCCCCGCGGAGTCGAGCCTCGCTCTCGTCTGGAAGCTCGGGGGCACCTCGCACGTCGAGCAGACCGCCACCGCTCCCAAGGCCTGCCCGGCACCTGTGGTCACCCCGCCCGCGGGGGGTCCGCTGGTGACGCACTGCACGGCCACCGGCGCCTCGGTGGACGTCGGGACCCTGAGCCAGGGGTCGGCGACCGGCGGCTCGTTCGCCCTCGCCGTCAACGGGACGACTCAGCCGGTGACCAGCGGCCAGACCGGCATCGCGGTCCCCGCCGGCGCCAGCCTGGTGCTCCGGTACGTGCCGGCGTCCGGACCGGCGGTCGACCTGGCGAGCGCGACCGCGCCGGCCGCCTGCCCGGCCGTCGTGCCGCCGACAACGGTCGTGCCGCCGGCAACGGTGGTGCCGCCGACCACGGGCCTGTCCGTCGTGAAGTCGGTCTTCCCGACCGGCCCTGCGGCCTTCGGCGACACCCTGACCTACGGGTTGGCCGTGACGTCCTCGGGCAACTCGGCCCAGACCGGGGTGACCGTGACGGACGCGGTGCCGGCCGGCACCACCTACCAGACCGGGACGGCGACCTGTGACGGTGGTTGCTCGTCGGTGACAGCCACCAACGGCGTGATCACCTGGGTGATCGGCGACATGGCGGCCGGCACCACCAGGACCGTGCACTTCGCGGTGACGATCGACAAGCCCGAGGCGGACGCGGACGGGGGGCTCCCCGCCGTCACCATCGTCAACACCGGCTCGGTGAGCTCGACGCAGGTGCCCGCGGTGCAGTCCAACGAGGTGGAGACGCCGATCGTCGCCGTCGAGGGCGTCAAGAACGGTCCCAAGCCGCCGGCCACCGAGGGCACCCAGCTCCCGCACACCGGCGCCGGCTCCCTCGGGGCGATCACCACGGCAGCCCTGCTGCTGGTGGCGCTGGGTGGCGGGCTCCTCCTGCTCGGGAGCGCGCGACCGACCGCGGGCCGGCGTCGCAGGACCGCCCTGGGCGGCTGATCCACCCGGCACGACACGGCGGAGGGGCCCCGGATGTCCGGGGCCCCTCGTCGTGCGCTGCGTACAGTGGGCGGCAGGACAGGCCGATGCACACCCGTGGCCTGCGACCCCTCCGACGCCCGGTAGTGATGCCTTCGTGATCCGCCTGCAGAACGTCAGCAAGATCTACCCGAACCAGACCCGGCCGGCACTCAACGACGTCTCGGTCGAGATCGGCAAGGGCGAGTTCGTGTTCCTCGTCGGTCAGTCCGGCTCGGGGAAGTCGACGTTCCTGCGACTGGTGCTCAAGGAGGAGCGCGCCACGAGCGGTGAGGTGCACGTGGCCGGCAAGGACCTCGCCCGGCTCTCGAGCTGGAAGGTGCCCGCGCTGCGCCGGCAGGTGGGCACGGTGTTCCAGGACTTCCGGCTGCTGCCCAACAAGACCGTGTCCGAGAACGTCGCGTTCGCCCTCGAGGTCATCGGCCGCCCGCGCCAGCAGATCCTCAAGGTCGTGCCCGAGGTCCTCGACCTGGTCGGCCTCAAGGGCAAGGAGCGGCGCCGCCCCGACGAGCTGTCCGGCGGCGAGCAGCAGCGGGTCGCCATCGCGCGCGCCTTCGTCAACCGCCCGATGATCCTCATCGCCGACGAGCCCACCGGCAACCTCGACCCGCTGACCAGCGTAGGCATCATGCGGCTGCTCGACCGGATCAACCGCACCGGCACCACGGTGGTCATGGCCACCCACGACGACGACATCGTCGACCAGATGCGCCGTCGGGTGATCGAGCTCGAGTCCGGCCGCCTCGTCCGCGACCAGTCCCGGGGTGTCTACGGCTACTCGCACTGACCAGCAGGTACACAGGAGGGCAGGCACCCGGCGTAGGACCCGGTGAGCCCCGACCAGCCCGGCGACACGGACGGTAGGACAGGACATGCGCGCGACCTTCATCGTCAACGAGATCGGTATCGGCCTGCGCCGGAACCTCACGATGACCGTCGCCATGATCGTCACCACGGCTGTGTCCCTGGGCTTCCTCGGCACCGCCGTGCTGTTCAACCAGCAGGTCAGCGTCATGAAGGACTTCTGGTACGACAAGGTCGAGGTGTCGATCTTCCTCTGCGGTCCGGACCCGGCCGAAGGCACCGCCGGGTCCTGCGCCGGCGGCGAGGTGACCCAGGACCAGCGCGACTCGATCAGCGCCGACCTGCAGAAGCTGCCCGAGGTGGACAAGGTCTACTACGAGTCCAAGCAGCAGGCCTTCATCCACTTCAAGGAGCAGTTCAAGAACTCCGCGATCGTCGACAACGTGACGCCGGACCAAATGCCGGAGTCCTACCGGGTCAAGCTCTCCGACCCCCAAGAGTTCCCGATCATCGCCAGCGCGTTCGCCGGCCGACCGGGAGTCGACGAGGTGCAGGACCAGAAGGCCCTGCTGGAGAAATTCTTCAAGGTGCTCAACTGGGTGCAGTGGTTCGCCACCGGCCTGGCCCTGCTGATGATCCTGGTGTCGGTGACCCTGATCGTGAACACCATCCGGGTCGCCGCGTTCAGCCGGCGGCGCGAGACCGGGATCATGAAGCTCGTCGGCGCGTCGAACTTCTCCATCCAGCTGCCGTTCCTGCTCGAGGGTGCCATCTCCGGCCTGCTCGGAGCGGTGCTCGCGTCCGGGTCGTTCGTGCTCATCAAGTCGGTCCTGGTGGACAAGCTGCTGGCCCCCAACTTCCCGATCGCCCGCTTCATCGGCTGGGACGCCGTGTGGCTGAGCAGCGGGATCGTCGTGGTCGCGGGGGTCGCCCTGGCGGCACTGGCCTCCTTCTTCGCCCTGTTCAAGTACCTGCGGGTCTGACCGGGCCGGCCGCCGGACCGGCGCGAACGCTGCTCCGGGTGGGTGGTCCCACCGCTGGTCGGCGTGGCGCGCGTGCGACCTTCCACGTTCCCGCGCCCTCATGACCTAGTCTCGGACCGGTCGGTTCCGTCCCATCTGTCACACCTGCCCCACCCGGAACGGCCCGATCTCAGATAGTTCGTCCGTTCCCAGGCTCAGCCCGGGTCCGGACGCGCCGATAAGGACACCGACCCCTGCTGTCGACCGACCGGAGCCCCACCGTGCGAGCCCGTCGCCTGCTGGCCCTCGTCGCCGTGCCGGCCCTCGTGCTCGGCCTGCTCGGGCCGGCCCAGGCCGCCGACGAGCAGCACAAGAAGGCCCAGATCGACAAGGCGCTGCACAGCCTCCGCGGCGACCTTGACGAGACCTCGGCGTCGCTCCGTCGGGCCGGCGCGGCGCTGGACCGGGCTGAGGGCAAGCTGCCGGCGGCCCACGCCCGGGTCGCGAAGGTGCACGGCCGGCTGGTCGCGGCGCAGGAACGCGACCGCATCATCGGTCTGAAGCTCGACGGCGCCAGGGCCGAGGTGCGGGCCGCCCGGGCCCAGATCCGCGAGACCCTCACCTCGATCGCCAGCAGCCAGGCGCTGATCGGCCGGATCGCGCGCTCGTCCTACCAGTCCGGCGGGATGGGCGAGCTGGCCGTGGTCCTGCAGTCGCAGAGCCCGGACGAGTTCGCGACCCGACTGGTCCTCGTGCAGAACGCGCTGCGGTCGGAGGGAAACACCCTCGACGGGCTCGCGGTCGCGCGGGCGGACCTCGCTGCCCAGCGAGCCACGCTGGTCGCCAAGCGCCAGCAGCTGACCGGCATGAAGCGCGAGCAGGAGGCCCTGGTCGCGCGGATCGCGGGTCTGCAGGCGCAGGCACTGGATGCGCAGCACGCCGTCGAGACGCTCATCTCCGAGCGCGGGTCGGCCGTCGCCGCGATCGAGCGGGAGAAGGCGGCCGAGGAGGTGCGCTACAACCAGATGCGTGCCGAGTCGGCCCGTCTGAGCCGTGTCCTCCAGCGCCGGCAGGCAGCGGCCCGCCGCGCAGCGGCGCGCGCGCGCACGTCGTACACCAGCGGCGGTGGCAGCGGTGCGCTCGGTTACCCGGTTCAGGCGCCCATCACGTCGCCGTACGGCATGCGGGTGCACCCCGTCACCGGCGTCTACAAGCTGCACGACGGCACCGACTTCGGCGTCGGCTGCGGCACCCCGGTGCGCGCCGCGGCATCCGGCACGGTGATCCAGGCTGCGCTGACCATCGGCTACGGCAACCAGCTGGTCATCGACCACGGCGTGGTCCGCGGCGCCGGACTGGCCACCAGCTACAACCACCTCATGAGCTTCACCGCCGGCTACGGCGCGCACGTCAGCCGCGGCGAGGTCATCGGCTACAGCGGCGGCGGGGAGGGCATGTACGGCGCCGGATACTCGACCGGCTGCCACCTGCACTTCATGGTCTACGTCAACGGCGGCACCACCAACCCCATGGGCTGGCTCTAAGCGGGGACCTCCGCCCCGGCGCCGCCCTAGACTTGCCCGGTGATCGCCGGGCGCCGGGTGCTGCGCGTCGCCGGGCTGCTGGCCGCGGTGGCAGTGGCGTTCGTGGGAGGCGTGGTCACCGGGGTCGTCGGCTCGGACAGCGCGGCGCCGGCCCCGCAGCGGGACGGGGTCATCGACGAGGCGGCCGACCGGATCGCCAGCCGGGCCGCCCGGCCGGTCGACCGAGACGCGCTGGAGCGGGCGGCGGTCGAGGGGATGCTGCGGACGCTCGGCGACCGCTGGTCCACCTACTACGGCCGGTCCGAGTTCACCTCCTTCCAGTCGGCGCTCGAGGGCCGCTGGTCCGGTGTCGGGCTCTGGCTGCGGGGTTCGACGTCCGGCGCGGCGGCCGGCGGGGTCGAGGTGGGAAGCGTCCAGCCCGGATCGCCCACTGAGCGGGCCGGGCTGCTGGCCGGCGACGTGGTGGTCCGCGTCGGTCGCACCGACGTCACGGCTGCCGACGTGCCGACGGTCGCCGGACTGCTGCGCGGGGCCGCGGCGAGCACGGTCGTGATCGCCGTCCGCCGCGGCTCGGCGACCCGCACCGTGACGCTCACCCGGGCGACGTTCAGCAGTGCCGACGTGACGGTCGAGCGGCTGGCCGGCGGCATCTCCCGGATCGCCGTGACCGCGTTCACCCGCGGGGTCGGCCGGGAAGTGGCGCAGGCGATGGCGACCGAGTCGGCCCGCCGGCCGCGCGGCGTGGTGCTGGACCTGCGCGACGACCCCGGCGGCCTGCTCGACGAGGCCGTCTCGGTCGCCTCGGTCTTCCTCGACGGCGGCCCCGTGGTGTCCTACGAGCGACGTGCCAGTAAGGCCCGTACCCTCGACGCGTTCGAGGGTGGTGACACCGCCACCCCGCTCGTCGTGCTCGTGAACCCGGCCACCGCCAGTGCCGCCGAGGTGGTGGCCGGCGCGCTGCAGGACCGCAACCGTGCTGTCGTCGTCGGCACCCGTACCTATGGGAAGGGCTCCGTGCAGGAACCGTCCACGCTCTCCGACGGGTCGGCCCTCGAGCTGACCGTCGGCCGCTACCTCACGCCCTCCGGCCGCAGCCTGGAGGGTGTCGGCATCGAGCCCGACGTCCTGGTGCCGCCGGGTGCGGCCCCTGAGGTCGCCGAGCGGCGCGCCGTCGACGTCCTCACCGGCCTGGTCGCCGCGCTCGGTCCGGCGCTCGGTCCGCGGGGGCGTGGCTGATGCCGAAGGAGACCGGACGCAAGCTGGTGGCGCAGAACCGCAAGGCGCGCCACGACTACCACATCGACGACGTCTACGAGGCGGGCCTGGTCCTCACCGGCACCGAGGTGAAGTCGCTCCGGGCCGGGCACGCCAACCTGGTCGACGGCTACGCGCACATCCGCGACGGCGAGATGTGGCTGGCCGGGGTCCACATCCCGGAGTACACCGAGGGCACCTGGACCAACCACGCGCCGCGCCGCGAGCGCAAGCTGCTGCTGCACCGCGCCGAGATCCTCCGGCTGATCGGCAAGACGAAGGAGGGTGGCGTGACCATGATCCCGATCGCCCTCTACTTCAAGGACGGCAAGGCCAAGGTCGAGATCGCACTGGCGCGCGGCAAGCGCAGCTACGACAAGCGGCAGGCGCTGGCCGAGAAGCAGTCCAAGCGGGAGATGCAGCGTGCCCTGTCCCGCCGGAGCAGCGGCAAGGACTCCTAGTGCGCCGGGTCGGTGCCGTGCTCGCGGTGGTCGGCTGGCTGCTCCTCGTCGGTGCTGCACCGGCGGGTGCCGATGTCGGCGAGAGCATCACGTCCTACGACGTGACGCTGACGGTTCACGAGGACGGCACCCTCGGGGTGTCGGAATCGATCGCGTACGACTTCGGGCCCAACCAGCGGCACGGCATCCTGCGCAGCATCCCCACCCGGGTGCCGTTCGACAAGGACAACGACCGCGTCTACGACCTCGGCGATGTGCAGGTCACCTCTTCCACCGGTGCCCCGACCGAGGTCGACCGCAGCTCGTCCGGCGGCACGACCACGCTGCGCGTCGGCAACCCCGACAAGACCGTGAGCGGCCGTCAGGACTACCTCATCAGCTACACCGTCGACGGCGCACTGAACGCCTTCCGCGACCACGACGAGCTGTACTGGAACGCGATCGGCATCGAGTGGGCCGTGCCGATCTCGTCGGCGTCGGTGGTGGTCGTGACGCCTCAGCCGGCGACCCAGCAGGCCTGCTTCGCCGGGCCGAGCGGCAGCAGCCTGCCCTGCGGCAGTGCCGCGGCCTCCGGCGCCCGGGTCACTTTCGGGCAGCCGGCCGGCCTGGCGGCGTACGACGCGCTCACCGTGGTGGTCGGGCTGCCGAAGGGGTCGGTGACGGCCACCGGCCCGCGCCTCGTGGAGCGACCCACCCTGCGCCGGGCGCTGACGCCCACCGCCCTGACCGGCACGCTGGCGGGGCTGATCCTGGTGCCCGGACTCGCCGGGCTGGCCTGGCTGGTGGGCACCCGGGGCCGGGACCGCCGTTACGCCGGGCTCACCCCCGGGCTCACGTCCCCCGAGGGGAGCCCCGACGAGCCGGTTCCGCTGGTGAATCGTGGCGCGGTCGCGGTGCAGTTCCAGCCGCCGGTGGGGCTGCGCCCCGGCCAGATCGGCACGCTGCTCGACGAGGAGGCCAACGTCGTCGACGTCACCGCGACCATCGTCGACCTCGCGGTCCGCGGTCACCTGCGGATCGTCGAGCTGGAGCGGCCGCACCGGTTCTCCTCGCGGGACTGGCGGCTGGAGAAGCTCGCCGGCGGTCAGGGCGAGCTGCTGGGTTACGAGCGCAAGCTCTACGACGGGCTGTTCGAGACCGGCGACCAGGTGCTCATCTCGGCCCTGAAGAAGAAGTTCGCCGCCCGGATGTCGGCCGTGCAGACGGCCCTCTACCAGGACGTCACCGAGGCCGGCTGGTTCCGCGGCCGGCCGGACAAGGTGCGCGGTGCCTGGCGGGTGCTCGGGATCGTGCTCGCCGGCGGCGGAGGCTGGCTGTCGTTCACCCTGGTCAGCCGGCTGCACTGGGCGCCGGTGGGCATCGCGGTCACGCTGGTCGGGATCGCGGCGCTGCTCGCGGCCGGCCGGATGCCGGCCCGGACGGCCAAGGGGTCGGCCGTCCTCGCGCAGGCGCGCGGCTTCCGCGAGTACGTCCGGACCGCGGAGGCCGAGCAGCTGCGGTTCGAGGAGGGCGCTGACATCTTCAGCCGGTACCTGCCGTACGCCGTCGTCTTCGGCGAGACCGAGCGGTGGGTGCGGGTGTTCGGCCCGCTGGCCGCCGCGGCCGGCTCGGCGAGCGCCGTCGGCTGGTACGCCGGGCCGAACGGCTGGGACCCGACCCACTTCGGCGAGTCGATGAACGGCTTCACCTCCACCGCGTCCAGCTCGCTCGCGGCCGCCACCCAGTCGTCGTCCGGCGGATCCGGCTTCAGCGGCGGCTCGTCCGGCGGCGGTGGCGGCGGCGGTGGCGGCGGCTCCTGGTAAGGGTGCCGGCGGCAGCTGCTAAGGAGATCGCCGGACGCTGGGAGGCGCGCTCGGCGCGACCGTCGGGGCATGATCTTCGTCGAGACCCAACGTCAGCCACTCACTACGACCGCCCCCGGTGCACCGGAGCAGGTGCGCAGCCACCTGGTTGCCGCCGTCGTGTGCACCCTGGTCTGCTTCGCCCCGACCGGGGTCGCCGCCGTCGTCTGCGCCGGCAATGTGCGGACCCGGCTGGCAGCAGGCGACGTCGAGGGCGCCCGCCGCGCCTCGCGCACGGCGCTCCGGTTGGTCTGGGCCAGCCTTGCCGTCACGGCCGGCTTCCTGGTGGTCATCGTCGTCGGCGCCGGCGGCTGACCGCACCTGCGCCCAACGGCCGGTCACAGCACAGGAGGGCCGGGTCCGATCTCTCGGACCGGGCCCTCCTGCTGTCCGGCGGTCAGCGGGTGGAATAGCCCCCGTCGCGCAGCCCGGCCCACCGCTCGAAGACGTTGCGGTGGGCGTCGCCGCCGGTACGGGCGCACTCGGTGCCGTACAGGGCCGGGAAGGTGACCCCGAACATGGCCCACTGGTCGGAGTGCCGCGACTCGTGCCGGTGCCGGTCCGGCCCGCCCAGGTCGCCGTACAACCAGGTGTTGCCGAAGGTGGTGCCGGCGTGGGCATAGCCACCGTGCATCGACGCGCAGGTCACGGTGAGGTCACCGTGCACGTCGCAGCGGCCGTCGTGGGCGCGTCCCCAGGCAACCGCGACCGCTGTGGTGGGCAGGTTGGTGCCGGCCCGGGCGACCGTGAGCGCGGTCGGGCCGGCGGTGACGGCTGCCGCGACCGCCGCGGCGGCCAGGGCCACCGAGACGCCACGTCGCCGGGCACTGGTGTCGGCCGGGTCGAGCTGCTGCTGGCTGGTGAAGGTCATGCCCGCAGCGTCCGGCCGTCAGCGTGCGGCGGCCTCCGGCATCCTGCCTAGCCGGCGGGGGCAGCAGCCTTATCCCGGACGCTCGGGTGGCGCGAGCTCCGGAAGTACCTGGACCCAGTCCGGTGGGTCCGTCCACGACGCGTCGGGCAGGACTGCGGGCGGGAGCTCGACCTGGACCGCGACACCGTCCCTGCCGACGAGGCTGCCGCCGGCCCGTCGGGCGATGACGGTCTCGAGCAGGGCCGCGCGGACTGCCGTCGCCATGGGCCGAGATCCGACGAGGTCGAGGCGTCGCATGAGGGCGCCCAAGTCCACCAGGTTGGTGTCGTCGAGCAGGTCAGCGCCTTCCGCAGCGGAGTAGAACTCGACGGCACCGGGGGGTGTCGATCCCGTCAGCTTCGCCAGAGCCGCCTCCAGTCCGGGCGACCCGTCATGCGCTGCGACCTTGGCCAGGTCAAGGGCGACCATGCACCAGTCGCTCGTGTCGACCGAGGCTGCGTAGGCCTCGACCAGCGCGGTGGCGACCGCGTACTTGTCCCAGCCCTGCCGAAGGGACCGCAGCAGCTGGAAGTAGGGCCACCCACTCGCAGGCTCGGGGACCATCGAGCCCACGAAGACGGCCTTCGGGCAGACCTGCGCAAACGTTCGGACGGTCGACAGCGAGGCCATCCGGCAGGCGTCGTAGCCGATGATGTCGGGCGACTGCCGGATGGACTCGGCGACCCGCTCCGGTGACGGGACGTCGGGCAGGAGGGCGTCGAGCTGCACGCGGGAGACGATCTCGCCGGTGGGAAAGGCCCGGTTGCCGTGTCCCCACAGGACGAGCAGCCGCTTGCGCCCCGGGTCCGCCCAGCACGTGGTGTCCTGCAGAGCGTCCTTCAGCATGTCGGCGGCTGTCGCATCGGCTTGCTTCCCGGCCCCGGGCTCGGGCCAGGAGCGGATCCCGAGCGACGTGTCACGGGGACCGTTCAGGAAGACGTGCACATGAAGGTCCTCGCCCGCGTCGAGGGCCTTCAGGGCAGTCCACGCCTCCATGAGGTCTGCCTGGATCGCGGATTCCAGATCGCTGGTCACCGCAGCCCAGACGATGACGCTCCACCTGTCCACGGTGCCCCCTTGCGCTCGTCGGGTGACGGGATGAGGCTGGCGACGGGAGACTGCCACCTTCAGGTAAGTCCCGTTGCAGGTCGGCGTCAACCGGAAGGGGCCGGAGATGCGCTACGAGTTGCGCACGAGGTTCACGCTCCCGAGCGGCAGCCCCCTGAACCCCGGTGAGGTCGGGCGAGCCGATCGACTGCTCCGTTGGCTCTACGAGACCCTTCCTACCAAGGCAACTTTCGGTGCTGACGTCGCCGTGCCCCGCTGGCTCGGTAACCGGTACACCGAGACCGACATCGTGTTCGAGCTCGTCACGCAGTACCGCGACGTCTTCGCGTTGACCGCCGACCGACTGCGGATCGCCGAGGCGATGACCGAACGTCCACCGGCGCTGCAGGAACCGGGTGTCTCCTTCGAGGTGATGCGTCAGTACGGCGACCCGGAGCTGGTGGACCTGGCGGATCCGAGCAAGAAGCTCAGTCACCCGTGTTGACGGGAGAACGGGCGAGTCCTACCTCGTAGGCCCGTGCGACGGCCTCTCCCCGGCTGTTCACGGAGAGCTTGGTGAGGATGTGCGAGACGTGCACGCTTGCTGTCTTCTCGGTCATCCTGAGTGCTGTGGCGATACGTCGGTTCGTCGCCCCCCTCACCAGAAGCCCCAGCACCTCCAGCTCCCTCGTGGTGAGGTTGAACGGCCGGTCTGGACGCGAGGGCCGCAGATCAGCCGTGTGGTCCAAGCCGATCCCGAGCGAGTGCGCTGCCGCCACCACGGCTGACACAACGGCTCGGAGCCCGGTCCGATCGGCGACCTGGTGAGCCTCTCGAAACGCTTGCGTCGCTTCGCGTCTTCGCCGGAGGGCGCGTAGGGCGGAGCCCTTGCGCCACAGGGCGTAAGCCATGAGGTACGGGTCGTCAGCTGCCCGCCGCGCTGCTCGTTCCCAGGGCCCCGGGTCGGGTTCGGCGCGCAACCGCGACATCTCACCCTCGATGAGGTGCAGGTACCTGTCCAGCTGTTGCCGTACCCCGACAGCCTCGACGCGCAGGGGCAAGGCACCGGCTCGGTCGCACAGACCTTCGCCATCTGCGACGAGGGCCTGAAGCCGAGCCGCGTCCGCCGACACCTCGGCCCGACTGCGTGAGTCGGCATCGGCACGGACTCCCAGCCAGAGCAGGCGTGCCGTGAGCAGAACATCCTCGTCGCCGGCGTCAGCGGCGATGCTGGAGCCGAGCCCGGCTCGCAGGTCGTCGAGCACCCAATGCCTCGAGGAGGCCGGATCCCACAGTTGCAGCTCCGCCTCCACGGCCCGCATCTGCTGCTGGAACTGGAAGTCGTCAAGAAGGCCGCGCTCCACGATGTCGTCCAGCGCGGCTGCGCCGTCGCTCAGACGGCCCCGGAGGACGTCCACCTCGGCTCCGGTCAGCATGAGGAAGGACCTGAGTGCGGGAGGCGGGTGATGGGTCAGTCCGTCATGAACCACCTTCGCCGCCTCATCCAGCCGGCCGAGCCTGGCCAGCGCCTCGGCCGCGTTCCCGGCCAGGATCGCCCCGTCCGAGCCGCCGACACCTCGAGTGATGGCCTCCCGCAGGCCGGCGAGGGCTACTTCTGCCGCCTTCTCCATGTTGCCGACGCCCAGCAGAACGAAGGCCATGTTGACGTGCGCCGCCACCACCTCCTCCGCGCTGCCGTCGCGCATCGCCCGCACCCGGGCCGACTCGATGGTCGCGATCCCTGCGTCGGGGTGACCGGTGAACGCCAGCCCGACCCCGAGGATGATGCCGGCCCGGATCTCGTCCCCGGTGACTCCTGCGGCGTGGGCCAGGTCCACAGCCGCCTGGGCGGGAGCGAGGCTGTCGGCGTAACGTCCGGCCTGCATCAGGTCGCTGGCCCGCATGCGTTCCCTCGTTGCCGCCGAACCGAGGCGGGCGAGCGTGTCGCCGCCACGGTCGAGGCGCCCGCTGTCCAGCCACGAGTAGTGGGTGCGACGTTCGTGCAGGACTGTGACGAGGGCTGAGTCGTCGCTCCCCACGGTCGCAAGAGCCCCATCGACATGTCGTAGCGCGGCCCCGGTGTCGCCGGCCCAGTGGCCGGACTCGGCGGCCTCGATGCTCAGGGTCACGAAGTCCGTACCGGAGATCAGCTCGGCATCGTCGACTCGGGACCACATCCGGAGGGCATTCGCGTACTGCCGCAGCGCCTCGGGGTGCGCGTG
Source organism: Actinomycetes bacterium (assembly GCA_038246545.1). GTDB lineage: Bacteria > Actinomycetota > Actinomycetes > JACCUZ01 > JACCUZ01 > JBBRVW01. The sequence continues at coordinate 86,697 of JBBRVW010000008.1, read as the reverse complement.
GTCCCGGGTCGATGCCCTGGCGGCCAGCAGCGAGGCGCGCAACGCGTGCTCCTCGTGGGCGTCCGTCTGCAGCCAGTGGTGCGCCACCTCGCAGAGCCGTCCGGCATACGCGTCGACCCGGAGGTCGGACTGCAGTGCGACTGCGAGCCGGAAGTGCAGATCGATCCGACTCGCGGGGAACAGGTCGTCGTGCACGATCTCGCGCGCGACGTCGTGGTGGAAGGCATACGTGCGGATGTCCACGTCGGTGGTCAGGAGCCGCGCTGACAGCGACTCGGCGAGGGCATCGGCGAATCGTCGGGAGGGCAGGTTCACGGCGTGCTGCAGCACCCGGTGCCGAAGTGGCCGGGCCGCCACGGCGACGAGGGTGGTGACAAGTTGCGCGTCAGCGGACAAAGCGCCAGCCCGGAGCCGTACGACGTCGCGGACCCGCCGCGGGATGCCACGCGTGAGGCCGTCGCGCTCGGCCGAGACCAGCTCCTCGACCAGGAACGGCAGGCCGCCGCACCGGTCCTGCAGGCGGCTCAGTGAGGTGGGGCTCAGCTCGGCGCCGATGGTCTCGACGAGAGCGGCCACCTGCTCGTGAGTGAGCGGACTGACCGCGATGACGTCGTCGGCTGACCGGCTCAGCTCCTCGAACGCCTTGCGGCGAGCGGCGTCGGGGGGGAGCTCCTCGCTGCGGTAGGCGACGACCAGCAACAGCGGGCGGCGAGAGTCGGCCGGGTGCAGGTAGCGCAGCAGCTGGAGGGTCGACTGGTCGGCCCACTGAGCGTCGTCGATCGCCAGGACCAGCGGCGACTCACGCGTGAGGGCCTCGACGACCGCGGCCATCACGTCGAAGGCGTGCGGGGTGCCCCGTGCCTCGCCCGATGCCTGCGCGGGGGCCAGCTCCGGGAGGAGGACGTGCAGGTCCCGCCAGGTGGCCCCGAGCAGCCGTTCGCACTCGTGCTCGGGTCGACCCCGGACCATCTCCCGGAGCACGCCGCGGAACGGGACGAATGGCAGGTCCCCTGCGCTGACCTCCATGCAGGCGCCGGACACTGCCGTCGCGCCACGCTGGCGCGCTACGGCGAGGAACTCCCGCAGCAGACGGGTCTTCCCCACCCCTGCTTCGCCGGGCAGCAGGACGGTGCCGGGGAGACCGGCGTGGGCGCGGGACAGCGCCTCGACGAGCTGGCCCAGCTGCGGCTCTCGCCCCACGAGGTCCGGACTGACCATCGTCCTGGCCACCGTTGGAGTATCCGCCGCCCACGCTCACGATGGGCACCGAGTTTCAGGTGGCCGGCCGGCCCGGATCCTGGCGTCGGTCGGTCGCCTCAGCCGCCGCCGGCCGGCTGAAAGGTGTCGGCGGCGACCTGGAAGACCTGCTGGGTCTGGTCGGTGGACCACTGCGAGTCAGGCACCGAGTAGTAGAGCGCGTACCCGTGCGTGTCGTCGGTGACGAATCCGCGGTTGCGCACGTGCACGGTCGCGCCGTTCTCGACGAAGGTGAACTCCCATTCGGCGGCGCTCCAGCCGCGGTAGTCCACCGTCTCGATAAACACCCGCTGGTAGTCGGCGAGCCGCTTGCTCACCGACTTCTCCTGCTTCTCCCAGTCAGCCTTCGGGTCGTCCTTGGGCTTGTCGGTCTGGTCGATCCGCACGAACGACGCTCCGTCGGGAGCGACCAGGTCGACCGCGGTGGCGCTCTTCTGACGGGCGTTCCAGCCGTCGGGCACAGCAAGCGAGAAGCCGGTGTCGTCCTGGTAGAGCTGGTAGCCCGCCGGGACCCCGTTGTCGGCCGGCCCCGAGCCGGCCGTCTCGCTCGGAGTGCTCGACTCGGTGGGCGGCGCCGACGAGGACTTCGACGAGGACGGTGACGACGACGGGGTCTTGGACGTCGTCGGGTCCGACGCCGAGCTGCTGGGGTCGCCGGACCCCTGGGTGAGGGCGAGCACCACGAGACCGCCGACGATCAGGACGGCAACCACGAGCGCCGCGACGAGCATCCCCCGGCGAGATCCATCGTCGCTACGGTCGATGTCGCGCTCGTACGACGTGGGCGGCGGCTGCTCCCGGCGTTCGGCCGGGGCAGGGACCGCGGCCGGAACCGCCCGGGTGCGGTCGGCGGGCTCGACCGGGACGGTGGTGGTGACTGCGGCTCCCGACCGGTCCGCGGCGGCCCGGCGGAGCAGCTCGCGCGTGTGCGGGATGTCGGCCCGGGCGGCGGGATCCTTGGCCATCAGGCCGGCGACGGCCCCCGCCAGCGGGCCGCCGGCGGACAACGGCGGGACCGGGTCGGAGATGACCGCGGTCAGGGTGCCGAGGGCGTTGTCGGCCTCGAACGGAGGCCGTCCCTCGGCCGCCGCGAACAGCGTCGCGCCGAGCGACCACAGGTCGCTCTCGGGGCCGAAGGCCCGGCCCCGGGCCCGCTCGGGCGGCATGTAGGCGGGGGAGCCGAGCACGACACCGGTGGAGGTCAGCGCCGGGTCGCCGGCGGTCGTCGCGATGCCGAAGTCCGTGAGCACGGCCCGGCCCCCGTCGGTGATCAGCACGTTGCTCGGCTTCACGTCCCGGTGCACCACCCCCTGGCCGTGCGCAGCCTCCAGGGCGCCGAGCACGTCCAGGCCGATCTCGGCGACCCGGTGCGGGGGGAGCGGGCCGGCGTCGCGCAGGAGCTCGGCCAGGCTGTGCGTCGACAGCAGCTCCATGACGATCCAGGGCCGGCCGTCCTCCTCCACCACGTCGTAGGTCGTGACGACGTTCGGGTGGCTCAGACGAGCGGTGGCGCGGGCCTCGCGCATGGTGCGCTCGCGCAGGTCGGCCAGCTCGCTCTGGCTCAGCTCGGGCGGGAACCGGACCTCCTTGACCGCCACCTGGCGGTTCAGGACGTCGTCGTGCGCCTCCCAGACCGTGCCCATGCCGCCCTGCCCGATCGATCGGACGAGGCGGTAGCGGCCGCTCAGGATGCGCTGGTCGTCGGTCGTGCTCATCCGCGCGCCTGTACCCAGCCGGGGCCCGGGAAAGCATTCGGCTGGCCGCGCGCCGCTCCGCCTCGTAGACTGGGCTGCACAACTGCACAGGGGGTGAATGGTCTCGACTTCGGATGTGAAGTCAGGGGAAGCGGGCCGAGGATGGCTGGGATGATCTCGTGAACCATGCCCAGCACCACAACAAGCGCCGATTCCAATCAGCGCGCCTACGCCCTCGCTGCCTAAGTAGCGAGAGCAGGCTGTCAGCCCGGGAGTGCCTTCGGCCCGGATCCTGGCATCAGCTAGAAGGCTCCACTGCGTGACCCGGCCGCGGGGTCACGCAGGAAATCTCACAGCGGCTGGGCCTGTCAGCAGCTTGCCTGCGTGACTGCTGGGGCCGAGAAAATCAGCTGCAGGCTGCGCCCGGAGAAGCCCTTTCTCTGCACCGAAGGACGCGGGTTCGATTCCCGCCACCTCCACTGAACTGACACTGACTGGCTGACCAAACCTGCTCGGCCGTTGGGTCACTGGGGCATTGCGACCCGCGGGGTGCTCGCGCGTTCGCCGCGCGACGTGTCGCTGCCCTGGGCGCTCCTGCCTGCGGGGGAGTCGGTGTCGGCTGCGACGGCCGGTCCGTGGGGCCGGTGCGTCAGCCCGGGCAGTGGGTGCCGGGGTCGGGAGCGGCGCGCCGGATCAGGTAGTCGTCCACCAGGTGGTTGATGCAGTCCGACTGCCCGTATGCCGTGTGGCCGTTGCCCTCCCAGGTGAGCAGGGTCGCGTGACCGAGCGCCTCGACGAGTCGGACCGCACCGGCGTAGGGCGTAGCCGGGTCGCCCACCGACCCCACCACCAGGACCAGTGCCGCGGTGGGGGCGGTCGGCGGCTCGAGTACGTGCCGCTCGACCGGCCAGAACGCGCAGCCGAACAGGCCCCACGAGCCCCAAGCCCCGAAGACCGGGAGCCTGGCCGTCAGCCGCCGAGCGGCCGCCTTGATCTCCGCCTCCGTGGGCCCGGGAGGGCGGTCGTTGCAGTTGATCACGAGACCCGCGTCGGCAGGGTCCGGCACTCCGTCGTCGGCGCCCGACCGGCCGTTGGCGTGGTCGATCGCCTCGTGGATGCTGCCGGAGTCGCCAGCCGTCGCCTCGGCGAGTGCGTCGTCGAGCAACGGCCAGGTCGCCTGCTGGTAGAGCAGCGCCTGCACGGCTTCCATCACGTCGGCCCCGGTCGCCGGCAGGTCACCGCCCGGGCGCCGGCTGGCGATCGGCGCGTCGCCGGCCCGGGCCACCAGGTCGGCGACGTACGTCCGCGGATCGCCCAGCGGGGCGCACGTGGGCCGGGCCGGGCAGTCGTCCGCCCAGGACTGGAAGGACCGCTCGAAGGCCGCGACCTGCGCCTCGGTGACGGCGACCGGGTCCTTCGACGGGTCGCTCGGCGCGTCGAGAACCAGCGCCCGGACGCGCTCCGGGAACTGGTGGGCGTACTCGGCGCCGAGCTTGGCGCCGTAGGAGAACCCGACATACGTGAGGCGTCGGTCGCCCAGGGCCTGCCGCAGCAGCTCGAGGTCACGGGCGGTCTGTTGGGTGCTGAAGAACGGTGCCCGGCGCCCGAGGACCTGTGCGCAGGCGTCCATCGGCTGGCGGCTCACCGCGGCCGCTGCGGCGTAGCCGGTCTCCGAGAGCAGGTCGGGGAAGCGCGACAGCTCGGTGTCTGCCGGCACCGGTCCGCAGTCGATCGGCTCTGACGCGCCGGTGCCGCGGGGGTCGAATGTCACGACGTCGAACCTCGACAGGACGTCGTCGGAGAGCCAGCTCGCCCAGTATGCGACGTAGGCCGACCCGGACTGGCCAGGGCCGCCGGGGTTCAGCACCAACGACCCGAGCCGACGCTGCTGGTCGTGGGACCGGACCCTCACGACAGCGACCGAGAGCTGCGCCCCATCGGGATCGGCATGGTTGAGGGGTACAGGCAGGCGGGCGCAGCTGAATTCGAGCCGATCGAGCCGGGACTGGCCGATGTTTGCCTCAGCGACGGGCAGGCGGTCGGCGCACTCGGTGAAGCGGAGTCGCTCCACCGGCCCGGCGTCGGCGGCCCTGCCCGCGCACGCGCCCAGCAGCAGCACGACGGGCAGCATGACCACCGCGGGCGACGCTCGCGTGGCCCGGCGTCTGCTCACAGCTCGTCCGATGGAAGCCATCCAGCACCGTCACGGCCCCGTGGTTCTCCGATCATGCATCTCGTCGGCCCTCGCTGCCAGGAACAGCCTTGACGAAGACGAGCAAGCCATGAGCCGGCTCGACGTGAGACCACCTCTACGGCGCATCGATCACCCACGTAGGTTGGATCGCTGCCGGGGCCGGATCCAACTTACCGGGGTTCGAGCAGCGTCCCAGTAGTTCCACCAACCAACCAACCAACGGTGGCGCCGAGCCACGGCTGGCGGCCACCCCCGGGGCGCTGCCCGGCATGGTGGCCGTGCGTGCTCGGACGAGCGGCACGGCTTCCGCGCGTCCTGGGTCATCGTCATGTGAGGCGAACCGTGCAGGCTGCGGCTGGGATGTCGCTGCCCGGTTCCTGCCAGGAGGCTGCTGCGAGTCCCTCCTCGAGCGAACGCGGGGGCCGCCGGTACGGTGCCGGCATGGCTGCCGAGCTGACCGTCCTGCACGCCGGGTACGCGACCGACCAGGGCGTCGCGTCCTCCGTGGTCCTGGTCCGCGACGGCGAGGTCACCGTCGTGGTCGACCCCGGAATGGTGCGCGACCCGCGCCTGATCCTGGACCCGCTGGCCGAGGCCGGTGTCCGGCCGAAGGACGTGACCGACGTCGTCCTGAGCCACCACCACCCCGACCACACCTGGCACATCGCGCTGTTCCCGGCCGCCCGCGTGCACGACGTGTGGGCGGTCTACCAGGGCGACCAGTGGGACGACCAGCCGGCCGAGGGGCGCGAGCTGTCGGCCCACGTCCGACTGATCGAGACGCCGGGGCACACCGCGCAGGACATCTCTACGCTCGTCGAGACCGCCGGCGGGCTCGTCGCCTGCACGCACCTCTGGTGGTTCGCCGACGGCCCGGCTGACGACCCGCGCGCGACGGACCTGTCCTCGCTCCATGCCAGCCGGGTCCGGTTGCTCGACCTGGAGCCGGTGACCATCGTCCCCGGGCACGGACCGGCGTTCACACCGGACGAGTCGACGCCGCGCTGAGCAAGCGGCGTCAGCGCACCAGCTTGGGGAGCACCTCGCGTCCGAAGACCTCGATCCACTCGGCCTGGTTGCGTCCGACGTTGTGCAGGTACACGCGGTCGAAGCCGAGGTCGACGAACTTCTGGATGTGCTCACGGTGCACGTCGGGGTCGGCCGAGATGACCATGCGCCCCTCGAAGTCCTCGGGGCGGACCAGCGCCGCCATCGCCGCGAAGTCGTGCGGCGACCGGATGTCCGCCTTGGCGAACTTCATGCCCCCGTTGGGCCACTCGGTCATCGCGTTGGCCAGAGCCTGCTCGTCGGTCTCGGCCCAGGACAGGTGCAGCTGCAGGACCTTCGGCATGGTGTCGGGGTCCTTGCCGGCCTCGCGGGCGCCCTCGGCGAACTTGCCGAACAGCCCGCCGATCTTCGAAAGCGGCGCTCCCACGGTGATGATGCCGTCGGCGTGCCTGCCGGTCCGCCTGGCGTTGACCGGTCCGGCGGTGGCAACCAGGACCGGCGGGGGAGTGTCCGGCATCGTCCAGAGCCGGGTGGTCTCCAGGGTGAAGAACCGGCCCTGGTGCTTGACGTCCTTGCCGGCGACCGACCCGTCGAACAGCTTCTTGATGACGTCGATGGCCTCGAACATCCGCAGCGAGCGCTCGGCGGCCTCCGGCCAGTAGCCACCGATGACGTGCTCGTTGAGCGCCTCGCCGGCCCCGACGCCGAGCCAGTGCCGGCCGGGGTACATCGCCTCCAGCGTCGCCGATGCCTGCGCGACCACGGCGGGGTGGAACCGGAACGACGGGCAGGTCACGCCGGGGCCGAGATCGCCGGTGGTGCGCTCGCCGACCGCGCTGAGCACGTTCCAGACGAACGACGACTGCCCCTGCTGCGGCACCCATGGCTGGAAGTGGTCGGCCGCCATGCAGCCGGAGAAGCCGTGCCGTTCGGCGAGCACCGTCAGCTCGACCGCCTCGCGCGGCCCGAACTGCTCGAGCATCGCCGCGTAACCCACCGTCAGTCCGGACATGAGGCGATCCTTCCACCACGCGGCTGCAGGCCGGACCGGGCACGCGGCAGCTGCCCCCTCGACGGTCCGGCCCGGCGGGCCTAGCGTCGGGACGGGCCGGTCATGGTGGCCGGCCACGACGGAGGTGCCCCATGTTCGTCCAGGTGATCGAGGCGACGACCAGCGACCAGACCGCGGTTCGGGCGGCGGTGGACCGGTGGGTCGACGAGCTGTCGGCCGGCGCCACCGGCTGGCTGGGCAGCACCGGCGGCTTCACGTCGGACGGCCGGCTGGTGGCCGTGGTGCGCTTCGACTCCGAGGAGTCGGCGCGAGCGAACAGTGACCGGCCCGAGCAGGGCGAGTGGTGGGGCGAGATGTCGAAGCTGTTGGACGGCGAGGCGACCTTCCGCGACAGCAGCCGGGTGCTCGTCGACGTGCGCGGCAACCCCGACGAGGCCGGCTTCGTCCAGGTCATGCAGGGCGGGAGCACCGACCCCGACCGGGCTTGGAAGCTGATGGAGCAGGACGACACCGACTGGTCGGCGTTCCGCCCCGACATCCTCGGCAGCCTCAGCATCGGGCACGCCGACGGTCGCTGGACGATGGTCAACTACTTCACCTCCGAGGCGGCCGCCCGCGAGGGGGAGCAGAAGGAGGCGCCGGCGGAGCTGCAGCAGCAGATGGAGGAGCTGATGTCGCTGAGCACCGGTGAGCCGGAGTTCCTCGACCTCCCGAAGCCGTGGTTCTCCTCGCCGCGCTGACGCTCACACCCAGAAGGTGTCGTGGCGGCGGAAGAACTCCGGTCGCTCCTCCTCGGTCATGTCCTTCGTGGTCGCGACCCGTTCGGACTAGTCCTCGCGCGGCGCGCCGGGGTGAACAGGATGAGCATCGACGGCGGCCGGCGCGACTCGTTGCGGAAACCGTGGACGCCGCCCTGCGGCACGCACAGGAAGTCGCCGGGGGGTGCCGTCGATCCAGTCGGTGCCCGTCGAGCAGCCGGACCGTGCCGGACAGCACGTAGAAGGGCTCGGTGATGCTCCGGTGGAAGTGCGGGTCCGGGCCGTCGCGGGCGGGCCGGCCTCATCTCCCAGCTGTAGAGGCCCAGCTGGCCGTCGGTGCTCGCCCCCGTCGCGAGGTAGTGGACGGTGTTCCCCGACGGGTTGTGAAGGCCCGGCGAAGCAGACAGCGAGGCGCCGGTTCTGGCAGATTGTCGGCGTTGTCGTGCGCGGCTCAACCAGTGCCGGCGCCGCACGGGCGCCCGGCCGTCGACGATCGGGGACCTCGTTGAAGCTGCCGGCTCTTGCCCTCGCTGCCTCCCTGTCCGCCACCGCTTTCGTGGTGACGGCGCCGGGGGGTGCGGCTACGGCCGCGCCCGCCGCGGTCGCGGCGGTCTCGTCGGTCGACTGGGGGAGGTGCTCGGACCCGACCCTGCGCGGTTTCGGCGCGCGCTGCGGGTTCGTGAAGGTGCCGCTCGACTACTCCCGCCCGGGGGGGAGGCAGATCCGCCTGGCGGTCTCCCGCATCACGCACACGGTCAGGCCGTCGAGGTACCAGGGCGCCCTGCTGCTGAACCCGGGCGGACCCGGCGGCTCCGGCCTCACCATGTCGGTTCTCGGCCCGATCATCAGCCTCGACTTCGGCCGCCCGGACGTCGGGCGTGCGTATGACTGGATCGGCTTCGACCCGCGGGGCGTGGGTGCCAGCCGGCCGTCGCTGTCCTGCGACCCCCGGTACTTCGGACCCGACCGGCCGGAGTACGTGCCGAGCACTCCGCACCTGTTCCACGTCTGGCAGCGACGGTCCCGCCGGTACGCCGCCGACTGCGGCAAGGCGGGCGGCAGGTTGCTCGATCACATGCGCACCACCGACTCGGCTCGCGACATGGACCAGATCCGCGCGGCGCTCGGCGTGGACCGGATCAGCTACTACGGCTTCTCCTACGGCACCTACCTCGGCCAGGTCTACGCGACGCTGTTCCCGCAGCGGGTGCGCCGGATGGTGCTGGACAGCAACGTCGACCCGCGCAAGGTGTGGTACCGCGCGAACCTCGAGCAGGACCTCGCCTTCCAGCGCAACATCGGGATCTTCTTCGGCTGGGTGGCCCGGCACGACGCGACGTACCATCTGGGGGCCACCCGGGGTGCGGTCGAGGCGCGTTACAAGACGGTCCATGCGCAGCTGGCCGACACACCGATCAACGGCGTCGTCGGGCCAGACGAGTGGGACGACGTCTTCCTTTACGCGGGGTACGCCGACTTCCTGTGGCCGCGGCTGGCCGGCGTCTTCGCCGGCTGGGTCGGGCAGGGCGCCGGCGACGACGTGGTCGCGGCGTACCAGGACTTCGACACCCCCGGTGACGACAACTCCTACGCGGTCTACAACGCCGTGTCCTGCGTCGACGACACCTGGAAGGACGAGGCCTTCCTGCAGGACCAGTGGTCGACCTACTACGCCGCCCCGTTCCTCACGTGGGGCAACGCATGGTTCAACGGGCCCTGCTACCACTGGCCGGCCCGGGCGCACGCGCGTACGCGGGTCGACGGTGCAGCCCTCGGCTCGGCCCTGTTGGTCGACGAGACCAGGGACGCCGCGACGCCGTACTCCGGCAGCCGCTACCTGCGCTCCATCGCGCCACTTTCGCGGCTGGTCGCGGTGGTCGGCGGCACGAACCACGCCGTGACGCCGAGCGGCAACGCGTGCACGGACAACCGGATCTTCCGCTACCTGGCCACCGGCAAGCTGCCGGCTCGCAAGGCCGGCGCGGGCCCGGACGTGCGCTGCCGGAAGCTGCCGGCGCCGCGGCCCGGTGGCGCGGAGGCGTTCGCCGGGCCGGGTGGTTCGTCGTCGACCCTCTCGTTCGCCCGCGCGGCGCAGGCCGGCGACGCGGGTGCCGGTCGCGCACTGCTGTCGGCGCTGCTGCTGCAGGCTGCGCGACCCTAGGCGCCGCCGCGGGGTCAGGCAGCCTCGAGCAGGCGTCCGACGTGCAGCTCCATCGGGCTCGTGGGCCTCGTGTGCGAGCCGGGCAGCGGTGGTGGGCGGCTCGGGTAGCGATGGTGGGTCGGCGTGCTCGTCTCGACGACCTCGCCGGCACCTCCGGGGCCGGGTATGGCACGCCACCCGGGCGCCTGCTTCGCGTAGTTACAGGCCGCGCACAGGCCCTGCCCGTTGTCGGCACTGGTGGCGCCGCCCTCGACGTCGGGGACGACGTGGTCGGCGTGCCGGACGGGTGCACCGCACCACGACGTGCGGCACACCTGGTCGCGCACGACGAGGAACCGTCGCAGCGAGAGCGGGAAGGCCCGTCGACGGGACTCCATCGCGACCAGTGCGCCGTCCCTCGGACGGGTGAAGAGCCGGCGCAGGAAGACCTGCGCCGCCGCGTTGCGGACGAGGTCGCGCGCCACGGCTGCGGGGATCGGGCCTGCGCCGACCAACTCGGCCGGTTCGTCGTCAACGTCGAACAACGAGGAGTCGCGGATCACGAGCTGCACCTCGACCGCAACGGCGTCCGCGCTCGCCTGGCCGGTGACCCGCTCGACGAGGGTGTCGGCCATGATCTGGCCGCGGCTGCGAGGATCGCCCTCCGCGACGAGCCGGTCGGCCTCGCGGCAGAGGGTGGCGTAGGCCGCCACTCCTTGCGCGACGGGCAGGAAGCTGGTCAGTCGGGACATGGTGTCCGGCGGCGGCCGGAGGCTCACGCGCCGGTCCTTCGCCGCACCGCGGGTGCGGGCCATGAAGGCCTCCGAGTCCAGCCGGTAGGCGATGCAGCGGGCGACGGCCTCGGTCCGCCCGGTCGCCGAGCCCGGCCAGCTGCGGGGCGATCTCGGCATCGGCCGCGCGGCGGGCGTCCGCGCCCAGGCAGCCGTCTCGCGCGCGACGAGGGTCGCAGGCCACTCGCTGGTCCGGCCGGCGCGGAGCTCGGCCAGGGTGCCGGGCAGCTCCCGCACCAGCGCCTGCGCGAGCCCCACGTGCTGCCCACCGCGGTGCGGCGACTCGCGACGGGCCAGCGCCACCTGGGCCGCGACGCCCTGGCCGAGCCGCGCGGGCGGGACCCCGGCCGCCGCCTGCTCGGCACGCTGCGACGCCACGAAGTCGGCGGTCACGACCGCCTGCGTCGCGGCGGCCGCAGACGTGAGCTGCTCGAGGAGCCGGATCTGCTCGATGCGCTCGGCATCGTCCACCCGCCGGTCCGGGCCTGCCAGCTCGTGCACCCACCGCCGCAGCGTCTCGGTGCCGACGGTGCCGACGGTGCCGGCCGGAGGCGCGGCGGACCGGGGCGGCCCTGTCCCCGCTTCTGCCTGCTCTGCCGACCGATCGAACATACGTGCGATTCCAGCGGACCCTCACGACGGCGGGAAGTCGTTCTCCACAGCCTGATTCTGCGCGTCGCCGTCCCCTCGACGGATGCTCGCGGTGGAGCGGGACAGCGCCGGCGACATGCCCAGAGCGGACGCAGGCGCACCACGTTCGGGAGTGGCGGACCTCCTCACTCCGACACCGCCACCGCACCGGCACGGCGCGGGTCGGCGGCGGCCTCCAGCCGCCCGTCCGGCTGCCTGAGGGCGGCACCGACGCCGCCGAAGTACATGGACAGCGGGTGGTGCCGGTGCACCGGCAGGTCCATCGGCGGCAGCGGCAGGTCCTCCTCGGCCTCGACGCGGACGGGGGAGTCGGCGTCGCCCTCGTCGAGGTGGTGGACGTGCAGCCGGGGCCGGTCGACGGCTTGCTGGAGGTCCGCGCCGGCGTGCGCGAACGACGAGAGCACCTGGAGGAGCGCCGTGGTGATCCGGTCCGCACCGGGACTGCCGATCGCGAGCACCGCGCCGTCGTCGTGGCGGCCCACCGTGGGCGCCATGTTGCTGGCGAGCCGGTCGCCGGGTGCAAGCCCGGTGGCCCGGTTGAGCTCGTGCTCGCCGAGGCAGTTGTTGAGCCACAACCCGGTGCCCGGCACGGTCGCGCCCGACCCGTAGCCGTACGACGTGGTGATCGCGCACGCGGTGCCGTCGGCGTCGACCGCCGAGACGTGGGCGGTGCTCGGTGCGGTCGGGACCCAGCCGACCTCGTCGAGCAGCTGGAGGGCCGCCGCGGTCCGGTCGTCGGTGATGTCGAGCCGGTGGCGCCGTACGTCGAGGACCTGGCGCTGCACGGCGACCAGCCGCGCGACGTCGTCCTCCGTCCACTGGCCGCGCGGCGCCTCCCCGAGCAACGTGAGCATCGCGGCGAGGACCGGGCCGCCGATCGAGGGCGGCGGGTTCGTCCGCAGCTCCCACCGGCCGGCCCGCACCGGCAGGGCGTCCCGGACGACCGGGCGGTAGGCCGCCAGGTCGGCGCGCGTCACCAGGCCGCCGCGGTCGGCCATGTCGGCGATGACGGCCTCGGCCAGCGCTCCGTCGTGCAGGGAGCGGGCGCCCTCCTTCGCGAGGAGGCGCACGGTGTCCTCGAGACCTGCCAGCACCATCCGGTCGCCGGTCTCGAGCCAGCGTCCGTCGGGAGCCCGCAGTGCCCGCACCGTCTCGGCGTCCCACCCGAAGGCGGACTCGCGCACGTACGGCAGGTAGTACCCGGCCGCCGTGCCGAGGGCGAAGCCGTCGCGGGCCGACTCGGCAGCCGGCTCGACCACCTCGCGCCAGGGGAGCAGGCCGAACCTCGACTGGGCCAGGTCCAGCGCCGACAGCGCCCCGGGGACGGCGACCGACCCGAGCCCGACTGTCATGGTCACACCGCCGCCGTACGCCGTGCGGACGACCTGCGCGTCGACGGTCCGGCTCGCGGGACCGTCGAGCCCCGGCATCGCGACGTAGCCGTCGACGGTGACGGCGACATCGCTGCCGGCCGGCCAGACGGTGACGTACGCACCACCGGCCAGCGAGACGATCCCGGGCTCGGTGACCATCGAGACGAGCGCGGCCGCGATCGCGGCGTCGACGGCACCGCCCCCGTCGTCGGCCACCCGGCGCCCGGCGTCGGCGGCGGGCGCGTTGGGCGCGGCCACCGCCACCCTCGTCACACGCGACATTGTGCCGAAGACGTCGAAGGCGGGGTCACGACCCGGAGGCGCGACCCCGCCGTCGGCGGTGCAGGTGGGGCGGGCGGTCAGGCCGCCGCCGCGATCTCGGCGTCCGTCGGGACGTCCTGCTTGCGGGCATTGATGAACACGAACGCCACGACCAGTGCCGCCGCCAGGAGCATGGCGCCCCAGAAGAACGACACGTGGTAGCCGTGGATGAACGCGAGCTTCGACGCCGCCTCCGACTTGGCCGGGTCGGTGATCGGGTTGTCGACGAAGTACGACGTCACCGCCCCGGCGAACAGGGTGTTGAGCAGCGCCGTGCCCAGCGATCCACCGATCTGCTGCGAGGTGTTGAGCACTGCGCTGGCGACGCCCGCGTCGTGGTGACCGACACCGACCAGGGCCGTGCTGGACGCCGGGATGAAGACCCCTGCCAGACCGACGCTCATCAGCAGCATCGCCGGCAGGACGTGAGTCCAGTACGAGGTGTCCTGGGTGATCTGCGTCAGCAGCAGCATGCCGACGACGGCCATGACCAGGCCCGGCACCATGATCGGCTTCGGGCCGAGGCGCGGCAGCAGCTGGGCGACCACGCCGGCGGTCAGGATGATGCCGCCGCTGAACGGCAGGAAGGCGAAGCCGGACTTGAGTGGGCTGTACCCGAGATTGAGCTGGAAGTAGTAGGTCAGGAACAGGAACATCGCGAACAGCCCCGCGCCGACCAGCAGGAACACCAGGTAGGACCCGCCGCGGTTGCGGTCGAGGACCACCCGCATCGGGAGCATCGGGTTCTTGGCCCGGGTCTCCCACCAGACGAACGTCACGAGCAGCACGAGGGCGAGGACGAGGAAGAAGATCGTCGAGCCGGCCGTCCAGCCCTGGACCGACGTGTCGTTCGTCCCCGGGTTCTTGGCCCTCGCTGCCTCGGTGAACCCGTAGACCAGCGACACCAGCCCGAGGGTCGCGAGCAGGACGCCGGGGACGTCGTAGCGCGTGTCGCCGTGGGCCTTGCTCTCGTGCACGATCGGGAACGCACAGGCGGCCACGAGGATGGCGACCGGCACGTTCACGCCGAGGCACCAGCGCCAGGAGGCGTACTCGGTGAGCACTCCTCCGACGATGAGCCCGATCGCGGCGCCGCCGCCGGCGAGCGCACCGAAGACGCCGAACGCCTTGGCGCGCTCCTTCGGGTCGGTGAACGTCACCGTGACGATGGACAGCGCGGCCGGGGCCATGAGCGCGGCGAACGCGCCCTGCAGGGCGCGCGCGGCGAACAGCAGCTCCTGGCTCGGCGCCAGGCCGCCAAGTGCCGAGGCGCCGGCGAAGCCGAGCAGGCCGATGATGAACGTGCGCTTGCGGCCGGTGTAGTCGGCGATCCGGCCGCCGAGCAGCAGCAGGCCGCCGAAGGCCAGGGTGTACGCGGTGACCATCCACTGCCGGTTGGCGTCGGTGATGCCGAGGTCCCGCTGGGCGGACGGCAGGGCGATGTTCACGATCGAGGCGTCGAGCACGATCATGAGCTGGGCCGCGGCGAGGACCGCCAGGGCGAGCCAGCGCTTCGGGTCGGGCTCGGCAGGGGCTCCGTGCGCCTCGGCCAGGGCCTCGCCGGAGGGGCGGATCGGGTCAGTCACTGTGTCTCCATCGAACGGGTGGACCTGCTGCTTCGGTCCAACATGGGCAGGATGACGTCGTCGACGACGTGGGCGATGAAGGCATCGTCCACGGGGGCACCGACAACGAGGACGCGGTGGAACCAGAGCGCGCTCGCCACCTCGTGCACGAGCAGGGGATCGGTCTCGGCGGGGAGCTCGCCGCGCTCGACCGCGCGCGCGACGAGCGTGCGGCTCACGTCGCACTTGCCGTCGACGACCTGTGACCGCACGCAGTCGGCAAGCGCGGGCGCGCTGCGCATGGCGCGCAGGACGCCGGCGATGAGATCGGCGTCGTCGGCGGCCGAGCCGTGCCGGGCTGCGGAGTACGTCGCCACCAGGTCACCGCGCAGGCTGCCGGTGTCCTCGGGCACCACCAGCCCGGGACCGCGGGACCGGACGGCGTCGAGGACCAGCTCCTGCTTGCCGGGCCAGCGCCGGTAGATGGTGGCCTTGCTGGCCTTGGCGCGGGCCGCCACGGCGTCCATGCTCATCCGGTCGTAGCCCACCTCGAGCAGCAGCGCGAGCGCGGCGTCGCAGATCGCGACCTCACGTCCGGCGGCCATCGGTGCTCCTCGGTTGCTGCGGGGGGTCTGGTGGGCAGTTCACCCGCACGAAACGACACCGTTTCGTACCGCCCGGAGCCTAGGCAGGGTCACCGACGGACGTCGAGGTCATCTCGGTGAACTCTCGTCCGCTGTGGGCGAAGTCACGCCCGGCCTGGGCTGGTTGGTCCGGGTTCGACCGGGGCTCGATGTCGAGCCTGTCCCCGGTCACGAGCCGAGTGGCCCCGCCAGAGCGGTGGACGGCACCTGTGCCGCGGGGCCGCTTCAGGTCCTCACCGTCGACCGGGCTGCACCGCCCGACGGCGAGCAGGTGCCCCCCCGCGATTGGGCGCGAGCGTCACCGGGCAGGCAGAATGACGGTCCCGCCCCCTGCGCTCCGGTGGGCGTCGTCGAGGTCTGAGAGGTCCCCTTACATGTCGTCTGCTGCCGAGGCGGCTGTCGCGCCCGACGCGGTCCTGGACGCGCTCGAGGCCGAAGCCATCCACATCTTCCGCGAGGCCGCCGGCGCGTTCCGGCGTCCGGTGATGCTCTACAGCATCGGCAAGGACTCCAGCGTCCTGCTGCACCTGGCGGTCAAGGCGTTCGCGCCGGGCAAGGTGCCGTTCCCCGTCCTGCACATCGACACCACGTGGAAGTTCCACGAGATGATCGAGTTCCGCGACCGGATCACGAAGGAGCTGGGCGTCGAGCTCCTGGTGCACACGAACCAGCAGGGCGTGGCGGAGGGCGTGACGCCTTTCACCCACGGGACCCACGAGTACACCCGGATCATGAAGACCGTCGCGCTCCGCGAGTCGCTGGACGAGGGCGGCTACGACGCCGCGTTCGGCGGTGCGCGTCGCGACGAGGAGCGCTCGCGCGCGAAGGAGCGGGTCTTCTCGCTGCGCGAGCCGGGCCACCGCTGGGAGCCGCGCAAGCAGCGTCCTGAGTTCTGGCGCACCGCCAACACCCAGCTCTCCGAGGGCCAGACGATGCGCGTCTTCCCCATGTCGAACTGGACCGAGCTCGACGTGTGGCGCTACGTCCAGCGCGAGAACATCGAGGTCGTCCCGCTGTACTTCGCCAAGGAGCGCCCGGTCGTCGACCGTGACGGCCAGCTGATCATGGTCGACGACGACCGCTTCCCGCTGCGCGACGGCGAGCAGCCGGAGATGCGCACCGTGCGGTTCCGCACCCTGGGCTGCTACCCGCTGACAGCTGCGGTGGAGTCCACTGCCGACACCATGGACGATCTCCTCGAGGAGATGCTGGTCGACCGCCGGTCCGAGCGGTCCGGGCGCCTCATCGACGGCGAGGGCGGCGGCTCGATGGAGAGCAAGAAGACCGAGGGGTACTTCTGATGGCGCAGAGCAAGGTCACCGAGCGCCTCGACGACGCCGCGCTCGCCGAGCACCCGATAGTCCACGTGGTCGCCTGCGGGTCGGTCGACGACGGCAAGTCGACGCTGATCGGCCGGCTGCTCGCGGAGACCGAGAGCGTCCCGGACGACATCCTCGACTACGCCCGCAACACCCGCCGGAGCGGCTCGACCATCCCCAAGGGGGAGGTCGACTACTCGATGCTCACCGACGGGCTCGAGGCTGAGCACGCCCAGGGCATCACGATCGACGTCGCCTACCGGCACCTCTACCTGCCCTCGGGCCGGCGCGCGATCATCGCCGACGCCCCGGGCCACGAGCAGTACACCCGCAACATGGCGGTCGCCGCGTCGACCGCCGATGTGGCGATCCTGCTCGTCGATGCTGCGCGGGGTATCCGCCCCCAGACCCACCGGCATCTCACCGTCTGCGCCCTCATGGGGGTGCGCACCGTCATCGTCGCCATCAACAAGATGGACGCCGTCGGCTTCAAGCACGTCGCGTTCGAGGAGTTCGCCGGCGGCGTCCGCTCGGCGGCCGCCCGGTTCGACCTCGAGGACGTGCAGGTCATCCCGGTGAGCGCCCTGACCGGCGACAACGTCATCGAGAAGTCCACCCAGATGGGCTGGTACCACGGGCCTACCGTGCTCGAGGCGCTGACGTCCTGGCGACCGGCGAAGACCGAGGACCACGCCGCGGCGCCGTTCCGCCTTCCGGTGCAGTACATCGTGCGGGCCGACAACTTCCGTGGCTACGCCGGCACCGTGATCGCCGGTTCCGTGCACCCGGGCGACAAGGTCGTCGTCAACGCCAAGGGCGCCACCACCACCGTCGAGCGCGTCCTCGTCGGCGGCAAGGACGTCGACGGGGCCGGTGCCGACGAGGCCGTCGTCCTCACCCTCGAGACCGAGACCGACGTCACCCGCGGCGACCTCGTGGTCGCCCCCGCCGAGGGGCTGGCCGAGGACCAGTTCCCGCGGCCGGCCACCGCCTTCGCCGCCGACCTCGTGTGGACCGGCGAGGAGGAGCTGCGGCACGGCCGCTCCTACCTCCTGCTGGCCGGCTCCCTCGCCGTGCCCGCGGTCGTCACCGCCATCCGCAACCGCCGCGACGTCGTCTCCGGCGAGGAGATGGCGGCGCGCACCCTGAAGATGAACGACATCGGGCTGGTCGAGATATCGACCGACACCCCGGTGCCGCTCGACCCCTACCAGCTCAGCCGCGACACCGGCGGTTTCCTGCTCGTCGAGCGGGTCAGCCGCGACACCGTGGCGGCCGGCCTCGTGCGCCACCCGTTGCGCCGTGCCCACAACGTCGTCCCGCACAACTTCAGCGTCGACCGGGAGGCACGGGCGACGCTGAAGAACCAGCGGCCGCGGGTGCTGTGGCTGACCGGCCTGCCCGGCGCCGGCAAGTCGACGATCGCCGACGCCCTGGAGCGCAAGCTGCACGGGCTCGGCCTGCACACCTACGTGCTCGACGGCGACGGCGTCCGCACCGGTCTGAACAAGGACCTCGGGTTCACCCCTGAGGACCGCGCGGAGAACGTGCGTCGGGTAGCCGAGACCGCCCGGCTGATGGCTGATGCCGGTCTCGTCGTGATCGTCTCGCTGGTGTCGCCGTTCCGTGGCGACCGGCGGGCGGCCAAAGGCCTGTTCGACCAGGGCGACTTCCTCGAGGTGTGGGTCGACACCCCGGCGGAGGTCGTCGTCGAGCGCGACCCGAAGGGGCTCTATGCCAAGGCCAAGGCCGGCACCCTGCCGAACATGACCGGTGTCGGCCAGGGGTACGAGGCGCCGGAGAACCCCGACGTCGTCGTCGACGGTGCCGGCGAGGTCGACGACGCGGTCGACCTGCTGCTGGCCGCTCTCGAGGTCGGCCACTGAGCCGGTAGGTCGCGGAATGGCCGAGCTCGTGTACCGCCCCGTCATCGGGCTCGCCCGCGTCGTCTTCGCCGCCCAGGGCCTGACGTTCGACATCCAGGGAAGCGAGAACGTGCCCCGCTCCGGCGGGGCGGTGATGGCGATCAACCACGTCGGCTACATGGACTTCACCTACGCCGGGTTCGCCGCTCTGCCGGCGAAGCGGCTGGTGCGGTTCATGGCCAAGCAGGAGGTGTTCCTGCACAAGGTCAGCGGGCCGTTGATGCGCGGGATGCACCACATCCCCGTCGACCGCGACTCCGGTGGCGGCTCCTACCGGGCGGCCGTCGACGCCCTGCGGAGCGGCGAGATCGTGGGCGTCTTCCCCGAGGCCACCATCAGCCGCTCGTTCGAGCTCAAGGACTTCAAGGCCGGTGCGGTGCGGATGGCTGCCGAGGCAGGCGTGCCCGTCCTGCCCACGATCATCTGGGGCTCGCAGCGCGTCTGGACCAAGGACCACCCCAAGCGGATGGGCCGCACCAACACCCCGGTCTCGGTGCACGTGGGGACACCGATGCCGGTCCCCGCGGGGAGCGACTACACGTCGACCACTGCGGAGCTGCGCTCGCAGATGGAGCAGATGCTGCAGCACGCCCAGGAGCAGTACACCGACCAGCCCGCCGGGCCCGACGACGCCTGGTGGCAACCGGCCCGGCTCGGCGGGACCGCTCCGACACCCGACGAGGCGCTGAAGCTGGACCGCGACGAGCTGAGAGCCCGACTGGCGGCAGCCAAACGGGCTAGGGACGAGGGCCGTTCGCGCTAGGACGTATCGGACGTCCCAGGCAGTAACCTGTCCCGCGTGAGGCGCCCATGAGTCAGCTGCGTCTGCCGCCCACCACGGACAGCGTCCCCGTGGCCCGGCGGCACGCACGCCACGAGCTGCGGCAGAGCGCCGCCGACGTCGACACCGTGGTGCTGCTCGTGTCGGAGGTGGTGACCAATGCCATCCTGCACGCGCGCAGTGACGTCTACCTCGAGGTCCTCGACCGTGGTGGAGTCGCCCGTGTCGAGGTCTGCGACTCGTCGCCGATGCCGCCCCGGCTGCACCGGTTCGCCGTCGACTCGGCGACCGGCCGTGGGCTGCGGCTGCTCGACCGGCTGTCGCTGCGCTGGGGCGCGGAGCGGGCCGGTGACGGCCACGGCAAGATCGTGTGGTTCGAGGTGGGTTCCCCCGGCGAGGCGGCCTGGGAGTCGTTCGGCGACTTCCTCCTCGCCGAGGGGGCAGCCGGTGAGCTCTGAGCCGCTCGACGACGGGGGAGCGGCGGTGGGCACCGTCGACGTGGTCCTTCTCGACTACCCGCTCGCCCCCCCGCTCCCGTGGACGGGAGCGACGTCGTGACGTCCGACCAGGTCGAGGTGCTCGACGACGCGACGGCTGCCCGCCTGGCGCCCACCAGCCTGACCGTCCTCCTCGTCGAGGACGACGAGGGTGACGCTTTCCTCGTCCGCGAGCTTCTCCTCGACGCCGGGTCGCGGGTCGACCTCCTCCGGGCCCGCAGCGTCGCGGAGGCCACGGTGGTTCTGCCGGCCCAGGTCGACTGCGTCCTGCTCGACCTCGGGCTGCCCGACGCGAGCGGTCTGGACGCCCTCACCGCGGTGCTCGAGCTGGCTCCCAGCATCGCCGTCCTCGTCCTCACCGGCCTGTCGGACGAGCACCGCGGCATCGAGGCGGTGGCCGCCGGCGCGCAGGACTACCTGGTCAAGGGCAGCATCGACGGTCAGCTGCTGATGCGCGCCGTCCGCTACGCCGTCGAGCGCAAGCGCGCCGACGAGTCGGTCCGGCGGCTGTTCGCCTCCGAGGCGCGCGCCGCGGAGAACGCCCGGCTCGAGCGTGGTCTGCTGCCCCAGGCCCTGCTGCGCACCGGCGCGGTGTCGGTCGTGGCGCGGTACCGGCCCGGGCGGCACCAGTCGCTGCTGGGCGGGGACTTCTACGACGTCATCGAGTGCCCGGACGGCACAGTCTTCGCCCTGATCGGCGATGTCGCCGGCCATGGTCCGGACGAGGCAGCCCTGGGTGTCTGCCTCCGGATCGCGTGGCGCACCCTGGTGCTGTCCGGTACCGATCCGGACCGCATCCTGCCGGCCATGGACGCGGTGCTCGTGAGCGAACGCTCCACCGAGGAGGTGTTCGCCACGGTGGCGATGGTGCGCCTCGACCCGCCGTCGGGGACCCTGCGCATCTGGCGTGCGGGGCACCCGCTGCCGCTCGTGCGCGAGGGCGCTGCGGTCGTCCCGGTGCCCGAGGGCGTTGCCGGCCTCGCGCTCGGGGTCCTGGACGGCGCCGACTGGGTGCCGGTCGACGTCCCCACGAGCAGCTCCGGAGGGCTCGTGCTGTTCACCGACGGCCTGCTCGAGGGCTTCGACGGGCAGGCGCCGGGAGGTCGCCTCGGTGAGACCGGCCTCTACACGCTCATCGAGGGCCTCCTCTCGCAGGGTCTGGACGCCGACGAGCTCTGTGACACGCTGCTCGCCGAGGTGCGCCGGCGCCATGGCGGCGAGCTGACCGACGACGTCGCCGTGGTGCTGCTCTCGTGGCAAGGCCGATGACCGGCGCCTCCCTCCAGCTCCGGCTGACCCGACTGTTCCTGCTCACCGGTGTGGTCACCGCGGTGCTGGCGCTCGCGACGGTGCTGTCGCTGGTCCAGCTCAGCCGCGCTACCCACGACAGGGTCGACGTCTACGGCCCGGCCCTGCTCGGCACCGAGACGCTGGCCGGTGCCTTCAGCGACCAGGAGACCGGCCTGCGGGGTTTCCTCGCGGGCGGGCGTGACACGTTCCTCCTGCCGTACGCTGACGGGAAGGCCGCCGAGCGACACGCCCTGGCCCAGCTGCGCCGGCTGCTCACCGACCGGCCCGACATCCTGCGACGGATGGCCCGGGTGGAGTCGGCCGGGCGACAGTGGCGACGGGCCGTCGCCACCCCCGCGATCGCCGCCGTGCGCGCCGACGGGCCGAGCCAGCGGTCCTTCAGCCAGGCGGAGGCCGGCAGGGCGCGGTTCGACCAGATCCGGGTCGAGCTGGCCAGGCTTCGGGCGCCGGTGCTCGCCGAGCAGGTGACCTCCGGTGCCGAGCTGACCCGGAGCCAGCACCGGCTGGACGTGATCCTCGCGGTCGCGCTCGTCGGCCTGCTCCTCCTGGTCGGTGTGGCGTTCTGGGCCCTGCGACGGTGGGTCACCCGACCGCTCGGTCGCCTCGGTACCGAGGTCGACCAGGTCGAGGCCGGCGATCTCGCGCACCGGGTGGACGTCACGGGTGCGCCGCAGGAGATCCTGGTGCTGGCGGGCCAGGTCGACCGGATGCGGGCCCGCGTCGTGGCCAACGCGTCGCTCGCCGAGCGGGCCCGGGCCGAGGCGACCGGGGCCAGGGCGCTGGTCGAGGCGCAGGCCGAGGACCTCCGTCGCTCGAACACCGAGCTGGAGCAGTTCGCCTACGTCGCCTCGCACGACCTGCAGGAGCCGCTGCGCAAGGTGGCGAGCTTCTGCCAGCTCCTCGAGCGGCGCTACAAGGGACAGCTGGACGAGCGCGGCGAGCAGTACATCGAGTTCGCGGTCGACGGCGCCAAGCGGATGCAGCAGCTCATCCAGGACCTGCTGATGTTCTCCCGCGTCGGACGCCACTCCTCGGGCTTCCGGGAGACCGACCTCGAGCAGGTGCTCGACCAGTCGGTCCGTCAGCTCGACTCGGCGCTGGAGGAGTCCGGTGCCGAGGTGACGCACGACCCGCTGCCGACCGTCGAGGCCGACCCGAGCCTGCTCGCCCAGCTGTTCCAGAACCTCATCGGCAACAGCGTGAAGTTCCGCGGCGACACACCCCCCCGTGTGCACGTGTCGGCCTCGCCCTCGTCCACAGCGGGGGTCTGGGAGTTCGCCTGCTCCGACAACGGCATCGGCGTCGAGGCGCAGTACGCCGACAAGATCTTCGTCATCTTCCAGCGGCTGCACGGCCGGGACGCCTACTCCGGCACCGGCATCGGCCTGGCGATGTGCAAGAAGATCGTGGAGCACCATGGCGGCCGGCTCTGGCTCGACACGTCGCCGCGAGACACGCCGGGCGCGGTGTTCCGCTGGACGTTGCCCGAACGACAGGCTGACACCGGGCTGCCGGGCGAGCCGGCAGCACCGACGGACAAGAAGGAGACGACATCGCATGACTCAACCGTTCGAGGGTGAGCGCGAGATCCAGGTGCTGCTGGTCGAGGACGACCCCGGCGACGTGCTCATGACGCGTGAGGCGTTCGAGGACTACAAGGTCCACAACCAGCTGCACGTCGTCAACGACGGCGAGCAGGCCATGGCCTTCCTCCGGCAGGAGGGCGAGTACGCCGGCCTGCCGCGTCCCGACCTGGTCCTGCTCGACCTCAACCTGCCTCGGATGGACGGCCGGCAGGTCCTCGACGCGATCAAGTCCGACCCCGAGCTGTCCAGCATCCCGGTGGTGGTCCTCACCACCTCCGAGGCAGAGGACGACGTGCTGAACAGCTACTCGCTGCACGCCAACGCCTACGTCACCAAGCCCGTCGACTTCGAGCGCTTCATCAGCGTCGTGCGTCAGATCGACGACTTCTTCGTCAAGGTCGTCCGGCTCCCGCGCCGCTGACGGCCCCGGCACGCCGACGTGCCGCCCGCCGGAGGCGGAACGGCACGGGGTGGAGAGGAGTGACGAAGGAGGGAGGTCAGACGTCGTCGCGCTCGACCGTGGCGGTGGCGTCGAGCGTCCAGCGCTCGAGGCGGTCCATCCCGAGGAGCACGGCCAGCAGGCCGAACGGCACGAGCAGTGCGAAGAACATCATGGGCATCCCTTCCGCCGCTGCTTGTTGCCGTGACCGGCGCGACGAAACCTCCTTGTCCCCCGAGTATCGACGCCCTGGAGGCCGATCTTGATCGCGACATGCGGCCGGGGTGACCAGGCTCACGCCGCGTCTGGAACGATCGGGCCATGCCGAGCGTGCCGAGCATCTCCTACTCCATCACCGTCCGGCTCGAGGTGGCGGCCCGCGGGAACGCGGTGAGCCAGCTGACCCACGCCGTCGAGGACGCGGGGGGCATCGTCACCGCGCTGGACGTCACGGCGTCGGGGCACGAGCGGCTCCAGATGGACGTCACCTGCGCCGCCAGCGACACCGAGCACGCCGAGCGGCTCACCGCGGCGCTCGCGCGGGTCGAGGGCGTCACGATCGGCAAGGTCTCCGACCGCACCTTCCTGGTGCACCTGGGTGGCAAGATCGAGATCAACCCGAAGGTGCCGATCCGCAACCGCGACGACCTCTCGATGATCTACACGCCCGGCGTGGCCCGGGTCTGCCTGGCGCTGGCCGCGAACCCCGCCGACGCCCGGCGGCTGACGATCAAGCGCAACACCGTCGCCGTGGTCACCGACGGGTCCGCCGTTCTCGGCCTGGGCAACCTCGGTGCGATCCCCGCGCTGCCCGTCATGGAGGGCAAGGCCGCGCTGTTCAAGCGGTTCGCCGGCATCGACGCCTTCCCGATCTGCCTCGACACCCAGGACGTCGACGAGATCGTCCGCGCGGTCGAGCTCATCGCGCCGGTGTTCGCCGGGATCAACCTCGAGGACATCTCCGCGCCGCGCTGCTTCGAGGTCGAGCGGCGGCTGCGCGCGAGCCTCGACATCCCGGTCTTCCACGACGACCAGCACGGCACGGCGATCGTGGTCCTGGCCGCTCTGCTCAACGCACTCCAGGTGGTCGGCAAGGAGCTGTCCGAGGTGCGCCTCGTGCTCTCGGGCGCCGGCGCCGCAGGCATGGCGATCCTCGACGTCCTGCTCGAGGCCGGGCTTCGGCACGTCGTGGTCGCCGACAAGGACGGCGTGGTGCACGCCGCCCGCGAGGGACTGGCGGCGGAGCTGGTGTCGGTGGCCGAGCGCACCAACGGCAGCGGTCGCTCCGGCACGCTGCGCGAGGTACTGCCGGGCGCCGACGTCTTCATCGGCGTCTCGGCGCCGAACATCCTCACGGGTGACGACATCGCGACGATGGCCGACGACGCCATCGTGTTCGCCCTGGCCAATCCGGTGCCGGAGGTCGATCCCGTGGCTGCGTCCGAGCACGCGGCCGTGGTCGCGAGCGGGCGCAGCGACCTGCCCAACCAGATCAACAACGTGCTGGCCTTCCCCGGCGTCTTCCGGGGGCTGCTCGACGCCGCCAGCCACTCCATCACGATCGACATGCTCATCGCGGCGGCCCGCGCCCTCGCGGCCGTCGTGACGCCGGACGAGCTCAACGCCGCGTACATCGTACCGAGCGTGTTCCACCCCGACGTGTCCTCCGCGGTCGCAGCGGCGGTGAGCAAGGCGGTGCGGGACGCCGGGACCTCGGTGGGACCGGTCGAGCCGGAGCCGCTGCCGGCGTGAGCGTGACGGCCCGCTGGCGGGTCGCCCTCGCCGTCCTGGTGGCCGTCCACCTGGCCGTGCTCTACGCGCCGGACACCGGCGGGGCGCCGACGTTCCCCGGGATCGACAAGGTGGTCCACCTGGCCACCTTCGGGTCGGTCACGCTGGCCGGGCTCCGCGCCGGTCTCGCCGCCAGGTGGTGGCTCCCGGTCGTCGCGGGGCACGCGGTGCTCAGCGAGCTCGTGCAGCACTGGGTGCTGCCGCACCGCAGCGGCGACCCGGCGGACGTGGTCGCGGACCTCCTCGGCGTCGTGGCCGGCGTCCTCGCCGCGTGGCTGCTCGAGCGGGCATCATGGCCGGGTGACCGATCCGACGCTGTCGGCGACGCTCACGGGGCGACTCCTGGTGGCGACGCCGGCGCTGGCTGACTCGACGTTCGAGCGCAGCGTGGTGCTGCTGCTCGACCACGACGAGGACGGCGCGCTCGGCGTCGTCATCAACCGGCCCACACCGGTCGAGGTGTCCGAGGTGCTTCCCGTGTGGCAGCCGCTGGTCTCGGATCCCGGCGTGGTCTTCCAGGGCGGCCCTGTCGCCCTCGACTCGGCCCTGGGTCTCGCGCTGGTGGCGGGGGAGGGTGACGAGGAGCCGCTGGGCTGGCGTCGGGTGGCCGCCCGGGTCGGCCTCGTGGACCTCGACGTGCCCCCGGAGGTGCTGGCCGCCGAGATGAGCCGGCTGCGCATCTTCGCGGGCTACAGCGGATGGTCGGCGGGGCAGCTGGAGGACGAGCTGGCCGAGGGAGCCTGGTACGTCGTGGACGCGTGGCTCGGCGGCGGCGCCGGCGACGGCGGCGGCGACGCGTTCAGCGAGCGGCCCGCCGACCTGTGGCGGGCGGTCCTGCGTCGGCAGGGGGGCGATCTCGCGATGGTGTCCACCTACCTGGACGACCCCTCCCTGAACTGAGGTCGCCGGGCTGACCCGCGGGCCAGCGGCCGTCCTAGACTCGGGACCATGAGCACTCCCGGACCCCAGCCCGGCCTCGACCGGCCCGGCATCGGCCAGCCCGGCGGCGGCGCCGTCCTCGAGCGTGAGGTCGAGCGCGTCCCGCAGACCTCGCATGGCGACGGCGACCACGAGCGGTTCTCGCACTACGTCAAGAAGGAGAAGATCCTCGAGTCGGCGCTGTCCGGCGACCCGGTGATCGCGCTCTGCGGCAAGGTCTGGGTGCCCGGGCGGGACCCGAAGAAGTTCCCGGTCTGCCCGATGTGCCAGGAGGTCTTCGAGGGCATGCCGCCCGACGGCGACGGTGACGGCGGCTCCGACACGTCCGGCGGCAAGGGCTAGCTCGGGTCGCGCCCACCCGCTGTCCGCGACGTCGAGTGGCGCGAAGTGGCTGGTTCAGGCGCCCGGAAGCAGCCCTTTCGCGCCACTCGACGCGCAAGGCAGGTGGCGCCCGCGAGTCCGGCCAGCGACCTCCGGGGCCGACACGCCCTAGCACCTTCGCGTCGGTTCGCGGCGTACGTCGGGACCCCGGCATGTCGCCGCGGGAGGCTCGGTAACCTCGGCGGACCGATGAGTACCAGCGCCGCCTCCCACCTCTCGCCCGCCTTCCCCCTCCGTGCCCCTTGGGGCACCGCCGAGGCGCTTCGTGCCTGGCAGCAGGAGGCTCTCGACGCCTACCTGGAGTCGAGTGCCCGCGAGGGACGTGCGGCGCGCGACTTCCTTGCCGTCGCGACGCCCGGCGCGGGCAAGACGACCTTCGCCCTCCGGGTCGCCAGCGAGCTGCTGGAGAAGCGGGTCGTGGACGCCGTCACCGTGGTGGCCCCCACCGAGCACCTCAAGAACCAGTGGGCCGACGCAGCCAGCCGGGTTGGCATCAACCTGGACCCGCGGTTCAGCAACGCCCAGGGCGCAGTCGGCAGCGACTTCACCGGCGTCGCGGTCACCTACGCCCAGGTCGCCGCCCACCCACTGCTGCACCGCCGCCGCACCGAGAACCGTCGCACCCTGGTCATCCTCGACGAGGTGCACCACGGAGGTGATGCCCTGTCGTGGGGTGATGCGGTGCGGGAGGCTTTCGACCCCGCCACCCGCCGCCTGGCCCTCACCGGCACGCCGTTCCGCTCGGACACCAGCGCGATCCCGTTCGTCACGTACGCCGAGGGCCGCGACGGGGTGCGCCGCTCGGCCGCCGACTACTCCTACGGCTACGGCCGCGGGCTCCGGGACGGCGTCGTCCGTCCGGTGATCTTCCTGTCCTACTCGGGGCAGATGCGCTGGCGGACCAGGGCCGGCGACGAGGTGTCCGCCACCCTCGGTGAGCCATTGACCAAGGACCTCACCGCCTCGGCCTGGCGCACCGCGCTCGACCCGCAGGGCAACTGGATCCCGCAGGTGCTCGCCGCCGCCGACCGGCGCCTCACGGAGGTACGGCGCGGCGTGCCCGACGCCGGGGGGCTCGTCATCGCGACCGACCAGCTGTCCGCCCGGGCGTACGCCGCCCAGCTGCATCGCATCACCGGCGAGGCGCCCACCGTGGTGCTCTCCGACGAGGCCGGCGCCAGCGCTCGCATCGACGCCTTC
Source organism: Actinomycetes bacterium (assembly GCA_038246545.1). Lineage (GTDB taxonomy): Bacteria > Actinomycetota > Actinomycetes > JACCUZ01 > JACCUZ01 > JBBRVW01. The sequence goes on along the minus strand of JBBRVW010000008.1, from coordinate 59,120 downwards.
GCCGCGTCCGAGGACCGGTGGATGGTGGCCGTGCGGATGGTCTCCGAGGGCGTCGACGTCCCCCGGCTGGCGGTGGGCGTCTACGCCACGTCCACGGCGACGCCGCTGTTCTTCGCCCAGGCCGTCGGCCGCTTCGTGCGGGCCCGCCGGCGCGGCGAGATCGCTTCGGTGTTCCTGCCGTCGGTGCCGTTGCTCCTCTCGCACGCGAACGAGATGGAGCTGGAGCGCGACCACGCGCTCGACCGGCCGCGGAGCGCGGAGGACGAAGGGGATCTCTTCGACCCCGAGGACGCGCTGGTCGCCGCGGCCAACCGGCTGCAGACCGAGGCGGGCGCCGACGAGTCGACCTTCGAGGCGCTCGAGGCGGAGGCGACCTTCGACCGGGTGCTGTTCGACGGCGGCGAGTTCGGCACCCAGGCAGAGGTCGGCTCCCAGGAGGAGGCCGACTTCCTCGGGCTCCCCGGGCTGCTCGAGCCGGACCAGGTGGCGACCCTGCTGCGGGAGCGGCAGCACACCCACCAGGTGGCCCGCGGCCGGCGGACGGCGGCTGCTGCCGCGTCCGCGGCGGCCCCGGCTGCGCATCGTGCGGTGCCGGCGCTGCGCAAGGAGCTCAACGGGCTGGTCGGCGCGTGGTTCCACCGGACCGGCATCCCGCGCGGGGCGGTGCACACCCAGCTGCGGCAGGCCTGCGGCGGCCCGATCGCGGCCCAGGCCAGCGCCGAGCAGCTCCAGACCCGGATCGACCTGATCAGGTCGTGGGCGCTGCGCCGCCGCTGAGCTTCGGCAGGTCGTCCAGCGACTCGTGCTGCGCGAAGGCCTGGTCCAGCCCGGTCAGCTCGAGGATCCGGCGCACGGTGCGGGTCGCGCCTACCAGGGCGAGCGAGCCGCCGGCCAGGTCGGCCCGCTGCTGGATGGCGAGCAGGACCTTGAGGCCCGTGGAGTCCATGAACGTGACGGCGCCGAGGGCCAGGGCCAGGTGCGGGGACACCTCGCGCAGTGCGCACAGGGCGTGGTCGCCGAGCTGCGCAGACGTCTCGAGGTCCAGCTCGCCCCCGACCGTGACCAGAGCACGGCCGTCGAGGGGGCGGGTCGACAGCTGGAGATCCATGATCGACATCCTCGGGATGCACCGGCAGGAGACACCGGGTCAGGTCCCGACCACGGTGCGACAGATCTCGATCCTAGAGGGCGGTGGCCAGCCCGCCCTCCAGATCGGTCACCAGCAGCCGGTCACGGTGGTGGCCAGCCGGTCGACGCCGCGACGGGTGGTGAGGGTGGCCGGCACGTGGTTGAGCAGGAACGAGAAGACCTTGACCTGGCCGTCGGCGCCGCGCGCGTACCCGCTGAGCGAGATGACGCCGCTCAGGGACCCGGTCTTGGCCTGGATCAGTCCGGCGGCGCACCGCGTGGGGTTGGTGACGTAGCGCCGGAAGTTCGGCGCCAGCGTGCCGCTGACGCCCGCCACGGCGAATGCACCGCTCTGCAGGCCGAGGAGCTCCGGTCGGGCCGGGTCGAGCGCGAGCGACAGGGCGCTCACCAGGGTGGCGGGGGTGAGCCGGTCCCTGCGGGACAGGCCCGAGCCGTCGTAGACGGCGGTGGTCAGGGTGATCCCGAGCCGGGCCAGCATGTCCTTCTGCGCGAGCTGCGCCCCGGTCCAGGTCGCGGGGTAGCCGAGCTGGAGGGCGACCAGCCGGTGCAGGCCCTCGGCGATGTCGTTGTCACTGTCCTGCATCATCCGTCGCACGATGCTGGCGAGGTCGGTGCCCTGGCTCTCGGCGAGCACCGCGGAGCCGTCCGGGCGGACCTTGCGCGCCACGCTGCGGACCTGGACCCCCCACTTCTCCAGCTTGCGGGCGAACACCGCCCCGGCGTCCAGCGAGGTGTCCCAGCGCCGGTGCTGGTCGACGACCAGGGCCCGCACGGGGGAGACGTCCCTGATCGTGTACGCCGACTTCCAGCCGTACGCGAGCGTCGGCGCCGGGAACAGCGAGTCGTCGACCTGCACGCGCACCCTCGTGATGCCCTGGGCCAGGAAGCCGGCGGCGGCCGCCCTGGCCAGCGCGCCCAGCTGGCGGGCTGAGAGCGACGGGTCGCCGCCGCCGACGAGGACGGCGCGCCGGGCGGTGCGACCGGTCATGACCCGGGTGGTGAACGTGTACGTGGGGCCGAAGGCCGCGAGCGCGTCGACCGCGGTGAGGACCTTGGTGTTGGATGCCGGGATCTGTGCCTCGTCCGGCGTCTGCGACCAGAGGGCCTGCCCGGTCGCGGGGTCGAGAACCAGACCGGCGAGGTCGTCGCCCAGGTCGGAGCGGAGCGAGCGGACCGCCAGCTTGTCGGCGACGGCCTGGTCGGTGGCCGACAGCGGCAGCTGGTCGGCCTGCGCCGTCGTGGCGGGCGCGAGTACCGCGGCGACAGCGGAGACGACGAGGGCGACGAGGCCGCGGACGGCAGAGCGGTGGTGCACGGGCATGACGTAGATCCTGACGCAAGGGGGCCACCGAGGCGGGACAGTTGACGTCGACTTTGCCCGAGAACCGACCCCGTTGTGGACCCTGCCGCCCGGGACACGCCGGTCGGGCGGTGCGTCGGCGTCCACATCGTTGGTCAGCCGGGTGCTGCCGCCTCGCGGAGGAGGGGGAGGACCCGGGGGCTGATCTGGGTGTCCAGCGCGATCACGGTGGACGCGCGGACGACGCCCTCGGTCGCCAGCAGCCGGTCGATCACCCGCTGGAGGTCGGCGTTGGACCGCGCGACGATACGCACCAGCATGTCGCCGGTGCCCGTGGTCGTGTGCGCCTCGAGGACCTCCGGCACCTCGGCCAGCTGCTCGGCCACCGCGTCGTGGGCGGCCCGGCCCGCCGGGTGGTGCCGCTGCTGCTGGCGGATCTCGAGCGTGACGAACGCCGTGACCACGTAGCCCATCGCCGCCGGGTCGAGGTCTGGTCCCCAGCCGAGGATCACGCCGTCACGGGCCATCCGGTCCAGCCGGGCCTGCACCGTGCCGCGCGCCACGCCGATCCGGCGGGAGCACTCCAGGACGCCGACCCGGGGCTCGGCGGCGAAGACCTCAAGGATCCGGGCGTCCAGGGCGTCGACGCCCGGCGTGCGGCCGGCAGTGGGCATCGTGTGCACCTCGTTCCGTGGTCGCTGGGTGAGCCTGGACAAGCTGTGCAGTCATCGTCACAGATCTTGCGCAGAGTGTCATCCCTGCACCACGCTCCCTGAGCATGACGACCGATGCGGCCACCACCGCGATCCCCGCCCTCACCGACGCCGAGAAGGCGGCCGAGCTCTCCCCGGAGCAGCTCCAGCAGCTGGTCGGTCTCGTGGAGTACGACGCCAGCCGGGACCCGTTCCCGGTCAACGGGTGGGACGCCGTCGTGTTCGTGGTGGGCAACGCGACCCAGGCCGCGCACTACTACCAGTCCGCCTACGGCATGGAGCTGGTCGGCTACTCCGGCCCGGAGACCGGCAACCGCGACCACAAGGCGTTCGTGCTCAAGAGCGGGTCGTGCCGGTTCGTCATCAAGGGCGGCGTGGCGCCGACCAGCACGCTGCTCGACCACCACCGGGCGCACGGCGACGGCGTCGTCGACATCGCCCTCGAGGTGCCTGACGTCGACGCCTGCATCGCACACGCGCGCAGTGCCGGCGCCCGCGTCGTCCAGGAGCCGACCGACCTCACCGACGAGCACGGCACCGTGCGCGTCGCGTCGATCGCGGCGTACGGCGACACCGTCCACTCGCTCGTCGACCGCTCGCGCTACGACGGCGTCTACCTGCCCGGCTACGTCGCGCGCAGCTCCGGCTTCGTCAAGCGCGACGGCGCCCCGAAGCGGCTCTTCCAGGCCCTCGACCACGTCGTCGGCAACGTCGAGCTGGGGCACATGGAGGAGTGGGTCGGGTTCTACAACAAGGTCATGGGCTTCGTGAACATGGCCGAGTTCATCGGTGACGACATCGCCACCGACTACTCCGCGCTGATGTCGAAGGTCGTCGCCAACGGCAACCACCGGGTGAAGTTCCCGCTCAACGAGCCGGCCATCGCGAAGAAGAAGTCGCAGATCGACGAGTTCCTGGAGTTCTATGACGGCCCCGGCGCGCAGCACCTGGCCCTGGCCACCAACGACATCCTGCGCACCGTCGACCAGATGCGGGCCGAGGGCGTGGAGTTCCTGGTGACGCCGGACTCCTACTACGAGGACCCCGAGCTGCGGGCCCGCATCGGCAACGTGCGCGTGCCGATCGAGCAGCTGCAGTCGCGCGGCATCCTGGTCGACCGTGACGAGGACGGCTACCTGCTGCAGATCTTCACCCGGCCGATCGGCGACCGGCCCACGGTGTTCTTCGAGCTGATCGAGCGGCACGGCTCGCTCGGCTTCGGCAAGGGCAACTTCAAGGCGTTGTTCGAGGCCATCGAGCGCGAGCAGGAGCGCCGCGGCAACCTGTGAGAGGCGCGCCAGCGCCGAGATGACGATCCTTCGTGCGCCGACACACCGCCTCACCGGCGTGTCCCGGGCGGTCGCGCACAAAGGGAGGTCGCGGTGTCGTCCTCGAGGAGCTCAGCCGCGGGTCGGGACGACCCGGCCGCGGACCTCGCCGAAGCCGATCCGGGTGCCCTCGGCACCTGGCGCCCAGGCGGCGATGGTCACCTCGTCGCCGTCCTCGAGGAAGGCGCGGGTCGTGCCGTCGTCGAGGGTCACCTGCTCGGTGCCGTTCCACGTCAGCTCGAGGAACGAGCCACGCTGGTCCTTCCCGGGACCTGACACGGTGCCGGACGCGTAGAGGTCGCCGGTGCGCAGCGACGCACCGTTGACCGTGAGGTGCGCCAGCTGCTGGTCGGGGGTCCAGTACATCTGCGCGAACGGCGGCCGCGAGACCACCGTGCCGTTCCACGCGACCTCGAGCTGCAGGTCGAGACCCCAGTCGGAGCGCCGCTGGAGGTAGGGCAGCACGGCGGGGTCCTGCGCGGGTCCGGGGACCCGGGCCTGAAGCAGCGCGTCCAGCGGCACCACCCAGGGCGACACCGAGGTCGCGAACGACTTGCCGAGGAACGGACCGAGCGGCACGTACTCCCACGCCTGCAGGTCGCGCGCGCTCCAGTCGTTGAGCACGCAGGCGCCGAACACGTGCTGCCGAAAGTCCTGCACGGGCACGGGGGTGCCCTGCGGCGACGGGACGCCCACCACGAAGCCGACCTCGGCCTCGATGTCGAGCCGCTGGGACGGCCCGTACGCCGGCAGCGCGGCGTCCGGTGGCCTGCGCTGGCCGCTCGGGCGGACCACGTCGGTGCCCGAGACGACCACGGTGCCGGACCGGCCGTGGTAGCCGATCGGCAGGTGCTTCCAGTTCGGCGTGAGCGCGTCGCCGTCGGGCCGGAAGATGCGGCCGACGTTCTGCGCGTGGTGCTCGGAGGAGTAGAAGTCGACGTAGTCGGCCACCGCGAACGGCAGGTGCAGCTCGACCTCGGACTGCGGGACCAGGTGGCTCTCGACCAGGTCGCGGTAGCCCTGGTGCTCGAGCAGCTCGACCAGCCAGGACCGGACGGCCGACCATGCCGGGCGGCCCATGGCGAGAAACGGGTTGAGCGACGGTGACTCGAACACGTGGCCGCCGTCGAGGCTCTCGGCCGCCGCCAGCGGTGCGAGGTCGATGACGTCGTCGCCGAGGGCGACCCCGACGCGTGGCGGCTCGCCGCCGTGGCTGAACACGCCGTAGGGCAGGTTCGTCGCGGGGAACGGCGAACCGTGGGGCACCTCGGCCCAGGTGGTCACGGACCCTCCTCGTCGTCCTCGAGCACGCCGAGGGTGCGCAGCTCGTCGAGCGGCTCGGCCACCGCGCAGCACCCGAACGAGCGGAACTGCTGCCGCACCTGCGCGGCCTCCGCCCGGGTCCAGGACCGCGCCTCCTTGGCCAGCAGCCGGCCGTCACGCTCGGCGAGCACCGTGGCCACCTCGCGCCGGTCGGCGCCACGGGCAGCGGCCGCGACGGCGAGCAGCACGTTGAGCACCCCGTGCTGCTCGAAGCCCTCGGGTGTGGTGCCGCGGACCGCGTGGTGCAGGCCCGCCGTGAGCTTGAAGTCCAGGCCGCGCTCGCGGCAGCCCACCAGGAAGTGGGCCAGCTCGGTCTCGTCCGGATGAGCATCGGCGGTCACTCCGCCGGTGCGGTACTTCGCGGAGTGCCACCCGGTGGTGCGCACCATGTCGAGGGCGGAGTCGGGCGACGCTCTCGGGACCTCGAGGTAGCCGGTGTGCGGCCCGGTCTCGACACCGAAGCCCAGCAGGTCCTCGGCCAGCACCCGGGCGCCGTCGGGACCGAGCCGCTCCAGCGGCGCCTCGATACCGACGACCGCGACGCGCTCGGCGGAGTCGGCCGCCCGCACGGCGTCGTACAGGCCCGGCACCGCCGGATCGACGACCAGGGACACGAGCACGGTCTGCGACGGCGCCATGGCCGAGACGAGCTCGCGGACCCGCGCGGCGGGGCACACGAACACCCCCACGGCCCCGGCCCACGGCTCGAACGCCCGCTCGTGGTGGTCGAGCACGGCCTGGGCCATCGGGGCGTTGCCCGGCGGGAACAGCGCGGCGTCGTCGACCAGCCCGGCGAGCAGTGGGTGGTCGGGTCGAACCATGCCGCGACCCTAGCCCGGCCCGGGGGCACGCGGCTCGCGTGGCAGGGTGGGGTGCGCAGGCGACGACGAGGTCGCCGACGACGTCCGGGGAGGCTGCGATGCCCTACTACCGCCAGGTGGGCGAGGTCCCGCGCAAGCGGCACACCCAGTTCCGCCAGCCCGACGGCAGTCTCTACGCCGAGGAGCTGATGGGCGTCGAGGGCTTCTCCTCCGATGCGTCGCTGCTCTACCACCGGGGCATCCCGACGGCCATCATCTCGAGCGAGGTCTTCGAGGGGCCGACGTTCGCCCGGCGGCCCAACCACCCGCTCAAGCCGCGGCACTTCAGGACCCACGAGCTTGACGGTGCTGGGCTGGACGGTGCTGGGCTTGACGGTGCTGGGCTCGACGGTGCCGTCGCGACGAAGGACCCGGTCCTCGGCCGCCAGCACCTGATGGCCAACGCCGACGTGCGCATCTCCTACGCCGTCGCCGACCAGCCGTCGCCCCTCTACCGCAACGCGATCGGCGACGAGTGCGTGTACGTCGAGAGCGGAGAGGCCGTCATCGAGACCGTGTTCGGCACCCTCGACGTGTCGGCCGGCGACTACGTCGTCATCCCGACGTCGACCACGCACCGCTGGGTGCCGAAGGGTGAGCTGCGCATCCTCGTCACCGAGGCGTCCGGGCACATCGGTCCGCCGAAGCGGTACCTGTCGAGCAAGGGGCAGTTCCTCGAGCACGCGCCGTACTGCGAGCGCGACCTGCGCGGGCCGGCCGAGCCGTTCAGCGCCGAGGGCGAGGACGTCGAGGTGCTCGTGCAGCACCGCGGACCGGGCGGCTCGACGCTCTGGACGAGGTACGTCTACGCGCACCATCCGTTCGACGCCGTGGGTTGGGACGGCTGCCTCTACCCCTACGTGTTCTCGATCCACGACTTCGAGCCGATCACGGGCCGGCTGCACCAGCCACCGCCGGTGCACCAGACCTTCGAAGGCCCCAACTTCGTCGTCTGCTCGTTCGTACCCCGGTTGTTCGACTACCACCCGGACGGCATCCCGGCGCCGTACAACCATGCCAACGTCGACTCCGACGAGATGATCTTCTACACCGGCGGCGACTTCATGTCCCGCAAGGGCGCCGGGATCGAGCAGGGCTCGATCTCGCTGCATCCCTCGGGATTCACCCACGGGCCGCAGCCGGGCTCGGTCGAGGCGTCGATCGGCAAGCAGGCCACCGACGAGCTGGCCGTCATGGTCGACACCTTCCGGCCCTTGGACCTGCTGGACCCTGCACTGGCCTGCGAGGACACGTCCTACGCCTGGACGTGGGCGGGCCGGACGATCGACCCGGAAGCGGACACCACCACCGGTTGACCGTCTCAGGCGGGTGCGGCGCGCATCCGGTTGTTGCGAGGGTTGTGCTCCACTTCGGCCAGGCCGAGGTGCTCGAGCACCGGCGGCAGGTAGCTGCCGACCCGGCCGCGGTAGCCCGTGCGCAGGCCGTACCAACCGCCGACCGGGTTGTCCGCGGAGCGTGCCCAGGCCTCGACCGAGCCCTCGGGTGCCGGCTTCTGCTCGTCGGCGTTGCCGAGGGGCACCCAGTCGCCCGCGGTGACGAGCATCTGGTGCAGGTCCTCGACGATCCGCAGGTGGTAGGTCAGCCGGGTGCTGCCGACCTGGCAGACCAGGGCGGGCGGATCGGCGGTCTCGTCGCGGTAGATCTGGTACTCCGAGGATCCGGGCGGGGTGCGCAGCACCCACGGGCTGTCCTTGGTGCCTTCGCCGATCACGACCATCACCGAGCTCCCTCCATCGGCTGCAGGCAGACCGCCGGCAGCTCGAACCAGCGCAGGTGCTCGAAGTCGGCCGAGACCCGGCCGACGGCGGCGCCCGCCTCCGCTGACGCGGACCGCGCGAAGATCGTCCGGGCCTCGTCCAGGTAGCCCGGCAGTGCTGACTCGGGGACCGGCTCGTCGTGGTGCGGATAGGTCATCTCGCCGGCGTCGTCGTAGCTCACCTGGTGCAGCCGGAGCGGCGGCTCGACCGGCCCCGCCCGGTGCCGCCACAGCCCCGTGGCCGGGTCGAAGCGGTAGTCGGGCAGCAGCCGCCAGCCGTGCTCGGCGACCAGCGTCACGGCGGCGACGACGTAGTCGAGGACGGCCTCGGAGATGAAGTAGTTGAAGTTGATGCGTACCCAGCCCGGCTTGATGCCCTCGCAGCCGTGCGCGATCTCGCGCTCGAACTCGTGCGAGCGCTCGATGTCGATGCCCAGCAGCCGATGCCCGTAGGGCCCGGCGCACGAGCACCCGCCCCGCGACTGGATGCCGAACAGGTCGTTGAGCAGCGAGACGACGTAGTTGTGGTGCAGGTACGCGCCCGGCCGGCCGTCCGCGGCGACCCGCCGCACGACGAACGACACGATCGACAGCCGCTCGGCCGCCAGGTTGCCGAGGATCTCGATACCGGGCACGTCGTGCCAGGCCTCGACGGCCCGCCGGAGCAGGGCGTCCTCGCGGGCCCTGATCGTGTCGACCCCGACGGCGGCCTTGAGCTGGAACACGAGGCCGGCCCGGATCGACTCGACGATCGCCGGTGTGCCGCCCTCCTCGCGGTGCGCGGGATCGTCCAGGTAGAGGTGCTCGAGAGGGTTGACATAGGCGACGGTGCCGCCGCCCGGGACGACCGGCACCCGGTTGGTCATCAGCTCGCGGCGCACCGCGAGCACCCCGGGGGTGCCGGGGCCACCGATGAGCTTGTGCGGTGACAGGAACACCGCGTCCTTGTGGCAGCCGGGGTGCTCGGCGCAGTCGCGGTTCATCTCGATGTCGACGTACGGCGCGGCCGCCGCGAAGTCCCAGAACGACAGCGCGCCGTGCGCGTGCAGCAGGTCGGCGATCCGGTGCGTGTCGCTGACGATGCCGGTGACGTTGGAGGCCGCGGAGAACGACCCGATGAGCAACGGCCGGTCGGAGTACTCCACCAGCCGCTGTTCGAGGACGGCCGTGTCGATGTGCCCGTCGGGGTCCTGGGGGATGGTGACGACGTCGCAGATCGACTCGCGCCAGGGCAGCTCGTTGGAGTGGTGCTCGAACGGCCCGATGAAGACGACCGGCCGCTCGTCGCGCGGGATGTGCGCGGACAGCCCGTACCGCTCGTCGAGGTCGGCCGGGATGCGCAGGTTGAGGATGCCGATGAGCTTGTCGATCGCGGCGGTCGAGCCGGAGCCGCAGAAGACCACCACGGTGTCGTCGTCGCCCCCGACGGCCTCCCGCACCATCCGCCGCGCGTCCTCCCGCAGCCGGGTGGTCTGTAGCCCGGTGCCGCTGGACTCGGTGTGCGTGTTGGCGTAGCGCGGCAGCACCTCGTGCCGGATGAAGTCCTCGACGAAGGTCAGCGCCCGCCCGCTGGCGGTGTAGTCGGCGTAGGTCACGCGCCGCGGCCCGTAGGGGCCGTGCATGACCTGGTCGTCGCCGATCACCGACTCCCGGATGCGAGCCAGCAGCGGGGTCTCGAGCAGGGGTTCCGCCATGACCCACACGGTAGGGCCTCGCGATGGGCGCAGGGCCGGCCCTGGACGGGAAGCGCGGCCAGGACGATGGTGGAGCCCCGGCCCGGTGCCGCCCGGGTCCCACGGAGGGAGCCGAGAATGACTGCATCAGCGACCGACCTTCCCCTGCTCGACGATCCCGTCGCCCAGGAGCTGCTGGTCTCGCGGCAGATGGCGCGGCTGGCCTACACCTGGACCGACGGCACCCCTCGGGTCGTCCCGATCGGCTTCCACTGGACGGGCGAGGCGGTGGTGATGGGAACCCCCGTGCGGGCGCCCAAGCTCAAGGCCCTGGCTGCCGACCCGCGGGTGGCGATCACCATCGACAGCGAGCAGATGTTCCCGTTCAAGGCCCTGCTCCTGCGGGGGACGGCGGAGACCGACCGCATCGAGGACGTGGGCCCGGAGTACGAGGCGTCGATCCACCGGTACATGGGGCCGGAGGCTGGGGAGGCGTGGCTCGCCGGCCTGCGCGGCCAGCCCATGGTCCGCATCACCGTACGGCCCACCTGGGTGCGGATCCTCGACTTCGTCACCCGGTTCCCGAGCGCCCTGTCGGCGTAGGTCCTCAGAGCAGGCTGAGCTGGGGGTCGTCGGCGCCGGCGACCCGGCCCTCGAGGTCGAGCAGCAACCGCTTGCGGTCCAGGCCGCCGCCGTAACCGGTGAGCGAGCCGTTGGCGCCGATCACCCGGTGGCAGGGCACCACGATCGAGATCGGGTTGCGGCCGTTGGCCAGGCCGACCGCGCGGGAGGCGTTGGGGTTGCCGACCCGGCCGGCCAGCTGGCCGTAGTTGATGGTCTCCGCGTAGGGGATCTCCCGCAGCTGCATCCAGGTCGCCTTCTGGAAGGGCGTCCCAGCCGGCTCCAGCGGCAGGTGGAAGTCGGTGCGCTCGCCGGCGAAGTACTCGCGCAGCTGGCTCACCGCCTCGTCGAGCAGGGCGCACGGCTCGGTGGACCACTCGGGGTCGGGCGCCCGGTCGAACAGCAGCCGGGTCAGGGAGGTGCCGTCACTGGTGAGCAGGAGCGGGCCCGCCGGGCTGTCGACGGTGGTCGTGAAGGTGGTCACGGGAGTGCCTTCCGTTCGGTCCGGGGACGCATCGCGACGTCCCAGAGGTGCATGAGGGCATAGGACCGCCACGGTCGCCATGCCTGGGCCGCAGCAGCCGCCGAGCGGGGATCGCCCGCGGCGCCGAGCCGCTCGAGGCCCCGGCGGACACCGAGGTCGCTCGCGAGGAAGCTGTCGGGGTCACCGAGCACCCGCATCCGCAGGTAGTCGGCGGTCCAGGGACCGATGCCGGGCAGCGCCAGCAGGGCGGTCTCCGTGCGCGCGCGGTCGGCCGCAGTGTCCAGGTCGACCTCGCCGGCGGCCACCGCGGCAGCCAGGCCGACGACGGTGCGGCCGCGCGTGCGCGGCATGGGAAGCGACGCGGGGTCGACCTCGGCCAGCACGTCGACGGTGGGGAAATGGTGGGTGAGGCCGTCGTCGGCGCGGGTCAGCGGCTTGCCGTACGACGTGACCAGCCGCCCGGCCACCGTGCGCGCGCCCGCGACCGACACCTGCTGGCCGATGACGGCGCGGACCGCCATCTCGGGACCGTCGACCGCGCCGGGCACCCGGATGCCGGGCCGGGCGGCGACCAGCAGGCCGAGCAGCGGGTCGGCACCGAGCAGCTCGTCGACCGCGGCCGAGTCGGCGTCGAGGTCGAGCAGCCGCCGGACCCGGGCCACCGCGGGAACGACGTCACGCGGGTCCTCGAGACGCAGGGTGGCCAGGACGTGGTCGTCGGCGGGGTGGAGGTCGACAGTGGCCTCGCCGTGCGGCAGCAGCAGCGTGCGGCGGAAGGTGGTGCCGTCGTACGACTCGACGCCGGGGACGGCCTTGCTGCCGAGCAGGTCGAGCAGCCAACGGCCGTCGAACGGCCGCCGGGTGGCCAGCCGGAGCACCATCGTGCCGGGGACGGGCGCACTGCCGCCGCGGGCGGCGGCCTTCTCGCGGAGGTCGCGCGGGGTGGTGGCGAAGACCGCTCGGACCGTGTCGTTGAACTGGCGGATGCTGGCGAAGCCGGCCGCGAAGGCGACCTCGGAGAGCCTGAGGTCGGTGGTCTCGATCAGGGTCCGCGCCGTGTGAGCGCGCTGGGCGCGGGCCAGCGCCTGGGCGCCCGCTCCGACCTCGGCGACCAGCAGTCGGTGCAGCTGGCGCTCGCTGTAGCCGAGCCGGGCGGCCAGGCCGGTGACCCCCTCGCGGTCGACGGTGCCGTCTCCGATCAGCCGCATCGCCCGGGCCACCGTGTCGGACCGCACGTTCCACTCCGGGGAGCCGGGCGAGGCGTCCGGGCGGCACCGGCGGCAGGCCCGGAAGCCGGCCAGCTGGGCGGCCGCCGAGGTGGGGAAGAACGTGACGTTGCGGCGCTTGGGGGTGGTGGCCGGGCAGCTCGGCCGGCAGTAGATGCCGGTGGTGCGCACTGCCGTCACGAACCAGCCGTCGAAGCGCGCGTCGCGGCTGCTGACGGCTCGGTAGCAGGTGTCGTGGTCGAGCATGCTGGCCAGTCTGCCGCAGGCCACCGACGGGAACTGGCGGGCATCGGACACGACGTTCGCCCGTTGCCCCGTCCGCCCGCGACTGCTCGTTCCCGACTACGGCGCGCTGGTGGTGGTCACTGTCCGGTGACCGGCGCCGCACCGCCCAGGGCGTCGAGTGCGGCCATGTCGTCGGCAGTGAGGGTGAACCCGTCGACGTCGGCGTTGGACCGGATCCGCTCCTCGCGCACCGACTTCGGGATCACGACCACCCCGTGCTGCAGGTGCCACCGCACGATCACCTGGGCCGGCGTGCGGCCGAGCCGCTCGGCCAGGCCCACGATCGTCGGGTGCTCCAGGGTGCCGCCCCGCAGCGCGCTGTACCCCTCGAGGACGACGCCGCGCTCGCGGTGCCCCTCGAGGACCTGGCGGTCGAAGAGCAGCGGGCTCCACTCGACCTGGTTGACCGCCGGCGTGAGGCCCGTCTCACGCGTGAGCTCGTCGACCTGCTCGAGGGAGTAGTTGCTCACCCCGACCGCACGGGCCAGCCCCTGCTGCTGGGCCTCGGCGAAGGCCCGCCACATCGCGACGTCGGCGCCCGAGCCGCCGGGCCAGTGGACCAGCCAGAGGTCGACGTGGTCGGTGCCGAGCCCGTCGAGGCTGGCGCGCAGGGTGTCGAGCTCGTGACCGGCGTCGCGCGGGGGGCACTTCGTCGTGACGAACACGTCGCCGCGGGCGACCCCGCTGCCGGCCAGTCCGGCGCCGACCTGCTTCTCGTTGCCGTAGACCGTGGCGGTGTCGAGGTGCCGGTAGCCGGCGGTCAGCGCGTGGCCTACTGCCTCGGTCGCGGCGCCACCCTTGATCTGCCAGGTGCCGAAGCCGAGCAGCGGCATCCGGCCGCCGCCGGGCAGGTCGGCGGCGTCAGCCGGGACGCCGGTCATGCCACCGTCACCCCGGCCGCGCGCAGCTCCTCGACGGAGCGGTCGGCGTCGCCCTCCTCGAGCTCGACGAAGCGCGTGAGGGCCAACGGCACCTCCACGACGTAGTCGAGCCGGACACCGTCCAGCGCGGTGTCCTTCACGCAGTAGTCGCCCGCCAGGCCCACCACGACGAGGCGCTGGACCGACGGGTCGAGCAGCGATTGGAGCTGGGTCGGCGCGGCGGCACCCGTCAGCGGGTCGCGGACCGAGAACCCTGAGTAGCCGTCCTCCCCGGAGGTGCCCTTGCGGACGACCGGGCCGTGCACCAGCAGGTTCGGGTGCAGCTCCGCGCCCCAGGTGTCGGCGACGCAGTGCACCGGCCAGACGCCGCCGTCCTTCTCGAAGTGCGGCGTGGAGGCGGGGTGCCAGTCCTGCGTGTAGACCACGGCGGCACCGGCGTTCTGGGCGGCGGTGACCTGCTCGTTGACCAGGGTCACGACCGACTCGCCGTCGCGGACGTAGAGGCCGCCGCCGGGGTCGGCGAAGTCGTTCTGGACGTCGACGACGACCAGGGCGGTCGCGGCGTCGTAGCGGACCTCAGTCATGCGGCTCCTCGTACGTGGTGGGGATCGCGGGCTCGCCGCGCGACAGCGCGAGACCCTGCCAGGGCAGGGTGGTGAGCATCTTCTTCAGGTGGGCGCGCGACCCCTCGAGGGTGGGCAGCTCGAGCAGCTTGCCCGCACGCACCATCGGCACCTGCAGCGCTCGGTCGCCCTCGCGGGGTGCGGGGCTGCCCTGCGAACGCACGACCTCCTCGGTGGCGGTCCCGGTCGAGCGGTGCCGCCTGACGGCGGTCTTTCGACCGCCGTGGGTCGTCTTGTCCTCGGAGCGCTTGGCCACTGCGCGGCCCTCGACCTCGACCAGCTTGTAGACGAAGCCGGCCGTGGGTGCGCCCGACCCGGTGACGACCGAGGTGCCGACGCCGTACGCGTCGACCGGGGCCGTCGCGAGCGAGGCCAGGCTGTACTCGTCCAGGTCGCCCGAGAGCACGATGCGGGTCGAGGTGTTGCCGAGCTCGTCGAGCTGGGCGCGGGCCTGGTGGGCCAGCACGCCGAGGTCGCCGGAGTCGATGCGCACCGCCCCCAGCTCCGGGCCGGCCACCTCGACGGCGGTGCGGATCCCGGCCGCGATGTCGTAGGTGTCGACCAGCAGCGTGGTGCCGGCGCCGAGGGCGTCCACCTGCGCGCGGAACGCGTCGGCCTCCTTCTCGTACAGCAGCGTCCAGGAATGCGCCGCGGTGCCGGCCGTCGGGACGCCGAACCGCTTGCCGGCGGCCAGGTTGCTCGTGGTCGCGAAGCCGGCGAGGTAGGCAGCGCGGGCCGCGGCGACGGCTGCCTCCTCGTGCGTTCGCCGGGAGCCCATCTCGATGCACGGCCGGTCGCCGGCGGCGTACGCCATCCGGGCCGCGGCAGACGCCACCGCGCTGTCGTGGTTGAGGATGCTCAGCGTGAGGGTCTCGAGCAGCACGGACTCGGCGAAGGTGCCCTCGACGGTGAGCACCGGGGAGCCGGGGAAGAACAGCTCGCCTTCGGCGTAGCCGGTGACGTCGCCTGCGAAGCGGTAGTCGGCAAGGTAGTCGCAGGTGACGGTGTCGAGGACGCCGTTGTCGCGCAGCCGCGCCAGCTGCCGCTCGCCGTAGCGGAAGTGCGGGATCGCGTCGAGCAGGCGCCCGGTGCCGGCTACGACGCCGTAGCGGCGGCCCTCGGGGAGGCGCCGGGCGAACACCTCGAAGGCGCACCGGCGGCCGGCGGTGCCGTCGCGCAGCGCGGCCTGCAGCATGGTGAGCTCGTAGTGGTCGGTCAGCAGACCGGTGTCGACCGTCACGCGGTCAGCCTAGATCGCCTCGATCGGCTCCCGCCCGGCCCCGTAGATTGGTCCCATGTCCGTGGCCCCGCCTGAGACCGCCCGGCCGGACCAGGACGTCGACACCTCCCGCGTCGTCGTCCCGGACAAGCCGTGGGTCACCATCGTGTGGAACGACCCCGTCAACCTCATGTCGTACGTCGCCTACGTGATCCAGAAGCACTTCGGCTACCCGAAGGAGAAGGCGGCCAAGCTCATGCTGGACGTGCACGAGAAGGGCAAGGCTGTGGTGTCCAACGGCACCCGCGAGGAGATGGAGCGCGACGTCGAGGCCATGCACGGCTACGGGCTGTGGGCCACCCTGCAGCACGACGAGTAGCGGCGACGTGGTCGCCAGTTTCCGCCGGGCCCGCAGGGGGGAGGTCTCCGCGACGTTCGGCGCCGACGAGCACCGGGTGTTCCGGCACCTGCTGCTCGAGATGCGTGAGCTGCTCGACGGCGGCGAGGACAGCGCCGAGGACGACCCGCTGGCCCGTGCGGTCGGGATCGGCACCGCCACGGAGGTCCCGGAGGACCCGGCGCTGGCGCGGCTGTTCCCCGACGGCTACACCGACGACCCCGCGGCCTCGGCCGACTTCCGGCGCTACACCGAGCCGGGTCTGCGGTCGGTCAAGCAGGCCCGGCTGGAGACGGCCCTGGCAACGCTGGGGGAGGAGCCCGGCAAGGTCCTGCTCACACCCGGGCAGGCGCAGGAGTGGCTCGGAGCCCTCAACGACACCCGGCTGGTGCTGGGCGAGCGGCTCGGCGTCACCGAGGAGCTGGAGGAGCTGGTCGACTCCCTGCCGGACGACGATCCACGGCTCATGCTCTTCTGGGTCTACGACCGCTTGACCTACCTCCAGGAGACCCTGGTGCAGGCGCTCTGGTCCGGCGCCTGACGGCTCGTGCCGACCTGTTGCCCAGCACCATTAGGCTTGTCGCCGTGCTCGAGATCGCGCGGTCGACGTACGACGAGATCGTGGCGCACGCGCGTCAGGACCACCCCGACGAGGCGTGCGGCGTGGTCGCGGGGCCGGTCGGCACCGGCCGGGCCGAGCGGTTCGTGCCGATGCTCAACGCCGCCAGGTCGCCGACGTTCTACGAGTTCGACTCCGGCGACCTGCTGAGGCTCTACCGCGAGATGGACGACCGCGCCGAGGAGCCCGTGGTGATCTACCACTCGCACACCGCGACCGAGGCCTACCCCTCGCGCACCGACATCTCGCTCGCCATGGAACCGGGCGCCCACTACGTCCTCGTCTCGACCCGTGAGCCGGACTCCGAGGAGCTCCGGTCGTACCGGATCGTGGACGGCGAGGTCACCGAGGAAGAGGTCCGGGTCGTCGCGACGTTGTGACACTGCTGTTGTGACAATGGCGATCGACGCTGTTGTGACAATGGCGATCGACCCGGCTGTCCGTCTTGCGAAGGAGCACCTGCAGTGAGCATCGAGGTCCGGATCCCGACCATCCTGCGGCAGTACACCGGCGGCGAGAAGGCCGTGGAGGGCGCGGGCGGCACGCTGGCCGCGCTCATCGACGACCTCGAGTCGCGGCACACGGGCCTGCGCGACCGCCTGGTCGACGAGAAGGGGCTGCGCCGGTTCGTCAACGTCTACCTCAACGACGAGGACGTGCGCTTCCTCGGCGGTCTCGAGACCGAGGTCAAGGACGGCGACAACGTCACGGTGCTGCCGGCTGTCGCGGGCGGCTAGGGCCCTCGCGTGCGGTACGACTCGCTGCTGGACTCGGTCGGCAACACCCCGCTCGTGGGGCTGCCGCGGCTCTCGCCGTCGCCCGACGTGCGGCTGTGGGCCAAGCTCGAGGACCGCAACCCGACCGGCTCGGTCAAGGACCGCCCGGCGCTGTTCATGGTCGAGCAGGCCGAGAAGGCCGGGCTGCTCCGGCCGGGCTGCACGATCCTCGAGCCGACGTCTGGCAACACCGGCATCTCGCTGGCGATGGCGGCCCGGCTGAAGGGCTACCGGCTGGTGTGCGTGATGCCGGCCAACACGTCGGTGGAGCGACGCCAGCTGCTCGAGATCTGGGGCGCGGAGATCGTCTCGTCGCCAGCGGAGGGTGGCTCGAACGAGGCAGTCCGGGTGGCGAAGGGCATCGCCGAGGAGCACCCCGACTGGGTGATGCTCTACCAGTACGGCAACCCCGCGAACGCCGAGTCGCACTACGCCACCACAGGGCCGGAGATCCTCGCCGACCTGCCGTCGATCACGCACTTCGTGGCGGGCCTGGGCACGACCGGGACGCTCATGGGCGTGGGCCGCTACCTGCGCGAGCAGGTGCCCGGCATCGAGATCGTCGCCGCCGAGCCGCGGTACGGCGAGCTGGTCTACGGCCTGCGCAACCTCGACGAGGGGTTCGTGCCCGAGCTCTACGACGCCTCGGTGCTCTCGTCGCGGTACTCGGTCGGCCCCCGTGACGCCGTCCGCCGGGTCCGCGAGCTGCTGGACAACGAGGGGATGTTCGTCGGCTTCTCGACCGGCGCGATCCTGCACGCTGCGCTCGGCATCGCCGGCAACGTCGCCCGGGAGGGCGGCCGCGCCGACATCGCGTTCATCGTGTGCGACGCCGGCTGGAAGTACCTCTCGACCGGGGCCTACGCCGGCACCCTGGACGAGGCCGAGGCCAGTCTCGACGGCACCCTCTGGGCGTGAGGCAACCCGTGCCGTCGTCGACCCCGCCGTCCGTCTCGCGCTGGGACCTCGACGGCCTGGTATCCCGCGCCGACGCGCTGTGCGCGCGTGGTGGGCGGTGCCTGCTCGGCATCACCGGGGCTCCGGGCGCCGGCAAGTCGACGCTCGCTGCCGAGCTCGCCGCCGCCGTTGGCGACCGGGCCGTGCTGGTGCCGATGGACGGCTTCCACCTGGCCCAGCGCCTGCTCGACGACCGCGGGCAGGCTGCCACCAAGGGCGCGATCGACACCTTCGACGTCGGCGGGTTCGTGCACCTGCTGTGGCGGCTGAGGGCGGCCGACGAGCCGGAGGTTCTCGCCCCGGCCTTCCGCCGCGACCTCGAGGAGCCGATCGCGGGTGCCATCGCCGTCCCGTCCGAGGCGCCGCTCGTGGTGGTCGAGGGCAACTACCTGCTCGCCGACCACGGAGCCTGGCGGCAGGTCCGCTCGCTGCTCGACGCGGTCTGGTACGTCGAGCCGGACGACGAGGTTCGGCGGGAGCGCTTGATCGCCCGCCACATGGGGTTCGGCCGCGACCGGGCCGAGGCCGAGGGGCGCTCCCTGGGCAGTGACGAGGTCAACGCGGCGCTGGTGGCCTCGACACGCGCCCGCGCCGACCTCCTGGTCGTCGGCGGCTGAGAGCAGCCCGTACCCTCGCTCCCGTGGCGGACGCACCCATCGGCATCTTCGACTCCGGGTTCGGCGGTCTCACCGTCGCGCGGGCGGTGCTCGACCAGCTGCCGCACGAGCCGGTCCTCTACTACGGCGACACCGCCCGCCAGCCCTACGGCCCCCGGCCGATCGCCGAGGTGCGTGCCTACGCCCTCGAGTGCCTCGACCACCTCGTCGACCAGGCCGTCAAGATGCTGGTCATCGCCTGCAACAGCGCCAGCGCCGCCGTCCTGCACGACGCCCGCGAGCGCTACTCGGTGCCGGTCGTCGAGGTGATCCGACCGGCAGTGCGTCGGGCCGTGGCCGCCACCCGCAACGACCACGTCGGCGTGATCTCGACCGTCGCCACGAAGACCAGCCGCGCCTACGAGGACGCGCTGGCCGCCGCACCGCACATCGAGGTCACGACGCAGGCCTGCCCGCGGTTCGTGGAGTTCGTCGAGCGCGGCGTCACCGGGGGTCCCGAGCTGATCGACGCAGCGCACGAGTACCTCGACCCGGTGGCCCGCGCGGGTGTCGACACGTTGATCCTCGGCTGCACGCACTACCCGATGCTCACCGGCGTCATCGCCTACGTGATGGGCGACGGCGTGACCCTCGTCTCCAGCGCCGACGAGACGGCCAAGGACGTCTACCGCACCCTCGTGGCCGAGGGCCTCGTGCGGCCGGCCGGTCTGCCCGAGCCGGAGCACCGGTTCCTGACCACCGGGGACCCGGGAGTCTTCCTCGACCTCAGCCGACGCTTCCTCGGTCCCGAGGCCGGCGGCGTCGAGAAGGTCGCGTAGGCATGCGGCTGACGGTCGTCGGCTGCTCGGGGTCGTTCCCCGGCCCGGGCAGCGCGGCGTCCTGCTACCTCGTCGAGGCCGACGGCTTCCGGATGCTGCTCGACATCGGCAACGGTGCGGTGGGCGCGATGCAGCGCCACCTCGAGGTCCGCGACCTCGACGCGGTCCTGGTCAGCCACCTGCACCCCGACCACTGCATCGACCTGCTCGCGCTCTACGTCGCGCGCACCTACGACCCGCGCCGTTCCTACCGGCCGCTGCTGGTGCATGTGCCATCGGGCGGCGCCGAGCACTTCGCCCGGGCCTACGGCAGGGCCGAGCACCCTGGGCTGGTCAGCGCGTTCGACTTCCACGAGTGGAGCGCCGGCCCCCACCCGGTGGGCCCGTTCACGGTCACCGTGGCGCGGATGGCCCACCCGGTCCAGACCTGGGGCATGCGGGTCGAGCACGGCGGCCGGGTGCTCGCCTACAGCGGTGACACCGGCCCGTGCGACGCCCTGGTCGAGCTCGCCCGCGACGCCGACATCGCCCTGGTCGAGTCGTCCTTCGAGGCCGAGCGCGACACCCACGCGCCACCGGACCTGCACCTCACCGGCGAGCAGGCGGGCGAGGCTGCCGCCCGGGCCGGCGCCCAGCGCCTGGTGCTGACCCACCTGCCGCCGTGGAACGACCCCGAGGTCTCGCGACGGGCTGCGGAGTCGACCTACGACGGCCCGGTCGAGCTCGCCGTGCCGGGCGCGACGTACGACCTGTGAGACCCCGTCGATAGCCTCGCGGGCATGGCTCGCATCGACGGACGGACCCCTGACCAGCTGCGAGACGTGCGCATCACCCGCGGCTGGCTCGACCATGCCGAGGGATCGGTGCTCGTCGAGTTCGGCAAGACTCGCGTGCTGTGTGCCGCGTCCGTGACGCAGGGCGTGCCGCGCTGGCGCAAGGGCAGCGGCCTCGGCTGGGTGACCGCCGAGTACGCCATGCTGCCGCGCTCGACCAACACCCGCTCCGACCGCGAGTCGGTCAAGGGGCGCATCGGCGGCCGCACGCACGAGATCTCGCGGCTGGTCGGCCGGTCCCTGCGCGGCGTCATCGACTACCAGGCGCTGGGTGAGAACACGATCGTGCTCGACTGCGACGTCCTCCAGGCCGACGGCGGCACCCGCACCGCAGCGATCACCGGCGCGTACGTCGCCCTCGCCGACGCCGTCTCCTGGCTGCGCGCCAAGAACGCGCTCGCCGGCGAGCCCCTGACCGGCTCGGTCGCGGCGGTGTCCGTCGGGATCGTGGGCGGGGTGCCGCTGCTCGACCTCTGCTACGAGGAGGACGTCACCGCCGAGACCGACATGAACGTCGTCATGACTGGCGACGGCGGCTTCATCGAGGTCCAGGGGACCGCCGAGGGCGCCCCGTTCGACCGGGTGCTGCTCGACCAGCTGCTCGACCTCGCGACGGCCGGCTGCACGACGCTCACCGGGATGCAGCAGAAGGCGCTCGCCGAGTGACGGCGCGGCTGGTCCTGGCGACCCGCAACGCGAAGAAGCTGCGGGAGCTGGAGGAGATCCTCGCGGTCGCCGGGGTCGACGTGACCCTCGAGGCGCTGCCCGACTCGGCCCCCGACGTCGTCGAGGACGGCCTCACCTTCGCGCAGAACGCCGTGAAGAAGGCCAGGTCCGCCGCGACCGCCACCGGCCTCCCGGCCCTCGCCGACGACTCGGGCCTCTGCGTCGACGCGCTGAACGAGATGCCCGGCGTGCTCTCGGCCCGTTGGGCCGGCACCGGCAAGGACGACGACGCCAACCTCCGGCTCGTGCTCGACCAGGTGTCCGACGTCCCCGACACCCACCTCGGCGCGCACTTCGCCTGCGCGATGGCAGTGGCGCTCCCCGGCGGCGAGGACCGGGTCGTCGAGGGCCGGATGGACGGCTCCCTGGTGCGCGAGCCGCGAGGTGCCGGCGGCTTCGGCTACGACCCGATCTTCGTCCCTGACGGCCATGACGTGACGACGGCCGAGATGCCGGCGGCCGACAAGCACGCGATCTCGCACCGCGGCCGGGCGATCCGGGCCCTGGTCCCGGTGCTGCGGGAGCTGCTCGGGTGACGGCGGCCGCCTGGTCGGAGCTGGTGGTCGCCGCCGACGCCGACCCGGCGGTGGTCGGCCTGGTGCTCACTGGCGGTCGCGGCAAGGCGGTCTCCACGCACCGGTCCGGTTGGGACGGCCTGCTCGTCGTGGCCGACGGCGACGTCCCCGGCTGGCGGGCGGCGCTGCCCGCCGGGCTCGGCGTCTCGGTCGTCGGGGCCTCGGAGTGGACGACGTACGCCGAGCCCGGGACGCCGTACGGCTGGCGGGCCTACGACCTGGCGCACCTGTCCCCGGCGGTGGACCACGGCGGCTTCGCGACAGCGCTGCAGCGCAAGGGTCGGCGACGGCCGGAGCAGGCGGTCGGCGTGGCCTCTGCAGCGGTCGGTGCAACCCTCAACCACCTCTACCGCGCGGCGAAGAGCTGCCGCGACGGGGACCTCACCGCGGCGCGGCTGGACCTCGCTGAGATGGTGGCGGCATTCCTCGAGGCGGTGTTCGCGCTCGAGGGGCGCTACCGGCCTTACAACGTGCTGCTCGCCTGGGAGCTCGCGCAGCACCCGCTGCGCAGCGTGCGGTCCGGCGTGCTCGGCGACCTGCGGCGGATGCTCGAGGGCGACCTCGAAGCGGCCTGGCGGGTCGAAACGGTGCTCGCGGCCGCCTGCCGCGACGCGGCCGTCACCGACGAGGTCGACGCCTGGGCCGACCACCTCGCCGAGGTCCGCCCGACCTGACCCCGTCAGGGGACCGTCGTCGTGCGGGAGGGGGGACTCGAACCCCCACGCCCGAAGGCACCGGCTCCTAAGGCCGACGCGGCTACCTGATTACGCCACTCCCGCGACGCGCGCGAGTCTAGAGCGCATCGTGGGAGAGCAGGCCGGCGAGTCAGCGGACCGTGCCGTCGTAGACGTCGAGGATGCCGTCGGCGGTGCCGTAGCCGACGAGCTTCCCGTTTCCGCTGCTCAGGCCGAGGCCGTCGGTGCTGGTGAGGGCCCAGGTGCCCACGCTGCCCGGGCCGACCGGGAACCGGGCCGTCAGCTGCAGTGTGAACGTCCCGCCGTCGTCGCAGGCGAAGATCTTCTGGCCGCTGAACGAATTGACCGGGCCGCGTCCCCGCGAGACGGCGACCCGTCCCTCCGTCACCGTCCCGGATCCTCAGCCGTCGATGTCCGAGGTGAACGTGCTCACTGCGCCGGGGGTGAACGACGTGACCGCCTCGATGTGCACCGGTGCTCCGGCGGCGGCTGCCGCCGGCTGTGGTGCGGCGACCGCGCAGCACACCACTCCCGAGATCCCGAGGACGAACGCTTTCCTGGCCAGCTGTCGTGGCGTCAAGGTGGTACCTCCCGCACTCATGGCTACGGCAGTGCGGCTGCCCGGTCCATAGCCAGATCGGGCCGCGGACCGGAACTGGTTGACGCCCGGACGGGTCATCTTTCGGGTCAGCCGAGCCTTCAGGTCAGTCGAGGCCGAGGTCCTTGCGGAGCTTGGCGACGTGACCGGTCGCCTTGACGCCGTACATCGCCTTCTCGACGACGCCCTGCTCGTCGAGGACGAACGTCGAGCGGATCACGCCGGTGACCGTCTTGCCGTACAGTTTCTTCTCGCCGTACGCGCCGTAGGCCTCGAGGACCTCGCGGGAGGGGTCGCAGAGCAGCGGGAAGGGCACGTGCTCGGTCTCGGCGAACTTCTTCTGCTTGGCCTGGGTGTCCGGCGAGACACCGAGGACCTGGTAGCCGGCGCCGCGCAGGGAGGCGATGTTGTCGCGGAAGTCGCAGGCCTCCTTGGTGCACCCCGGCGTGGAGGCCGCCGGGTAGAAGTAGAGGACCACCTTCTTGCCGCGCAGGGCGGACAACGTGACGTCGACGCCGTCAGCGTCCGGGAGCGTGAAGTCGGGCGCGGTGTCGCCGGGGGTGAGCCTCGTCATGACGGCCAACGCTAGCCGCCGGTGGGGCTGGTTCGGCCTCCGGGAGGCTTACGGGGCAGGATCAGGGGCAAGCCGGGATGACGGCTCGTGACAGCATGGCCAGCAGGAGGACCGACATGACGAACGCCACCACCGTCCCCGGTGGGCTGGAGGCTCGCGAGCCGGCGCCCCAGCCGGCCCGCACGCCCGCCGAGCTCGAGGCCGAGATCGAGGCCACCCGCACCCGACTGGCGGGCACCGTCGACGCCATCGCTGACCGGGTCAAGCCCGCCAACGTGGCCCGGCGTGGTGCCGAGTCCGCGAAGGCGCAGGTCGTCGACCCCGGCGGAGGCATCCGCGCCGACCGGGTAGCCGTGCTGGCCGCCGCCGTCGCCGGTGTCGTGGGACTCCTGCTGTGGCGGCGCTCCCGCTAGTGCCCGGGGCGGAGCGGGAGCAGCCCGGCCCCGGGCAAGAGTCGGTGTGGGACTACCCCCGGCCGCCCCGGGTCGAGCCGACCGGCGAGCTGGTACGCGTCGAGCTCGGCGGGGTCGTCCTGGTCGAGACGCGCCGAGCGCTGCGCGTGCTCGAGAGAAGCCACCCGCCGGCGTACTACCTGCCCGCCGGGGACTTCGCGGTGGGCAGTCTCGTCGACGCGGCCGGTGGCACGACCTGGTGCGAGTTCAAGGGCACCGCCACCTACCTGGACGTCGTCGGCGGCGGCCGCACGCTGCAGCGAGCCGCATGGACCTATCCGGAGCCGAGCCGAGGGTTCGAGGACCTGCGCGGGCACGTCGCGCTGTACCCCGGCCGGCTGGACCTGGTGAGCGTGGACGGCGAGGTCGTCCGCCCCCAGGAGGGCGGCTTCTACGGCGGCTGGATCACCGACCGGGTGGTGGGCCCGTTCAAGGGAGCTCCCGGCACCGGCGGATGGTGACCGCGTTCTGCGCGATAATCACCCGGTGACCCCCCGACCCGTGCCCGTTCCCGTGCCGTCCGGCACGCCCGGCCGCCCCGACAGCGCTGCGGCGGGCAGCCCGCTGCCGATCCGCATGCTGCACGACCGGGTCCTCGTCGATCTCGACGGCGAGCCCGGGGAGCGCCGCTCGAGCGGCGGCATCGTCATCCCCGCCACCGCCCAGATGGGCAAGCGGCTGTGCTGGGCTCAGGTGGTCGCGGTGGGGGCCAACGTCCGGTCGGTCGAGGTCGGCGACCGGGTGCTCTTCGACCCCGAGGACCGCGCCGAGGTCGAGGTGCGCGGCCACGACTACGTCCTGCTCCGGGAGCGTGAGCTGCACGCCGTGGCGGCCGAGCGTCTGCAGGACGACCTGGCCCCCGGGGACCGGACGGGGCTGTACCTCTGAGCGCCCTCGCACCGCCCTCGCTCGTCCGTCCGCTGCTCCGCCGGCCCGGACGGCTGTTCAGCGCCGCCCTTGTCGTGGTCGGCCTGGTGCTGGCCGCCCTCGCCCCCGGCGAGCTGGGGCTGCCGACCACCGGTCCGGTGGCCGACTCGCACCACCCACGACCCAACGTCGTCCTCATCGTCACCGACGACCAGAGGGCCGACACGCTCGCCGGGATGAACCAGGTGAACGACCTGCTCTCCGCCAAGGGCGTGCGCTTCAGCAACGGCATGATCCCGACCAACCTGTGCTGCCCGTCGCGGTCGACGATCCTCACCGGGCTCTACGCCCACCACACCAGGGTGTTCGGCAACGGGGACATCGGTGGCTCGCGCTACGGCGGCTGGGCGCAGTTCCACCGACGCGGCATGGAATACCGGACCCTCGCCACCGCGCTGTCGGCGCGCGGCTACCGCACCGGCTTCTTCGGCAAGTACCTCAACGACTTCTCCAAGTTGTCGCCCGACGGCTAC
This sequence comes from Actinomycetes bacterium, assembly GCA_038246545.1. GTDB lineage: Bacteria > Actinomycetota > Actinomycetes > JACCUZ01 > JACCUZ01 > JBBRVW01. The sequence continues at coordinate 33,621 of JBBRVW010000008.1, read as the reverse complement.
ACGCCGCCGGGCTGGGACACGTTCACGGCCTTCAAGTACTCGCGCGGCGCGTACTTCGGCTACCGGCTCACCGACGGCACCTACCACGGCACGGACGCGCGCGACTACTCCACCGACGTGCTGGCCCGGCGGACCAAGCGCTTCGTGCGCAACACCCCGGACGACCAGCCGCTGTTCGCGATGTTCGCGCCCTACGGGCCGCACAGCCCGTACGTCCCAGCCGCCCGCTACGCGAACCAGGTCGGCACGATCGCCACCGACGGGCTGCCGCAGGCGCTGCGTGCTCCCACCCCTCCGGCGGACGTCGAGTCGTGGCCGCGCTGGAAGCGCAACCGCCAGTCCCCGAGCGACGTGCAGGACGCAGTCCGCAGCGGCCAGACCGTCACCTTGCGGGCCGTCGACGACGCCGTCGGCGCGCTGGTACGCACGATGCGCCGAGAGGGCCGGGCGCGGGACACCCTGTTCATCTTCATGTCGGACAACGGCTACCTGTGGGGCGAGCACGGGATGGTCGGCAAGGACAACCCCTACGACGGCGGCATCCGGATCCCGGTCGTCGTCCGCTGGGACGGCCACGCCGGCAGCGGTGTCGTCGACGACCGGCTGGCGCTGAACGTCGACATCGCCCACACCATCGCGAACGCCACCGGCGCGTCGATGCAGACCGACGGGCTCGACCTGCTCGGTACGCGCACGCGCGGCGGCTTCCCGCTGGAAGCCATGGCGGGCTACCGGCACCGGCCGGCGTACTGCGGATGGCGGACCAAGCGCTGGATGTACGTGCGGTACGCCACCGGTCGCAGCGAGCTCTACGACTACCAGACCGACCCGTTCGAGCAGCACGACCTCGCAGGAGACCCCGCCGTGGCGCCGGTCCAGGCCCGGCTGCGGGCCCTGGCGACCCAGCACTGCGCACCCGAACCGCCCGGCTTCGACTGGTAGCCGGCCACGACCGGGACGTCACGGTCGGGCAAAGCGCGGTCGTGGCGAACCGGAGACCTCACCGAGGCGTCGTACTCTCCGACGCGGTCGAGACGCAGGCTCCCTGCCCCGTCAGCGACACGACACGAGGGGACCGACGTCCGATGCTGCACCGCACCGCCCGGTCACGGCTGCTCCGCTCCGGCGGGCTGGCGATGGCCGTCACGCTCGCGGTGCTGGCGCTGGTTGCCGGCCCCAGCTCGGGGTCGGCGGCGCCCGGGCCTACCGGCACGCCGCCGCCCGCCGTCGAGACGGACCACCGGCCCAACGTCGTCGTCATCCTCACCGACGACCAGCGCGCCGGTGCGTACGCGACCATGCCGAACGTCGACCGGCTGCTGCGCCAGCAGGGCACGACGTACACGCGCGCGATGGTTCCCACCTCGCTCTGCTGCCCGTCGCGCGCGACGATCCTCACCGGGCTGTACGCGCACACCAGCAGGTTGTTCGGCAACGGTGACGTCGGGGGATCGCGCTACGGCGGGTGGCGCAGGTTCCACCGGCTCGGGCTGGAGGACCGCACGCTCGGTCCGGCGCTGCAGGCAGCCGGCTACCGCACGGGTCTGATCGGCAAGTACCTCAACTTCTTCGGCACGTACGCACCCGACGGCTACACCCCGCCCGGCTGGGACACGTTCGCGACCTTCATGTCCGGCCACGGCTCGTACTACAAGTACCGGCTCAGCGACGGGACCAGCTACGGCACCGAGCCGCAGGACTACTCCACCGACGTGCTGGCCTCGCGGGCGACGCAGTTCATCGGGACCACACCGGCCGACCAGCCGCTGTTCCTCTACTTCGCGCCGTTCGGGCCGCACGCTCCGTACACGCCCGCTCCCCGGCACCTCGGCTCGCTCGACGGGAAGCTGACGCAGTACACGGCGCCGACCCTTCGCCAGAGGTTGCGGACCATGCCGCGCTGGATGCGCCAGCGCACGCACTACACACAGGCCGACGTGGACCTGACGCGCCAGCGGCAGCTCGAGGCGCTGATGTCCGTCGACGACGCCGTGGGGTCGATCGTCGCGTCGCTCGCTGCCACCGGCCGCGACCGGGACACGCTGTTCGTCTTCATGTCGGACAACGGCTACTTCTGGGGCGAGCACAGGATCATCGGCAAGGACTCGCCGTACCAGGACTCCACCGCGATCCCGATGGTGCTGCGGTGGGACGGGTACACGCCCGCTGGCACCACCAGCAAGCGGATCGTCCTCAACGTCGACGTCGCGCGCACCATCGCCGACGCCACCGGGGCCGCGATGCCCACTGACGGCCTCGACATCCTCGGTCCGAGGACCCGGAAGGGGTTCGTGCTCGAGGCCATGGACGGCTACAACGACCGGCCCGCGTACTGCGGCTGGCGCACCCGCCACCGGATGTACGTGCAGTGGGGCACCGGCGAGCAGGAGCTGTTCGACTACCGCCGCGACCCCGCCGAGACGCACAACCTGGCGCACAAGAAGGCATGGCGCGGCGTGCGCGGCACCATGCGGGCCAAGGCGTACGCCGCCTGCTCGCCGAAGCCGCCGCACTTCCACTGGCGCAACTGACGCTCTGCTGCTTGGCAGGTGGGTGACAGGGCGCTCCGGCGTGCCCGCCAGGGTCCGGCCCGAGTCTTCCTTCTACCGGTCGACCGACGACCGGGCCGACGAAGGGACGACCATGACGGACGACCAGCAGACCACCGCACCCGAGCAGCGCCGCTCGGCGCTCGGACGCTGGGGCAGCCCCAGCGCGTTCGGCGCGGCCGGGCTAGCGGCAGGCGGGCTGCTCGCCGGCTCGCTGACCGCGAGCGCGGCCGACTCCGGCAGCACGACCACGCCCGCCACGGGCGCCTACTCCGCCGGCAGCCAGCCCGGCCGGACCGGGAACGCCGACCAGTCGCAGCCGCAGCGCAGCGACGAGCAGCTGCTCACCGGCACCACCGCCGACAAGGTCGAGGCAGCGGCGCTGGCGATGTACCCCGGCGCCACCGTGGCCCGCATCGAGACCGACTCCGACGGCGTCTACGAGGCCCACCTCGCGACGGCGAACGGCACCCCGGTCACCGTCGAGATCGACAAGTCCTTCACTGTCACCGGCACCGAGGTCGGTGGGCCCGGAGGTGGTGGCCCGGCCGGTGGCGCGGGGCCTTCGACCACGTCCGGCAGCGGCGCGGCCGCCAGTGGCTACGCCGCCTGAGACCGGGTCGCTGCCCGTGCCACTCGGTTTCGTGGCACCCGCCCCCTGCTGGTAATCTCGTCCCCGCTCACGCGCCGCTAGCTCAACTGGCAGAGCAGCGGACTCTTAATCCGCGGGTTGGGGGTTCAAGTCCCTCGCGGCGCACCACGCATGGCATGGGCGTCCTCCCCTGCGGGTGGGCGGCCCGTTGCTGCTTCCGGGCTGTCGGCCAGGTGCGCAGCCGGCGACCTGGAGGGCAGCGGACGCCGCGCTGCTCGGGGCGGACGAGCCCCGGACGGGGAACCCCGTCCGGGGCTTCCGCTCAGTAGTAGCGGCGGCGCGTGCCGCCGACCGGCACCAGGTTCAGCACCAGGCCGACGACGAGCAGGATCAGGCCGATCCACAGGAGCAGCTTGAGGGTGAAGAGCCCGAGGATGATCAGAATGATGGCAAGGACGATCATGACTGCCTCCAGGAGAACGGCGCCCGAAGTCGGACGCTCGGCGGCGTGATGCCCACCACCGAGCAGTCCATGCCGATCACGGAGCCCGCGACTCAGCCCGGCTGGCAGCGGGGGCACCAGAAGAGGTTGCGGGCCCCCATCACCTCGTGCGCCACCGGGGTCCCGCACACCCGGCACGGCAGGCCGGTCCGCCGGTAGACGTAGTGCGCGTCCTCGCGGCGCGCCCGGCCGCTCACGCGGTCGCGGTCCTGGGGCCGGGTCGTCACGATGCGGCCGGCACGGACACCGGCCCGCATGAGGGCGACCAGGTCGGACCACAGCGCACCCCACTCGTCGCGGGTGACCAGCCGGCCGGGACGGTGCGGGTCGATGCCGGCCCGGAAGAGGACCTCGGCGCGGTAGACGTTGCCGACACCGGCCGCGACGGCCTGGTCCATGAGCAGCAGCCCGACGGAGGAGCGGGAACGGGACACGCGGGCGAACGCCCTCCACGGGTCGTGCCGGGGGCGCAGCGGGTCGGGCCCGAGCCGGGCGAGCACCGCGTCGCGGTCGCCGGGCGTGTGCACCTCGCAGACGGTCGGCCCGCGCAGGTCGGCGTACGAACCCTCGGCCTCGAGGCGTACCCGCAGCGCCCCTCTCGGCACCGGCGCGGGCAGGGGGCCGAACGTCCACCCGCCGTACAGACCGAGGTGCACGTGCAGCAGCCGGTCCCCGGCGAACACCAGCCACAGATGCTTGCCGTAGGCGTCGGTGCCGTCCAGGACGCGACCGTCGAGCAGGGCGGCACCCTCGGCGAAACGGCCCTGCGGGCTGGTCACGTGCACGCGCTCGCCGCGGAACCGCGCGGCGTGCTCGCGGGCCTGGCGGCGGACCGTATGTCCCTCGGGCACCCGGTCAACCCTGCCAGACCGGGCGCCCGCTCCTCAGGCCCGGGAGCTCACTCCCACCAGCGCTGCGCCGGCTCTCCCTCGGTGTCGAGGATCTCCCGCGACGCCGGCCCCTCGGGGGCGGTGAGATCGCACAGCAGGGCGAGCGGCACGTGCCCCTGCAGCAGTGCCATGACCATCGCGTCGTCGGCCGGAGCCGCCGTCGTCATCGTGGCCGTCGTCGTCATCGTCGTCATCGTGTCCATCTCTCGAGCCCCTTTCCCCCGAGCGGAGCCACCGGCGCCGCCGCGCCACGGCCCCCAGCCGAGTGGAGGAGTGCCCTGGCTCTTTCTGACTACGTGGGAGATATCGACGGCCCGGGGGTCGGGTCTTGAGAGCCCTCACCCCAACAGCGGGTAAAGCGAGCGGTACAAGGGCTAGGGCATCGTGCGTCCGATGTCCACGCTGCCGGGGTCACCAGGCCCGCAACCCCCACGTGAGCAGGTGCTCGGCACCCGCCTCGAGCGTCACCAGGTCCTCGCCGGAGCGGAAGGCGCCCGGCGGGCAGGACATCGGCTCGACGGCGATCGCGGTGCGGCGAGGGCCCTCCGGCAGGGTGTCGCCGGTGAAGACCTGCAGCCACCTGGCACTAGGCCCGCTGCGCAGCTCGACGCCGCCGCCGTCGATGTCCTCGAGCCGGGCGCGGACCCAGCCGTCGTCGTCGGTGGCCAGCCGGGTGAACGCCGTGTCGAGCACCAGGCCGTCCAGCCGGCGGCCGCCACGGAAGTCGTCGTCGGTGCCGGTGACGTCCTGGAGCCCCATCGGGTTGCTGCGCTCGTCGACGAGCAGCCGGGCGGCCGCCGGCAGCGTCAGCGTCACGGCGTCCACCGGCGCGCCAGCCAACAGGTAGGGGTGCTGCCCGACGCCGTACGGCGCCGCGCCGGCACCGTCGTTCCGGGCCCGGAGCTCGACCGCGAGCCCGTCGTCGTCGAGCCGGTACCCCGCCGAGACCGAGAGCAGGAACGGGTAGCCCGGGGTCGGCCACACCGTCGCGGAGAGAGTGACGGAGGCCTCGTCCTGGTCGGTCACCTGCCAGCCGACCCACCGGACCAGGCCGTGGATCGCGTTGTGCTTGGCCACCTCGGTGATCGGCAGCTGGAGGTCGGTGCCGTTCCACGAGTAGGCGCCGTCGGCGACCCGGTTGGGCCACGGCATCAGCACCTGCCCGCGGCTGCCGTCCGGGATCGCGTCGACCGCCCACCCCTGCACGACCGCGCGGTCCCCGACGTCGTAGCGGCGCAGGGTCGCGCCGACCTCGGTGACGACGGCGACCTGGTCGCCGTGCCGGATCTCGTGCTGCTCACCCGTGGGCGGGCGGGGTGCGGAGGCCATGGCGCGACCGTACCGACCAGGCGATGTCAGTGGGTGCCCGCGGTCGCCGGCCCGGGGTCCCGGCGGCCGCCACGGCCGGTGCGACAGCCAGCCCGACCGGGTCCAGTGCGAAGGTCGCCAGCTGCTCGACGGAGAACACCCGGTTCTGGATGGTCGCGGGTAGCTGCGCTGCAGGCCGGTGAACCAGCCGGCGGCCGGCGGTCGGCTCCGGACTACGTCAGGGCGGCGCAGACCCGCGGCGCGACGTCCGGGTCCTCGAGCCAGCTGAACGTGCCGTGGTGGGTGCCGTCGAGCTCGTCCAGGCCCGCGATGTGGGCGAGGACGCCGACTCCCGGGCCGCTGACGAGCAGGCCGTTCCCGTGGAAGACCAGGACGTCGTCCGACACGCCCCACCGGCTGTCGTGCTGCCGCACCCGCAGGGTGCGCCCGCTCATGTCCGGGTGGAGGCTGAGCGTCTGCTCCACGTCCTGTCGCACCAGCCGACGGGCGAGCAGGCCAGCCTCGTACCAGCGCGTGCCGAGCCGGTGGTCGGGGCCGGTGACGTAGACCGTGCCACAGGCGAGGTCGACGGCCGGCTCGCCGGCGGACTCGAGGAACACGAACGTGTCGCACCGGACGGCGCCCGGGCCGGTCCGCCAGCAGGTCGCGCCGGCGGGCGGCACGGGTGACAACGTGCTCGGGTCTACGGCGACCCGGGCGTCGGCCGGAGCCGCACCCAGCGCCAGGAGGCCGCCGGTGAGGACGGTGAGGAGCGCGCGGCGGAACAGGGTCAGGACGGCCTCCTTCGCGGGCGGCGGGTGCCGGCCGTACGGAGGTAGGACGCGAGGTACCCAGCGAAGGGTTGACCGAGCGGTGGCACCGGCCGATGTGGTTCGCCCGGGCAGCCGTCGACAGCGGGTCAGAAGGTCGTCACTGGCTGACGAGTGCCCAGGCCGGTCCCGCCGCGAGACCCAGCAGCACGCTGGCGGCCGCAGCGGCCACCGCACTCGCGGCCGCCCACCGTCGGGGCTGGAAGCCGCCGGGTGCGGGACGCTCGACCGGCTCGCCGCGGCTGAACACCGGGGCCACCCAGCGCAGGTAGTAGAAGAGGCTCACGACGGTGTTGGCGATCACGGCGACGGCCAGCCAGGGGCTGCCGCCGTCCCACGCGGCCGCGGTCACGGTGACCTTCCCGGCGAAGACCGCGGTGGGTGGCGTACCGACCAGGCCGAGCAGGGCCACCACCAGCGCGCCGGCCAGCCACGGCCGGGCGCCGGCGAGCCCGCGGTAGCTCGCGAGGTCGCGCCGGCCGGGAAGTGACGACGTGACCGCGAACGCCGTCAGGTTGGTGACCGTGTAGCACGCGAGGTAGAGCAGCAGCGACGGCAGCGCCAGGCCGGTGCGGCCGGCGACGGCGACGGGCACCAGCAGGTAGCCGACCTGGCTGACGGTCGACCAGCCGAGCAGCCGGCGCGGGTCGTCCTGCCCGAACGCCGCCAGGTTGCCCAGCGTCATGCTGGCCACCGCGAGCACCCCGACCAGCGGCCGGGCGTCGACCGAGGCCGGGAGCGCGTCCACCAGCCGGTAGACAGCGACCAGTGCTCCGACCTTCGGCACCGAGGTGAGGAACGCGGCAGCGGCACCGCCCGCTCCCTGGGCCGCGTCCGGCACCCAGAAGTGGCCCGGGACGGCGCCGGCCTTGAACATCAGGCCGCCCAGCACGGCAGCCACCCCCACCAGCGAGGCACTCGCCGGGGCGGTGCCCAGACGTGCCGACAGCGCGGCGTACGTCGTCTCGCCGGCCAGTCCGTAGAGCACGGTGACGCCCAGCATCAACGTGATGCCGAGGAGGGCGCCGAGCAGGTAGGTCTTCATCGCCGCCTCGGCGGCACCCGCGGTCCGGGCCAGCCCGACGAGGCCGTACACCGGGATGCTCGCCAGCAGGAAGCCGGCCAGCAGCACGAGCAGGTCGCTCGCACCGGCCAGGACGGTGGCGCCGGCCGTCCCGAGCAGCAGCAGCGTGTACGTCTCGCTCTCGCGCGGGTCGCCGGCGAGCTCGTCGACGCCCAGCCCGACCACGAGCAGGCAGGCGAGGGATGCGACCAGGCGGGCGACGCCGGTCGCCGTGTCGACGGTGAAGGTGCCGTCCCACACCGCGCGAGGCGCGTCCCACAGGGCGGCCGCTGCGGCGACGGTGGCCGCGAGCAGGGCGGCGGCCGCGACCGTCCGGGCCACCCACTGCCGCTCCCGGGGCAGGAACGACCCGGTCAGCAGTACCGCGAGGGCACCGGCCAGCAGGAAGATCTCCGGCAGCAGCGCCAGCGGGTCCTCGTTCATCCCCATCGCTAGCGCGCCACCGCGTCGACCACGCTGCGGGCGGCCGGCTCGATGACACCGAGCAGCGGCCGGGGCACGACTCCGACGAGCAACGACAGGAGCAGCATCGAGCCGATCGCGGTCGTCTCGGTGCGGCCCAGGTCGGTGAAGCCTTCGGAGGCGCCGCGGGTCGGACCCGTGAGCAGCTGCTGCATCGCCCGCAGGAACAGGGCCGCCGTGACGAGGATGCCGAGCAGTGCCGGGGCGGCCCACGCCGTCGCGGCGACGCTGCCCGCGAAGACCTGGAACTCGGCGATGAAGCCGGAGAACGCCGGCAGCCCCAGGGAGGCGAAGGCGCCGACGGCGAACAGCCCGGCGAAGCGCGGCGCCGGGCCGGCCAGCCCGCCGTAGCTGCCCATGTCGTAGCTGCCGGCCCGCCGGTGCAGCACGCCGGCCAGCAGGAACAGCGCGGCCGTGATGAGCCCGTGGCTGACCATCTGGGTCACGGCGCCGGTCACCGCGACCTCCCGGGCCTGTGCGTCGCTGCGGCTGACCAGCCCGGCGGCACCGACCGCGAGCACGACGTAGCCCATGTGGTTGACCGAGGTGTAGGCGATCATCCGCTTGAGGTCGGTCTGCGCCAGCGCGACCAGCGCGCCGTAGAGCACCGACACCAGACCCACCGCCAGCACCACCCAGGCCCACGCCCGCCAGGCCGACGGCAGCATCGGCATCGCGATGCGGACGAAGCCGTAGGTGCCCATCTTCAGCAGGACACCGGCCAGCACGGCGGAGCCGACGGCGGGCGCGTCGGTGTGCGCCGGCGGCAGCCAGGTGTGGAACGGCACAGTCGGTGTCTTCACCGCCAGCCCGAGCAGGACGGCGGCCAGTACCAGCCCGCCCTGCACGCCGGCCGTCGCGGCCGGTGCCTCGGCGGTCAGCCGGACCATGTCGAAGGTGTGCGGCTCGGCGAGCACGTAGAGCCCGATGAAGCCGAGCAGCAGCGCCAGCGAGCCGAGGAACGTGTAGAGGAAGAACTGCAGGGCCGACCTGGCCGCCCGCTCGCCGTGCCCCCAGCCGGCGATGACGAAGTACATCGCGACGATGGACAGGTCGAAGAAGACGAAGAAGACCAGCAGGTCGGCGGCCACGAACAGGCCGAAGCAGGTGAACTGCAGGAACAGGAACAGTGCCGCCAGCGCACGCGGTCGCTGTTGCTCGTGCAGCGAGTAGATCGCGCACGCCACGAACACGACGGCGGTCAGCGCCACGAGCGGCAGCGACAGCCCGTCCACGCCGACGTGGTAGCTGCTGTCGACACCGGGGATCCACGCGACCTGCTGCTCGAACGCGAGGGCACCGGCGTCCGGTGACTCGTAGGCGAGCCAGACGCCGACCACGGCTGCGAGTTCGGCCAGCGTGACGGCCAGCCAGGCCCAGCGGGCCGCCGCGTCGGAGACGCGGACCGTGGCGAGGACCGCGGCCGCGACCAACGGCAGGACGACGATCAGGGTCAGCACGGTCAGGTCACCACCAGGAGGAGGACGGCACCGGCGGCGAGGACCGCCAGCGTCTGCAGGTAGTACTGGTGCAGCTGGCCGGTCTGCGGTCGCCTGGCCAGCGAGCCGAGCCGGCGGGTGCCGGCGGCGACCGCTGCGACAGCGGCGTCCACGGCCACGTCGGTCCGGCCGGCCAGCCGTCCCAGCGCCAGCCCGCCACGCGCGACCCGGGTGACGCCGGCGTCCAGGACGTGGTCGTCGAAGCGGGCCAGCGACTCGGCGAGCGCCAGGACCGGGCGCACGACTACCGCGTCGGTCAGCGGCTCCAGCTTGAGCCAGTCGAGCGCCCAGGCCGGCTCGGGCGCGCGCCACCGGGCGACGGCCGCCAGCACGACCAGCGCCAGCACCGCGGAGAGCGCCAGCTCGGCCGGTCCGGCCGACGGCTCGGCCGGCACGCCCAGTCCACGCTGAAGCGCGTCGCCGACCGGTGGCAGGGCGAGTACCCCGAGGACGGCGGCACCGGCGGCCAGCACGACCAGCGGGGCCTGCTCGAGCCACCCGACCCGGCGGCTGCCACGCTCCTCGGAGTCCCACTCCTGCTCGACCGCGCGACGACCCGGCCCGCCGCCGACACCGCGCCACACCACGAGCAGCGCCTTGCCGGCGTAGGCCGCGGACAGCGCGGCACCGGCCAGCGCCACGACGTACAGAGCCGTCGACTGCTCGCGGGCCCCGGCGAGCACGGCGTCCTTGGTGGCCCACAGCGACAGCGGCACGACCCCGGCCAGGGCCAGTGCGCCGACGCCGAACGCGACCCCGACCACCGGCCACTGCCGGGCGGCGCCGCGCAGCCCGGCCAGCTGCTTGGTGCCCAGCGCCGACAGCCACGCGCCGGCGGCGAGGAACAGCACCGCCTTGGTCGCCGCGTGCGCCACCAGGTGCGCCGTCCCGCCGGCGACGGCCGACGTGCCGGCCGCGAGGACCACGAAGCCGAGCTGCGCCGACGTGGACGCCGCAAGAAGCTGCTTGAGGTCGCGCTGCGCGAGGGCGACGGCGCCGAGCAGCACCGCGGTGATCGCACCGACCCAGGAGGCGGTTGTCGCCGCCCAGCCGGTGGCGGCGAGCAACGGGGCCGACCGCAGCAGCAGGTAGCCGCCCATCGCCACCATCGCGGCCGAGTGCAGCAGGGCGCTGACCGGGCTGGGTCCCGCCATCGCCCGGGACAGCCAGAACGAGAACGGCAGCTGCGCCGCCTTGCCGAGTGCTGCCACCAGCACCCCCGCGGCCACCACGTCCCGCCAGCCGGGGCTCGCGGCCGGCAGCTCGGCCAGCCCGAGTCCGGCACCACCGGCCAGGGCCGCCCCGGCGGCGAGGTACAGGCCGAGATCGGCCGCGCGGGTCGTGAGGAATGCGGTAGCCCCGGCCGACACCCGGTCGTCGTCGCGCCACCAGAAACCGATCAGGGCGTACGACGTCGCGCCCATCACCTCCCAGCCGACCAGCAGGGTCGGCAGCGAGGTGGCCGCCACCGTCACCATGACCGCCGCGGTGAACAGCAGCATCAGGCCGTGGAACCGGGCCCGGTCGGCGGTGATGTCGCCGGCCGCGAACAGCAGCACGAGCAGCGTCACGGCCCCGACTGTCGGTGCCACGACCGCCGCCAGCGGGTCGACGGCCAGCCCGAACGGGCCGTCGGCGACGAAGGCCACCTCCACCCGCGGCACGCCGGTCGCGAGTCCGGCGACGGCAGCCAGCACGAGGACCGCCGACGCGGTGGCGACTGACAGCCATGGGGCGAGCCGGTCGGCGCGACGCCCGACCGTGCAGAGCACGGCGCCCGCGGCCGCGGGCACCAGGACGAGCAGCCAGAGGACAGCACTCATCCGGCGAGGTCCCCGGCCATGTCGGTCATGTCGGAGCCGCGGGACCGGTGCAGCAGCGTGGCCACCGCGAAGCCCATCGCCATCTCGACGGTCATGGCCGCGATGACGACCAGCAGCAGCACCTGCCCGGTCGGGTCCGGCGCCAGGAACCACCACATGGCGGCGGCTGCGAGCACGACCGCGTTGACCATCAGCTCGAGTCCCATCATCACCATCACGACGACCTGCTGCGACAGGGCGCCGTAGACGCCGACCGCGAACAGCGCGGCAGCGACGAGGAGGACCGCCTCGAGGCTCACCGCCCGACACCTCCCGGCTGCGGGTCGGAGGCGCGCTCGCGCAGGTCGTCACCGAAGCGGTCGTACCGTCCGCGCGGCGCAGCCAGCGCGATGCCGGCCACCATGGTGGCGATCATCACCGGGCTGATCGCCATCATCACCAGCATCTTCGAGCCCATCAGGGCCTCGCCGAGGGCAGCCACCGTGTCCGGCGCCGGCACGCCCCTGCGGGCCGGCCAGTCCACCAGCAGCACCCCGCCCCCGAGGACGACGAACACCGTCACCGCAGCGGCCACTGCGGTCCGGTTGCCGTGCACCATGCTCATGGGCATCAGCGCCGGGTTCATCCCCATGAACATCACCATGTAGACGGCCATCACGGCCATCTCCATCACCATCATCAAGACGGTCACGAGGCCCACGTAGTCCAGTCGCATCAGCAGCAGCGCAGCGCCGACAGCGACGAACGACACCGCGAGCGCGTACGTCGCGCGGGCCATCGAGTCGACCCGGAACACGTAGGCGCCGGAGAGCACTGCGACGACGGCCAAGCCCCAGAACACCAGGTCCGACAGCACGGTCCTCAGCCCCTTCCGACGGCGAGCACGGCGACGACGAGCACCTGCAGCAGGGTGAGGGGGAGCAGCACCAGCCAGCCCACCTCGGCGAACCGGTCCGGTGGCAGGGCGGGGAGCCGTCTGCGCAGCGCGACCAGCACGGCCAGCAGCAGCGCCGTCTTGACCAGCACCCACGCCCAGCCGGGCATTAGCGGGCCGGCCCCGCCGCCCAGGAACAGCGGGACCGCGAACGCGGAGCCGGCAACCATCAGCGCGTAGCGGCCGGCCTGGACGAGCAGCCGGTCGACTCCGGACAGCTCGGTCAGGATGCCGCCGGCGACGTCGGCTCCGGCCGGCACCGAGAAGGGGCCCCACACCGAGAAGGCCACCACCCCCCCGCAGAACACGAGGAACGCGACCGGCATCTGCACGACGTACCACCAGCCGTCCTGCGACGCGGCGACCTCGCCGACCCGCAGGCTTCCGGCGGCGACGGCAGGGGCGGTGAGCGCGAACATCAGCGGCAGCTCGTAGGCCAGGGCCAGCGCGAGGAACCGGTAGCCGGCCACCAGGGCGTGCGCCGAGTTCGGGCCCCAGCCGGCAAGCCACACCGCAGCCCAGACGACGACGTCCATGGCGTTGAACCACACGATGCCGACCGGCAGGTCGGCCAGGGTGAACCGGCCCAGGGGGACGACGACCACCATCAGGAGCGCGGCCACCAGCAGCCCGCCACCACCGGCCCGCCACAGCGCCGAGTCGGCAGCGACGGTGACCCGCCGCCGCTGCCGCAGCAGGCGGGCCGTCTCGTCCAGGGGAGCCGACAGGCCGGTCCTGGCCGGTCGGCCGGCGCTGCGGGCCGCGAGCGCACCGTCCAGCGCCGACGCGGCCACGGCCAGCCCCGCGACCACCGCGACGGCTGCCGGCGCCCAGGTGGCGCCGACCTCGACGACACCGACGTCAGGCATCGGCCGCCGCAGACGACAGGTCGAGGGCAAGGCCGGCGACGACGAGGCGCACCCCCGCGAGGTCGAGGCCGGCGACGCGGCCGGGCAGCATCTCCAGCGCAGCGCCCGCCGGCCCGGCTTCGACGGTCCCGTCGAGCATCCCGAGGAGCCGGTCCCGGACCTCCGCCGTCAGCGACCAGCGCAAGGTGCGCGAGCGGCTCACGCGCTGGTGCAGCCGTCCGGCGTCGGTGCCGACGCGTTCCGGCGCCTCCCCGGCGAGCAACCGGTCCCGCAGCCGGCGGGCCGCCGTCGCGGCGTCGTCCCAGCCGGCCAGCTCCAGCAGCTGGCCGGCCGCGTCGTGGCGCCGCGCGACCGCCACCGCAGTGGCGGCAGCGGGGAGGTCGGCCGGCGCCGCAGCTGCCGGCAGCGTGTCGACGGTGGCCTCGGCCACCACGTCTCCGTGCAGCCGGCAACGGAGCACCAGCCCGCCCGGCCAGCAGGGGAGGATCGGGCCCAGCGGCACCGCCAGGACGTCCATCTCCAGGCCGTCGCGGTCGTCGGCCCCCTCGGCAAGCGGGATGCCGGCCGGCGCCATGTCACCGTGCATGGCCGAGTCGTGCCCGGCGCCGTGGCCGGCGTCGTGCCCATCGTGCTGCCCGGGCGGCACGTGGTCCGCCGGGGTGTCCGACGCGCCGGTGGTCTGCAGCAGCTCCGCAGCGCGGGTCAGCGCGGTCTCGGCCGCCCCCAGGTCGGTGCCCGCCACCTCCACGCGTGCTCGCGGGCCGGGCAGCTGCTGCCAGACCCGCTCGACCGCGGCGGCGAGTCCGTCACCTGGGGGCCCGCAGACGGCCAGGACGTCGGCGTCCGCGGGCGAGGTCGCCAGCTGCCAGCCGCGCGCGACGGCGGCGCTCTCCACCCGGGCGCGGGCCAACCACCAGCCGGGCACCTCGACGGTGAGCACGTGCGCGCGCCGGACTGCACGGCCTGCGAGCACCTCGGTCACACCCATCGCAGTGCGCCCTCTCGCCACGCCCACACGACCGGCACCAGCAGGGCTCCGAGGAAGAGGAACATCTCGACGACGGCCGACGCGCCGACCCGGGCGACGACAACGGCCCACGGGTACATGAACAGCATCTCGACGTCGAAGGCGAGGAACAGCAACGTCATCGGGTACCAGCGCGCGTGGAACCGCGACAGCGCGTGCTGGTCCGGCCCCCACCCCGAGAGGAACGGCAGGGTCGTCACGGCGTCGGCGCGCACGCTGGTCAACCGATGGACGCCGTAGAGCGCAGCGATCCCGCCCAGGGCGGTGAGCAGCATCGACACCGCCCCCGCGTAGCCGGTCACGAGCGGTCGTCCGGCCGGGCCGCCGACGTGCGGGTCATCGTGTCTCCTCCGCCGAGGCTCGGTCGTCAGGGCAGGTACCCGGGCTCTCGACCGCCCTGCACCTCCGTGGCTAGCAGCAGGGAGCATATACCCCCTGGACGTATAGCGCCAGGCCGGTTGCCTTGATCGGCGATATACCCACTGGGGGTATCGAATCGGAGGCACATGCCATGCCGACGTCACCACGTCCGGGGGCCACCGGAACCCAGCGGTGGTGGGCTCTCGGTCTCATCGCCGCCGCCCAGTTCATGGTCATCATGGACACGTCCATCATCGGGGTCGCCCTGCCGGAGATGCGGGTGGACCTCGGATTCGCCCCGCAGGACCTGTCCTGGGTCTTCAACGCCTACGTCGTCGCCTACGTCGTCGCCTTCGGCGGCCTGCTGCTGCTCGGCGGCCGCCTCTCGGACCTGCTCGGGGCCAGGCGGGTGTTCGTCGCCGGCTGGTTCGTCCTGCTCGCGGGGTCTGCCGTCGCCGGGGCTGCCGGCGACGTCGCTGTCGAGCTGGTCGGGCGGGCCGCGCAGGGAGCGGGCGCCGCACTCATCGCCCCGTCGGCGCTGACCCTGCTCATGGTGCTGTTCGGTTCCGACCGGAAGGAGCTCACCAAGGCCCTGGCCCTGTACGGGGCGGCCGCACCGGCCGGCGGTACCGCCGGCGTGTTCCTCGGCGGCGTCATCACCGAGTACGCGTCCTGGCCGTGGGTCTTCTACCTGAACATCCCGATCGCGCTCGCCGCCGTAGCGCTCGCACCGCGCCTCATGCCCGAGGTGCCCGGCAGTCACGGCACGCACGACTGGTTCGGCGCGGTCACCGTCACGGGCGGCCTCGGCGCACTGGTCTATGCGATCGTCCGGGCACCCGAGGTGGGCTGGGGGTCAGCGGCGACGTTGCTTGTCGGGTCCGGCGCGCTCGCGCTGCTCGTCGCGTTCCTGGCCGGCCAGTCCCGGCACCGGCACCCGCTGGTACGGCTCGGCATCTTCCGCACCCCGGCGCTGGGGGCGGCCAACGTGGCGCAGCTCCTGCTCGGGGCGGCCTGGGTGCCGATGTGGTTCTTCCTGAACCTGTACCTGCAGCAGGTGCTGGGTCTGTCCGCGTTCCCGTCCGGGTCCGCTCTGCTTCCGATGACGGTGTTGATCATGGCCGGCATGGTGGTCGTGGCCCCACGTGCCATCGCCAGGTTCGGCCCGAAGGTGGTGCTGGTGTCCGGCATGGGTGTGCTCTCGGTCGGGTTGGGGCTGCTCGCCCTCGTCCGCCCGGCGGCAGCTACGTCACGGACGTCCTGCCTGCGTCCTTGGTCGCCGCGGCCGGCATGAGCCTGGCGTTCATCCCGTCTCTCGGGATCGCTCTGTCCTCGGCCCGTCCGGAGGAGGGCGGCCTGGCGGCCGGTCTGGTGAACACCAGCTATCAGGTCGGCTCAGCGCTCGGCCTGGCCGCGATGACCGCCATCGCCGTGGCGAACGGCGCGGACCGGCTCGGGAACGTGTCGTCGCTCACCGACGGCTACTCCGCCGCGTTCGTGGGCGCGGCCGTCGTCGCTGCTGCTGGGGCTGTCCTTGCTGTGGTCACACTGCGCCTGCCCGGACCCGAGGCCGTGCCGGCGGAGGACCCGGTGTCGGCCGCGGCGGCCGCCTGAGCAGCGGGCACATCGGCGGGCTGCCGTTCGCGACCCACGTTGCCGGGTGGCAGCCCGCTGGTGCGCCCCGCAGCCGGCGCCGATCGTTCGGCCGAGGCCCAAGGGCCTGATCCCCGGGGCCAACGACTCTGCGGCAGCCGGGGGACTGGGCGCAGGCTGGCCGGGACCGAACAGGGAGCTGAACATGATGTGGGACCACGACTACGGCCACGGCTCGAGCAACTGGCTGGGGATGAGCCTTCTGATGGTGCTGCTGGTCGCGTTGACCGCAGCGGTGGTCATCGTCCTCGTGCGAACGCTCGGCGGTCGCGACGCCGCGCAGGGCACGGGTCACGAGGGAGGCTCGGCGCAGGCTGAACGCCTGCTCGACGAACGACTGGCCCGGGGCGACATCGACGAGGACGACTACCGGACCCGACGGGACCTGCTCCGACGGCCTGGGTGACGCGGGCCGGAGGCCTGCGCCACGTGGGGTGAGTGACGGGACTTGAACCCGCGGCCACCTGGACCACAACCAGGTGCTCTACCAGCTGAGCTACACCCACCACGTGCACCGCTCGCGCGGCGACAGGATCATACAGGCGGCCGGGCCGGCCTCGGACAGCATGTCCGAGCGACGGTCAGGCGTCGGGGCCGAGCTCGAAGCGCTGGGCGATGGCCTTGACCGCCTCGGAGTCGGGTCCGGGCTGCTGAACGAACACCGCCTCGCGGTAGAACTTCAGTTCCTCGATGCTCTCCCGGATGTCCACCAGGGCGCGATGGCCGCCGTGCTTGCTGGGGGAGTTGAAGTAGATCCGCGGGAACCAGCGACGCACCAGCTCCTTGATCGACGACACGTCGACCAGCCGGTAGTGGAGGTGCTCGTCCAGCTCGGGCATGTCCCGCGCCAGGAAGCCGCGGTCGACGTAGACCGAGTTGCCGGCCAGCGGAGCCTTGCGGGCCGTCGGCACGTGCTCCTTCACGTAGGCGAGCACCTTGGCCTGCGCGTCAGCGAGGGTCGTCCCGGCGTCGAGCTCGTCGAGCAGGCCGGAGCTCGTGTGCATCTCCCGGACGACGTCGGGCATGCCGTCGAGCGCCTCCGGCGGCGGCTTGATCACGACGTCGACCCCGTCGCCCAGGACGTTGAGGTCAGAGTCGGTGACGAGCACGGCCACCTCGACCAGCGCGTCCCGACCGAGCTCGAGCCCGGTCATCTCGCAGTCGATCCAGACCATCCGGTCGTTGCGCTCCGCCATGGGCGCACCCTAGAGGGCCGATCGCGGACGGCTGCGCCCGGACCGCCGGCGGCCGCGGGCCACCGGCGCCGGCGCCGGGTCCGGGGACGCGGAGGGGGCGGAGGAACGGAGGTGACTGGCGTTACACACGGTGACGAATCATTGCCGAAACGTGACCACCGGACCGTGTGCGACGTGGCGGTGCGGGCGCACCATGGAAGGGCAGCACCGGCGCTGCCGATCTGAGGAGTCCACCCATGGGTACCCGCGCCCGGCGAGACCGGCTGGAGGTCCACCACGACCTCCCCCCGGCGGTCCTGGACGAACCCGGTGAGCACGAGGCCGGGACGGTGGCCCGGACGCCGGCCCAGCACGGACCCGCCCCGGCGGACGTGACCCCGCCGTCGCTCGGACCGGAGCCCGCCGGCACGAGCGCCGCGAGCGACGAATCCGCGAAGACCGCGCGGAGTGCCGAGAGTGCTGAGAGTGCCGAGCCGATGATCTACGGAGTCCGCACCTCGTGGCAGTCCGAAGCGGTCCGCATCGAGGCGGCTGAGTTCCTTGTCGCCACCCGCGTGCAGGAGGACTCGCGACGGCGGCTGGCCCGGCTGGTGGCCCGGCTGCGCGAGCAGGCCCGCACCGAGCGCGGCAACGGCTCGCACGGCTAGGACACGGGCTCCCTCGACCTCGTTCGATCGAGCCATCCAGGTGCGCGCCCAGCGTGACGGCTCCGTTTGTCGCGCTCGTAGGGATCTATCCATTCTTTGCCTGTGACGAGGTGGCACCCGGCGTGCCGCTGGGTAACGTCGAGAAGTCCGACGACACGGGAGGGCCGGGACTCCACCGGCCCGGACAGGCCCTGCGGGGCGGCCCCGCGGCGACGCCGGGTGGCGAGTCAGTGCCGCCGCCCACCGACCCTGTCCGACGGGGTATCCGAAAGGTTCCGCCGTGCCTGCCAAGCACCGTGCTGTCCGCATGCCCAGAAAGGTTCACCCGCTCGTCCCGCTCGGGGCCGTCGTCGCCGTGCTGGCAGCCCTGCTGCCGGTCGTGTCCGCCACGGCGAGCCCCGCGCCGTCCCCGGTGACGAAGGTCCTGACGATCGTGGAGGAGAACCACTCCCTCGCGCAGATGCAGTCCGGCATGCCGTACGCCTTCGCCCAGGCGACGACCTACGGCTACGCCACGAACTGGACCGCCCTGACGCACCCGTCGCTGCCCAACTACATCGGCATCGTCTCGGGCAGCACGCAGGGCGTGACCGACAACAACCCGCCGTCGTCGCACCCCCTGGCCGGGCCGACCGTGTTCGGTCAGGCGATCGCCGCAGGCCGTACCGCCGCAACGTACGCGGAGGGAATGACCTCCAACTGCATGCTCACGAACACCGGTCGCTATGCCGTCAAGCACAACCCGTGGGCCTACTTCACCGCCGAGCGCAGCCAGTGCGGCACCGATGACGTTCCCACCACCAGGCTGGCGGCCGACATCTCGGCCGGTGCGCTGCCCAACGTCGGGATGGTCGTGCCCGACCTCTGCCACGACGCCCACGACTGCCCGCTCGCCACGGCGGACGCGTGGTTCGAGAACCTCATGACCCAGGTGTACGCCGGCCCGGACTGGAAGTCCGGGCACCTGGCCGTCGTCCTCACGGCCGACGAGGACGACAAGGCGTCCGGCAACAAGGTGCTCACCGTCGTGATGCACCCCAGCCTCGCCGGGAAGGTCGTGACGACCCCGCTCACCCACTACTCGCTCACGCGGTTCTACGCGGACGTCGCCGGGGTCGGACGGTTGAACGCGGCCGCGGCCGCGCCGGACATGGCGGCGGCCTTCGGCCTGGCCGTCGCCGGGGCAGCGCCGGCTCCGGCTCCGACCACGACGACGGCGCTGGCGCCGACCACGACCACGAAGGCTCCGGTTCCGGCGCCGACCACGACCACGAAGGCTCCGGTTCCGGCGCCGACCACGACCACGAAGGCTCCGGCTCCGGCGCCGACCACGACCACGAAGGCTCCGGCTCCGACCACGACGTCGGCGGCTCCGGTTCCGGCTCCGATCACGACGACGACGACTCCGGCTCCGATCACGACGACGACGGCTCCGGTTCCGGCTCCGACCACGACGTCGGCGCTGCCGGCGCGGTCGGAGCAGCAGGCGGCGGTGGTGAACGGGTGGGGTCCGGTGGTCGCGGGTGACGAGTTCGACTACACGGGGCTGCCGAGCCCGGCGAAGTGGAACCTGTACAACTCGGCCGGACACCGCGGCGAGGGGCTGCGCCGGTCGTCGGCGTGGAACGTGGACGGTCGGTGGCCACGGTGACCGGTGACTCGGCCGGCACGACCGGTGGCATGTCGGCGCGGTTCGACCGGCGTCAGTACGGCCGGTGGGAGCTTCGGCTGCGGACCAGCGCGCGGGACCCGAAGTACCACCCGGTGGCGATCCTGTGGCCGGACGGTGACCGGACAACCTGCCCGGAGATCGACTACGTCGAGTCCACGTCGGACCCGTCGTTGGTGCGGTTCTTCCAGCACTACGGCTGCTCGTCGAAGCGGACGTCGGTGAGCAAGGCCGTCGACATGACGCAGTGGCACACCTACGCCGTGGAGTGGACCCCGGCGGGCGTGACGGGCTACCTGGACGGTGCGGTGTGGTTCCGGGACAGCGACGTCGCGCACCTGCCGCCCGGCTCGATGCACCAGACCCTGCAGCTGGACTGGTTCCCCGACGGCACGGCCACCAAGGCCTCGACGATGTCGATCGACTGGATCCGCGTCTACGACCTGTAGTCCCACTCCGTGGTCCGCCCTGAGCACGGCGGGGCGGGCCGCGGGCCGACTCTGGCATCCTGTGGTCGGGGGTCGTCCCGAAAGGCTGTCCATGCTCGACACGCAACGTCTCAGCCGGGTTCCGGTCCGGGCCCGCCTCCTCGTCGTCGCCGTGGCGGTGGTAGCCGTGCTGGCAGCAGTGCTGCCGACCGGGTCCACGTTGGCCTCGGCCGCGCCCGCGCGGGTCCGGAAGGTCCTCGTCGTGGTGGAGGAGAACCACTCGCTGGCGCAGATGCAGTCCGGCATGCCCTACGCCTTCGCGCAGGCGAAGAAGTACGGGTACGCCTCGGGTTGGTCCGCGATCGCGCACCCCTCACTGCCCAACTACGTCGCGCTGGTATCGGGCCGGACCCACGGGATCTCGGACGACGACCCGCCCTCGTCGCACCGGCTGCGTGGGCGGACGATCTTCGGTCAGGCGCTCGCCCGCGGCAAGACGGCGAGGACGTACGCCGAGGGCATGACGTCGCGGTGCATGACGACCGACACCGGCCGCTCCGCCGTCAAGCACAACCCCTGGGCGTACTTCACCCGGGAGCGGACCGCCTGCCGGAAGTTCGACCGGTCGACCGCGCGGCTGGGTGCCGACATCGCCGCAGGGTCGCTGCCGAACGTCGGGCTGGTCGTTCCCGACCTGTGCAACGACGCTCACGACTGCTCCCTAACGACCGCCGACACCTGGTTCAAGACCCTCATGCGCAAGGTGAAAGCCGGGCCGGACTGGAAGTCCGGGCGACTGGCAGTGGTGCTGACCGCGGACGAGGACGACAAGAAGTCGGGCAACAAGGTCCTCACGGTGGTGATGCACCCGAGCCTGTCCGGCAAGGTCGTCACGAAGGCGCTGACCCACTACTCGCTGACCCGGTTCATCGACGACGTGATCGGCGCGAAGCGGTTGCGCGCTGCAGCGACGGCGCCTGACATGGCCAAGGCGTTCGGTCTCCGGGTCGGGCGGCGCACCGCCGGCCGCAGCCCGAAGCCGTCGGCACCGCCGACGAAGGCCTCACCGTCGGTGCCACCCCCGGTGCCGGCACCACCCCCGGCATCGTCCGGAGACGGCGTGCAGGCCGCAGCGCAGCACGGGTGGGGACCGGTCGTGGCCGGTGACGAGTTCGGCTACACGGGCTCGCCCAGCTCGGCGAAGTGGAGCATGTACGACTCGGCCGGCCACAGCGGCAACGGCCTGCGCCGGCCGTCGGCGTGGCACGTCGACGGCTCGGTCGTCACGGTCACAGGGGACACCAACGGCACCACCGGCGGCATGTCGGCGAAGTTCGACCACCGCAAGTACGGCCGCTGGGAGGTCCGGATGCGGACGAACGTCCGGGACTCGCAGTACCACCCCGTGGCGATCTTGTGGCCGGACAGCTCCGGTGGCTCGTGCCCGGAGATCGACTACGCCGAGGCGACCTCCGACACGTCGAAGGTGCAGTTCTTCCTGCACTACAGCTGCTCCAGCCAGACCTACGCCGCCAAGACGGTCGACATGACCCGGTGGCACAACTTCGCCGTGGAGTGGACGCCGTCCGGCATCACCGGCTACCTCGACGGCGCCGTCTGGTTCCAGGACACCGACACGTCGCACCTGCCGCCCGGTCCGATGCACCAGACCCTTCAGCTGGACTGGTTCGGCGGCTCGGCGAAGCTGTCGACCATGTCGGTGGACTGGGTCCGCGTCTACAACCTGGGCTAGCGCCCCCACCTCCGGTCCTGGTTGCCGGATTCCCGAGACCCCGGCCCGGTCGGTCTGGCACGCTGACCGGTGCGTGGGGGAGGTGCTGCGGTGCCGGTACCGGGTGGGGTGTGGACGCGCCGCCGAGCGGGGTGCCCCGGTCCGCTCATCGTGCTGTCGGTCGTCGCGGTGGCGGTCGTCCCCGCGGCGCCCACGAGCGCTACTGCGGCGTCCGGCCGGGTGACGAAGGTCCTCGTCGTCGTCGAGGCGCAGCGGTCACCGACGACGCTCTCGACGATGTCGGTCGACTGGGTCCGGGTGTACGACCTCTGAGCCGCGGCCCGTCCGATCAGCCGCGCACCGGGGTCGATCTACAGGTCGGACCGCGTCTTCCTCACGAAGCGCCCTGACGAGCTCGACCAGCCGCGCGCCCGGCAGGGATCGAACCTGCGACCAACTGCTTAGAAGGCAGTCGCTCTATCCACTGAGCTACGGGCGCGGGGGATCCGTACGTCCCTCGGGGCCGGCCCTCCTCGGACCACGTCCGAGGAATCGTCGGCCCTGCACGGAGCCATCCACGTCCACGGTATCGGGGTCATGCCGCTCGCCGGTCGTCGCCGCGGCACCGCTGTTCTCCCGACGTGCTCAGCCTGGCCATCAGCATGGTGCGTCCCCCGATCCTGCCACCCACGAACCCGACCTCTTCCGCGCGTACGCGCAGACCGGTGTCCGACCACGCTGTGGTCGCGCTCCAGTCCTGCACGTGCGCGCCTTTTCCCGAAAGGCGCTATGCCGCCCGCCACGCCCACCGACACGCCCACTGACGCTCCCCGCCGCACGCTCGCCGCGGGGCTGCGTTGGCTGCCTCCCGGCCGCCCTGAGTGGCTCGCGCCCCGGGTCGCGCGGACCGAGGTCCTCGCCGGTCTCGTCGTAGCCCTGGCCCTCATCCCCGAGGCGATCTCTTTCTCCATCCTGGCCGGAGTCGACCCCAGCGTCGGACTGTTCGCCTCGTTCACCATGGCCGTCGTCATCTCGGTCACCGGCGGCCGGCCGGCCATGATCTCGGCCGCGACCGGCGCCATCGCCCTGGTCGTGGCGCCGCTGGTCCGGGAGCAGGGCCTGGACTACCTGATCGCCGCGGTCATCCTCGGCGGCCTGATCCAGGTCGCGCTGGGTGCGCTGGGGGTGGCGAAGCTCATGCGGTTCGTCCCACGCAGCGTCATGGTCGGCTTCGTCAACGCGCTGGCCATCCTCATCTTCCTCGCGCAGCTGCCACACCTGCTCTCCGTGCCATGGTTGGTGTACCCGCTCGTCGCCCTCGCGCTGGCGATCATCCTCGGCCTGCCCAAGCTGATGAAGGCCGTCCCGGCGCCGTTGGTCGCCATCGTGGTGCTCACAGTTCTCACGACCGCCGCGGCCGTCGCCGTCCCCACCGTCGGGGACGAGGGCGAGCTGCCCGGCTCGCTGCCCACGCTCGGTCTGCCCGACGTGCCGTACACCCTCGAGACGCTTCGCATCCTGCTGCCCTACGCGCTGGCTCTCGCGCTGGTGGGGCTGATGGAGTCGCTGATGACCGCCAAGCTCGTCGACGACATCACCGACACGCACTCCTCCAAGACCCGCGAGTCCTGGGGACAGGGCGTCGCCAACGTGGTCACCGGCCTGTTCGGCGGGATGGGCGGCTGCGCGATGATCGGCCAGACGATGATCAACGTGAAGACCTCAGGCGCCCGCACCCGACTGTCGACGTTCCTCGCCGGCATGTTCCTGCTGGTCCTCGTCGTCGCCCTCGGTCCCCTGGTCGCGACGATCCCGATGGCAGCCCTCGTCGCGATCATGATCGTGGTGGCCGGGCTCACTTTCGACTGGCACTCGGTAGCCCCCGCAACGCTGCGCAGGATGCCCAAGAGCGAGACCGCTGTCATGGTCGTCACGGTTGTCGTCGTCGTCGCCACCCACAACCTGGCGTACGGGGTGATCGCCGGCACCCTGACCGCGATGGTGCTCTTCGCCCGTCGGGTGGCGCACCTGGTCGAGGTCACCTCGGTCACCGACCCCGAGGGTGGCGAGGTCATCTACTCGGTGCACGGCGCGCTGTTCTTCGCGTCCAGCAACGACCTGGTCACCCAGTTCGACTACGCCCACGACCCCGACCGCGTGGTGATCGACCTGTCCCAGTCACATGTCTGGGACGCGTCCTCCGTCGCCGCGCTCGACGCGGTCACCCACAAGTACGCCCTCCGCGGGAAGACCGTTCGGATCCTCGGGCTCAACCCGGCCAGCGACCACATGCACGACCGGTTGTCCGGCCGGCTGTCCAGCCACTGACCGCCTCCCGGCTCAGGCGTCGATGATGATCGGGAGGATCACCGGGCTGCGGCGGTAGGTGGAGTGTGCCCAGCGGCTGACCGTGCGGTGCACGAGCTGCTCGAGCTGGTGCTGCTCGCCGATGCCCTCCTGAGCCGCCTTGGCGAGCGCTGCCTCGATGAGGGGGACGACGGCGTCGAACGTCTTGTCGTCGTGGACGAAGCCGCGGGCCAGGAAGTCCGGTGTCTCGCTGAGCCGGCCGGTGTCGGCGTCGACCAGCAACACGATGGTGACGAAGCCCTCCTCCGCGAGCGTGCGGCGGTCCTTGAGGGAGGCCTCGGTGGCTCCGCCGACGGTCATGCCGTCGACGTACACGAGCCCGGCGGGCACCTTGCCGGTGATGGACGCCTTCCCGTCGACCAGGTCGACCACGACGCCGTCCTCGGCGATGACGACGTTCTCGGCGGGGACGCCGGTACGCACGGCGAGGGCGGCGTTGGCGGTGAGGTGACGCCACTCGCCGTGCACCGGCATGACGTTCGACGGCCGGACGACGTTGTAGCAGTACACGAGCTCCCCGGCGCTGGCGTGGCCGGAGACGTGCACTTTGGCGTTGCCCTTGTGCACGACGTTCGCTCCCCAGCGGGTGAGAGCGTTGATGACGCGGTAGATGGCGTTCTCGTTGCCCGGGATCAGCGAGCTCGCGAGCAGGACGGTGTCGCCCTTGCCGATGCGGATCATGTGGTCGCGGTTGGCCATCCGGGAGAGGGCGGCCATCGGCTCGCCCTGGGAACCGGTGCAGATCAGAGTGATCTTGTCGTCCGCGAGCTTCTCGAGGACCTTCAGGTCGACGACCAGTCCCTTGGGGATCTCGAGGTAGCCCAGGTCGCGCGCGATGCCCATGTTGCGCACCATGGAGCGGCCGACGAAGGCGACCTTGCGCCCGTGCTCGTGGGCGGCATCGAGCACCTGCTGGATGCGGTGCACGTGGCTGGCGAAGCTGGACACGATGATCCGGCGCGGCGCCGTGCGGAAGACCTCTTCGATCGCTGGCGACAGCTCGCGCTCGGAGGTCGTGAAGCCCGGCACCTCGGCGTTGGTCGAGTCGGTGAGGAAGAGGTCGACGCCCTCCTCGCCGAGACGGGCGAAGGCGCGCAGGTCGGTGATGCGGTCGTCGAGCGGGAACTGGTCCATCTTGAAGTCGCCGGTGTGGAGCACCAGCCCCGCCTCGGTGCGGATCGCGACCGCGAGGCCGTCGGGGATCGAGTGGTTGACCGCGACGAACTCGAGGTCGAACGGGCCGAACCGCTTCCGCTGGCCTTCCGCGACCTCACGGGTCACCGGGGTGATCTTGTGCTCCTTGAGCTTCGCGGCGATGAAGGCGAGCGTGAGCTTCGAGCCGACGATCGGGATGTCCGCACGCTCCCGGAGCAGGTAGGGGACCCCGCCGATGTGGTCCTCGTGACCGTGCGTGAGAACGATGGCCTCGATCTTGTCCAGGCGGTCCCGGATCCACGTGAAGTCGGGCAGGATCACGTCGACGCCGGGCTGCGTCTCCTCGGGGAACAGTACCCCGCAGTCGACGACCAGCAGCCGGCCGGCGTGCTCGAAGACGGTCATGTTCCGGCCTACCTCGCCGAGGCCGCCCAGGCCGACGACCCGCAGGCCGCCTCGGGGCAGCGACGGTGGCGCGCCGAGCTCGGGATGGGGGTGGCTCATGGGCTGATCCTGTCGTGAGGGCCCAGGTGGTGACCGCCTGGGTGCCGGTGGCGTGACCCGTACGGGTCTTGGTGGACGTTGCGGTGCCGGACTCGTGTCGCGGCTGTCAGTCGTTGTCGGCGACGAGCGGGTCGAGCACGACCTGGCGGTGGTCGCGCTGGACGATCTGCAGCCGCCAGCGGTCGGGGAACAGGGCCAGCACGGCGCCGTCGCCGCGCGTGAGGACCTCGACCCCCCGGATCCGGTCGAGGGCCTGGGCGTCCTCCGCCCGGGTACGCCGGGCGAGGGTGTAGTCGAGCCGGTCCAGGCGTACCGGCGCGTTGAACTCGTGCGCCATCCGGTGGGTGGCGACCTCGAACTGCATCGGCCCGACCGCGGCGAGGACGGGTGCCTGGTCGCCACGCAGGTCGGACCGCAGCACCTGGACGACGCCCTCCTGCTCGAGCTGGGTGATGCCGCGGCGGAACTGCTTGTAGCGGCCGGAGTCCTCGGCCCGGGCGACCGCGAAGTGCTCGGGCGCGAACGCCGGGATCGGCGGGAAGCGCACCGGGTCGTCGGCGTACAGGGTGTCGCCGATGCCGAGGGCCGCGGCGTTGACCAGCCCGACGACGTCACCCGGGTAGGCGGTGTCGAGGGTGTGGCGCTCGCGGCCGAACACGGCCTGCGCGTACTTGGTGGCGAACGGCCGCCCGGTCGGCTCGTGCGTGGCGACCATGCCGCGCTCGAAGACGCCGGAACAGACCCGCGCGAACGCGATCCGGTCGCGGTGCGCCGAGTCCATGCCCGCCTGCACCTTGAAGACGAAGGCGGAGAAGGAGGAGTCGACCGGCCGCGCGTCACCGTCGGTGGACGCGCGGGCCGTAGGAGCCGGGGCCAGCTCGAGCAGGACGTCGAGGAGCTGGCCGACGCCGAAGTTCTGCACTGCCGACGCGAACAGCACCGGCGTGGAGCGCCCGGCGAGGAAGGTGTCCTGCTCGTGATCGGCGCCGTCCGCTCCGAGCAGCTCGTGCTCCTCGACGGCGGTCGCCCACGCGTCGCCCTCCCGGGTCTGCGCGGTGGCGGGATCCAGGTGCTCCTCGGGGGCGACCGTGGCGCCACCGGCGGTCCGGGTGAAGCGGATGAAGCCGCCGGTACGCCGGTCCAGCACGCCACGGAAGTCGCCGGCGATGCCGACCGGCCAGGTCAGCGGGGTGGGGCGCAGCCCGATGCGCTCTGAGATCTCGTCCATCAGGGCGAGCGCGTCGCGGCCGGGCCGGTCCCACTTGTTCACCACGGTGAGGACCGGGATGCCGCGGTACCGGCACACCTCGAACAGCTTGAGGGTCTGCGGCTCGAGGCCCTTGGCGGCGTCCAGGAGCATCACCGCTGCGTCGACGGCCGCCAGGACCCGGTAGGTGTCCTCGGAGAAGTCGGCGTGCCCCGGGGTGTCGAGCAGGTTGACCACGGAGTCGCGGTAGGAGAACTGCAGCGCGGCGGAGGTGATCGAGATGCCGCGGTCGCGCTCCATCTCCATCCAGTCCGACACGGTGCCGCGGCGGTTCGCCTTGCCGTGGACGGCGCCGGCCTGCGAGATCACGCGGGCGTGCAGCGCCAGCGCCTCTGTCAGGGTCGACTTGCCCGCGTCGGGGTGGCTGATGACAGCGAAGGTGCGCCGCCGGGCGGCCTCCCGGCGCACCCGGGCGCTCATGGCCGGGTCGGAGGCAGGAGCCGCGGGCTCCGGGAGCTGGAGGGCGTCGGTCATCGGCGGGGCTGAACACTCACCGGACGCACGCTACCGCCAGAAGGCCCTGGAGCCCGCATCGACGGCGGCGACCGGTGACGGCCGCGCCCGTCCGCGGACGGCGACCCGGACCGCTAGTGCACCGGTGCGGGTCGCCGTCCCTCACGGCCCGGCCGTCAGTCGACCGGCAGCCCGACGTCGCCGGCCGGCACCCACGCGGCCATGGTCTCGCCGGTCTCGAGCAGCGTCTTGAGGTCGCTGAGCACCCAGTCGTGGCCGCCGCCGGCGCCCATGTCCTCGTTCGAGCCGGCGACCAGCGCGAAGGTGGCCGGCGCCCCCTCGCAGTCGTGCACCACGGTCAGCGAGCAGTAGCCGCCGGACAGCTGCTTGATCTCGTACGTCAGCCGGGTGAAGGGCTCCTCGGCCATCGTCGGGTCCATGAGCATCCGCCAGGTGGTGACCAACCGGCGGGGCGGGTCGGCCTCGACGACCTCGCCGTCGACGATCGGGTCGGGGCAGGGGAACCCGGTGGCCTCGGCGCCGGCCTTGAACTCGGGCGTCGGGTGGATCAGGAACGGGCCGCCCGGCCGGAGGTTGCTCTCGACCAGACCGGTGTAGCCGTAGCGGGCGGTCCACTCCGGCTGGGTGATGGCGTCCCAGATGCGTTGCGCGCTGGCCTTGATGTAGACGCGGTGGACCTGGGTGGTCACGGTGGTGGTCTCAGCGGTGGTCGTCATGATTCCTTCTCCAGCTCGTTCTTGAGGTCGACGAGCGCGGTCACCCGGCGCTCGGTGTACTTGTCGATCCAGCGGTCGTGGACCAGCCGGATGGGCACCGGGTTGAGGAAGTGCAGCTTCTCCCGGCCCTGCTTGCGGGGGACGACGAGCCCGGCTTCCTCGAGCACCCTGAGGTGCTTCATCACGCCGAACCGCGTCATCTCCAGCCCGGACTCGAGCTCGGTGAGCGTCCGGCCGTCACGCGCGAAGAGCAGGTCGAGCAGGAAGCGGCGGGTCGGGTCGGCGAGTGCCTTGAAGACCCGGTCGTCGTCCATCTGCCGAGAATAGGTGACCAATTGGTCACCTGTCTAGTGCTGGTGCCCGGTGATCGGGGGCGGCGCGCCGGTGATCGGCACAACCGACGCCCCGTGCCCGCGTGGGCGAGGATTGCCCCGTGGTACCCGGCGCCAGACATCCAGCGCTGCTGGCCGCCCTGGAGGGGCTGGGCGAGCAGGTCGCGGAGCTGCGCCTGCCACTGGACGTCCCCGGAGCGGCTGCGGCCCGGACGATGCGCCGCGAGACGGCCGACCAGCTCACCGACTACGTGCTGCCGCGGCTGCGCCGGCTCGACGCCCCGCTGCTCGCGGTGGTGGGCGGCCCCACCGGCGCGGGCAAGTCCACCCTGGTCAACAGCCTCGTCGGTGCGCGGATCAGCGCGGCCGGCGTCCTTCGCCCCACCACCCGGTCTGCCGTGCTCGCCCACCACCCCACCGACCAGGTCTGGTTCGAGGAGCCACGCATCCTGCCCCGCCTGACCCGCACGACCACCAGCTCGTCCAACCCGACCGAGCTGCAGCTCGTGCCGAGCGCGGGGATCCCGGCCGGTCTGGCGGTGCTCGACGCACCCGACATCGACTCGGTCGTCACCCGCAACCGCGAGCTCGCCACCCAGCTGCTCGCCGCCGCGGACATGTGGCTGTTCGTGACGACGGCCGCGCGCTACGCCGACGCCGTGCCCTGGGAGTTCCTCCGGATCGCCGTGACACGCGGTACGGCGGTGGCGGTCCTGCTCGACCGCGTGCCGCCCGAGGCGGTCGACGAGGTGCGCGGCCACCTGGCGGCGATGCTCACCGACCAGGGCCTGGGGGGCGCGCCGCTGTTCGTGGTGCCCGAGACCACGACGTACGACGCCCTGCTGACGCCCGCGGTCGTCGACCCGGTCCGCAGCTGGCTGCACAACCTGGCCGCCGACGCCGACACCCGCGCCGCCGTGGTCCGGCACACCCTCGACGGGGCGGTGCGATCGCTCGCGGCGCGGGTCTTCACCCTCGCCGCCGCGGTCGACGAGCAGGCCGACGCCGTACGCCGCCTGCGCAAGGAGGTCGACGCTGCCTACGACGACGCGCTGCAGCACGTGTCGGAGGCCAGCGGCGACGGGTCGTTGCTGCGCGGCGAGGTCCTGGCGCGGTGGCAGGAGTTCGTCGGCACCGGCGAGATGATGCGCGCGCTGGAGTCGAAGGTGTCCGGGGTCCGGGACCGCGTCACGGCCGCCGTCGCGGGCCGGCCCGCGCCCGGCAAGGACCTCGCGCAGGCGCTGGAGTCGGGCGTCGAGGCGCTGGTGCGGTCGGCGTCCGACACGGCCGCGGACCGGGCCGGCTCCGCCTGGTCCGCCGACCCGGCCGGGGCGCAGCTGCTCGACGGCGACGACCTGCGTCGCTCGTCGCCCGGGCTCGCCGAGGCGACGGCGCGTGAGGTGCGCGAGTGGCAGGCCGCCGTCCTCGAGCTGGTGCGGACCCAGGCGCAGGGCAAGCGGAGCGCCGCGCGCTACCTCGCGTTCGGCGTCAACGGTCTCGGCCTGATGGTGATGATCGTGGTGTTCGCCCATACCGGCGGCCTGGTGGCCGGCGAGGTGGCCGTGGCCACCGGGGCGTCCGCCCTGAGCCAGAAGGTGCTCGAGGCGGTGCTCGGCGACCAGGCCGTCCGGTCGCTGGCCGAGCAGGCGCGCCGGGACCTGGAGCAGCGAGTCGCGCGGTTGCTCGAGGGCGAGCGGGCCCGGTTCACCTCGCGGCTGGACGAGGTCCCCGTCCTCGAGGACGCCGGCGCGGCCCTGCGCGCCGCCGTCCAGGACGTCGAGGACGCATCGTGAGCCCGCGGTTGCGCAGTCGGCACCGGCGGGCCGACCTGCCCGGCATGCTCACCGCGCTGGACGAGGCCGTCGAGGCGCTGGACGGCCGGGTCGAGGACCCCCGGCTGCTGGCGCGCGCCCGCGCCGTTTCGGGGCGCGCGGGGGAGCGGCTGCGGCTGTCCGGCGAGCACACCGTGATCGCGCTGGCGGGCTCGACCGGCAGCGGCAAGTCGTCGCTGTTCAACGTCCTGTCCGGCGGCGACCTGTCGCCGGTGGGCGTGCGCCGGCCCACGACGTCCAAGGCCTACGCGAGCGTCTGGGGGTCCGACGGCGCCGCCCCGCTGGTGCAGTGGCTCGGCGTGCCCCGGCGGCAGACGCACTGGCGGCACGGTCCCGGGCTGCGCGAGGAAGATCTCGGCGACCTGGCGGGCCTGGTGCTCCTCGACCTGCCCGACCACGACTCGACCGTCGTCGAGCACCAGCAGGAGGTCGACCGGCTGGTCGACCTCGTCGACCTCCTGGTGTGGGTCGTCGACCCCCAGAAGTACGCCGACGAGGTGCTGCACGCGCGCTACCTGCGGCGCCTGACCGGGCACCAGGCAGTCACGGTCGTCGTCCTCAACCAGGTCGACACCGTCAACCCTTTCGCGGCCGCCGAGTGCGCCGAGGACCTGCGCCGGCTGCTCGACGCCGACGGCCTGCGCCGGTCACCCATGCTCACCTGCTCGGCCCGTACCGGTGCCAGCATCGATGCGCTGCGTGCCCTGCTCGTCGAGGCCGTCTCGACCCGCCGGGCGCGCAACGACCGCCTGGTGGCTGACGTCGAGGACGTGGCCGAGAAGCTCTTCGCGACGGTGTCGGCCGACGAGCCGGCCGGGGTGGCCGCGCACGAGCGGCAGCGGCTGGTGGCGGCACTCGCCGGCGCCGCCGGCGTCCCGGTCATCGGGGCGGCCGTCGAGGAGTCGTGGCGGCTTCGGGGCGCGGGACTGCTGGGCTGGCCCCCGACCCGCTGGGCACGCCGGCTCCGGCCCGACCCGCTGCGCCGGCTGCACCTCACGGGCGACGACCGCAAGCAGGTGCGGTCCGTGCTCGTGCGGTCGTCGGTCCCCGAGCCGACGCCGGTGCAGCGGGCGCAGGTCGACACCGCGCTGCTCGCGGCGTGCGACGGGGTCGCGCAGGACCTGCCCCGCCCGTGGCAGCGTGCGGTGTCGGCCGCCGCGTCCGGCCGGTCCTCGGACGTCCGCGACCGGCTCGACCAGGCCGTGGTCGGGACCGACCTGGGTGTCGACCGGGTGCCGGTCTGGTGGCGGGCCGGCGGCGCCGCCCAGTGGCTGCTCACGGCAGCCGCGGTGCTCGGGGCCGTCTGGCTGCTGGTGCTCGCCTTCGGGTCCTACCTCCGCCTGCCGGACCCGCCGACCCCGGACGTCGGCGGGGTCGCGCTGCCGACGATGCTCCTCGTGGGCGGTGTCGTCCTGGGACTGCTGCTCGCGTGGCTGGGCCGGTTGCTCGTGCGAGGCGGGGCGCTCGCCCGGAGGAGACGTGCCGAGTCGCGCCTCCGTGCGGCGATCGAGCAGGTGGCCGACGAGCTCATGCTCGGGCCGGTCGAGGCCGAGCTGCAGCGGCATGCCCGGGCCCGGCTCGCGCTCGACAGGGCCCGCACCGGCTGACCTTCCGTCCACAGGCCCGGCCGGGGCGGCCCCGTCCCCAGATGCGCCGCGGTGGCCCGGCCGCACCCTCGCGCGGTGCATCGTCGTCGGATGCGGCGCGGGCGCTTCGCCGCCGAGGGAGGAACGATGAGCGAGACGATGGTCACCGTGGTGGGGAACGTCGTGAACGACCCCGTCCTGCGGGTGACGTCGGGCGGAGCGCGGGTGGCCAAGCTCCGGGGTAGCCGTCACCGCGCGCCGGTTCGACCGGACGGCCGGGGGCTGGCACGACGGCGACACGATCTTGACGGAAGTTCCGCAGAGACGATCCAGGAAATATGGCTACCAAGGCGGCGGTCTACGCCCGCATCAGTTCTGATCCACAGGGCCTGCGAGCCGGGGTCGGGCGGCAGGAGCGCGAGTGTCGCGCCCTGGCGGAGCGCGAGGGCTGGGACGTCGGGGAGCTCTACGTCGACAACGATGTCTCGGCGTACTCTGGGAAGCGGTGTCCCCGCCACGAGGCGATGCTCGCGGCCATCAAGACGGCGAGATAAGCGCGATCATCGCCTGGCACCCCGACCGGCGCACCGGCTGACCCGTGAACTCGAGGACTTTAGCGACGTCATCGAGACGAGCGAGTCCGAGCACACGGTCGCACCGTTGGCCGAGATCTGGGGGCGTGCCTGAAGCTGAGGCCGCGAGCCGCGCGCAACGGCTGGCCGAGATCGGGTTCATCGAGGTGCGAGACGCATCCTTCTGGGTGCAGTTCCACTACCGGTCCGGACTCAAGCTGCGCCAGGGCGCGGCAGTCTGACTTCACTTGAATCAGCAATGCGACCGGTCTATGCGCGTCACCACCACTTGACTCACCGCGTGCCGGCGAGGTCCGTCAGGCAGAGCCTAGGCCTGCTCATCGCCCTCAACTCGGCTTCGGGCCGTGGACAACCCACTGCCCGGCTCGACTGACCGGCGCGTGAGGTGAAGATCCGTCAGGTGCAGAGGGTCACGGCGTCGGGCACGGGGACCCGCGCCGACGAGAACTTTCTGGCTGTGGTGGGCCTGGCTGGTGCCGTCGGCAAGACCGGCGGGCGGGCGGTAGGGGTTAGGTGGGCCACCAACCGAGAGCTTGTCCGACCACGGCGATGCTGGCCTCGATCTCGAGTACGAACACGAGCAGCGAGAGGCGGATGACCCGCTTCCGCCGCAGTGCGTCCGCATGTGCGCGGGCATGCTGCGGCCCCAGGGTGGCAGCGAAGTCTTGTAGATCGCGCCCGAAGCGCAGCGCCTCGCGACCCTGCTCCTCTCTGAGGCTCGGTGCAGCGTGGTGATCGCGG
>JBBRVW010000007.1:0-124074 GCA_038246545.1 Actinomycetes bacterium | reverse complement strand
CACCCCGTCCGCGAGGACCAACCAGGAACCGCACGTGGAGACCACCGGCCCGCCCGGTCCCACAAGCACGCCCTCAACCGGACAACGACACCGCCATCGCCCCCGGAGGCCTCATCGATCATCAGACGGTGGATCCGGGCTTAACCAAAGGTCAGAGTCTTCCGACAGACACCTGCGGACGTCGTTGGAGGTCCTCAAGCCGCCTTGTAGTCAGGAGGCGGTTGTCGGCTGTTCGTCTGCCGACTGACTGTCCGGTGAGCGTTGCGACCGCATGTAGAACTCCAGCTTCTGCCGGCCCTCCTCGTAGCGTTCACGCATCAGGTGGGTGTAGACCTCGGCGGTCATGGTCGGGCTGCGGTGCCCGAGGCGTTGTTGGACCTCGAAGAGGGTGAGCCCGGCGTCGAACATCAGTGACGCGGCCGTGTGTCTCAAGGTCAGCCAGGTGACGTGCCGGCCGTCCAGACCGGCCCGCTTGACGGACTTCGCCAGCACGTTGCGGGCGAAGCCGCTGCGCAGAATGTGACCACCGTCGTTATTGCTGACGAACAGGAAGTCTTCCCGCCCTGCACCGGGCCGGTAAGTCCTGATGTGATTCATCAGTGCGTCCATCACTTCGGTGGGCACGGGCACCGTGCGCGCGTCGTCGGTCTTGGACATCGCCTCGGTGAACGTGGTGTTCCCGTTCTGGTTCACCACGATTCGACCGAAGGTCAGCTCCTTGCGCAGCGGGTTGATGTCGCAAAGACGTAGGCCGATCGCTTCGTTCCACCGCGGGCCGAGCCAGCACCCCATGAACAGCAACGCGCGGTAGCGACCATTGGTCCTCAAGGCCGCGTAGTGGGGGTCGAGGTCTACGACCGCCTCGACCAGCCGATCGACCTCGACGGCGGTAAGCACGTCGTCGAAGGTTTTCCGGAGGTCCGGCTTCTTCGGCAGGGCGATGTCGATGCAGGGGTTGTCGATGACCCGGTCCTTGATGGCCCGACGCAGGGGGCCGCGCAACAGGCCGTAGCAGTGCCGCACGGAGTGTGGGCCCATCGACGTGGACAGCAGCGCGATCCAGTCGTCGATGTCGGAGGGCCGGATGTCGCAGATCGCCCAGGTGCCCCAGTAGGGCAGCACATGCTTCGCGGCCCGCATGTCGTCGGTGTACTTGCGGGTCGCACTGATCTGCCGCGAGGCGACCCACCGGTCGTAGTAGACCCGGAAGATCTGCTCACGCAGGTCACGGGAGACGTAGGTCCCGCGGATGAGCTGCGCCTCCACGGCACCCTTGCGTTCCAGCGCTGACGGCGGCGGCCGCCTGCCGCTTCCGCCGCGGAACCGCTCGGTGCGCTCCTTGCCCGAGCGTTCCCGATAGCGCAGGTCCCACCCGCCGGCCCGGTAGCGGAGACTGGCCATTTGCACTCACCTCATCGCGATCTTGACCACATTCTGACCACAGACCGCGCGACATTGGCCGACACCCGTTGTCACCGGATAACAGCAAAGCCGCAGGTCAGGGGCATGATCACGACTGTACGAGCGGGGTCCGACAAGTCCCGAAAGGCGCTCCGGAGGCGGTGGCGCAGGTTCGAATCCTGCCGGGGGCACCTCTGTGAGCTCCCCGGCGAGTGAGATGTTCGGCAGCCCGAACAGGACATTCCGGCGGCCGAAGGTTGGACTCGGCGGGTCAGCACCCTCGAGTGCAGGTCCTCGGCAGCGGCCGCCGTACGCTCTCGCCGTGATCAAGCCGTTGGTCGCCCGCCTCTGGTTCGCCGCGACCGCCCTCGTGGTGCTCGTCGGCATCGTCACCCAGCTGCTCGCGACCGCCGACCTGAAGACCGGCTTCTTCGACACCCAGCAGGGCAGGGTGCTCAGCGTCTTCGCCTACTTCACGATCCAGTCGAACATCATCGTCATGGTCACCAGCGCGCTGCTGGCGGTCCGCGTCAGCCGCAAGCCGCAGTGGTTCTGGGTGCTCCGGCTCGACGGCGTCCTGTGCATCGCCGTGACGTTCGTGGTGTTCCACCTCGCCCTGTCGGACCTGCAGGACCTCGAGGGCAAGGCCAGGACGGCCGACTTCCTGCTCCACACGGCCTCACCGGTCCTGTGCGTGCTCGGCTGGCTGCTCTTCGGGCCCCGCCGCACGACCTCGTGGGACGTCGTGAGGCTGGCTGCCGTCTTCCCGCTCGCGTGGCTGGCGTTCGCCCTGACCCTGCAGCAGCTGACCGACGGGTTCTCGCTGTACCCGTTCCTCGACGTCGGCGACAACGGCTGGCCGCGGGTGGTCCTCAACGCCGCGGGCGTGGCCGTCTTCTTCCTCGGGCTGGCCGCCGCCGCCCACCTGCTCGACGGCCGGCTCCCGGGCCGGCGCAGTCGGGCCTGAGCCGACCCGGTCGGCCCGCCGAACGATCCGCCGCGCGGTAGCCCTCGGGGTGTCTCCGGGGTCGGCCCTGAGGGCGGAACCGGGGTCCGACCGGGGGCGGCTCAGGGCCTGTCACCGATGTGCGCACCCGCCCCTCGGGACCAGGCTTGCAGCCATGATCACCATCCATTCACTCACCAAGTCGTACGGCGCCTTCACGGCGGTCGACGACGTCACCTTCTCGGCTCGGGCCGGCCGGGTGACCGGGTTCCTCGGTCCGAACGGCGCCGGCAAGTCGACCACCATGCGAATCATCGTCGGCCTGACCCCGGCGACCTCCGGGCACGTGAGCATCGCCGGGCGCGCCTTCCGCGACCTGCCCAACCCAGGGCTCGAGGTGGGCGTGCTGCTGGAGGCTTCGGCGCTGCACGCCGGCCGGACGGGACGCGAGATCCTCACGATCGCCCAGCGGACGATGGGCCTGCCCGGCCGCCGCGTGGACGAGATGCTCGACCTGGTCAGCCTGACCGGTCGTGAGGCGCACCGGCGGGTCCGCGACTACTCGCTCGGGATGCGCCAGCGACTCGGTATCGCCACCGCTCTGATCGGCGACCCGGGCGTCCTGGTCCTCGACGAGCCGGCCAACGGGCTGGACCCGGCCGGCATCCGCTGGATGCGCGACCTGCTGCGCGGCTACGCGGACGGCGGCGGGACCGTGCTGCTGTCCTCTCACCTGCTGCACGAGATCGAGATCGTCGCCGACGACATCGTGGTGATCGGCGAGGGCCGGATCGTGGCGCAGGGCACGAAGGACGGGCTCCTTCGAGCCGCCGGCACGGTCGTCCGGGCCGCGCGCACGACCGAGCTCTCGCGAGCCCTCGAGGCGGCCGGCCTCGCGCCGACCGCGCACGACGACGGCGCGCTGCGCATCGAGGCCAGCCCGGAGCTGGTCGGAAAGATCGCGCTGGCGGCCGGAGTGGCCGTCACCGAGCTGCGCGCCGCCGGTGGCGCCGGCCTGGAGGAGATGTTCCTCGAGCTCACCGCAGAGACCCAGAGAGAAGGAGCAGCGGCATGACCGCCATCGCAGTAGAGGGCACCCGGCGGCAGGCCGCCCCGATCCGGTCCGTTCCGATGTCGCGCCTGGCCGGCGTCGAGCTGCGCAAGATGTTCGACACGCGGTCGGGCTTCTGGCTGATGGCCAGCATCGCCGCGACCGCCGTGATCGCGACCGGGGCGGTGATCCTCTATGCGCCCGACGAGGAGCTGACCTACGCCAGCTTCGGGTCCGCGGTCGGCTTTCCCACAGCGGTGATCCTGCCGATGGCCGCCATCCTGTCCGTCACCAGCGAGTGGAGTCAGCGCAGCGGGCTGACGACCTTCACGCTGGTCCCGCACCGGGGCCGGGTCGTCCTGGCCAAGGCGGTCGCCGCGATCGGCATCGGTGTCGCCTCGATGCTGCTGGCGATGGCGATCGGCGCGATCGGCAACGTCGTGGGAACGGCGATCACCGGCACCCCGACCGTGTGGGACGTGTCGCTGGCCGACGCCGCGCACATCGTGCTGGGCAACGTGCTGGGGCTGATGGGCGGCTTCGCGATCGGCGTGCTGCTCCGCAGCTCCGCCGCAGCGCTGGTGGCGTACTTCGTCATCTCCTTCGTCCAGCCCACCCTGCTCATGCTCCTGGCCTCCCGCCAGGCAGGGTTCCAGGACCTGCAGCCCTGGGTCGACGTCAACGCCGCCCAGTCCGCGCTGTTCACCATCGGCAGCCCGGTCACCGGGCAGGAGTGGGCCCAGCTGGCCGTCACGGAGGCGGTCTGGCTGGTGCTCCCGCTGGTCGTCGGGCTGCGCCTCGTGCTGCGGTCCGAGATCAAGTAGGCGCGATCGCGACCCCCCGGCCTGTCGAGCGTCAGGTGTGGCCGACATCGCCCGGCAGGCCGGCGGCCAGGCGGGCGATGTCGGCCGAGCCGACCCGGCAGCAGCCGCCGACGTACCTCGCGCCCGCGGCGACCCACCGCTGCGCGCGCGCCACGTCGACCACCGCGCCGTCACCGCCCCAGGTGCGCGACTGCCCGTCCCACGACTCGCCGCTGTTGGGGTAGGCCACCGCCGGCTTGCCGGACGCCCACACCGCAGCGGCCACCAGCTCCTCGACGTACGCCGGTGCGGTGCAGTTCACCCCGACGGCGACGACGCGGTCGTGGCCCCGCGCCAGCCCGAAGACCCGCGACACCGGCTCCCCCGCCCGCGTGGACGCCGCGTCGGCGCAGGTCAGCGACAACCAGGCGGGAGGTGCGGACGAGCCGAGCGCGGACAGCACCTCGAGCAGCACTGTCACCTCCTGCTCGGAGGGCACCGTCTCGACGGCGAGCAGGTCGGCGCCGGCGGCTGCCAGCACCTCGAGGCGCTCGAGGTGGAACCTCCGCAGGGCGTCGTCGGTGATCCCGTAGTCGCCGCGGTACTCCGACCCGTCGGCCAGCACCGCGCCGTACGGCCCGACGGACGCCGCCACCAGGCGCGGCACGCCGTCCTCGGCCTCAGCCAGGTCCGCGGCCTCGCGCGCGAGCGTCACCGATCGCCGCATCAGCGCCGAGGTGTCCTCCCGTGACAACCCGCGCAGCGCGAAGCCCTCGAAGGACGCCTGGTAGCTCGCGGTCGTCGCCACCCGCGCCCCGGCCCGGTAGAACGCCAGGTGGGTGGCGCGGACCTCGTCCGGGTCGTCGAGCAGCAACCGCGCCGACCACAGGTCGTCGGACAGGACCTGGCCGCGCCGCTCCAGCTCGGTGGCGAAGCCACCGTCGAGCAGCACCACAGGGGCGTCGGGATCCACGGCGTTAGGTTACGGACCATGACCACGACGTCCGGGCAGACCGCCCATCGCGAGACCCTCGACCGAGCCCTCACCGCGATCCGGGAGCGCAGCTACTGGTCGGCCTACCCCGAGAACCTCAGGGCCTACGGCGAGGAGACCACGCCGGGCACCCAGTCCCCGGCCGACGGCAAGGCCGCCTTCGACGGCTATCTCGGCACACCGTTCCCGCTCGACCAGACAGGCTCCGACGGCACTGTCGAGGGCGAGCGGTCGCCCTACGGCGTGCAGCTCGGCACGTCGTACCCGCACAAGCCGGTCGACGCGCTGATGGCCGACGCCACCGCCGCCATCCCTGCCTGGCGCGCGGCCGGCCCCGACGCCCGCGCCGAGCTGGCGATCGAGGTCCTGCACCGGATCAACGCCCGCAGCCACGAGATGGCACATGCCGTGATGCACACCTCCGGGCAGGCCTACGCGATGGCGTTCCAGGCCGGCGGCCCGCACGCCCAGGACCGGGCCCTCGAGGCGATCGCGTACTCGTACGACGAGATGACGCGGCACGCCGCGTCCGCCACGTGGGAGAAGCCGCAGGGCAAGCGCCCGCCGCAGCGGATGACCAAGACGTTCACCGTGGTGCCGCGCGGCGTCGCCCTCGTGATCGGCTGCAACACGTTCCCCACCTGGAACTCCTACCCGGGGCTGTTCGCCAGCCTGGTCACCGGCAACGCCGTCGTCGTCAAGCCGCACCCGGGGGCGGTGCTGCCTCTCGCGATCTCGGTGCAGGTCGCCCGCGAGGTCCTTGCCGAGAACGGCTTCTCCCCCGACCTCGTCCAGCTCGCGCCCGAGCAGCCGGGAGAGGGCCTCGCGAAGGTGCTCGCCCTGCGGCCCGAGGTGAAGGTCATCGACTACACCGGCTCGACAGAGTTCGGCACCTGGCTGGAACAGAACGCCCACCAGGCCTCGGTGTTCACCGAGAAGGCCGGCGTCAACACCGTCGTCGTCGACTCCACCGACGACTACCAGGGCATGCTCGCCAACCTCGCCTTCTCCCTGTCGCTGTACAGCGGCCAGATGTGCACCACCCCGCAGAACCTGCTGGTCCCCCGTGACGGCATCACCGCCGACGGCGAGCACAGGTCCGTCGACGAGTTCGCCGCCGACCTCGCCGGCGCGGTCGACGGACTGCTCGGCGACGACGCGCGCGCCACCGCCCTGCTCGGCGCGGTCGTCAACGACGGCGTCCTCGACCGGCTCGACAAGGCGTCGTCGTACGGCGACGTGGTGCTGGCCAGCCGGTCGGTGACGCACCCCGACTTCCCCGAGGCGACGGTGCGGACGCCGACCATCGTCAGGGTGGACGTCGCCGACACCGGCACCTACCTGCAGGAGTGCTTCGGCCCGGTCGCGTTCCTCGTGCTCACCGGCAGCACCGCCGAGTCGGTCGACCTGCTGCGCAGCACGGTCCGCGAGCACGGGGCGATCACCGCCGCTGTCTACTCCACCGACGAGAAGGTGCTCGAGGCCACCGAGGAAGCAGCGCTCGACGCGGGCGTCGCCCTCTCGGAGAACCTCACCGAGACCGTCTACGTCAACCAGTCGGCCGCGTTCAGCGACTTCCACGCCACCGGGGCCAACCCGGCCGCCAACAGCGCACTGACCGACGCGGCGTACGTCGCGAGCCGGTTCCGCATCGTGCAGTCGCGCCGGCACCTCACCCCCGAGCCCGCCGCCGGCTGAGCCGGCGGCGCCGCGCATCAGTCGATCCAGTACCGCCGCTTCGGAGCGCCACCGGCGAGGGGTCGTCCGGCGTCCAGGACCCCGCCGTTGGCCTCGATCACGGCGGCCGAGCCGAGGTTCGAGTCGTCGCACGTCACGAGCACCCGGTCGACACCGACCGACCGGGCCACCACCAGCGACTGCCGCAGGATCTCGGTCGCGTGGCCGCGCCGACGGTGCACCGCGAGGACGCCGTAGCCGAGGTGCCCGCCCTCGAGCGCCAGCCAGTCGTTGAGCTCGTGCCGGACCGAGGTCCGGCCGACCAGCACGTCGCCGACCACCGCGAGCAGGAAGCTCGCCGGGACCCGGTCGGGCGGCAGGTCCAGCCCGTGCTGCCACCGGCGCAGCGACTCGACGTAGTCCGAGAACGGCCGGTCGCGGTCCCACCCGAGGGCGAAGTCGAAGTCGTCCGCGCGCATCGCCTCCTGCGCGGCCGCCACGGCCGCCTCGTCGTCCACCCGTCCCGGCCGCAGCCGCAGCTGTCCTGTCGTCACCGGCGCGACCCTACGATCACCGTCCCCGACCGGCCCAGCGCAATGTTGCGGCCCGGCCGAAGCGGGCTTACAGTCGGCCTGCACTGAGGCAGATCGGTGTCCCGTCCCGCCACCGCTCAGGAGGCCGTCATGGCGGTCGATGCGACGCTGCCACCCGCTACCGGGGTCTCGCTCGTGCGCCTCCCTCCGGAGGTCGACCTCGCGAGCGCTCCCGCGCTCCGCGACGAGATGCTCGCCGCCCTCAACCGCGACGGGGTGCACCTCGTCGCCGACGCGCTCGACGTCACGTTCATGGACTCCAGCGGCATCAACGCGCTGGTGCGGGCCCGGGAGCGCGCCGCCGGCCTCGGCGGGTCGCTGCACGTCGTCACCCGCTCCTCCGCCGTACGCCGGGTGCTGCAGATCACCGGACTCGTGGAGCGGCTCCGGGGTGGTCGGTTCGCTCGAGGAGGCCTACGCCTGCCTCCAGCAGCCCGGGACCGTCCACACGTGTGACGCAGGCGACTGACCGATCTCGCGAGCGGTGTTTCGCCCCGCCGGCCCGGGCAACGACCGCACCATGAGCACAGTCGAGCAGTCGATCGAGGTCGCCGTCCCGGTGACCACCGCCTACAACCAGTGGACCCAGTTCGAGTCCTTCCCCGAGTTCATGTCGGGCGTCGAGCGCATCGACCAGACCGGCGACACCATGACGCACTGGGTGACGAAGGTCGACGGCGTCACCCGCGAGTTCGACGCCAAGATCACCGAGCAGTCCCCGGACCAGCGGGTGGCCTGGGCCTCGGTCGACGGCCCCCAGCAGGCCGGCGTCGTGACCTTCCACCGCCGGAGCGACAGCACCACCAAGGTGATGGTCCAGATGGACATCGAGCCCGAGGGCGTCATCGAGAAGATCGGCGACCACCTGGGCCTCGTGAGCCGTCAGGTGAAGGGTGACCTGGGCCGGTTCAAGGAGTTCATCGAGAAGCGGGGCGACGAGTCCGGCGCGTGGCGCGGCGAGGTCCAGCACCCCTGACCCGCATCGGCCCGGCCCTCCGGTGGCCGGTCCGCCCGCGGATGGTGCGGCGGACCGGGCACCGGCCGGACTGGGTCGTCACGCCCGGGATGACCGGCATGTCCCGGGGTACGTCTCGACCATGCCCAGCAGCATCACCCGGCTCGTGCGCGACGACCACGAGCGGATCCCGCGACTGCTCCACCGCGTCGTCAGCCCCGGCCCCAGCCGGCAGCGGTGGCGCACCGAGCTGGTCCGGCTGTTGCGCGCGCACCGCGCCGCCGAGCAGGAGCTGCTCACCTCCGACGTCGTGGCACCGGCCGGACCTGCCGCGGTGGCCGCAGTCCACGACCTCCAGCATCTCGACACCGAGCTGGACGCCGCGCTCCGGGAGCTGGACCAGGTGGCCCTCGACTCCGTGTCGCTGACCGGGCTCGGCGAGCGCCTCGCCGCAGTCCTGGACCGGCACGCCGGGCTGACCGACGACGTGCTGCGCCCGCTCGAGGACGCCGTCCCGCGCAAGCAGCTCCGGTTGCTCGGCGGCGCGTACAGCCAGGTCCGCGAGGACCTCCTGCACGACGAGGGTGCCGCCGAGCCGCCACCGCGCCGCCTCGACCTGCCCCGGGCAGAGCTCTACGAGCTGGCCCGCAGGGCCGGGATAGAGGGGCGTTCGGCCATGAGCCGGGGCCAGCTCATCTCCGCGCTGCAGCGCGGACGGGAGCCGGCGCCCTCCTGATCACCGGTCAGCCCGGCACCCGGGTTTGCGGGGATCCGGCCGGAGGCATGAGACACGCGAGATCCGCGTGCTGCAGAAGCTCGGCGCGCCCGCCCGGCCCGTACGGGGCCGGCACTGGTTCCTGCCGAACGTGAGTCCCGTCATGCGCATCGCACTGCTCTGTTCCCACTCCCACGACCTCACCCTCCGGTGGGTCGAGGACGCACTGCGCTCCCTCGGCCACGAGGTCGAGACCGCGCACCGCCCCGGCCTCCCGACGGCTGACGCCGCGTCGCTCGGCTACCGGCTGGCCGACGGCTGGACCGACGCCCCGGCCGCCGTCCTCGCCCTGGGAACAGCAGCCGGCCTCGCCGGCCTGGTGGCCACCCGCGAGCGGCCGGCCCACCTCGTGCTCCGGCTCGAGCGGCCGGGCCGCTCCGGCGACCACGAGGCCACCCGGGTCGAGGCTGCACTGGCCCGGGCCGCCGACACCGTCCTCGCGGCGTCCCCGAGCGAGACCGAGGACCTGGTGCGCATGGGAGTGCCACGCGCCCGGGTCCACGTCGTCCCCGAGGCGGTCGAGGGTGCGTCCCTGCACCCGGCGGCCAGCACCGACGATCCGATGCCTGTCGTGGCGCTCGACGACAGCGCCGGGTCCGTGCACGATCTGCTGCGCGGCATGGCCGCCGGACGTCCCGCGGTCGTCGTGGATGCCGGCTGCCTGCCGGACCTCGTCGCCGAGGGTGTCTGCGGCGTCGTCGTACCGTCGCGGGGCGACCTGCGCAGCGCGCTGCTCGCGCTGACGGCCGACGGCATCCGCAGGTCCGCCATGGGACTGGCCGCTGCCGACCGGGTGAACGCCTGCTACGACGCCCCGGTGGTCACCGCCGCCCTCGGCCGCACGCTGGAGCGCGTGGTGACCGCAGCGACCCGGGCCGCCTGATCTCACCAGCGCGACCCGTCCCCCGAACGGGTCAAGCCGGGACCTCCGGGCGCCGACGACTGTGGGGAGGCCTGGCCACCAACGGTCGTGGCCGGCCCGGACCCACCGTGAGGACGCCATGCGACGCCTGCTCGGCCGCACCGCGCTGGCCGTTGCGGTGACGCTGGCCGCGCTGGGCCCGGCAGCGGCGAGCCACGCGGACGAGCCGACCCCGGCGCCGTCGGCCCCCGCGCGAGCGATCGCCGACCAGGAGCAGATCGACGCGGTGCTCGCCGAGGTGCGGGGCGAGCTCGCCGAGTCCTCCGAGGCCATGGTCAGGGCGTACGCCGACCTGCGGCTGGCCGACCAGGCGCTGCCGACTGCCCGGGAGACCGCCGCCCGCACCCGCACCCTGCTCGCCGCGGCCAAGGTCCGGCAGGAGCAGACCGCCCGCGCCCGCGGCGCGGCACAGGTGCGCTACATGGTCGGGAACCAGGAGGCGGAGACGCAGGCCACCGCGGTCGCGGCGCAGCAGGCTCGCGTCGGCCGGCTGGCCCGCGCGATCTACCAGGGCGGCAG
The DNA here is from genome assembly GCA_038246545.1 of Actinomycetes bacterium. GTDB lineage: Bacteria > Actinomycetota > Actinomycetes > JACCUZ01 > JACCUZ01 > JBBRVW01. The sequence continues at coordinate 113,438 of JBBRVW010000007.1, read as the reverse complement.
CGCCTTCGGCAACGTGTCGGTGCTGCTCGAGGCCCGCTCCCCGTCCGACTTCGCCGAACGACTCGTCGCGCTCCGCGCCGTCGCCTCGTCGCAGCGCTCGGCGCTGACGAACCTGCAGGCGGTCCAGGACACCTACGGCGCGCGCACCGACGACCTGGCCCAGGTGCGCGACACCCTCGCTGCCGCCGACGAGCAGGCCCAGCGTGACCTGGTGACCGTGAGCCAACTGGCGCAGGAGGCCACCGCGGCGGAGGCGCGCGTCGGAGCCCTCGTGTCGGCGCGCCAGGCGGCGCTCGCCGCCGCAGCGCAGGCCCAGGTGCAGGAGGACGTGGCCCATGCGCAGCAGACCGGCACCTCGACCCAGCTGCAGAACCAGCTCGCGGCCGTCGCCCAGCGCGATCTCGGCGGGGCCGGCAGCCGCGACGGCGCGACCGTCCCGGCCCGGCAGGGCACGCTCGGCTGGCCGGCCCGCGGCCCGGTGACGTCACCGTTCGGCATGCGGGTCCACCCGGTGACCGGCGTCTACAAGCTGCACACCGGAACCGACCTCGGCGTCCCCTGCGGCACTCCGGTGCACGCCTCGCTGCCCGGCACCGTGATCGAGGCCGGCTGGAACAGCGCGTACGGCTGGCGCTCCGTCATCACGCACGGAGCCGTCGACGGCGTCCTGCTCACCACGACCTACAACCACCAGACGCACCTCGACGTCACGGTCGGCGACCAGGTCGCCGCCGGGCAGGTCATCGGGACCTCAGGCACGACCGGTTTCTCGACCGGCTGCCACCTGCACTTCGAGCTCTACGTCAACTCCACGCTGGTCGACCCCGAGCCCTGGCTGCCGGCCCACTGAGCCACCTCGGCCGCCCGGCCGAGCAGCGCCAGGTGACCCGCGAACCCGCCGGGCGCCCGCCCGCGGTGCCGCGCGCTCGTCACCACCGGCAGGACGCCGGTGCGCACCACACGCCGGTGGCTCAGGGCCGCGGCCAGCGCCACGTCCTCCTCACGGTCGACCGCCGCGAAGCCACCGACCTCGAGGTAGGCGTCGGCCCGCGCCCCGGCGTTCGCGCCGTGCACGTGCCGGTGCCCGTCGCGTGCCTCGTACGCCGCCCGCCAACGCCCCTCGACCTGCGGCGGGTGCTGGCTCCAGTCCTGCACGTCGACGGTCCCCAGCACGAGGTCGGCACCGGCGTCGGCCAGGGCCACCTGGTGGGCCAGCCAGCCGGGCGGCACCACCGAGTCGGCGTCGGTGGTCGCGACCCAGACCCGCTCCGGGGACAGGTGCCGCAGCCGGTCCATGCCGTCGGCCACACCGGCGGCGCGGGCCCGGCCCACCGAGCGCAGCGCGACCTCGACGACCCGGACACCGGCCGACCGTGCGACTTCGGCCGTGCTGTCGCGACAGGCATCCGCGACGACCACGACGTCGACGGGCGGACCGCCGCCGCTCGCCACCGCCCCGCGGGCCTCGGCCAGCGCGTCGAGGGCGCCGGGAAGCAGCTCCTCCTCGTCGTGCGCCGGCACGACGACCACGACGGCCTCGATCGGCGCAGTCACGGCGTCAGTCCCTCGCGCCGTGCCGGCGAGTCGGTGCGACCGAGCGTGACCAGGTCGAGCAGGAAGTCCGCCTCCTCGTGCCGGACCGCGGCCACCAGGGCCGGCTCGGCCCGGAACCGCTCGTGCACCGCGTCGCCAGGAAGCGGGTAGTCGTCGACCGGGTGCCGCCAGTGGCAGAGCAGGAGCGACCCACCGGGGGCGAGCGCCCCCAGAGTGCGGTCCACCAGGTCGCCCAGTTCCGGCGCGTCGAGGTAGTAGCCCAGCTCGGAGACCACGACGAGGTCGAACTCACCGGCCGGCCAGTCGGCCGGCACCGAGCGCTGCTCGACGGTGACGTGCGGCCGGTCCGCGACGGCAGCCTGCGTGGCGGCCACGGCAGTGGGGTCGACGTCGGTGGCGAGCAACCGCTCGCATCGGTCGGCCAGCGCGGTTGTCAGCACCCCCACCGAGCAGCCGGGCTCGAACGCCGCCCGGTACCGGGGTCGGTCCAGCACGGCCAGCGTCACGGCTCGCTTGCGCTCCTCGTACCACCGGCTGCGAAACCCCCACGGGTCCTCACTGACGGCATACATCCGGGCGAAGTAGTCGGCAGGAAGACTCATGCCAGCACCAGCTCCGCGTCGCGGCGGAAGTGCGCGAGCACCCGCTCCGGCACGACCGGGCCGTCGCACGGCCCTGGACCGATGGGCTCGACCTGGGTGCGGAAGCACGCCGTAGCGGCGGCCTTCGCGTCCCGCGCGGCCGGGTCGAGGGCGACCCGTCGGGCCCGGTCCCACGGCACCCGCCGGTCGGCCGGGTGTCCCCAGCTCCAGGCCCAGACCGGGTACTCCAGCACCGGGCTGCCCAGCGACCGGCCGAGCGACAGTGCGACCCGGCCGACGGCCTCATGGTCGGGGTGGCCGTCGCCCGACCACGGCGCCAGCAGCAGGTCGCCGGCGGTCACGAGCGGGCCGAGCGCCGTCGCCAGGTCGTGCTCGCACCCGGCGAGAGCACCGTCGGGGAGACCGAGGTGCTCGCTCTGCGCATCGTCGACGCCCAGCTCCGCCAGCGCGGCCGCCGACTCCTGCCGGCGCAGCACCGGCAGCTGCCCCACCACCGGCGAGGCCGACCCGGGGTGCGACCCCTCGCCGTCCGTGGCCCAGACGAAGCGCAACGACGCACCCGCCCGGGACAGCAGGTGCACCAGCCCGCCGACACCCAGGACCTCGTCGTCGGGATGCGCGGCGAGGACGAGGACCGGCCGTCCGGTCAGCGCACCCACGTCCAGCGCCGGCCAGGCCACACCCGGCAGCCAGGCCGCCCACTCCGCCTCGTCGGTGCCGGCCGTCGGTTCGATGACGGTCACCATGACGGGTCGCCCTCCGTCCACGGCGCCGCACCGCCCTCGAGCGCGGTGCGGCCGAGCTGCTCGAGGTCCTTCTCGGCATGGCTCTGCCGGAGGTACAGCTCGAGGTCGAACACCCGGCGCGCATGGTCGGCGTCCATCGCGAGCGGGGCGGCGCCGAGGGCGCGGCCGGTGCGCACCACGACGTCGGTGGCGACCTGCTCGACCGTGGCCCGGACCCGGCGGGCCACCAGCTCGGCCGCGCCGGACGTGTCGTCCGGGTCGGCGTCGATCGACCGCGCTGCGTCGCCGAGCAGCGCCCACGACGACGCCAGCCCGGCGTCCACGGCACCCGCGTGGGCCAGGGCGTGCGGGTGCAGCGGCCGCCGGGAGTGCGCGCGGTGCAGCGCGCGGGCGACTCCTCGCGCACCGCCCCACCACACGGCTGCGACCCCGACGGCGCCGTGCCAGAAGCCGGCCCGCCGCAGGTAGGACTCCGGTTCACCGACCGCGGCCGCCGGCGTGCCGTCGAAGCGCACCGACCGGCTGTCGCTGCCGGCCATCGCGACCGGCGGCCAGCTGCCGTCGACCGGCGCGGCCGACGGGTCGGACAGGTCGACGGCGAACATCCGGTAGCCGTCGTCGGCCAGCGCCGTCACCAGGGCGCGGTCACAGGCCCCCGCGCCGCTGCACCACTGCTTGGTCCCGGTGAGCCGCCAGCCGCCGGCCGACCCGGCGGCACGCAGCGGGTCGACGGGCGGGTTCGCCGCCCACACGCCCCAGACCGCGCCGGGCCGGTGCAGGTCGGCGGCACCGAGGTCCGCCAGGATCGCCACGGCGTCGAGGTGGGCCTCGCCCAACCGGGCCAGATCGAGGTCGACGGTGCCGAGGTCGGCGAGCAGCGCGAAGCGGTCGAGGGTCGTCCCGTCCCCGGGGCGGGTGCCGGGCAGGAGCCCCTCCCGGACGGCGTCGTGCACCCATCTGGCCGTCCGGGCGACCGGGTCGGGCTCCTCCGGCCGCAGGCGGGCCAGGGCGTCGGCCCGGGAGCCGGTCGTGGAGGTGTGCACTCCGGGCGCCTACCCCGTGGGACGGCCCTCTCACGTGCCGGAATCCTCCAGCGCCCCCACGCGTTGGGACCAACGTGCCGCCATCCCGTCGACGGCACGAAGAAGGGACCGATGACCCAGCAGCCCTTGTCCCACACCGCTCCCCTGCCTGAGAGCACCCCCGAAGCCCAGCCCGACCTGTACGTCGTGCCCGACACTGACACCGACGACGTCGCGAGCGCGCCTGCCCCGGCCGCCGACGCGTTCGATCTCGAGGTCGCCACTCCCGACCTGGTCCGCCTTTACCTCGACGAGATCGGCCGGGCTCCGCTGCTCGACGCCGCGAGCGAGGTCGAGCTCGCACAGCGGATCGAGGCCGGTCTGTACGCCCGTCAGCTTCTCGACGGGCTCGGCCACCGTCGGGCGGTCAAGCTCCGGGAGGCGCGCAAGGTCGCCGGCTCGGTCGAGCTGGCCCGGCTCGCCGACGAGGGCGAGGTCGCGAAACGCGCCTTCATCAAGGCCAACCTCCGGCTCGTCGTCTCGCTCGCGCGTCGCTACACCCGGGCCTCGATGCCCCTGCTGGACCTGATCCAGGAGGGCAACGTCGGCCTGGTCCGTGCCGTGGAGAAGTTCGACTACGCCCGCGGCTACAAGTTCTCGACCTACGCCACATGGTGGATCCGCCAGTCGATCGGTCGGGCCATCGCCGAGCAGAGCCGCACCGTGCGGCTGCCCGTGCACCAGGTCGAGAAGCTCAGCCGACTCGGCCGCACCCGTCGTGACCTGTCCGCCTCTCTCGGCCGCGACGCGACCGACCTCGAGGTGGCGACCGAGATGGGCCTCGACGTCGGGACCATCCAGGACCTCGACCGGATCTCCCGGACGCCGGCCAGCCTCGACGCCCTCGTGGGTGAGGACGGCGGCACGACCCTGGGCGACCTGGTCGATGCCTCGGACGCCACCCCCGAGGAGCTGGTCGTCGAGGCCGACTCCCGCGGTGAGCTGATCGGCCTGGTCGACCGCCTCACCGACCGCGAGTCCGAGGTGATCCGCTGCCGCTACGGGCTGGTGCCCGGACCGAAGCAGACCTACGAGGAGATCGCCGGCCGGCTGGGGGTGTCCCGCGAGCGGGTCCGCCAGATCGAGCGCGAGGCGCTCGAGCGGCTGCGCCTCTGGGTGGCCGACGAGAACGCCTGACCTGCCTGCCGGAGCACGACCCTGACCGCCGTACCGGATCCCGGTACGGCGGTCAGCGCCGGCCAGGCTCGGGCACGGGCTGCGGCCCGGTGACCGGGCACGAGTAGGGGTGGGCCGGTGCCGTCCCTGGCTCGTCGCCGGTCGGCACCCGTCGCACGAGCAGCGCGGCCAGCACCCCACCCGAGGCGAGCAGCCCGGAGCAGACGAGCATCGCCTCGCGGTACGCCGGCTGCAGCAGCTCCGGGTCGGCGTACGCCGCGCCGTCGAGGCCGACCACCAGGGGCAACGCAGCGACCGCCAGCAGCCCGGCTACCCGGGCCACCGCGTTGTTGACGCCGCTGGCGATGCCGGCGTGCCGGTCCGGCGCCGCGGCGAGCACCGTGGCGGTCAGCGGGGCGACCGTGATCGACAGCCCGAGGCCGAACAGGCCGACCCGCGGCAGGACATCGCCGATGTAGGTCGCGTTCTCGTCGAGCCCACTCAGCCAGAGCGCGGCGGTGGCGGACACCAGCGGGCCGACGGTCATCGGGATGCGCGGCCCGATCCTCGTGGAGAGCGCACCCATCCGCGACGAGAGCAGCAGCATGAGCACCGTCACCGGCAGCAGCGCGGCGCCGGCGGCGATCGGCGAGAAGCCAGCGACCACCTGCAGGGCGAGGACCAGGAACAGGAACAGGCCGCTGAGCGCGGCGTAGACCGCGAAGGTGACGATGTTGGTGGCCGTGAACGCCGCCGACGAGAAGATGCCGAGCGGCAGCATCGGCTCGCGCGCCGCGCGCTCCCGCCACACGAATCCGGCCAGGCCGGCCGCACCGCCGACCAACGTCACCAGCACGACCGGCGAGCCGAGGCCGCGCTCCTGCCAGGCGATCAGTGCATAGGTGACGGCGCCGAGCCCGATCGCACCCACGGCGGCCCCGATGACGTCGAGCGAGCGGGTGGCCTCCGGGTCGCGGCTCTCGGGCACGTGCCGGCGGGCGACCAGGACCACCGCCACCGCGAACGGCAGGTTGATGAGGAACACCCACCGCCAGCCGACGCTCTCGACCAGGTAGCCGCCGAGGAACGGCCCGGCTGCCCCTGCGATGCCGCCGAGGCCGGACCACGCGCCGATCGCGCGCATCCGGTCCTCCGGCCGGAACGACGACTGCAGGATCGCCAGGCTTCCCGGCGTCAGCAGCGCGCCCCCGATCCCCTGAACCGCACGGGCGGCGATCAACGTCTCGATGTTCGGTGCGACGCCGCAGAACAGGGACGCGACCGCGAACCAGACGACACCGATGAGAAAGACCCGCTTGCGACCGAACCGGTCACCCAGCGATCCGCCCAGCAGGATGAGCGAGGCGAGGGTCAGCGTGTAGGCGTTGATCGTCCACTGCAGCCCCGAGACACCGGCGTCGAGCGACTCGCCGATCCTCGGCAGCGCGACGTTGACGACCGTGCCGTCGATGAACGCGAGGCCGGAGCCCAGCACCGTGGCGGCGAGCACCCACCGTGCCGCCGGCTCGCCGAAGGCGAGACCCCCCGGGCGCTCGGCGGAAGCGGCGGGCGGCGTGACACGTGCCATGTCCGGATCCAACACCCCCCGCCCAGGAGTCATGCCAGGGTGCTACCCCCAGAGGGCCAGGCGGAGCATCGTCACCGCGGGGATGGTGGTGACGACGAGCGCAATGTTCAGGATGGTGAAGCGGCTGATCATCGTGGTCATGCTGACTCCCGGTGGCCGGTTTCTCGGATGGCCGTGTCGGACGGCGATCGGTCTGCGTGGGGGCAAGGACCGGTCAAGGAGAGTGCGGAAGCTCACCCGGCGCGGCTCACCGCGGCGCGGGTCAGACCATGTCGAAACGCTCCGTCTGGACGTGCGACCTCGGCACCCCGAGGGAGCGCACGTCCTTGATCACGGCATGGATCATGGGGGGTGGGCCGCACACGAACCACTGCCGCCGACGGCGATCGCGCAGCCCGGGCAGGTAGCCCTCCATGACCGTCCGGTCGACGAAGCCGCACTCGCCGCGCCACCCCGCCGGGGGGTCCGAGACGACCTCCACGACGGTGAGGTCGAGCCGGTCGGCCAGGACCGCGAGCTCGTCACGGTGCACCAGGTCGTCGGCGGTGCGGCCGCCGACGAGCAGCAGGGCCGGCCTGGGGTCGCCGTCGTCCGCCATCGTCCGGAGCATGCTGAGCATCGGCGTGACGCCGACCCCGCCGGCGATGAAGACGAACCCGTTCGCCGGCAGGTCGGCGAGGGTGAACCGGCCGTGCGGGCCGTCCAGAAAGACGCTGCGCCCGGGCCGGAGCCCGGCGACCAGCTCGGTGAAGTCGCCCAGCGCCTTGATGGTGCACTCCTTGCGCCACGGCTCGGCCGCCGTCGAGGCGATCGTGAACGGGTGCTCCTCGAACACGAACGATGAGCCTCCGAGCTTCAGCCAGGCGAACTGGCCGGCCTCGAACGGGATCCCCCTCGTGGCCGGTCGCGTGCAGGACGACCGTGACGGCGCTCGGCGCGGCCTGCCGTACCTCGTGCACCACGCAGCGATGCCGCCGCGAGCGGAACGGACGCCATACCCACCGGTAGGCCAGCAGCGCGACGACGAGCCCGGCGAGCGCCGCGAACCAGGCGGCGAGCAACGGGTGGGCACCAGGTGGTGCAGCCACCACACGTGCAGTGCCGCGGCCACGACCACGACCGTCGCGAGCAGGATGTGCAGCAGCCGCCAGCCCTCGTAGCGTGGCCGGCGCCGCCGGCGGGTGGCGGCCAGGAGCACCAGTGCCACCGTGGCCGCCGAGCCGGCCCAGACCCGCGGCGGAGCATGGCGCAGGTCCAGCACGCGGAGCCGCTCCGGGTCGGCGGCGACCACCAGTGCCATGTGCACGACGACCAGCCCGGTGGCGAGCTCCGCGACGACGCGGTGGCTGAGCAGGACCGTCTCGATGCCCAACCCGGCGCTGAGCCTGCGGACCCGCGACGGCAGGGCGTACGCCGCCACCAGGAGCGACGCAGCCACCAGGCCGGTCGACAGCGACAGCTCGGTGGTCCAGGACTCGTCGCGCATCGGTCCGGCCACCACGCTGAGCATGAGCGGGACGACGGCGAGGGCCACCTAGACCAGCGCCCAGGTGCGATGCGGACGGGGCCGGTCGGGGCGCGCGCGAAGCACGTGGGCGGCACCGGTGGGCGTCACCGGCCCGGGAGCTCGCGGCATGGGGGGTCCTCGGCAGGAAGGCGTGTCATGGCCCCCCGGGCTGCCCAGCCAGGCTCGCCGAGCCTCGGCTCACGGGTCCCTCATCCGCGCCTCACACCGCGGCGTGGGCGGCACCCGTCGCTCGGCCGACCGCGTGACATGTCCGGTCACACAACGTCACCGACGTCGATCGGTGCCCTGCGTGTCGTAGCACGGAGTGACTACTCGCCTGGCCCGATGGGCGGATTGCGGTGGAGCCGCCGACACGGGACAACTACAGGCAGGAGCCGGGGGGTTCCCTGCGCCGGAGGGGCGCGCGAGGGGCGGGAAGCTGTGAGCAAGATCCTTTGTATCGACGACGAGCTGGGGCTGCGTCGGCTGCTACGACGCGTGCTGGAGCCCGAGGGGTACCTCGTAGCCACCGCCGCGGACGGCACGACCGGTCTGCAGCGCGCCGTCAGCGAGGACTGGGACCTGGTGATCCTGGACCTGCTCCTCCCGGACATGCCCGGGACGGCAGTCCTGTCGGCCCTGGTCGAGAGCCGGCCGGAGCAGCGCGTCCTGGTGCTCTCGGCCCTCGGGGACACCGAGTCCCGGGTGACCTGCCTCGAGCGAGGCGCTGTGGACTACGTCGGCAAGCCGTTCGTCGTCCGGGAGCTCAAAGCGCGGGTCCGGTCCCGGCTGGCAGAGCCGGCGGGGATCGCCGGCGCGGCTCTCATGTCCGCTGCCGGCATCGAGCTCGACTTCTCGCGGCACCGGCTCACCTGGTGCGGACAAACGGCCGAGCTGAGCCCGCGCGAGTTCCTCCTCGTCCAGCACCTCATGCGCCGACAGGGTGCGGTGTGCTCGCGTGACGAGCTGCTCCGCGAGGTGTGGGGCTACGCCTTCGACCCGGGCAGCAACGTCGTGGACGTCACCATCGGACGGCTCCGGCACAAGCTCGGCGGCGGGCTCATCGAGACGATCCGCAATGTGGGCTACGCCTTCGCTGTTTGAGGTGACCGAACCGCCCAGCCGTCACGTGCGGTCCGCGGTCGATGTCGCCTTCGCGGCCTGGGCGGTCCTGCTGCTCTACGCCACCTTCGTCATGAGGGGCTACGAGACAGTCCCGTACCACCTGCTGTTCGTGAGCTTCGCCGCCGTCTACGGCTTCCGGGTGTGGTCGCTTCCCGTGACGGCCGCCGTCCTCGGTGCGATCGTGGTCTCCACCGGCGTGGTCTTCTACGCACACTGGCTCGAGGACGAGCTTCCCGGCGACGAGATGTTCGAGATCTTCCTGATGCCGCTGATCCTGGGCGCCATGGTGTGGCACGCGCGTCGCCGGGTCGTCGCCCAGCGCCAGGTCGAGCAGCTGGCCGGGCAGGAGAGAGATCGACGCCTGCACGAGCACGAGCTGGCGCGCGACACGTCGCACGCCCTGCGGACCCCCCTCACCATCGCTCGCGGTCATATCGAACTGATCCGCGAGTCCACGGACGACGAGCTCGTCCGGCGGGACGCCGACGTGGCCCTCGAGGAGCTGGACCGGATCGGCCGGATGGCCAGCCGGCTGCTCGCGATCGCCGAGCTGGAACGACCGGACGCTCTGACCCCGCGTGCGGTCGACGTCGCGGGTCTGGTGCGCGACGTCCACGACCGCTGGTCGGTGTCCGTCAACCGCCGGTGGTCCCTGGAGGCACCTGAGTCGTTGACCCTGCATGTCGACGAAGACGTGCTGCGCATCGTGCTCGACGCCCTGGTCGAGAACGCCGTCGCGGTGACCGGCCCCGAGGACGAGGTCCGCGTGGTCTGTCGACCGTTCCGCGAAGCGGTGCTCCTCGGGGTGGCCGACAGCGGGCCGGGGATATCGCCCGGCGACTCCGCGCTCGTGTTCCAACGGTTCTGGCGCAGCGCTGAGAAGCGGGAGGGCACCGGACTGGGGCTCTCCTACGTCCGAGCAGCGGCCGAAGCCCATGGCGGGACCGCGCTCGTGGCCCGGTCGTCGCTCGGCGGCGCCATGGTCGGCTGCCGGCTACCGCTCTCGGCCGACGGGCCGATGCCGGCGACCGACGTGCGCACCGGCGCGAACGCCTGACAGGCGCGCTGCATCGGTCCCGCGCCGGCGGGGCCGATGCGCAGCAACCCCATCCCCGTGACGGGCCGCACACGGTCTCCCGGGCGCCCGGCGCGACTGTCCGGAGTCTCCCCGCGCCCACCGGATGACAGCGCGATGTGGGCCGCATGACGGCGCTGTCATCTGGCAACCGCTCCCCGCACGCCGGGCACACGCTGTGGCTGCTTGGTCCGATCACTGGGTGTGGGAGCGAGGAAGAGCCGTCACGTGTCTCGACCGTCCGTCGTGCTGCTCGCCGTCGTCGCGAGCGTGCTGGCCCTGGCGGTCATGCGGATGCGCCTGGCACCCGGCCGCGCCGGCGAACGCGGCGGCCCCACATCGATCAACCCGGTGGTGAAGATCGCCCGGACCGTCAACACCGGCAGCGCGTCCGTCCAGGCCGGCAACGCTGCTCGTCGCGGTCCTGCTCGGCGCGGCGGCGTTCGGGTCCGTACCCTGACCGGCCCGCCCACCGTCCGGTACACCGCTCGCACCGCCCGCCGACGTGCCGGTGGACACTCTCAGCCGCCGGCGACGAGCGGCGCCGCAGGGCGCCGGGCGGGGATCCTGCTCGGCGTCCCACTGCTGCTCGCCGCGGCGGTGCTGGTCAGCCCGCCGGCCGCGGCCGCCGTCGGGCCCGAGGAGCCGGCAGCGGTGCCGGCCGGCACCGCCGACCTGGCGGTCGCTGACCTCGAGCGCCGGATCCAGGGCGCGCAGGACCGGCTCGCGGTCCTGCAGGTGCAGGTTGCGCTGGCGGTGGAGGCGTACGACGCCGTCCAGGTGGCGTTGTCGGCGGCCGAGCGGGACCAGCAGGCGGCCGAGGCCGCGCTCGCCACCGCCGTGGCGGCCGCCGACACCGCCCGCGACGAGCTGGGGCGCTGGGCGGCAGCGGCCTACCGGTCCGGCGGCCCGATGGCTGCCTGGTCCGCGGTCCTCTCGGCCGACGGGGCCAGGGACCTGCTGCACCGCAGCGCAGCGATCCGCTTCGTCGGCCAAGCGCGCGCCGCGGCCCTCACGAGTGCGACCACGCAGGAGCAGCTCCTGACCGAGGCGGAGCAGCGCCTCGAGGCCGCCCTGGTCCGGGTCCGGGCCGAGGCCGCGGCCGCCGAGGCCGCCAGGGCGACGGTGGAGTCCCGGCTGGCCGACCAGCAGGCTGAGGCAGACGCGCTCGCGGCGGAACGGACCCGGCTGCTGCGTGAGCTCGCGACGGCACGCGGCAGCGACCTGCCGGCCGAGCAGCGACTGCTCGCGGCGCGGGACGCGGACCGCGCGCGATCCGCCGTCGACTGGGTGTTCTCGCACGGGATGCCGCAGCCGGACCTGGTCCGGCCGCGCGGCTCCGACTCCGGTGCCCGCGACGCCGTGCAGTTCGCCCTCGACCAGGTCGGCAAGCCCTACGAGTGGGGAGCCGCGGGGCCGGACGCGTTCGACTGCTCCGGCCTGACGATGCTCGCGTGGCAGCACGGTGGGGTCGACCTCGACCACTGGAGCGTCGGCCAGGCCCGGCAGGCACCGCCCGTCCCGCTCGCCGACGCCCGGCCGGGCGACCTGGTCGTCTACGCCGCCGACCCGGCCGACCTCGCGACGGTCTACCACGTCGGGCTCTACCTGGGCGCCGGGCTGATGGTCGAGGCGCCGCACCCCGGCGCCGACGTCCGGGTCGCCGGCATCTGGCGCCCGGACCTGCTCGGGACCTTCCGGCCCTGACCGTCACAGCACCCCGCTACGGTGCCGCCGTGACCGTCGCCGGCTACTCGGGGACGCCGCTCCCGCGGAAGCTCGGCATCGCACCCGGCGCCCGGGTGCTGCTGGCCGGGGCCCCGGCCGGCTTCGAGGACGACACCCTCGGCCCGCTGCCGGGTGTCGAGCTGCACCGGCGCGCCGGCCGGGCGCCGTACGACGTGGTGCTGGCCTTCGCGCCGGACCGGTCAGCGCTCGCGCGACGGTTCCGGCCGTCGTCGGCGCGGCTCACCACCGCGGGCGGTCTGTGGGTGCTGTGGCCCAAGCGCAGCAGCGGCGTCGTCACGGACCTGGACGAGAACGTCGTCCGCGAGCACGGGCTGGCGGCCGGGCTGGTCGACAACAAGGTGTGCGCGGTCAGCGCGACGTGGTCGGCGCTGCGGTTCGTCGTCCGGCTGCGCGACCGGTGACCACCGCGCTGCCGACGTGCCCACGTCGGCGCTGCCGACCTGTCACCCTGGGCGCGTGCGCAGGCTGCTGGTCTTCCTCGGCGTGATGTGGGTCGCCGCCAACCTCGCGGGCGCGTGGGTGTCGGTCGACCACGACCGGCCCTATGACCTGAGCTTCCTCGACACCCCGGGCAAGGTCGGCCGGATCGGCGACGACTGGCTCTACGGCTGGGGCACCGGCCTCTCCGTGCCGCTCTGGTTCCTGGCCGCCGTCGCGATCCTCACCGTCGTCGTGAGCTTCGGCGGCGGTGCCACGAAGTTCGGCGCCGTGCTCGTGATGCTGGCGGGCGCGGCGTCGCTGGCCTTCAGCCTGTCGAACAAGCTCACCCTGGACCGGCTCGACGCCACCGCGGCCGATCGCACCGAGACCGCGATCATCGGCGCGACCCTGTTCCTCGCCGGGATGCTGGTGCTGGTCGGGCTGCTCACGGTCATCACGACGCCGAGGCAGCACCGCCGCTGACCCGCGGCCCGGCCCACGCGGTCGAGCGGATCAGCGCCGGAGCGTGAGCCGCAGCACCCGGCCCTCGGTGCCGTCGGTCGACCCGAGCGGCCGCACCCGCACGAACCGGGTGGTGCGGTCCCGCAGGTCGTAGGTCTCGGCCGCCGCGCTGCGCCCGCTGCTCACCCCGCCGCGCACCGTCGACCACCTGGAACCGTCCGTCGACACCTGGACGACGAACCGGGTCGCGGCGTCGCCGCCGTGCCGCCACCGCACCGACACGGCGCTGACCCGCCGGGCCGCGCCGAGGTCGGCCCGCACCCCGCCACCGGCGAGGTCCTGGACCGCGCGCAGCGGCCGGGCAGCACGGGTCGGGGGCAGCAGCTGGACCCGCAGCAGCGCCTCGAGGAGGTAGTGGTCGCCGTAGGTCACCCCCGCGTCGTCGTACGCCGGGTCGTGTCTGCCGTGCAGCAGCACCGACCAGGAGCCGGTGCCCCTGGCCAGGTAGCGCGGACCGACCAGGGCGCGCAGCGTGTGGATCGCGGCGTCCCGCCAGGTCGCCCGGCGAGCCGGGTCCGGGTCGACCCGGGCCAGGTCGAGCAGCCCCGACGCCAGCACCGCGGCGGCGGTGGTGTCGCGGCGGCTGCCCGGCGCGTCGTAGTCCCACCACGGCACGCCGTCGGGGGGCACGTGCGACACGGCGAAGCCGGCGACCCGGCGCGCGGCGTCGAGCAGCCGCGGGTCGCGCGAAGCGGCGTACACCGTCGTGAAGCCGTGCACCGCCCACGACTGACCGCGGGCCCAGGTGGACCAGTCGGCCAGCCCCTGCGCGGTACCCGACCACACCGGCTGGCCGGTCGACTCGTCGAAGCGCACGACGTGGAAGGTGCTGCCGTCGGGCCTGACCTGCCACCGGGCCACGGTGAGCGCGTGCTGCACCGCGAGGTCGCGCCACTGCGCGGGACCGCCGTGGTCGGCCGCCCACAGGAGCAGCTCGAGGTTCATCAGGCTGTCCACGATGACGGTCGCCTGGCCCGCCGGTCCGTCCCAGCTGCGCAGCGCCCCCACCGACGGCACGAACCGCGCGGCCAGCGCAGCGGCGGCGCGCTGCACGACGGCGGCGTCCTCGGGGCGCCCGAGCAGGTCGGCGCCCCGTCCGAAGGAGGTCTGCAGCAGGAAGCCGAGGTCGTGTGTCGTGGCGTCGTCCTGGCGGACGGCGAGGGGCGCCTGCCGTGCCACGGCCCGTCGGGCCCAGGTCCGGTCACCGGTCAGCTCGTACGCGAGCCACAGCCGGCCCGGCCAGAACCCGGCCAGCCAGCCGTTGGTGCCGCTGGTGCGCCACGGTGCGCTCCCGACGGCCACGGTCGGGTAGCGGCCGGGCTTCAGCCGGCGGTCGGTGCGCCGTAGCTGGTGCAGGGCGTACGTGCGGGCGTCCCGCATGGCGACCTCGAGCCGCGACTCCGGTCGCGCCGGGGCGGCGGCCGCCGGCCGGGCCGGCCCCAGGAGGGCCGTCAGCGTGGCGAGCGCCAGCCAGACCGCTGCCGCGCGGCGCACCGCTGCTGTTCCCCCCTGCACGTCGCACCACGGTACCGGCGCTGCGGGCCGCGGGTCGTCATTCCGTCGACCGGAGCGGCGAGAACACGGTCCACAGCACGGTCGTGGTGGCGCCGATCGCCGCGACCCACAGCGCCGGCCGCACGCCGTACGCCGTGCCGATCGCGCCACCGGTCAGCGCGCCGAGCGCCTTGACGCCCTGCGACACGGTCGACATCGAGGTGTTGACCCGGCCGCGGATCGCGTCCGGGACGTCGGTCAGGTAGAACGCGCCGGTGGTGACGTCGAAGAGCATGATGCCGATGCCGACGACCACCTCGTTGGCGCAGAGGATCGCGAGCACCAGCCACCGCGGGCCGTGGGCAGCGGGGAAGGCGATCATGCCGACGGAGAAGACCGCCGAGCCGCACATGATCGTCCGGCCGCGACCGATCCGGGCCGAGACCTTCGGTGCCATGACCGCACCGGCGAGCGAGCCGAGGCCGCCGGCGACCGTCACCGCAGCGATCATCAACGGTGTGAAGTCGTGGTCGCGCGTGAGGTAGACGACAAGCAGGGCGAAGATCATCAGGCCGAAGAAGTTCACGTTCGCAGCCGCCCCCGCGATCGCCCGCAGCCGGCGGTCCCGGAACAGGTAGGTCATCCCCTCGCCGATCTCCTGGACCAGACGCCGGCGGGCGGCCGGGACGTACCCGACCCGCTCCGGGGCGCGGACCCGGCTCACCAGCACCGCCGACATCAGGAACGAGAGCGCGTCGGCCAGCACCGCGACCGGTGCCGTGAGCAGCTGCACCAGCGAGCCGCCCAGCGTCGGTCCGGCCAGCATCGCCGTCGCCTCCGAGGCGCGCAGCCGCGAGCTGGCCGTCGTGAGGGCCTGCGCCGGCACCACGTCCGGCAGGTGGGTGCTGAAGGTGGGGCGGAACGTCACCCGCGCCACGCCGACCACGAGCTCGACGGCGACCAGCTGGCCGACCGACAGGACACCCAGCGCCCAGGCGAGCGGCACGGTCAGCAGCGCGACGGCAGCCAGCAGGTCGGCCGCCACCATCAGCGGTCGGCGGCGGCGCAACCGGTCCACCCACGCACCCACCACCAGCGCGAACCCGACGTACGGCGCCGTACCAGCCGCCGTCAGCAGGCCCATCTGCAGCGGGCTGGCGCCGAGCAGCACCGCGGCGACCAGCGGGATGGCGAGGACCGTGACCTCGCTGCCGACCGCCGAGACGGCGTAGGCGCTGAAGACCAGGCGGGCGTCCCGGGTGCGCAGCGCTGCCCGGACGTCCGGGACGGTGGGCGGCGCCGTCCGGCCGGCCGAGCCGCCGGCGGCGGTCACGGCCTCGCGGCCGGGGCGGGTCGTGTCGGTGTCCACGAAATGTGAAAGTACCCCTTCACATCTCTGTTGTGAAGGGGTTGTTTCAGATAATCTGGCCGGCATGACCGACAGCGACCCGCGCGAGACGCCGTACGGCCGGCGGATCTCCGACCCCGGGGCGCTGCGCGCCCTCGCCCACGCCGGTCGCTACGCGATCCTCGAGACGCTGCAGGCCGACGGGCCGGCGACGGCCACCGAGGTCGCCGAGGTCGCGGGCCTGTCGCCCAGCGCCTGCAGCTACCACCTGCGGCTGCTGGCCCGGCACGGCTTCGTCGAGCCCGACGACTCCCGCGACCGCGACGGCCGCGAGCGGGTGTGGCGGGCCGCGATCACCAGCTGGGTGAGCGACCCCGACCCGGGCGCCGACCGTGGGCAGGCGCAGGCGATGGACTCGACGCTCGCCCGGGTGATGCTCGCCAGCTCTGATGCCAAGGTGCTCGACTTCGTCGACCGCGCGGCCGCGGAACCGGCGTGGCGCGAGGCCGCGCTGATGTCCAGCAGCACCGTCGTCGTCACGGTCGACGAGCTGCGGGAGATCTCGGCCGCGCTGATGGGCGTGCTGCGGCCGTACTTCCGGAGCAGCCGGCCGCTCGGGGCCGCTCCCGACGGCGCCCGCCAGGTCCACCTGTCGATCCGGATGGCCCCCGAGCCCATCCGCCCCTGACAACCCGGCCGCCGACCGAACGAGCATCCAGGTACGGCAGACGGGACCGCGTGGTGGGATCGAGGGCATGGACTTCACGATCCCGGCCGAGCTGACGGCGCTGCGGACGTCCTTCGGGACGTTCCTCGACCGCGAGGTCCGGCCGGTCGAGGAGGCGCTGCACACGGACCTCACCGGCCTCGACCCCGACCGCGAGGAGCTGCACGGGGCGGTCGACGGGCTGCGTCGGCGTTCGGCCGCCGAGGGCTTCTACGCCTGCTACCTCCCCGAGGAGGCGGGCGGCTGGGGCCTGTCGACCCTGGGCACGACCCTCCTCGTCGAGGACGCCGCTCGGTCCGGGCTGCGGCTGGCACCGC
The DNA here is from genome assembly GCA_038246545.1 of Actinomycetes bacterium. Lineage (GTDB taxonomy): Bacteria > Actinomycetota > Actinomycetes > JACCUZ01 > JACCUZ01 > JBBRVW01. Next base: position 96,466 of record JBBRVW010000007.1, on the reverse strand, counting down.
TCACCCTCGGCGTCCCCAGCCCGTCCGGCCCGAGCCCGCTCCTGCTCGAGCTGCCGGAGCACCTGCACGCCACCTACCTCGCGCCGGTCGTACGCGGCGAGCAGACCATGTGCTTCGCCCTGACCGAGCCCGAGGCGGGCAGCGACGCGCAGGCGATCCGCACCACCGCCCGACGCGACGGCGACGACTGGGTCATCGACGGGATGAAGCACTACATCACCAACGGCGACCGGGCCGACTTCGCCGTCGTCTTCGCCGTCACCGACAAGGAGAAGCGGGCCGACGGCGGGATCACCGCATTCGTCGTGCCCGCGGACCAGTACCGCGTCGGCAAGATCCAGGCCAGCATCGCCGACTCCCACCCGGTGGAGCTGTGGTTCGACGGCGCCCGCGTCCCGGCCGACCACGTGATCGGCGAGGTGGGCCGCGGCTTCCAGGCGGCGATGGGCTTCCTCAACGCCGGGCGGGCCGGCTTCGCCGCCCAATCGCTCGGCCTGGCGGAGTACTGCCTCGCGGAGGCCGTGAAGCACGCCCGCAGCCGGACCGCGTTCGGCCGACCGCTTTCCGCGAACCAGGGCGTCTCGTTCCCGCTGGCCGAGTGCAAGGCCGACATCGAGTCGATGCGGTGGATCGCCTACCACCTCGCCTGGGCGATCGACACCGGCAGCACGACGGGCGGCAACCCGATGCTCGACTCGTCGATAGCGAAGTACTACTGCACCGAGAAGGCGTACGCCGTCGCCGACCGCTGCCTCCAGGTGTTCGGCGGCATGGGGCTGCTGCGCGAAGGGCCGGTCGAGCGGATCCTGCGGCATCTGCGGGTGCTGCGCATCGTCGAGGGCGCCACCGAGGTCCAGAAGCTCGTGATCGCCCGGTCGATGGGCCTCTGAGGCCGGCCCCGTAGGGCCACGGCGGCGCCTGCCCGGCGCCACACGCGCGCGGTTGGGCCGTGCCTCGTGACTCGCTCTCGATCAGGGAGCGGGTCGTGGCGCCCGCCCGATCCGGCTGGGCGGAGGTGCCACGCGTCACGGCGTTCTACGCGAGGCGAACAACAACGACGCCGGGCAGGATGCGACGGGACGCGCGCCGAGATGGGGTCGTGAGACACGGGCTAGGCTGAACGCCACCGCCATCACGTGTCGAGCAGTGCAGGGAAGAGGGCGAACAACGCCGTGTCGCAGTCAGCCTCCGAGCAGGAGCCGACCAGCAGTCCGGTCAGCACAGTCAGCAAGGCTCCCGGTGGCTTCGGCCCCAACGAGTGGCTGGTGGACGAGCTGTACCAGCAGTACCTCGCCGACAAGAACAGCGTCGACCAGGCGTGGTGGGACTTCTTCAAGGACTACCGCCCGGCGGAGTCCGGCCCCGCCGCCAACGGCACCCCTGCCGCACCTGCGACACCCGCCGCACCGCCCCAGGAGGGCACTCCCCGAGCCGCCGCACCTGTCGCCGACGGCACTGCCACTCGGCAGGTGGTACAGACACCGGCCGCCGCGCCGGTCAGCCCGCCGGCCGAGGCCGAGGCCAAGGCCGCCGCCGCCGCCGCGAAGCCCGACACGAGGCCCGCAGCGGGTGCGGCACCGGCCGAGCGCGCCCCGGCGGTCGCCCCGGACGCCGGCGGCGACGACGTGCGCACCCTCAAGGGCCCCGCCGCCCGGGTGGTGTCCAACATGAACGCCAGCCTCACCGTGCCGACCGCCACCAGCGTTCGCGCGGTGCCGGCCAAGCTGCTCATCGACAACCGCACCGTCATCAACAACGCCCTGCAGCGCAACCGCGGCGGCAAGGTCTCCTTCACCCACCTGATCGGCTACGCCGTGATCAAGGCGCTCGCCGAGATGCCGGAGATGAACAACGGCTTCAGCGAGGTCGACGGCAAGCCCGCGGTCGTCGCCCACGAGCACGTCAACTTCGGCCTCGCCATCGACATCCAGAAGCCCGATGGCAGCCGCACGCTGCTCGTCCCCTCGATCAAGGGCGCCGAGGCGATGGACTTCGCCGGCTTCTGGTCGGCGTACGAGGACATCGTCCGGCGGGCCCGCGGCAACAAGCTCACCGCAGACGACTTCGCCGGCACCACGATCACCCTCACCAACCCGGGCACGATCGGCACGGTCCACTCGGTGCCACGGCTGATGGCCGGGCAGGGCACGATCATCGGCGTCGGCGCGATGGAGTACCCCGCCGAGTACCAGGGCGCGGCCACCGAGACGCTGGCCCGGCTGGCGGTCAGCAAGACCATGACGCTGACCTCGACCTACGACCACCGGATCATCCAGGGTGCGCAGTCCGGCGACTTCCTCCGCCGGGTCCACGGGCTGCTGCTCGGCGAGCAGCACTTCTACGACGACATCTTCCGCTCGCTGCGCATCCCCTACGAGCCGATCCGCTGGGTCCGCGACATCTCCGCCTCGCACGAGGACGACGTCGCCAAGCAGGCCCGGGTGCAGGAGCTCATCCACGCCTACCGGGTGCGCGGCCACCTCATGGCCGACACCGACCCGCTGGAGTTCCGCCAGCGCAGCCACCCCGACCTCGATGTCGTCACCCACGGCCTGACCCTGTGGGACCTCGACCGCGAGTTCGCCACCGGTGGTTTCGGCGGCAAGCCGATGGCCACCCTGCGTGAGATCCTCGGTGTCCTCCGGGAGTCCTACTGCCGCCGCATCGGCATCGAGTACATGCACATCCAGGACCCGGAGGAGCGGCTCTGGATCCAGGAGCGGGTCGAAGTCGGTTCCCCCAAGCCGGACCGCCAGGACCAGCTCACGATCCTGCGCCGGCTCAACGCGGCCGAGGCGTTCGAGACCTTCCTGCAGACCAAGTACGTCGGCCAGAAGCGGTTCTCGCTCGAAGGCGGCGAGTCCGTCATCCCGCTGCTCGACGAGGTCATGACCTCGGCCGCCGAGGCCGGTCTCGACGAGGTCACCATCGGCATGCCGCACCGCGGCCGCCTCAACGTGCTCGCCAACCTCGCCGGCAAGTCCTACGCGCAGATCTTCCGCGAGTTCGAGGGCAACCAGGACCCGCGCTCTGTGCAGGGCTCCGGCGACGTGAAGTACCACCTGGGCACCGAGGGCTCGTTCAAGGCCCCGGACGGCAGCGAGACCAAGGTCTACCTCGCCGCCAACCCCTCGCACCTCGAGGCGGTCAACCCGGTCCTCGAGGGCATCACCCGCGCCAAGCAGGACCGGATCGACAAGGGCGAAGAGGGCTTCACGGTGCTGCCGGTGCTCATGCACGGTGACGCGGCGTTCGCCGGACAGGGCGTGGTGGCCGAGACCCTCAACCTCTCCCAGCTGCGCGGCTACCGCACCGGCGGCACGATCCACGTGATCGTCAACAACCAGGTGGGCTTCACCACGTCGCCGGCTGCCTCGCGGTCCTCGTTCTACTGCACCGACGTCGCCCGGATGATCCAAGCGCCCATCTTCCACGTGAACGGCGACGACCCCGAGGCCTGCGTCCGGGTGGCGAAGCTCGCGTTCGAGTACCGCCAGGCGTTCAAGAAGGACGTCGTCATCGACATGGTCTGCTACCGCCGGCGCGGTCACAACGAGGGCGACGACCCGTCGATGACCCAGCCGCTCATGTACAACCTCATCGAGGGCAAGCGGTCGGTGCGCAAGATCTACACCGAGTCGCTCATCGGTCGGGGCGACATCTCCGTCGAGGAGGCCGAGCAGGCGCTGCGCGACTACCAGGGCCAGCTCGAGCGGGTGTTCACCGAGACGCGGGACACCATCTCGTCCTCGCAGGACCAGGGCACCGGCCAGGGCATCGAACCGCCGGCCGAGCAGACCTCGGCAGTCGCGGCCGCCGTACGACCCACGGCCGTCGAGCTCGAGGTGGTCAAGCGCATCGCCGACGCGTTCGTCGCGCTGCCCGACGGCTTCACGGTGCACCCCAAGCTGATGCCGCTGCTGCAGCGGCGCGCGGCGATGGCGTCCGAAGGCGGCATCGACTGGGCGATGGGCGAGCTGTTCGCCTTCGGCTCCCTGTTGCTCGAGGGCAAGCCGATCCGGCTGGCCGGGCAGGACTCCCGCCGTGGCACGTTCGTGCAGCGGCACGCGGTTCTCACCGACAAGGTCACCGGCGACGAGTGGGTGCCGCTGAGGCACCTCGACGAGGGACAGGCGAGGTTCTGGATCTACGACTCGCTGCTGTCGGAGTTCGCCGCGCTGGGTTTCGAGTACGGCTACTCGGTGGCCCGGCCGGACGCGCTGGTGCTGTGGGAGGCGCAGTTCGGCGACTTCCTCAACGGCGGGCAGACCATCATCGACGAGTTCATCGCCGCGTCCGAGCAGAAGTGGAACCAGCGTTCGTCGGTCGTGCTGCTGCTGCCGCACGGTTTCGAGGGCCAAGGCCCGGACCACTCCTCGGGTCGGATCGAGCGGTTCCTCACGATGTGCGCCGAGGACAACATGACGGTCGCCTACCCTTCGACGCCGGCGTCGTACTTCCACCTGCTGCGGTGGCACGCCTACCACGAGCCGCGGCGGCCGCTGATCGTCTTCACCCCCAAGTCGATGCTGCGCCTGAAGGCTGCGGCCTCCTCGGTCGAGGACCTCACCTCGGGAACGTTCCGGCCCGTGATCCCTGAGAGCGAGCGGGGCATCGACCCCGGCCAGGTCCGCCGCGTCCTGCTCTGCGCCGGGAAGGTGTACTACGACCTGCTCGCCGAGCGGGCGAAGCGGGCCGGCTCCGGCGGCGAGCAGGTCGCGATCGTGCGCGTCGAGCAGCTCGCGCCGCTGGCCGGCCGCGAGATCGCCGACGCGGTGTCGCCCTATCCCGACGCCCAGCTGGTCTGGGTGCAGGAGGAGCCGGCCAACATGGGCAGCTGGCCGTTCATGGCGCTCAACCTGCCGGCTCGGCTCGGTGGCCGCGGCCTGTCCTGCATCGCGCGCCCGGCGTCGGCCTCCCCCGCCGCCGGTTCGCACAAGGTGCACGACCAGGAGCAGCAGTCGCTGGTCCAGCAGGCGTTCACCCTCTAGGCGGCGAGGTGTACTTCACCGACCGCGGCATCGAGGAGCTCGAGAGCCGCCGGGGCGAGGAGACCGTGTCGGTCGCCTGGCTGGCCGCGCGGTTCCAGGAGTTCGTCGACGAGCACCCCGACTTCGAGGTCCCGGTCGAGCGGCTGGCCACCTGGCTGGCCCGCCTCGACGACACCGACGACGACTGACGCCATCGCGCCACCCCCACCCCCCACCCCACCCCCACCGCCCCGCCTCCGCCCCGCCCCGGTTTCCGGTGATCCACAGTGGATCCGCTGGAAAAATTCCCACCGATCCGCTGTGGATCATCAACAGATCCGCTGTGGATCACCGGATCGTGGCCGAGCGGCGGCTTGACAGCGACGACTCGCGATGTATCGTGTCTATAGACGCGATACATCGTGAATGGAGAGCACATCATGCCGCAGTGGCGGATCGAGAAGCCCCAGTCCCTCGACCTCGAGGGCGTCCAGCGCCTCGAGGTCCGGATGGTGTCCGGCAGCATCGACGTGGTCGGCCGCACCGAGGACGCCGAGTCCGGCGCGGCCCGGGTCGAGGTCAGCGACCTCGACGGTCCCCTGACCGTCACCCTCGAGGACGGCACGCTGACCATCGTCCACGAGCGGCTCACCTGGGGCGGCCTGTTCGACTGGGTCGGCGGTCGGCGGGCGTCGGCGACCGTGTCGGTGTCCGTCCCCCACACCTGCCCGGTCGAGCTGGGCGTGGTCTCGGCCGACGCCGTGGTCTCCGGCATCGAGGCGGCGCGTACCGCGGTGAAGTCGGTGTCCGGCGACGTGACGCTCGACGGGGTCCGGTCCGACATCACCGCGCAGACCGTGTCCGGCGACCTGGAAACTCGCCAGCTGGCCGGCGTCCTCAAGTTCACGACCGTCTCGGGCGAGCTCACCGTCGTCGACGGCCGCAGCGACCGGGTCAAGGCCGAGACGGTGTCCGGCGACCTCACGCTCGACCTCGACCTGCTGGCGGGCGGGCGCATCGACGTCTCGAGCGTCTCCGGCGACCTCACGCTGCGGATGCCCGACACGGTCGGGATGAGTGTCGACGTGAAGACCATGAGTGGATCGGTGGACAGTGCGTTCGACGGCGTCTCCCGCGAGCGCAAGCCGGGCAAGGTCACGATGCACGGCAGCATCGGCAGCGGCGACGGCCGGCTCAGCGCCAAGACCGTCTCCGGTGACGTCACCCTGCTCCGACGGCCCGCAGGGTCGCCATGACAACCCTCACCCGCGCGCCGCGCTCCCGACCCGCTGGGGGCCGGGGATGAGCCCCGTCTTCGGGCACGGCCGGCTCCGGCTCTACCTGCTCAAGCTGCTCGACGAGAGCCCCCGGCACGGCTACGACGTGATCCGCGAGCTCGAGGACCGGTTCATGGGCCTCTACTCCCCCAGCGCCGGCACGGTCTACCCGCGGCTGGCGCGGCTGGAAGCCGAGGGCCTGGTGACGCACCACGTCGAGGAGGGCCGGAAGGTCTACCGCATCACCGACGCGGGACGCAGCGAGCTGCAGGAGCGGCAGGGCGACCTCGACGACCTCGAGCAGGAGATCGCCGGGTCGGTGCGCGACCTCGCGACCGAGATCCGCAGCGAGGTCAAGGGTTCGGTGCGCGACCTGCGCTCCGAGCTCAAGGCGGCCGCCCGCGACGTACGCCGGCAGGGCCGGGCCGCGGGACGCGAGGAGCGGCAGGCGAGCAAGCCGAGCAACGACCCGTTCCGGGCCGACCTCGAGCGGGTCATCGACTGGTTCCGGTCGGAGCTGCGCACCGTCACCCGGCACGGGTCGCACACGCAGGCCGAGGTCGATGCGCTGCGCGAGCTGCTCCAGCGGACCTTGGACGAGGCCCGGCAGGCGTTCGAACGCTAGAGCGGCATACCTCAGACGCGGTCCGGGTCGAGCGCGGTCGGGCCGCGCTGCTCCCGCAACCAGGCGAGCACGCCCTCGGCGAACGGCGGCCGGTCGCCCTCCCACTCGAGGACTGCCCGCCGGTAGCAGTCGGCCCGCGACACGGCATCGACCCGCACCGCGAGCCGCGCCGCCTCGACCAGGTCTGCGTCGTCGTAGTCGTCGCCCCACGGCTCGAGGTACGCGTCGCGCAGCCGGAGCAGCTCGCGGGACGCGGGGTCGAGGTTGGCGAAGGCCGCCACGACCCTCAGGCTGACGAGCAACGTCCCGAACGGGTGGCCCACCACGGCGTCGCCCCAGTCGAAGACCCGCAGGGAACCACCGGTCTCGGCGGCCGCGAAGACGTTGTTGTCGTGCAGGTCGTCGTGCTGCAAGGTCGACGGGATCCCGAACGCCGCGAGGTCTCGGCACTGCGCGGCGTACGTCGGGGCGTAGGCGACGAGCTCGTCGCGCTCCGCCGAGGTCAGCCCGTCGTCCGTGTCGAGCAGCAGCAGCCGGTCGTCGGCGAGCAGAGCGGCGCGCAGCCCGGGCAGCGCCGCGGGGGTGGCATCGGTCAGTCCCGCGGACGACAGCTCGTCGACGTGGGGCTCCAGGGTGCGCTGGAGCGCGGCGTACTCGACGAGCAGCTGCTCCCACACCGCGAGGTCGGTGCGCGCACCCTCGACGGCGCGCAGCGTCGGGCCGCCGTCGGGCATCAGCAACCAGCCGCGCGCGAGGTCGAGTGCCAGCGGGTGCAGGACGTGCTCCGGCGCCAAGCGGACCAGCACCTCGTAGAGGGCTGCCTCCTGGTGCATGCCGCGCGCATTCGCCTTGAACCACACCGGCCCGGCGGTGGTCGGCACCTGGATCACCGTCGACCACGGGTAGCAGCGCTCCTGCCTCGCCGCCGCCGACTGCCGCAGGCCCAGCCGCGACAGCTCGTCGGCAACCCACGCGTCGACCTCGGCACGCCAGGCCGGGTTGCGCCACCGTGGCAGCGAGACGTCCCCGCCGACCTCCGTGCCCGAGGACATGCTCAGGCGGGCAGGGTGAGCACGATCTTGCCGAAGACCTCGCCGTCGGCGAGCCGTCGGAACGCCTGGTCGGCCTGCTCCAGCGGCAGCGTCGAGTCGATGACCGGCCGGACACGGGTCTCGGCCATGAACCGGATCAGGCGGGACAGCTCGTCGCGGGTGCCCATCGTGGAGCCGACGACCCGCTGCTGGAGGAAGAAGACCCGGCGCAGATCGGTCACCGCCCGGTGACCTCCGGTGGCGCCGGACACCACGACGACGCCACCCTGCGCGAGCGACTTGAGGCTGTGGTCCCACGTCGGCTCGCCGACGGTCTCCATCACCGCGTCGACCCGCTCCGGCAGCCGGGCTCCGGACGCGAAGGACCGCTCCGCACCCAGCTCGACGGCCCGCTCGCCCTTGGCCGCGTCCCTGCTGGTGACCCACATCCGCAGGCCGGCCGCCTTGCCGAGGACGACGAGAGCGGTGGCTACGCCGCCACCGGCTCCTTGCACGAGCACGGTCTGGCCGGGACGCAGGCCGCCCTGGGTGAAGAGCATCCGGTAGGCCGTCAGCCACGCCGTCGGGAGGCAGGCAGCCTCCTCGAAGCTCAGGCCCGCCGGCTTCGGCACCAGGTTGCGGCGCGGCACCGCGACCAGGTCGGCCAGCGTGCCGTCGTACTTCTCCGAGAGGAGGGTCCGCTTCGGGTCGAGGGTCTCGTCGCCACGGAAGTCGGGATCGCCGACGATGGCGTGCACGACGACCTCGTTGCCGTCTTCGTCGACGCCGGCGCCGTCGCAGCCCAGGACCATCGGGAGCTTGTCGTCGGCCAGTCCGACGCCCTGCAGGCTCCACAGGTCGTGGTGGTTGAGGGAGGCGGCCCGCAGCCGCACGGTCGCCCAGCCCTCCGGTGCATCCGGGTCGGGACGCTCGCCGACCTCGAGACAGCTGAGCGGGTCGTCTGCGTCGGTGCGGACGGCGGTGGCAGCGAGCATGCTCTCGACCCTACCCACGCTCCGGTCAGGCGGGGCTAGGCAGTCCCGCCGTGCCGCCTGTGGCCCCGCACGACATCAGGGGAACCACACCGGGGTGAAGGGGCTGGCACTCCCTGATGTGTCCCCCGCCGTCACCTGGCAGGCGCCGTCTTGGTCGCAGCGCACGATGCGTGCGACCTCGTCGTGGTAGGCCGCGACGAGGAGACTGCCCCGCTCGAACACCGCCTGACCGAGGCCCAGCGTCCGGCCGGCGGCGGAAAACAGCCGGACCACCCGACCGGTCTCGGCCACAGCCACGGCGTACTGGGAGGTACCCGGGTGGCCGCTCTTGTCGCGGCGCAGCAGGACTCGGTGGCCGTCCGGGCTGATGTCCACGATGCTCGCGAAGCGACCCGCGTTCCTGCATGAGCGCCACAGGAGGGCGTCGTCGCGCCTCAGCTCGAGGCACGCCCCGTCGCGCGACCGCAGCGCGACAGTGCCGGAGGGGGCATCGGTCGCGGTCGCCACCGCGAGCCCCCGCAGCGCCGCGGATGTCCCGTCCCGTCGGATCAGCCGCGCCCCACGGAACGGCAGGTCGGCAACCAGGTCGTCGCCGAGGAACCCGACGAGGGTCACACCGTCGTCGGGGAACGGGACCGTGACCGCGCTGCCGGTACCGTCCGCCTTCTGCCGGACCACGAGGTGCTTGTCCAGGTCGAGGTAGGCGACCTGGCCAGTGGGGTCGACGACCGGCGCCGCGGCGGCGAACGGCGGCTGCGCGTGTCCGTCCCGGTCGACGAACGACAGGGTGGGGCGAACCGTGGTGCCAGCTGTGACGAGCGCGCCGCCGTCCGGCAGCTCGACGGCGCCGAGCGCTCCGTCGGGGAGCTGCAGGGAGCGGCCGTCTGTGCGGCGCAGGATCCCCGACGCGGTCCATGCCGTGGCGGGGTCGGGGCCGCGGCGCAGACCGGTCGCATCGATCGTCGTGACCTCGGCCCTGGAGACGTCCAGGTCCACGCGCGGTCCCGCCGGCGCGGCCGGCAGCGGCCCCGCACGCTGGTTGACCCCGCCGCCCAACACCGTCGGCAGGGCCAGCGCTGCGGCCGCAACCACCACTGTGGCGCCGAGCCCGACCACCTGGTGGCGGCGCCGACGCCGCGCAGCGTGGCGCGCTCGGTCGGCCAGCCCTGCCGGGAGCGGCGGGACGTCGCGAACCTGCTCACGGAGCACTCCCGCCAGGATCCGTCCCGAGTCGCCGTTCACGACGACACCTCCTCGGCGTGCAGGACGCGCAGCCGCGCGACGGCGCGGCTGCTGGCCGCCTTCACGGTGCCGACCGTGCAGCCGAGGACCTCGGCAGTCTCGACCTCGGACAGGTCCTCGTAGTACCGCAGCACGATCGTCGCGCGCTGCCGTGGGGGCAGCAGCTGCACGAGGGCCCACACCGCCGCGCGCTCGGCCACCTCGTCGTCGAGCGCCGGCTTGCTGACCCCACGCTGCTGCGGGAGGTCGACCGGGTCGACCGTGCTCTCCCGGTGCCGCCAGGCCCGGCGCCACCAGGAGGTGTACTGGTTGACCATGATCCGCCGCACATAGGCGTCGAGCGCCGCCTCCCGCTCGACCCGGTGCCACGCCAGGTAGAGCCGGGACAGCGCGGTCTGCAGCAGGTCTTCGGCGGTGGGGACGTCACCACCGGTCAGCAGGACCGCGGTGCGCAGCAGCGCATGCTGCCGGGACGCGACGTACCGCTCGAACGCGACATCGCGTCCGCCCGCGCCCGCAATCGGCGTACTCCCGCGCATCGGCATCATCACACCACCGCGCCCATGCTGACTGGACGCGGCCACCGGCGCAGCAGGTTGAGCCGATCGGGCCGGAGTCAGTCGGCCTCAGCGCTGCCGGCCACCTGGAGCTTACGACGGGCCCGGTCGTCGAACGTGGTCCGGCCGAGCCGGACCACCCCTCGACGCTGAGCAGCAGGACCCGGTTGAACGACGAGTGCGCCGCGGCTGGGACGAGAGGAGCCCCTCGACCCGCGGCGAGACCACCGGACCGCCGGCCGAGAACGCGTAGGCCTCGCATCGAGCCGCCGTCGAGCACCCGCGGGCGGCGCTCGAGGTCACGGGGACCGGGACATCGACCAGGTCACCCGCCGCGCTGTCCACACCCGGCAGCAGGCGTACGACCGTGCCGCCAACGGCGTCGCGGACGACCGGATGCGCTACTTGCTCGACGTCTCAGCCGGGGGCAGGACCCGGCCCTGTGGCGCGTCCGGGTCGTGGTCAGCGCGGACGCGGGATGCCCGGCTGACCCGCCCGGGTCCGGAGCAGGGAGATCAGGTCGGCCCGGTCCGCGGCTGCGAGGTCGCGGTCACGGGCCGCCCACTCGCGAGAGATGCCGGCGAGACGGGCCAGGTCCTCGGGTGACTGTTCGCGCGCGTGGAGGTCGCGGTGGCCCGCCACGGCGTCCCTCAGGTCGGCCGAGACCAGCAACCGTTCGACCTCGTCGTCGAGAGCGGCGACCCCGTCCGAGTCGGCCCCGGACGCCACGTGCAGCACACCCGAGGACGACCGGGCGGAGAGAGCGTCGCCGTCGGGGACCGACGCCACGTGCGGGGACGTGCCAGGCCCCGGCGCTGCGGCGTCCTCCTCGGCCGCGTTCTCGGCTGCGGGCAGCTCGTCGACCATGTCGGTTCCTCACGTGCGGTGGGGGCACGATGAGCGGCCGGGGTCCCGGGCAACTGGGTGCTGTCCTCCCGACACTTCTCCCGGAGCAGCAGCTGGGTGACGCTTCGTCGGACGGCGGAACTCGCGATACATCTTGACTTCTCGGACTCGCGATGTATCGTGTTCCGCAGACGCGATACATCGTGTACCGCGCGTGAAAGGAGCCCGACATGCGCACCGCATTCCGACGCCGGGGACAGCGCTACGACGACACCGTCCGCAAGGACCACGACGGCACCGTCCGGGAGGACCTGCGCGGCCGCAGCACCCGGCTCGAGCCGGCCCACCTGACCCTGCGGACCCAGCCGCACCCGATGGGATGAGTAGCCCCGGACCCCGCTCCCCGATCCGGCGGTCAGAGCCGGGCCACCCCGTCGCGGCGGGCAGCAGCCGACACCGCCGCCGCCACCGCGGGCGCGACCCGCTCGTCGAACGGGCTCGGGACGATCCGGTCGACGGCCAGCTCGTCGGCCACGACCGCCGCGAGCGCCTCGGCCGCGGCGAGCTTCATCCCCTCGGTCACCGCGGTGGCCCGCACGTCCAGCGCCCCGCGAAAGATGCCGGGGAAGGCCAGCACGTTGTTGATCTGGTTCGGGTAGTCGCTGCGGCCGGTGGCCACCACCCGCGCGTGCCGCGCGGCGACGTCCGGGTGCACCTCGGGCTCGGGGTTGGCCAGCGCGAAGACGATCGCGTCGCCGGCCATGGCGGCCACGGCCTCCTCGGGCACCGTGCCGCCGGAGACGCCGATGAACACGTCGGCCCCGCGCAGCGCCTCGACCAGGCTGCCCGTGCGCCCACCGCCGTTGGTCATCGACGCGAGGTGCCGCTTCACCGACGACAGCCCCTCGCGGCCACCGTGCAGCACGCCGCCGCGGTCGGCGACTGCGATCTCGCCGATCCCGGCCTCGCGCAGGATGGTCGAGACCGCGACCCCGGCCGCCCCGGCGCCCGAGACGACGACCCGCAGGTCGCCTAGCGTGCGACCCGTCAGCACAGCCGCGTTGCGCAAAGCCGCGAGGACCACCACGGCGGTCCCGTGCTGGTCGTCGTGGAACACCGGGATGTCGAGCAGGGCCTTGAGCCGCTCCTCGATCTCGAAGCACCGCGGGGCGCTGATGTCCTCGAGGTTGATGCCACCGAACCCCGGCGCGATGCGCACCACGGTGTCGACGATGTCGTCGACGCTGCTGGCGTCGAGGCAGATCGGCACGGCGTCGAGGCCGCCGAACTGCTTGAACAGCACGGCCTTGCCCTCCATCACGGGGAGGCTTGCCTGCGGCCCGATGTCGCCCAGGCCGAGCACGGCACTGCCGTCGGTGACGACGGCCACGACGTTCGACTTCCAGGTGAGGTCGTACACCAGCTCCGGGTGCTCGGCGATCGCCGAGCAGACCCGGGCGACACCCGGGGTGTAGGCGAGCGACAGGTCCTCGCGGTCCCGCAGCGGGACGGTCGCGACGGTCTCCAACTTGCCGCCCCGATGCAGCGCGAAGGCGGGGTCGGACTCGTCGTAGGACGGGTGCGGCTGATCGGTCGTCGCGGGCACTCTGGTCTCCTGCAGCCCCATCGGGCATCCCTCTCACATCGGCGACGAGGTCGCCGGCTGCGGTGTGCGCAGGACCGTCGGCGCTCGCGGGTGCGGGGGTTGCCCGAGGCGGGCAGTCTGGCACACCGGGCGCAGGCCGCCGGTCGAGGGTCAGACCAGCGCGGGCTCCGGCTCGCCCACGGCGCGCGGCGCCGGGACGTCGGCCGGCAGCCGCGCCGGGCTCAGGTCGGTGTCCAGCGGCAGGGTCATGCAGCGGACGGAGCCACCACCCTTGTGCAGCTCGCCGACCTCGACCGTGGCGACCGTGAAGCCCCACCGCTCCAGCTGCCGGGCGACCCGCACCGGGACGCCGGCCGGCATCACGACCGTGTCGCCGACGACCACCGAGTTGGCGCAGAAGGTGAACGCCTCCTCCTCGTCGATGACCAGCGGCTCCGGCACCAGCGCGGCGACCGCGCGGCGCCCCGCCTCGTCCCAGGCCGCGGGCGCGACGATCGCGCGGGTCTCGTCGAGCGGGCAGAAGCTGAGATCCAGGTGGTAGAGCGCGGGGTGCACCACCGGCACCGGGACCACCCGCACCCCCAGCTCGCGCGAGAGCACGGCGTGGGTGCCGAGGTCGGTGCGCGGCCCGGCGGCGACGAGCAGGGCGTCGCCGTAGAGGAAGGCGTCCCCGGCCTCGAACGCACCGGCCCCGGCGTCACCCACCCGAGTGGTGCGCAGGCCGGCCGCGGCGAACCACTGCTCGGCGGCCCCGGCCTCGGCCCGTCGCTCGTCGTACCGGAAGTTGGTGACGGCCACGTGGTCGCGGTCGACCAGGCCGTAGTTCATCGCGTAGACCATGTCCGGCGTGGCGGGTAGCTGGGCGATCGTCTCGACCTCGGCGCCGGCGGCGCGCAGGGTGGCGACCAGGGTGTCCCACTGGGCCAGCGCGACCTCCGGGTCGACGGGGGCGTCCAGGTCCATCCACGGGTTGATCGCGTAGTCGACCCGGAAGTGCTCGGGACGGCACATGAGGTAGCGACGGCCCCACGGCAGCGGACGGATCTCGGTCATGACCACCTTCACCAGCTCGGGCCCCGGGCCGGACGCCGGGGTGCCCCACCTCATCGGCACGACGAGGCAGGACATTGACAGATTGTCGGACAACTATTGTCGGACAATCGGAGTGTGCGGCCGACCCCCCGGTAGTGTCAAGCCGTGGTCGAGGTGCCTGTCATCGACCGGTCGAGCACCACCGACCGGGTGGCCGGCGCGCTCCGCGACATGCTGTTCGCGGGCGACCTCTCCCCCGGCGAGCCACTGCGCGAGGTCACGCTCGCCGACAGCTTCCAGGTGGCCCGGTCGACCGTTCGCGAGGCGCTGCAGGTGCTGTCCGGCGAGGGCCTGGTGACCCGCTACCCCCACCGCGGGGTCGTCGTGACGGAGCTGGCCGAGCGCGACATCGCCGAGATCTTCGAGGCCCGCCTGGTCCTCGAGTCCGCCGGGGTGCGGGCGGGAACGGCGGGCGCGGACCTGGATCCGGTGACGGCGGCACTGTCGAGGTACGCCGACGCCGTGGGGGCCGACGACCCGGTCGAACAGACCCACGCGCACCTGGAGTTCCACACTTCGCTCGTGGCCCTGCTCGGCAACACCCGGCTCGTGGCACAGGCCGACACCCTCACCGGCGACCTGCGTCTCGCGCTGGCGTCGGTCGAACGGGCCCGGCGCAACGCGCGCAGCCAGGTGGCCGACCACCGGCGCCTGCTCACGCTGATGCGGTCCGGCGACGAGGCCGCGGCCCTCGACGAGCTCGATCGCCACCTCCGCGGCGCGGCCGTCTCGGTCGCCGAACGAATCACCGGCGCCTGAGCGGCCAGACCCGGAGGAGCACCACGGCGACGACGTCGGACGGCGGCACCGGGCCGGCCTGCCAGGAGTCGACGCCCTCGTGCGGGTTGTCCCGCTCGACCCACCAGCCGTCGTCGGCGAGCAGGCCGGCGCGCTTGACCGACAGCGGCCGGCCCGGCCACCGGACCACCACCAGCCGGCCCGGCCGAGGCGCGCCGCCCCACCGGACAAGCAGGTGGTCGCCGTCGCGCAGGGTCGGCTCCATCGACCGGCCGCGGACCACCACCCGCCCCACGCCCGAGCTGCGCACGTGACCCTCCTCACCACCGACCACGGCACGGGTAGCACCCCCGGAGAGGGGTACGTGCCGGGAGTAGTGTCCGACAGAGACAGAGATCCAGAGCAGTCCAGTGGATCCAGAGGTACGAGCGAAGGGACCATCCCGTGCTGTCGCGTCTGTTCACCCCGAAGACCGCCGTCCACGCGCACTGCGACCTGCCTTGCGGCGTCTACGACCCGGCCCAGGCCCGCATCGAGGCCGAGTCGATCAAGATGATCATCCAGAAGGTCGGCGAGAACGACGACGCGGACTTCCGCACCCGCGCGATCCTCATCAAGGAGCAGCGCGCCGAGCTGGTCAAGCACCACCTGTGGGTGCTGTGGACCGACTACTTCAAGCCC
Source organism: Actinomycetes bacterium (assembly GCA_038246545.1). Taxonomy (GTDB): domain Bacteria; phylum Actinomycetota; class Actinomycetes; order JACCUZ01; family JACCUZ01; genus JBBRVW01. The sequence continues at coordinate 80,806 of JBBRVW010000007.1, read as the reverse complement.
CCGCACTTCGAGAAGTACCCCGAGCTGCACCAGCTCTTCAACGAGGCCACCAAGCTGGCCGGCGCCTCGGGCGCCAAGGGCTCGCTGGATGCCGGCAAGGCGCAGGAGCTGCTCGACAAGATCGCCGAGATCGACAAGATCTTCTGGGAGACCAAGCAAGCCTGACCTGTCCCCAGGACGTCGCCCGTGCAACGAGCGATCTGGCCCCGCTGACCGGCCGCATCCCGGCTGCGCAGCGGGGCCGCTTCGCTCCGGGGAGCTGTTGCCGCGCAAGGGTCCTCGCCGCCACCGACGGGGGGCTACCGGCGGCGGCGAGGACGTCGTCCGCCGCCCTCTCCGGCGCAGACCACAAAAAGACGATGCCGCCCGACTCCATGGCCCCCCACGCGAGCCGGGCGCACACCGTCCTTGCGGCCACCATGCACCGCCCCGCCCGCGCCGGCCATCGTCCGATTTGCCTAGTCCGTGGCCGTCTCCCGCGTCGCGAGCCCTAGGGTCAGCCGCGTGAGCGTGCTCGTCGTGACCGGCACCGGCACCGGCGTCGGCAAGACCGTTGTCACGGCGGCCGTGGCCGCGCTCGCCGCGGCCCGCGGGTCCCGGGTTGCCGTGGTCAAGCCCGCGCAGACCGGCCTCGCCGCGGGCGAGGACGGCGACCTCGCCGACGTACGGCGGCTGGCGGGTGTCACCGACCTGCACGAGCACGCCCGCTACCCCGACCCGCTGTCGCCCGCGGCGGCAGCCCGCCGAGCCGGGCTGCCGCCGCTCGTCCTGCGGCACAGCGCCGGAGCAGTCCGCGACCTCGCCACCGACCGCGACCTCGTCGTCGTCGAGGGAGCCGGCGGGCTGCTCGTGCGCTACGACGAGGAGGGCGCCACGATCGCGGACCTCGCCCGCGACCTGGACGCCGACGTCCTGGTCGTGACCGGGCCGACGCTCGGAACGCTGAACCACACCGCCCTGACGCTCGAGGCGATGGCTCACCGCGGCCTCCGGCTGGCCGGGGTCGTGATCGGGTCCTGGCCGGATCAACCGGACCTGGCGTGCCGCAGCAACGTGCGCGACCTCGAGACCCTGGCTGCCCGGCCGCTGACAGGTGCCCTGCGCGAGGGAGCCGGTTCGCTCGACGCGGCCGGGCTGCTGCTCGCGGCGCGCGACGGGCTGGGCCGCGCCCTGGGCGGCACCTTCGATGCGGCAGACTTCCGTCGTGCCGCCGACCACTAACCAGACCAGCGCACCCGCCAGCTCGCGCGACGTCCTCGACGCCGCGCGCCGGCAGGTGCTCGAGGAGGGTCGCGGACTCGACGAGGGGCAGGTGCTCGCGGTCCTCCGGCTGCCCGACAGCGACCTCCCGGGCCTGCTGCAGCTCGCGCACGAGGTGCGGCTGCGCTGGTGCGGTCCGGAGGTCGAGGTCGAGGGCATCGTCTCGGTGAAGACCGGCGGCTGCCCTGAGGACTGCCACTTCTGCTCGCAGTCCGGCCTGTTCCCGTCGCCGGTGCGCGCCGCCTGGCTCGACATCCCCTCGCTGGTGAAGGCCGCCGTCGAGACCGCCGCCACCGGGGCGACCGAGTTCTGCGTCGTCGCCGCGGTCCGCGGCCCGGACCAGCGACTGATGACCCAGATGCGCGAAGGGGTCGCCGCGATCCGCGAGGCCGTCGACATCCAGGTGGCCGCGTCGCTCGGGATGCTCACCCAGGAGCAGGTCGACGACCTGGCCGACATGGGGATCCACCGCTACAACCACAACCTCGAGACCGCCCGGTCCTACTTCCCGAACGTCGTCACGACGCACACCTGGGAGGAGCGCTGGCAGACGCTGACGATGGTCCGGGCCGCCGGCATGGAGGTGTGCTGCGGCGGCATCGTCGGCATGGGCGAGTCGCTCGAGCAGCGCGCCGAGCTGGCCGGCCAGCTGGCCGAGCTCGAGCCCGACGAGGTGCCCCTCAACTTCCTCAACCCGCGGCCGGGCACTCCGTTCGGCGACCTGCCGGTGATGTCCGGCCCTGACGCGCTGCGCACCATCGCCGCCTTCCGGCTCGCGCTGCCCCGCACGATCCTGCGGTACGCAGGTGGCCGCGAGATCACCCTCGGCGACCTCGGCACCCGCGACGGCATGCTCGGCGGCATCAACGCAGTCATCGTCGGCAACTACCTGACTACCCTGGGTCGCTCACCCGAGGAGGACCTCGCCCTGCTGGGCGACCTCGGCATGCCGGTGAAGGCGCTGTCGCAGACGCTCTGACCGGTCACCGGCTGCGATCCACAGCGGATCCGTTGGACTTTCTCCAGCAGATCCGCTGTGGATCTTCGCCGCGCTGTGGCCGGTCGACACCGACGGTGCCACCGCTTCCGTGGCCGGACAAATGGGGATAACCTCCGGGCCGACTCCTTTCCCTGCGCCGGAGGCCCCCCGTGACCACGCATCAACCTGATCGTCCCGAGGAGCGCCGCAACGGCGTCCCCGGCAGCACCGCCCGGGCCGAGCGGTCCGACCACCACCCGATCAACTGGCTGCTGCTGCTGCCGCTGGTGATCACGCTGTTCCCGCCGGTGTACAACAGCATCGACCCGACCCTGCTCGACGTGCCGTTCTTCTACTGGTACCAGATGGCAGCGATCCTCGTCAGCGTCGTCATCACCCTGGTCGTCTACCGGAAGACGAGGGCCTGACGTGTTCAAGAACGTCAACGCGGTCGAGCTCACGATCTTCGTCCTCCTGTTCGTCGTCGTCAGCGCGATGGGCTTCTTCGCGGCCCGCTGGCGCCGCGCCGACGACCTCGAGCACCTCGACGAGTGGGGGCTCGGCGGCCGCAACTTCGGCGCGTGGATCACCTGGTTCCTGCTCGGCGGCGACCTCTACACGGCGTACACGTTCGTCGCGGTACCCGCGCTGGTGTTCGGTGCCGGCGCCATCGGATTCTTCGCCGTGCCGTACACGATCGTCGTCTACCCGATCGTCTTCCTGGTTCTGATCCGGCTCTGGTCGGTCTCGCACATCCACGGCTTCGTCACGCCGGCCGACTTCGTCCGGGCCCGCCACGGCTCGTCGACGCTGGCCCTGCTCGTGGCCATCACCGGCATCGTCGCGACGATGCCCTACATCGCGCTGCAGCTGGTCGGCATCGAGGCCGTGCTGAAGGCGATGGGCGTCACCGGCCACGTGCCGATCATCGTCGCGTTCGCGATCCTCGCGGCCTACACCTACAGCTCGGGGCTACGGGCGCCTGCCCTCATCGCGTTCGTCAAGGACGCGTTGATCTACATCGTCATCATCGTCGCTGTCATCGTCATCCCCTACAAGCTCGGCGGCTGGGACGAGATCTTCGGCGCGGCCGAGAAGAAGTTCGCCGCCTCGCCCAACCCTGGCGACGGCGTGGTGCTCGCCGGACCCGCACAGCTGCAGTACGCGACGCTCGCGTTCGGCTCTGCGCTGGCGCTGTTCCTGTACCCGCACTCGATCACCGCGGTGCTCGCATCGCGCGACCGCAACGTCATCAAGCGCAACATGGCCGCGCTGCCGGCGTACAGCTTCATCCTGGGGCTGCTCGCGCTGCTGGGATACATGGCCATCGCCGCGGGCGTCACGCCGATCACGAACGACGCCGGCAAGCCCGACGCCAACACCATCGTGCCGCTGCTGTTCGACAACATGTTCCCGAGCTGGTTCGCGGGCGTCGCCTTCGCCGCCATCGGCATCGGCGCGCTGGTCCCGGCGGCGATCATGTCCATCGCCGCGGCCAACCTGTGGACCCGCAACATCTACGTCGAGTACATCAACAAGGACGCCACTCCGAAGCAGGAGGCGCGCAGCAGCAAGCTCGCGTCGCTCGTCGTGAAGGTCGGCGCCCTGGTCGCGATCATCGCCCTCGACCCGCAGTTCTCCATCGACCTGCAGCTCATCGGCGGCATCATCATCCTGCAGACGTTGCCCGCGGTGGCCCTCGGTCTCTACACCCGCTGGTTCCACCGGTGGGGCCTCATCGCGGGCTGGATCGCCGGCATGGCGGTCGGCTTCTGGACCACCTTCCAGATCCAGCAGAAGGTGTTCAACGCCGACGGCAGCATCACCATCGCCAAGGAGCATTTCGGCGGGTCGGGCTTCCCGCTGTCCGAACTCGGCCTCGACACCACGTGGTCGATCTACGCCGGCTTCCTCGCTCTGCTCGCCAACCTCGTCGTGGCCGTGGTCGCGACCTTCGTCTTCCGGGCCATCAAGGTGCCGGAGGGCGTGGACGCCACCCATCCGGACGAGTACTTCGCCGACCAGAACGACCCGAGACTGAAGGACCTCCCCGAGGTCGTGCACTGACGGCCGGCGCCGATCGGCGCCGGTCCACGGCAACGACGACCTGGTGGCCCACCAGCACGAGCAGGTGGAGCACCCAGAGCCAGAGGGCGACCGCGACCGCGGCGCCGACAGCGACCGCGCCCCCGAACGGCAGCCCGAGGTCGAGCGGGAGGGCGAGGAAGAGCACGAAGCCCTGGAGGAAACCGGACACGAACGATGCCGTCACGAGCGCGCCGACCACGGCCGCCCGCCAGGACACCGACGCCGGGGACACGACGCGGTAGACGAAGGCCAGCGGCACCGAGAGCAGCAACCAGTCGAGCACCAGCGCCAGGTAGACGGCCAGTGCGGTGCCGCCAGGCCCTGCTGCCACCAGCCGCGCGAGCAGCGGTGCGGTCTCCAGCACGGCAAGTGCCATCAGCGGCGTCACCACCAGCAGCGGGAGGACACCGAGCCGCCCTCGCCAGCCGACGTAGGACTCCTCGGCGCCGCTGAGCCGCAAGAACGCGCGGCGCAGCCCCTCGCCGTAGAGCGTCGAGGGCAGGATCGCCAGCAGCAGGGTGAGAACGGGAAGGTGCGCCCCGGACTCGACGAGCCGGGCGACCACCGTCGGGGCGCCCAGCGCGTCCGGGAGCGCCGCCGCCACCGACTCGCCGCGCCGCGCAACGTGGGCCTGGCCGACGAGCGCACCGGCCAGCCGCAGGGCGACAAGGGTCGCCGGGAGCAGGGCGATTCCGCCGTAGAAGGTCAGGCCCGCGGCGTACAGCGCCAGGTCATGGTGCCGCGAGCTGGCGAGGGCGTCCCGAGTGACGGCGCGGGCCGAGGTGAGAAGTGGCACGCCAGGTTCGTCCCCGGTGAGCCGATGCCTACGCCGTGCGGGCCTCGCGGCGGCCGGAGAAGGTGCGGCGGTAGTCGTGGGGCGTCGTGCCCACCCGGCGACTGAAGTGGTGCCGGAGGACCGAGGCGCTGCCGAAGCCCACCTGGTCTGCGACGGTCTCGACCGGCTGGTCGGTCTCCTCGAGCAGCCGCTGCGCGGCGAGCACCCGCTGACCGGTCAGCCAGTGGTGCGGCGTGGTGCCGGTCTCGGCCCGGAACCGCCGGGCGAAGGTTCGCGGCGATAGGTTGGCGCGGCGGGCGAGGTCGTTCACGGACACCTCCTGGTCGAGGTTGTCGGCCATCCAGGCCAGGGTGCCGGCCAGGGTGTCGGCCTCGACGGGCACCGGCCGGTCGACGTACTGGCGTTGTCCGCCCTCGCGGTGCGGCGGCATGACCATCCGTCGGGCCAGGCGGTTGGCCACCCGTTCGCCGAACTCCTGCCGCACCAGGTACAGCGCCGCGTCCATGCCCGCCGCCGTCCCGGCACTGGTGAGCACGCCGTCGCAGTCGACGTACAGGACGTCGGGGTCCACCCGGGCTGCCGGGAACCGCGCCGCCAGCTCGAAGGCGTAGGTCCAGTGGGTGGTGCAGTCGCGGCCGTCGAGCAGGCCGGCGGCGCCGAGGACGAAGGCTCCGCTGCAGACGCTCATGAGGCGGGCGCCGCGGGCGGCGGCCCGCCGGAGGGCGTCGATCAGCTCGTCGGGCACGACGGTGTCGCGCCGGATGGCCGGCACCGCCACCAGGTCGGCGGTCTCCAGCCGGGACAGGTCGCGCTCGACCACCAGGTCGAAGCCCGAGACCGTACGGACCCGGCCGGGGGTGGGGGTGCACAGGGCGAAGTCGAACGACGGCAGCTCGGGCTCGTCGGGCCGGTCGACGCCGAAGACCTCGCAGAGCACCCCGAGCTCGAAGGGGAAGACCTGGTCGAGCACCGGGACGGCGACGGAGCGCAGCATAAGTGAGAGTATGGCAGGAAGTTGAGGGTGTATGTCAATCCTGCCACTGGTGGCGGGATCTCGACCGGCGCACAGTAACTGCCATGACCGCCATCCTCCTGCTTCTTGCCGCCATCGTCCTCGTCGACGTCGTCGCCGGCGTGCGCGCGTTCCGCACCAACCGGCCCGCCAGGACCCCCACGAGCCGCCGCGACTGGAGCAGCGGGCTGCCCTCGACGCCGTACGCCCTGCGGCACTGACCGGCCGGATCCGACGGGACGGGCGGGCGGCGCGCACCGCCGGCGCCACGAGCCCTACGCTCCCGGCGTGATCCTCCGACTGGCCGACCCGACCGACCCCGCCGAGCTGGCCGCCGTGGGTGAGCTCACGCTGGCGGCGTACGACCACGACGGGTGGCTCGGCGACGCGGAGGACGGCTACCGGGCGCACCTGCGCGACGCCGCCGGCCGGGCCCGGGACGCCGAGCTCGCCGTCGCGCTGGGCGAGGACGCGACGCTGCTCGGCACCGTGACGTTCTGCCGCGCCGGCTCCCCGTGGGCCGAGGTGTCGGCGCCGAGCGAGGCTGAGTTCCGGATGCTGGCCGTGGCGCCCACGGCGCGCGGCCGCGGCGTGGGCCACCGGCTGACCGCATGGTGCCTGGACCGCGCCCGGGCTGAAGGCTGCGCGGCGATCGTCCTGAGCACCCTGCCCGCCATGGCGGCCGCCCACCGGCTCTACGAGCGGCTCGACTTCCGGCGCACCCCGGACCGGGACTGGGAACCAGCCCCCGGCGTCCACCTCATCACCTACCGCCTGGACCTCTGACACCGGGGTCAGAGGCGGGCGAGGTAGCGGTCCCGGTCGACCACGACCCGGGTCACCGACCCGTGGCCGACGAGGACACCGTCGGACTCGGCGGCGACATCGAACCGGAGCAGGCGCCCGTCGACGTGCACCAGATCGGCCCGCACCTCGACGGAGCCGCCGACCGCCGTGGCCCGCTGATGCACCAGGTCGACCCGGCTGCCCACCGTGGACTCGCCGGCGGTCAGCGTCCCGGCCAGCGCGGCGAGCGTCGCAGCCTCGCACCAGGCGAGCAGCCGGGGGGTGGCGAGCACCTCGAGGTCCCCGCTGCCGAGGGCGCGGGCGGTGTCGTCCGACGACACGACGTGCCGGACCCGGCCCTGTGCGCCTGATTGCACGTGCACCTGGTTAGCCTACGTCTCGTGGTGGACGACAGCGTCTGGTGCGAGCAGTGCGGCGACTCCACCACCGGGGACCACGGTGCCTGCGCCGACCGAAGCGAGCTGGAGCCGCCGCGCTACTGCGGGAGCTGCCGCCGTCGGATGGTCGTGCAGGTCCTGCCACGCGGCTGGGAGGCCCGCTGCGTCGAGCACGGCGTGCGCACCGGCTAGCCGCCACCCCGTCCCACCCTTCGGTCCGGCGATCACGTAAACGTGATCGACCGTCACCTCACATGGCGTGCAACCCGTGCAAGACACCAGTGGATCACGTTTACGTGATCCACTGACGGGGCCAGGAGGTCAGGCGACCAGGCCGAGGCGGCGCAGCTCGACGGTGAGGTCGTGCGGGCTGGTGGAGGCGCTCATCGCCGCCTCCAGGGTGATGACGCCGTCGCGGATGAGGGCCACCAGGTGCTGGTCGAAGGTCTGCATGCCGTAGTAGGCACCTTCCTTGATCAGCTCGCCGATGGTGCCGGTCTTGTCGGGGTCGGCGATGGCGTCGGCGATCCGGCCGGTGGCGACGCAGACCTCCATCGTCACGCAGCGGCCCTGGCCGTCGGCGCGGGGCACGAGGCGCTGGCAGATGATGCCGCGCAGCGCGCCGGCCAGCGAGAGCCGGACCTGCTTCTGCTCGTGCGGCGGGAAGAAGTCGATGACGCGGGTGATGGTCTCCTGCGCGTCGGTGGTGTGCAGGGTCGACATGACGAAGTGGCCGGTCTCGGACGCCGCGAGCGCGGCCTTCACCGTCTCGTGGTCGCGCATCTCGCCGACGAGGATGACGTCGGGGTCCTGCCGCATCGCGGCCCGGAGCGCGACGCCGAAGTCAGCCGTGTCGAGGCGGACCTCGCGCTGGTTGATCATCGAGAGCTTGTCGAAGTGCAGCACCTCGATCGGGTCCTCGATCGTGACGACGTGGACCTCGCGGTTGTTGTTGATCTGGTCGATCATCCCGGCGAGGGTGGTGGTCTTGCCGGAGCCGGTGGGACCGGTGACGAGCACCAGGCCGCGGGGCTCCATCGCGAGCGCACTGATCACCGGCGGCAGGCCGAGCTCGTCCAGCGGGATGGCGCCGACGCTCACGCGCCGGAAGACCATGCCGGACGACCCGCGGGACCGGAAGGCGTTGACCCGGAACCGGCCCAGGCCGGGCACCGAATAGGCGAAGTCGGCCTCGTTGGTGGCGGCGAACTCGGAGATCAGGTCCTCGCGCAGCACCTCGCGGACCATGTGCTCGGTGTCCACGGGGGTGAGGTTGGGCGCCTGCAGCTTGCGCAGCCGGCCGTCGATGCGCACGCGGGGTGGCGAGCCCACCTTGATGTGCAGGTCCGACCCGCCGACCTCCCCGAGGGCGCGCAGGAACGGGACGACGCTCAACGGCTCCGATCCGGTCACAGAGGGAGCATCGGGCCGTCCTCCGCCCACCTTGAGCCGAAAGATGACCGGTCGGCCAACATCCGCGGCCGCCCCGCGCCGGGCCGGGCCGGATCCGCGCCCGCCCAGGCATTCCGCGGCTGCCCCGGTCCTTCGCCTCGCTACTCCATGACGGCTATGACGTCGCCCTCCTGGACGACGTCGCCCTCGGCGACGTGCAGGGCCGCCACCGTGCCGTCGCCCTCGGCGAGCACGGGGATCTCCATCTTCATCGACTCGAGGATCACCAGGGTGTCCCCGTCGGAGACGGCGTCCCCCTCCGCGACGACGATCTTCCAGACGTTCGCCACCATCTCGGCCCGAACTTCCTTCGCCACGGGGGGGCTCCTCTCGGCTCGCGTCGGCGGCGTACGCCCACCGGTTGGGCATCCAACCACAGGGCCCCCGGCTACCGCGCGGGCGCCGGTCGGGCCCGCATCCGCCCGACGATCCCGGTGTCGTAGTCCCCCGAGACGAACTCGGGGTGCACCAGCAGCTCGGCGAAGAAGGGCAGGTTGCACTTGGGCCCCTCGACCCGGAAGGCGGCCACCGCCGCGCGGGCGCGGTCCAATGCCTGCTCGCGGTCGGCACCGTGCACGACCAGCTTGGCCATCAGGGAGTCGTAGTGCGGGGTGACGGTGGTGCCGACCGCGTAGCCGCTGTCGACCCGGACACCGTCGCCGGACGGCTCGTCCCAGGCCGTGACGGCGCCCGGACCCGGGAAGAAGCGGGCGGGGTCCTCGGCGTTGACCCGCAGCTCGATCGCGTGACCGGTCGCCCGGACCGCGTCGGGGTCGAAGGTCACCGGCAACCCGGCGGCGACCAGCAGCTGCTGCTCGACGAGGTCGATGCCGGTGACCATCTCGGTGACCGGGTGCTCGACCTGGAGCCGCGTGTTCATCTCCAGGAAGACGACCTCGCCGGTCTCGACGTCGAGCAGGCACTCGACGGTGCCGGCGTTGCGGTAGCCGACCGCTTCGGCGGCCCGCACCGCGGCGGTGAACAGCCGCTCGCGCAGCTCGGGCCCGACGGCCGGCGAGGGGGTCTCCTCGGCCAGCTTCTGGTTGCGTCGCTGCACCGAGCAGTCGCGCTCCCCCAGGGCGACGACCCGGCCGTCGGCCAGGCCCAGCACCTGCACCTCGACGTGCCGCACGCGGGGGAAGAACCGCTCGACCAGGACAGCGGGGTCACCGAACATCCGCTCGGAAAAGCCGCGCACCCGGTCGAGCTCGGTCCGCAGGGCGTCCTCGTCAGCCGCCACCGCCATGCCCATGCCGCCGCCGCCGGCCGATGCCTTGACCATCACCGGGTAGCCGATGTCGCGGGCAGCCGCCACGGCCGCCTCGGCGTCGGCGACCGGCTCGGTCGTCCCGCGCGACACCGGCACGCCGGCCGCGGAGACGAGGTTGCGGGCCCGGATCTTGTCGCCCATGGCCTCGATCGCCTCGGCCGAGGGGCCCACCCACGTGAGCCCCGCCTCGCGCACGCGGCGGGCGAAGCCGGCGTCCTCAGCCAGGAACCCGTAGCCGGGGTGCACCGCCTGGGCGCCGGTCTGACGGGCCGCCTCGAGGATCGCGTCCGCGTTGCGGTAGCTCTGCGCCGGCGCCGCCGGGCCGATCGCCACCGCCTCGTCGGCCTCCCGCACGTACGGCAGGTCGGCATCGACGTCGGAGTGCACGGCGACGGCCCTCAGCCCCATCCGCTGCACGGTGCGGATGATGCGGCGCGCGATCTCGCCTCGGTTGGCGACGAGCACGGTCTCGAACACGGCGGGGTGGCCTCCCGGTCGACAGCGGTCCGGCACGCGAGACTAACGGGATGGTCCTGGTGCTCGTCGTCGCGGTGGGGACGCTGCTCGTCGGCGCCCTCACGGGTGGCGGCCGGCTGTCACGCATCCGGCTGCGCGCGGTGCGCCTGCTCGTTGCCGCCGCCGTGGTGCAGCTGCTGACCTCGACGCTGGCGCCCGGGTCAGGGCTGGCGCGCGGTACGGCTCTGGTCCTCACCACGGTCCTGGTGACGTTGTTCCTCGCGGGCAACGCCCGGCTGCCCGGTGTCCCCCTGATGGCGCTGGGACTGCTGCTCAACGTCGTCGTGGTCACGGCCAACGCCGCGATGCCGGTGTCGGTCGACGCCGCCGCGAAGGCTGGGATCGCCCGTCAGGAGCTGCACCTAGCGTCCGACGCGATGCGCGAGCCGACCGGGGCGGGCACCAGGCTGGCCCGACTGGGCGACGTCGTGCCGGTGGCGATGCCGCGATGGCCTCAGGTGGTCAGCGTCGGTGACGTGCTGGTGGCCGCCGGGGTGGGCCTGCTGCTGGTGACCGCCGGTGCGCGGCGTCGACGGGACGGCCGTCAGACGCCGAGGCGGACGTTGCGCTCGACGGTCTGGGAGAGCGACTCGACCACGGTCGGGTCGTACTCGTAGGCCATCCCGAGCCGCAGCCGCTCGAGCGCGTCGAGCCGGCGGCTGACCTCGAACGAGTCGCCGACCAGGTCGTCGTAGGCGTTGACCGCCTTGATGATGCGGGCGGCGAGCGGGACGTCGCGACGCTGAACGTCGTGCGCCCGGCGGTACGGCTCGGCCTGCTGCTCGACGATCGAGGCGACGCCGTCGAGAACTCCGGTCTGCTTGATGACGTCGGCGCCCAGCTGCGCGATCCGGCGCTGCTCCGCCGGGGCTGCGACGACGGTGGCGCCTCCCGGGATCGGCTCGGTGAGCGAGAGCTGACCGATGTCGTGCATGAGGGCGGCGTACTCGAGGTCGCGCAGGTCGGCGTCGCTCATGCCCAGCTCCCGACCGACGGCGACGGCCAGGGTGCTGACCCGCCGCGAGTGGCCGGACTCGGTGTAGCCGCCGAGCTCGGTGACGCGGGACAGGGCCCGGATGGTCTGCAGCGACGACTCGCGGATCGCGGCGTAGCGGCGGAACGAGAACTGGGTCAGCAGCAGCGGGACGACGAACACCGGCAGCGCCCAGTAGCCCATGATCGTGGCCGCGAGGGCGATCAGGGCGCCGGTGGCGCCGATGGCCGAGCCGATGCCGACCTGGGCGCGGACCTCGTTGCGGAGCACGGCGCTGAACGGGGCACGGTCCTCGCCGGCTCGCACGGCGGCCGCCAGGATCGCGTCGACGACCAGGCTGAGGACCACGACCGCGATCAGGACCAGAGCCAGTGGCGCATCCCGCAGGGCGTCGACCTTCTCGTCCAGGACGCTGCCACGGAACACAGCGGCCGAGATCCCGATGACCAGGAGCCGGCGAGCGAGGCTGTCAAGGGTCGGAGTGCGGCCGGCAACGGCGTGGGGCGCGACGCCGGCGATCATCGCGATCACGGTCACCGCGACGACCTGGAGGGCGCCGTGATCGGCCGAGTCACCGTCGAACCGCGTGAGAAGCAGATAGCCGAGCGCCCCGGCCGTGGCCAGCGGTGCGGCGTCGCGGCCGCCGGGCAGCGTGATGCGGACGAACTCCCCGAAGGCGATGAACACCGCAAAGGCGAGAGCCGTCCGGACGTCGACGAAGCCACCCGGTGCCGCGACCGAGACGATCGCCCCCACTGCGAGAAGACCCGCGGAGAGCACGACCACGAGGTAGCCCATGCTCCCCGCGTCGTCGAACCGGCGGCGCACCAAGGTCACCGGGACCCCTGGAGGTAGTGCGGGTCGTCGTGGTCGAACGAGCTGCCGTCCTGGTCGAAGACCAGCTCCGGGTCCGGCACGATGAACAGCGGGGTGGTCTCCGGCTCCCAGCCGTGCTCCTCGAGGGCACCCACCAGCGCCTCGACCATCGGCGGGTCGAACTGGCTGCCGGCGCAGCGGCGCAGCTCGGCCACGGCCTCCTCGAGGCTGCGGGCGCCGCGGTAGGAGCGGGTGGTGGTCATCGAGTCGAACGCGTCGGCCACCGCGATGACCCGGGCGAACTCGGGGATCGCGTCACCGCGGAGGCCCATCGGGTAGCCGAGGCCGTCGAGCCGCTCGTGGTGGTGCATGATCCCGGCCCGCGCCTCGTCGAGGAACTCGATCTCACGGACCATCTCGAGACCCTGCATGGGGTGCCGCTGGATGGCGGCGAACTCGTCGTCGGTCAGCCGCCCGGTCTTCTGCAGCACCCGGGTGGGGACACCCAGCTTGCCGACGTCGTGCAGCATCCCGGCGTAGCGGAGCGAGGACACCCGGTCCTCACGCATGCCGATCTCGCGGGCGACCAGGACGGAGGCGGCCGAGACGCGCTCGCTGTGACCGCGGGTGTAGACGTCCTTGGTCTCGACGGCAGCCATGAGGGTGCGGACCGTGCGGTCGTAGGCCTGCTGCTCCTCGACGTACTGGGCGTAGGCCCACCGGGCCACGAACAGCGGAAGCAGGAGCAGCAGCGCAGCAGTCCAGCCCAGGCCGGCGCCGTCGTCATCCCACAGGACCGCCAGGAGAAGGCCGAACAGGCCGTACCCGACGTAGCCAGGCACCGAACGGATCATTGTCCCCTGGACGATGGTCCGGAACGGGACGCCGTTGGCCAGGTTCACCACAACGGCGACCAGCAGGCCGTTGACGACGCAGTGCGCGGCCAGCGCGAGGACGAAGGGCACCAGCAGTGCGGGAAAGCTGTGCATCCCGATCGGGTGACCCCCGAACGCCGCGAAGACCAACGACGCCCCTGCGGCGGCGAGAACCAGCTGGGCGGTGTTGAAGACGCGCTTGACCCACGGCTCGGAGTCGACCACGAGAATGGTGCTGCACGCGAGGATCACGGTCCCGTAACCGCCCAGCAGGGGCAGCGATGCCAGCGCACTGATCGATCCGAGAGCGATGGTCATCGAGTCCCGCGCGCCGCGCGCACCGATGGAGTCGCTGACGATGTAGAGCAGGGCGAGCATGACCAGGTCCGGCCAGGCGAACGTGGACGCACCGAAGATCACGGCGCCCACGACCAGGGGCACCGAGACGCCAATGACGAGGGCGATGAATGCCCAGGCCCTCGCAGGCAGAGGAGGCATGCGGCTCCGGTCTCGCGACTGACAGAGGAAGACAGAGAGAGTGACGGGGATCGGCAGCGCAGGGGTCTTGCTTTCGGGCGTCCCCGGCTACCAGCGCCAGTTGGCGCCAGCCTGAAGGAACTGCTCGACAGCGGACACGATCTTCTTCATGTGTGGGTCTCATCCCCTTGCGATTCAAGTCACGGGCTCCGCTATGTGCCCGCGCATGATCCGCTCCGCTCAGGACGAATCCGTGGTGCTTGGTGCAGGTGGTGCGTCGAAGAAAAGCACGCTGCTGCTGATCGGCTGGTTGTGCTGCCGATCCCGATCACGCTCTCTGCAGTTGTCAAGGCCCCGCGGTGGTCACGGCCCCCGAGTAGGCAGGTGCTGGGAGCCGATCGTCCCCGCCCCCAGGAGACATGTCGGCTGGTCCGCGTTGTCAGTGAAGGGTGTGGGTAAACCTCGCGTCAAGCCTTAGACCCATTTGTGTACAGAGGTCGGACCAATCTCGCCCGAAATGACTACCCGTGACCGAGGAAGGCCAACGGGTGACTTCTTTGCTCCACGTTGACCATTCCGTGAGGAACCGACCCCGCCTGAGCCTGTCACTCCTTTACGCTCCGGCCGTGGACCAGAGGATGGCGTGACCGCGGACGAGGTGCGGGGCACCCTCTGGTCCGAGCTGGTCGACGGGCTGCTGGACGCCCGCTCCGACCCCGCCACCGCCCGCTTCGACGCCGAGCTTGCGGCTGCGGTCGACGCCGGCGAGGTCTCCCGGCACACCGCCCAACAACTCCGGTTCTGGCAGCGCGCCGCGGTCCACGGCGTCGACGACCACGTGCGCGCGGTCGTGCCGGCCGTCCTGGGAGCGCTGGACGCATCGCGGCAGTCGGCCCAGGCGTACGTCGACCGGTCAGGGGCGATGCTCCGGGCGGCCTGCCTCGAGGTCCCGCGGGACGACCGGCCCGGCCGGGCCGCGGACCAGGGGGAACCGGACGTCATGGACCTTCCCGGGGCCACGGCGACCGCCCGGCCGGCCGCGGGCACCGAACACCGCACCGGCCCGGATCTCTGGCGCGGCGGCCGACCGGATCCGGGACCGGCCGACGGGATCGGCCAGCCAGAGCGCCCGCAGCCGGCCCCCGGCCCACCGGCGACGGCCGCCCAGCAGGCCGAGCAGCCGGACCCGGATCCGGGTGACCCGCGGCGCGCCTCAACCGTCGCGGGCCAGGGACCGAGCACCCTGGAGGGGCCGCCACCGCGGCTGTTCGTGGCCGACCTCCGGGATGCCGTCCCGTAGACCGGCCACGGGCCACCCGCCCCGCCGCACGCCCCGACGACCACCCGCCCCGAGGAGTCCCGCCGCTCATGCCCACGCTGCGCCTGCTGCCCGAGCTCGAGGACGCGTTGCGCCACATCCAGGGCGTGCGCGCGGCCAGCGTCGTCACCGGCCCGGACGCCGTGCCGACCGAGGTCCACGTGCTCGCGGACCCGGGCAAGGCGGCCAAGCAGGTGGTGCGCGACGTGCAGTCGCTCGCGATGGCGCGCTACGACATCGACATCGACCACCGGATCGTGTCGGTCGTGCAGATGGGCGACGACGAGGTGCGCACCGGCCCCCCCGCGGCGCCGCCGGCGCCCGCCGCCGAGGAGTCGGGCCAGGCGGAGACCGAGGGACTCGACGCCGACGTGATCGACGGCGTGGTGCGGCCCGCGATCGCCGCGATCATGGTGCGCAGCGGCAACGGCGAGACCGAGGCCTCGGTGACGCTGGCCGCGGGCGACCAGCTGTTCGAGGGCAACAGCCAGGGGCCCGCCGGGGCGAGCCACCGAGCGCGCCTGGTGGCGGTCGCCACCCTGGACGCGGTGGCCGAGCTGCTGGGTCAGGCGTGCGAGGTCGAGTCGTCGACGATCCTGGCCACCGGGAGCCGCGAGGTGGCGCTCACCGTCCTCACGATGGTCGTCCCGCGTACCGGCGAGCAGGTGCTCACCGGCTCTGCCGCGGTCCGCAGTGACGAGGCCGACGCGGTCGCGCGGTCCGTGCTCGCCGCGCTCAACCGCCAGCTCGCGGGCTAGGACCGTCCAGGACCGTCCCAGCCGCAGCTACGGACGCAGCATGGTCTTGATCGAGCGACGCTCGTCCATGGCGGCGTACGCCTCAGGCGCCTGGTCGAGCGGCAGCACCAGGTCGAAGACCCGGCCGGGGTCGATCGCACCGGACAGCACGTCGGTCAGCAGCTCGGGGAGGTAGCCGCGCACCGGTGCCACCCCGCCCCCGACCGACACGTTGGACCCGAACAGCTGCTGGATCGGGAGCTCGGCGCCACCTGCCGGTACCCCGACGTAGCCCACCCGGCCGCCGGGGCGCGCCGCGTCGATCGCCTGCTGCATGGACTCCTTGGTCCCGACGCACTCGAGCACCGCGTCCGCACCGATGCCGCCGAGCAGCTCGGTGACCTTCGCCACGCCCTCGTCGCCGCGCTCCGCGACGACGTCGGTGGCACCGAACGTCCGCGCGAGCTCCTGACGGTCGGCGTGCCGCGACATCGCGATGACCCGCTCGGCACCGAGGCGCCGGGCTGCGAGGACGGCGCACTGGCCGACCGCACCATCGCCCACGACCACGACGGTTGCGCCCTTGCCGACGCCGGCCGAGAGCGCGGCGTGGTGACCGGTGCCCATCACGTCGGACAGCGTGAGCAGGCTCGCCAGCATCGAGTCGTCCGGCATCTCGGGAGTCGCGACCAGCGTGCCGTCAGCCATCGGGACGCGGACGGCCTCACCCTGGCCGCCGTCGACCATCAGGCCCTCCGAGTCCTCGCCGCCCCACCAGGCACCGTGCTCGCACGACGTGTGCACGCCGTTGCGGCAGTGCACGCAGGTGCCGTCCGACAGCGCGAACGGCGCGATGACGAAGTCGCCGACCTTCAGCGTCGCGACGCCGGACCCGAGCTCCTCGACGACACCCACGAACTCGTGGCCGATCCGGTGCGGCTCGGTGGTCTCGGCCACGCCCCGGTAGGGCCACAGGTCGGAGCCGCAGACGCAGGAGGCAACGACCCGCACGACGGCGTCCGTCGGCCGCTGCACGGAAGGGTCGGGCACGTCCTCGACGCGGATGTCGCGGGGGGCATGGATGAGGGTGGCGCGCACGGGTTCTCCTGCTCGTCGGTGCAGCTCGATGGTCGGTCATAGGTCGGTGGGCGGGCGGCCGAGGTCGGGGGGGCCGGGGTGCGTGGCGGGCGGCCCCTACCCGCCGTGGGAGGATGGACCCGGAAGCTCGACCCCCGGGAGACATCAGATGGCGAAGAAGTCCCGCAAGAAGAAGGCCCGCAAGAAAAACAAGGCCAACCACGGCAAGCGCCCCAACAGCTGAGCCGCAGCACGTCGACCGGCCCGGTCCGCCTCACGGCGACCGGGCCGCTGTCGTTCCGGGACCCGGGTCCGGAGCCGGTCAGATCTCGGAACGCAGCCCGTCGCGGGCGGCAGCGATGCGCTGCAGGACCTTCGTCCGCAGCTCGTCGGGAGCCGGGTCGGAGCACGAACGCTTGACGATCGCCTTCACCTGCTCCTCGAGCCCGAACTCGGCCAGGCAGGGCGAGCACTCGTCCAGGTGGTGCTTGATCGCGTGCCGCTTGTCGGCGTCGGTGATCTCACCGTCGATGAACTCGTAGACGCGGTCCAGCACCTCGGCGCACGAGGTCTCGTGCGGGTTGCCACAGCTCATGACTGCTCACCTCCCTCTCCCCCGCCTGTCGCGCCGGCCGGCACCAGACCTCGCTCGCGCGCGTAGTCCTCGAGCAGGGCGCGCAGCTGCCGGCGTCCGCGGTGCAACCGGGACATGACGGTGCCGATCGGCGTACCCATGATCTCGGCGATCTCCTTGTAGGCAAAGCCCTCGACGTCGGCGAGGTAGACCGCGATCCGGAAGTCCTCGGGGATGTCCTGCAGCGCCTGCTTCACGTCGGAGTCGGGCAGGTGGTCGAGCGCCTCGGCTTCGGCGGACTTCAGCCCGGTCGACATGTGCGACTCGGCCTGCGCCAGCTGCCAGTCCTCGACCGTCTCGGTCCCGGCCTGCTTCGGCTGGCGCTGCGCCTTGCGGTAGATGTTGATGAAGGTGTTGGTCAGGATGCGGTAGAGCCAGGCCTTGAGGTTCGTGCCGTCCTGGAACTGGTGGAAGGACGCGTACGCCTTGGCGTAGGTCTCCTGCACGAGGTCCTCGGCGTCGGCCGGGTTGCGCGTCATGCGCAGGGCGGCGGAGTAGAGCTGGTCGAGATACTGCATCGCGTCACGCTCGAAGCGTGCGTTGCGCTCGTCGACGGTCTCTGCGAGGGGCTGGGTCATCGTGCTCGATGGTATCCCGCTGGAGGAGCCGGCCGAGCCGGGCCATTCCGGCCAGCCACGCACGTCGAGATCTGTGCGGCGCCGTGAGGGCGCGAGGGCGGACATGTCAGTGCCAACCTGCGGCGCCCCACCAGGATTCCCCGCTCCCCACCAGTGAGCGAAACCGTGGAGCGGAGGTCAGGGGGCGCAGAGCGCGCCGGCCCAGGCGGCCGTCGTGTCGACCAGCCGGGTCAGCACGGCCGCCCGGTCGCCGCCCGCGAGGACGCGGAACGAGTGGTCGCCGCCCTCGACCGGGACCACCAGCCGGCCCGGCGCGGCCGGGATGTCGGCCGGGCCGCCGAAGGAGTCCCGGGTGCCCTGGAGAACAAGCACCGAGATGCCCGCGGGGGCGGGCAGGTCCAGCTCGGGCAGGCGGCTCGGCCGCTCCGCGGGCGGGTGCAGCGGAAATGCCATCGCCAGCACACCGGCTGCACCGACAGCCTCGGCCGTGCGGCAGGCCACCCGCGCCCCGGCCGACCGGCCGCCCACCAGCAGCGGACCCCGGACGTCGAGCGCCTCGAGCACCGCGAGCCAGCCGCGGTCCAGGGACGGTGGCGGCGCGGCCACCTTGCGCCCGGCCACCACCCAGGGCTGGTCCACCAGCACCACCGTCAGGCCGAGGGGCGGCAGCCGGCCGGCGAGCGCGCCGAGATCGGCCGTGCCGACCCCACCACCCGCGCCGTGGCCGAGCACGAGGGTGCCGACCTGGTGCTCCGCGTCGGTGGTACGGGTCCGGGCGTCCCCCAGCGGTGTCGCGACCAGCTGCACCGAGACCCCTTCCGGTCGCCCGCTCAGAACAGACCGTCCTGCGCGGGCCCGACTGCGTCCGCCGGCTCACTCTCCAGCGGTAGCGGCTCGACCAGCTCGGGCGCGTCGTTGCGGACGTTGTTGACCGCCTTGTCGACCGGGTACGCCGTCAGCCGGCCGGGCGCGGCCGGCACGAGCAGGCCACGCAGCCGGTCGGGGTCGTCGACCGCAGGGTCGAGCCACTCGGCGTAGCGGGACTGCTCGACCAGCAGCGGCATCCGGTCGTGGATCCGTCCGACGTCGTCGGTCGCGGAGGTCGTGAGCACGGTCACCGACCACAGCCACGGGTCGACATCGGCGTCCTCGGCGACCGACGGGTCGCGCCACAGCTCGTAGAGCCCGGCCATCGCGAGGACGCCACCGTCGGAGGGGTGGATGAAGAACGGCTGCTTCTTGCCCTTCACCTCGCCGTACCACTCGAAGTACCCGTCCGCCGGCAGCAGCGCCCGACGGCTGGCGAACGCGCGACGGAAGGCCGGCTTCTCGTGGACGGTCTCCATCCGGGCGTTGATCATCCGGTTGCCGATCGCCGGGTCCTTGGCCCACGACGGCACCAGACCCCAGCGCACGACCTGCAGCCGGCGGCGTGGCGGCGCCTCCTTGTCGTCGCGCGGCGCGCGCTCGACGACGGCATACACGTCCTGGGTCGGTGCCACGTTCCAACTCGGCGCGAGGGCCTGCTCGGGCTCGTCGACGACCTCGAACTCCTCGACGAGGTCGTCGGGGTCCCGGCTCGCTGCGTACCGTCCGCACACGGCGTCCACCCTGCCACGCGGGCCCGCACGACGACCGGCGGCACGGTTGACCCGGCAGGCTCCGGGCAAGGGCGGGGGCATGACTCTCGTACGCCGGCTCGCCCGCCCCCTGCTCGCCTCCATGTTCGTCACCGGCGGCCTCGACTCGATCCGCAACCCGGCGCCGAAAGTGCCGGTCGCCGATCCGGTCGCGCCGCGCATCGCCGCGAAGCTGCCGTACCTCCCCGAGGACACCGAGGCACTGGTCAAGATCAACGGCGCGGCCCAGGTCGCCGCCGGGCTGATGCTGGCGACCGGGCACCTTCCGAGGCTGTCGTCAGCCGTGCTGGCCGGCAGCCTGGTGCCGACCACGCTGGCCGGACACCGGTTCTGGGAGGAGCAGGACGAGACCCGCCGGAAGCAGCAGCGGATGCACTTCTTCAAGAACCTCAGCATGCTCGGCGGCCTGATGCTCGCCGCCGTGGACACCGAGGGCCGCCCCGGTCTTGCCTGGCGCGCCCAGCACGCCGCGCACCACGCGGCCGTCGGCACCGGACGCACCACGCGCACTGCCCGTCGCGAGGCGAAGCTGGCCGCGCGGACCGCCCGCGCCAAGCTGCCCGGCTGACGGCGATCCGCGCGCCCTGCCGCCCGCGCCGCACTAGTCTCCGGCCCGTGACCGACGGATGACGGGGCCGACCACCGCCGCGTGGCCGGCGCCCCAGGCGGGGAGCCCGGTGCGGGCAACCGTGCGCCTGCCCGGGTCGAAGTCGCAGACGAACCGCGCCCTGGTGCTGGCGGCGATCGCCCGGACGCCCACCACGCTCGTCCAGCCGCTGGTCAGCCGCGACACCGCACTGATGGCGGGCGGGCTGCGTTCCCTCGGCATCGAGGTGGACGAGCGGAACGGCGACTGGCTGGTCACGCCGCACCCGATGACCGGCCCGGCCACCGTCGACGTCGGCAACGCCGGGACCGTGATGCGGTTCCTGCCCCCGCTCGCCTGCTTCGCGCAGGGGGACGTCACCTTCGACGGCGACCCGCGCGCCCGCCAGCGGCCGCTGGCGCCCGTGGTGCGCGCGCTGCGAGACCTCAGCGCCGACATCACGGCGACCGACGACCGGCTGCCGCTGACGGTGCACGGCCGCGGCTGGCTGCTCGGCGGCAGTGTGGTGATCGACGCGAGCCTGTCGTCCCAGTTCGTCAGCGCCCTGCTGCTCGCGGCCCCCCGCTGCGCCGACGCCGTGGAGGTACGGCACGTGGGCGGCCGGTTGCCCTCCGGCGCGCACATCGACATGACGGTCGAGATGCTCCGGGCGGCCGGCGCCGTCGTCGAGCACGTCGACGACCAGGCGTGGCGGGTCGAGCCGGGGCCGGTCGAGCTCGGACGCCTGCACGTCGAGCCGGACCTGTCGAACGCCGCGCCGTTCCTCGCCGCTGCCGTCGTCACCGGCGGGCGGGTCACCGTGCCGGGGTGGCCCATGCGCACCACCCAGGCCGGTGACGCCCTGCGGCGCCTGCTGCCGCGGTTCGGCGCCACGGTCGAGCAGGACGACGGGGGGATCACCGTCACCGGCCCCGGCACCATCGAGGGCGCCGACCTCGACCTCGGTGACGTCGGTGAGCTGGCTCCGGTCTTGGCAGCCGTGTGCGCCCTCGCGAGCACCCCGTCGCGGCTGCGCGGCATAGCGCACCTGCGTCATCACGAGACAGACCGGCTGGCCGCCATCGCCACCGAGATCACCGCGCTCGGCGGCGACGTCCGGGAGACGGACGACGGCCTCGAGCTCCGCCCGCGGCGGCTGCACGGCGGCGTCGTCGCGACCTACGACGACCACCGCCTGGCCACGATGGCCGCAGTCCTCGGCCTGCGCGTCGGCGGCATCGAGATCGCGGACGTCGCGACGACGGCGAAGACCATGCCCGGCTTCGCCGACCTGTGGAGCCGGATGCTCGCGGACCAGCCGTGACGCGCCGCGGCGGGCGTGACCTCGACGAGGACGACGTGCGGGTCCGGCCCGGCAAGGGATCGCGGCCGCGGACCAAAGACCGGCCCAGCCACGACGACGCGGCGGCGGGCACCGTGGTGGCCGTCGACCGGGGCCGGATCACGGTGCGGGTCGGCGACCACGACGTCGTGGCGATGAAGGCGCGCGAGCTGGGCCGCAAGGGCAACGTCGTCGTCGGCGACCACGTCGCCCTCGTCGGGGACGTGTCCGGCACGGCCGACACGCTTGCGCGGCTGGTGCGCGTCGAGCCGCGTACCTCCACGCTGCGGCGTACCGCCGACGACACCGACCCGTTCGAGCGGGTCATCGTCGCCAACGCCGACCAGCTCGTGATCGTGACCGCGCTCGCCGACCCGGAGCCGCGGCCGCGGATGATCGACCGATGCCTGGTGGCTGCCTACGACGCGGGGCTGTCGCCGCTGCTCTGCCTCACGAAGGCCGACCTCGCGTCAGCGGACGCGCTGCTCGACACCTACCGCGCCCTCGACGTCGACCACGTCGTCGTCCACCGCGGCGAGCCGCTGGACGAGCTGCGGGCGCACCTCCGCGACCGGGTCAGCGTGCTCGTGGGCCACTCCGGCGTCGGCAAGTCGACGATGGTCAACGCGCTCGTGCCCGGCGCTGGCCGTGCCACCGGCGGGGTCAACGCCGTGACGGGTCGGGGTCGGCACACCTCGTCGTCAGCCATCGCGCTCGAGCTGCCGGACGGCGGCTGGGTCATCGACACCCCGGGCGTACGCAGCTTCGGGCTGGCGCACGTGAACCTGGACCGGGTGATCGGCGCGTTCCCCGACCTGCAGGACGGCACCGCCGACTGCCCGCGGTCCTGCAGCCACGACGAGCCCGAGTGCGCGCTGGACGACTGGGTGGCGGCCGGGCACAGCGACCCGGCGCGGCTGGCGTCGCTGCGCCGCCTGCTGCGCAGCCGCGACGTCCCCGACGACCAGGTCGAGCCGCCGGAGAGCTGAGCTACGAGCAGCCGCCGATCGTGCACCTCCACACGGCCGTCGAACCGAGGTGCCCGGCGATCGTGACCTGGCCTGCAGCCGCGATGGCACTGGCCACCGCCAGCACCGCGACGATCGTCACGACGCGGCCGGGGACCTGCCGACGGTCCAGGTAGAGCAGGGCGAGCGCGAGCACCCACATGACGATCGTGGGGTAGATGACGAGCTGGCCCATCTGCTGGTGGTCGTGGATCTGCTTGGCGACCACCCCGCCGGCGTTGATGCGCTGCTCGAGCCGCTTCCCGCTCGCCGTCGCGACCGGCACCATCGCCAGGCTGGCCGTGGCGAGCAGGGCGACGACCGGCAGGTAGGGCCGTCGCCAGGCCGGGTGCACCGCCGCCGCCACCAGCCCGACGGCCGCCAGCGGCACCAGCACGACGACGGCGTGCACCACGAGGGCGTGGACCGGGAGTCCCAGGACGGTGTCGAACATCGGCGCGCTCCTCCGGTGACGGCTGTCGGGAGTGCTACGGCAGGGGATCTTCCTCGGATTCGTCGTCGCCCGCACGGTCGTCCCGGCCGATGCCGGTAGTGGCGAGGTCGACCGTGCCGCCGGAACGCCAGTACTCGCCCGCCTCGCGCGCCAGGAACCCCTCGTCGACCAGGTAGCGGCGCAGCGCGGCGACGTCGAGGTAGAAGGCGCGCAGGACGACGTCGACGTCGGGCTCGGCGTACCGCCGGCCGGGCTCGAAGGCCTGCGCGACGTGGTCCAGGACGACGAGCCGCCGGCTGCGCTTCGCCGGCATCTGCGCGATCCGGCCGCCGGGCATAAACCGCCCGATGACGACCTCACGGTCGGGGCCGGCCGCGCTGGTCACCGGCCCGAGGCTAGCCGTGAGCCCTCAGGAGGCGGGAGCGACGGCGGCCCGGGCGGCGACTGCCGAGGTGAGCCGGGCCCGCAACCGGGCTCGGTGCTTGTCCAGGCCGCGGGTGTGGGCGACGTACTCCGGCCAGCGGGAGGCCGGGTGCGCGAGCCACGCCTCGCACACGGAGAGGGCGGCACCGTGCTCGCCGGCCCGCTCGAGCAGCACGGCGGCGCGCTCGTACGTGTACGGCGTGTCGGTCTCGACGGCCACACCGTGCAGCAGCGTCTCGAGCTCGCGCAGGTCGCTCGCGGGCAGCCCGGCCAGCTGGGCCAGGTCGGGGGTGCCGGTGAAGGTCCACCCGTCGATGCTGAACCGGGGCACGGGGATGGCAGCCGGCTCCAGCACGACGTCCAGCACGCGCCTGCGGAAGAGCGACATGGCCTCCCCCTTCTGGTCGTAGCGCGCCCGTCGGGTCCGGGGCCGGCTCCACGACGATGATCGGAAGTATGCGGCGGTGACTGGAGTGGCGGGAAGAGACTTGTACGGTTCGTTACATGCCGGCCTATGACGACGACCTCCGTCTGGCCCACGTCCTGGCCGACACAGCTGACTCGATCTCCATGTCGCGCTTCAAGGCGCTGGACCTGCAGGTGGACACCAAGCCCGACCTCACCCCGGTGTCGGACGCCGACACGTCCGTCGAGGAGTCGATCCGCTCGACCCTCTCGCGGGCCCGGCCGCGCGACGCGATCCTCGGCGAAGAGTTCGGTGCGACCGGCCAAGGGCCGCGGCGCTGGGTCCTCGACCCGATCGACGGCACCAAGAGCTTCGTCCGCGGGGTGCCGGTGTGGGCGACCCTCATCGCCCTGATGGACGGCGATGCCGTCGTGGCCGGCCTCGTCAGCGCTCCCGCCCTGGGCCGGCGCTGGTGGGCCGGGACCGGCTCCGGCGCGTGGACCGGAAAGAGCCTCTCGTCGGCGTCCCGGATGACGGTGTCGAAGGTGACCTCGCTCGACGACGCGTCGTTGTCCTACTCGAGCCTCTCGGGCTGGCACGACCACGGTCGCGAGGACGCGTTCCTCGGGCTGACGCGCGACGTGTGGCGCACCCGGGCCTACGGCGACTTCTGGAGCTACATGCTCGTCGCCGAGGGCGCGGTCGACGTCGCCGCCGAGCCGGAGGTCGCGCTGCACGACCTGGCCGCCCCGTCGGTGATCGTCACCGAGGCGGGTGGCCGCTTCACCGACCTCGACGGCACCGACGGCCCGGCCGGCGGCAGCGGGGTGGCCAGCAACGGCCACCTGCACGACGCGGTGCTGCAGCGGCTCACGCCCTAGCGGACTCGCCCATCGAGGACCGGTCGCCGAGGTCGGTGCGCTCCAGCCGGCGTACGGCGGGCACGCCCGTCCGCACCGGCGCGTCGCGGCAGATCAGGAGCTGGTGATCTCCGCCGGCCGGTGGCGGCGGAGCCGCCGTGCCGTGGCGAGGACGGCGGGGCCGGCCAGCACCGCGGCCAGGTCGAACCAGCCGTAGCCGCCGGCCGCGCCGGAGGGCGGGTTGCCGATCGTCACCAGCCCGGTCGGGTCGTGGGTATGCCAGGCCCAGGTGCCCAGCCAGGTGCCAAGCAGCTCGAGGTAGGTCACGACGAGGAAGGCCCCGACGTAGAGGGTGCGGGACCGCCCCCAGACGAGGAAGCCGAGCAGGCAGAGGTACCAGAACGCGCCCAGCGCGTCCGGCCGGTCGTGCAGCAGCAGCCCCCACCCGGCGTATGCCCCACCTGCCGTGACGGTCGCGGCCACCAGCCCCGCTGTACGCCGGCGCACCCAGGCCGCGCGACCGATGGCCAGCGCGCACAGGTAGACCAGGCCGTGCCCGGGCGGGACGAACGAGGGGACGTTGCCCAGCCGGTACACGTACACCTCGAGCAGCGGCGAGAACGTGTACTCGACCGCTGTGGCGAACAGCACGACGACCGCGACCTGCGCGCGCACCAGCGGGGACTCGCGGCGCAGCAGGGCCAGCAGCAGCAGCCAGGTGCCGGTGCCGAGGGCACGCTGGGCCCAGATCCCGGCGCCCACGTCGAGCAGGAGCACCAACGGCACCCAGACCAGCGTGAGCACCACCGGCGGGTCCAGCCGGGTCGCCCATGCCACGACCGCCGGGGCGCGTACGGCGGGCCGGGCCACACCCGAGGCCACCGCCGGGCCGGTCACCGCCTCGCTGGTCACCGGCCCGAGGATACGGCGGCACCGGAGGTGATCTCTTCCCTGTCGGGCCGGACCGGGCCAGGATGAGGCTGTCCGGCCGTCCGCACGAGGAGGTCTCGAGCATGCAGGTCCGCGATGGTATGAGCCACGAGGTGCTGACGATCGGCCCCGACCACACCCTGCGCGAAGCCAGTCGGGCAATGGCTGCCCGGCACGTCGGCGCGGCGGTCGTGCACGACCCGGACGGCGCCGGCATCGGGATCCTCACCGAGCGCGACGTCCTCGCCTCGGTCGGCTCGGGCCAGGACCCGGACACCGAGCCCGTCCGGGACCACCTCACCGGCGACCTGGTCTACGCCGCCCCGTCCTGGACCCTCGATCAGGCGGCCGACGCCATGATGCGCGGCGGCTTCCGGCACCTGATCGTCCTCGACCAGGGCGACGTGGCCGGCATCCTCTCGGTCCGCGACATCGTGCGGTGCTGGGCTGCCGACCGCGCCGGCGACGAGCTCGTCGGCTGAGGACGCCCGCCGGCGGCTCGCCCGCGCCCAGGCGCGTCAGGCCCTCGGTGTCGGGTCGCTGCTCCGTCAGGCCACGACGCGCCGGCGGCGGCCGGCCCGGCCGGTGCGCGACGCGCGGCCATCATGCGCCGGCTGCAGCGGCGCGAACCCCAGCAGCAGCGCGTCGCCGCAGGTGACGCACACCCACTCGGGGCAGTCGCCGCCGTGCCGGTCGGCGCACTCGGGCTGGTCGAACATGGTCTCGTCGAGGCAGGTGGCGCACCACCTCAGGACGACTGCGCACCCTGTCAGCCGGAGGCCGGCCCTGTTCGTGGTCATGCCCTGACCGTGCCACGACCCCGGGACACAACCCGGCTGGACGCGCCGCGACCGGCCGTGATTGTCGACAAAGCACCTCGATCGAGGCGCTGACCTGCTCCGATCCCGCACCTGAGGTGGCGCGCACGGCCGTTCGGCACGATCATGGCGTCATGCCGCAGAGCGTCTGGAAGGGCTCGATCTCGTTCGGGCTGGTGTCGATCCCTGTCCGGCTGTTCAGCGCGACCGAGGAGAAGGACATCTCCTTCCGCCAGGTGCACCGCGAGGACGGCGGCCGGATCCGCTACAAGCGGGTCTGCTCGGTCGACGGCGAGGAGGTCGCCTACGCCGACATCGCCAAGGGCTACGAGCTGCCCGACGGCGAGATGGTGGTGCTCGACGACGACGACTTCGCCAACCTGCCGATCTCCTCGTCGCGCTCGGTCGAGGTCCTGAGCTTCGTGCCGGCGGAGCAGATCGACGCCGTGCAGATGAGCAAGCCCTACTACTGCGACCCGACCGGCGACGTGAAGCCCTACATCCTGCTGCGTGACGCGCTGGAGAAGGCCGACCGCGTCGCCGTGGTCAAGGTCGCCCTGCGGCAGCGTGAGCGGCTGGCCATGCTGCGCGCCCGCGAAGGGGTGCTCGTGCTGCAGACGCTGCTGTGGCCGGACGAGGTGCGCGAGCCCAAGCTCGGCCTCGACGACGACGTCAAGATCCGTGAGCAGGAGCTCGCGATGGCCGAGTCCTACATCACTGCGCTCTCCGGCGACTTCGAGCCCGAGGAGTTCACCGACGGGTACCGCGGGGCGCTCGAGGAGGTCATCGACGCCAAGGTGGCCGGCCGCGAGGTCGTCGCCCCGGCCGCGGAGCCGGAGTCGTCCGGCCAGGTGGTCGACCTGATGGATGCCCTGCGGCGCAGCGTCGCGGAGGCGAAGGAGCGTCGCGCCGGAGGCGGGTCCGCCTCGTCCGGTACGTCGACGACGAAGAAGGCCGCCACCAAGAAGAGCGCCGCCACGGCCCCGGCCGGCAGCACGGACAAGAAGGCGGCGGCGAAGCCGGCCAAGAAGGCCGCCGCCAGGAAGACCGCTACCAAGAAGGCCGCGACCGCGAAGAAGAGCGCCGCCCGCAAGTCGGCGTGACCCACGACTGGAGGCCGGCTCTATGAGCGACGACGACTTCGCCGGCCTGCGCGCAGCCTTCCTCAACTGCACGCTGAAGCGCAGCCCCGAGGTGTCGAACACGGCAGGGCTGGCAGCCAACAGCGTGGCGATCATGCGGGCGCACGGCGTCCACGTCGACGAGATCCGTGCCGTCGACCACGACATCGCGCCGGGCGTCCAGGTCGACATGCGTGAGCACGGCTTCGACCGCGACGACTGGCCGGCGGTCTACGAGACGGTCAAGGTCGCGGACATCCTGGTCGTCTGCACCCCCATCTGGCTCGGCGACAAGAGCAGCGTCTGCACCCGTGTCATCGAGCGGCTCTACGCCGGCAGCAGCGAGCTCAACGCCGCCGGCCAGTACGCCTACTACGGCAAGGTGGGCGGCGTCCTGGTCACCGGCAACGAGGACGGCATCAAGCACGTCGCGATGAACGTCCTCTACTCGCTCCAGCACCTGGGCTGCACCATCCCGCCCCAGGCGGACGCCGGCTGGATCGGCGAGGCCGGCCCGGGTCCCAGCTACCTGGACGAGGGCTCCGGCGGTGTCACCAACGACTTCACCCGCCGCAACACCGCGTTCATGACGTGGAACCTCATGCACCTGGCTCGGCTGCTCAAGGACGCGGGCGGCGTACCTGCCCGGGGCAACCAGCGCACCGAGTGGGACGCCGGCGCCCGGTTCGACCACCCGAACCCGGAGTACCGCTGACGGCGGGCCCCGGCCCCGGGGGAATCCCCGTCCGGCCGCTGGCGCTGTCCTGACCGATGCACGAAGCCCTCCAGATCCTTGCCCTCGTCGTCGCGGTGGCCATCGTGGCCGCCGCGGCGCGCCGCCTCGGGCTGTCCGCACCGCTCGTCCTCGTCGTGGTCGGCCTGCTCGCATCGTTCGTGCCGGGTATCCCCGAGTACCAGGTCGAGCCCGAGCTGGTGCTGATCGGCTTCCTGCCACCCCTCCTCTACGCCGCCGCGATCCGGACGTCTCTGGTCGACGTCCGCGCGAACAAGCAGGCGATCGGGATCCTGGCGGTCGGGGCCGTCGTCTTCACCACGCTGCTGGTCGGCCTGGTCACCTGGTGGGTCGTGCCAGGCGTCTCCGTCGCCGCTGCGCTGGCGCTCGGCGCCGTGGTCTCGCCACCCGACGCGGTCGCGGCCACCACCATCGCGCGAAAGGTGGGGATGCCCCGGCGGATCGTGTCGATCCTCGAGGGCGAGAGCCTCCTGAACGACGCGACGGCGCTGGTCGCCTTCCGCACCACCACGGCAGCCATCGCCACCACGGTCACCGCGGTCGAGGTCGGCACCGACTTCGCGCTCGCCGCGGGCGGCGGTGTGGTCGCCGGGCTCGTGGTGGCTGCAGCCCTCGCGGCGGCCCGGGCCAGGGTGGACGACGTCGTGCTGGACACGACGATCTCGCTGCTCGCACCGTTCATCGCCTACCTCGCCGCCGAGTCGGTGCACGGCAGCGGAGTGCTGTCGGTCGTCATCGTCGGCCTGGTCCTCGGGCACAAGTCGCCGACCCTGCAGTCGGCCTCGTCGCGTCTCTCCGAGCAGACCAACTGGCGCACGATCACCTTCGTCCTCGAGAACGCCGTCTTCCTGCTCATCGGGCTCCAGGTCTCGCAGGTCGTCGACAACGCGATGACCGACGGCCTCAGCGCCACGCGCCTGATCGCGATCTGCGGCCTCGTGCTGCTGGCCACGCTGGTCGCGCGGATCGCCTGGACCTTCGCCGCCACCGCGATCTACCGGTTCGGGCCCCGGCGGCTGCGCGCCGTGGCCTGGTCATGGAGCAACGCCACGCTCGTGAGCTGGGCCGGGATGCGCGGCGTGGTGACACTCGCCGCCGCATTCGCCCTGCCGGCCGCGACGCCGAACCGCAACGTCCTCGTGCTGGCAGCATTCGCCGTCGTCGGCGGCACGCTGCTCCTCAACGGCACCACGCTGCCCTGGCTGGTCCGGCGCCTCGACGTCCTCGGGCCGGACCCCGCGGAGGACGCGCTCGAGGAGGCCGCGCTGCTCTCCAAGGCCGCCCGCGCCGGCCTGGCCCGGCTCGAGGAGCTCAAGGCCGAGGGCGACGACCCGTCGATCATCGAGCGGCTGGAGGAGCGCACCCGCACCCGGGCCGACGCGGCCTGGGAGCGCCTGGGCGCCCCGAGCGACGACGAGACGCCCAGCCAGCTGTACCGCCGGCTGCGGCTGGAGATGCTCAAGGCCGAGCGGAGCGTGGTGCTGACGGTGCGCGACCTCGGCAAGGTCGACGACGAGGTGCTCCGGGACGTCATGGCCCAGCTGGACGTCGAGGAGTCGCTGCTCGACCGACTCGCGGACAAGGGCAGCGACGTCGAGCGCGAGCTGGTCGCCCAGGTCGACCGGGTGCCCGCGTGCGAGCACCTGTCACAGGCGCCGGCGTCGGCGCGCCCCGGCACCCCCGACGGCTGCGAGGAGTGCCTGCGCGACGGCACCCGCTGGGTGCACCTGCGCCTCTGCCTCACCTGCGGGCAGGTCGGTTGCTGCGACTCGTCGCCCCAGCGGCATGCCGACAAGCACTACGCAGCGACCGCCCACCCCGTGATGCGCAGCTTCGAAGCCGGCGAGGCCTGGCGCTGGTGCTACGTCGACCAGCGTCTCGGCTAAGAGGTCAAGGGGTCGCTCAGAACGGGAGCGCGCGTCCTGACGGCGAACGGAGGTCGAGCTCGACCTGGCGGACCGGGCTGGTCTGCTTGCTGACCTTGACCTGCTTCTGCATGTCGGTCACGACCCTCAGGCGGCCGCGGCGACGAGGACCGGCCGGACCGCGACGGGCCGGACGGCGACGGGCCGGGTGGCCGGGAGCAGCTCACCCAGGTCGTCGAAGACGACGACGCCGTTGCAGAGCAGGCTCCAGCCCTGCTCGGGGTGGGCCGCCACGGTGTGCGCGAGCTGGCGCGCCGGACTGTCTGCGGACGGGCACATCGGCTGGTGCTGACACATGAGGACACCTCCTGCGGGAAGGAGCCGGTGGTGGCTTCCGGGATACGTCCTGGGCGCCACCAGTCGAGACCGACCCTCCGTGTCCTGCTCATCGGTCCCGGACCCCGCCGTCGTTAGCAATTTTCCGGCGGACTCGTCCTTTCGTCCCCCGAGTCGGTCCGAACGTGACACGTCAGCCGCAACCGGCCCATGGTGTGGATCGCGGGCGGTCGGAGGCGGTCAGCCGTGGTCCGTGAGCTCGGCTGCCAGCCATGACCAGGGGATGCCGAGACCGGCCACCATGGTCCGGGCATGCGGGCGCAGCTCCCGGCAGAGGTCGTCGACCGCACCCGGCCGCCGGCCCGATCTCCTCGCGGTCCTTCGGCCCGATGCATCCGTGGTTGACCCGCCATGCCTAGGCCGTGAGATCACGGCCGAACGAGCGCGAGAGCGGCGCGTCCCTGTAGTGGCCGAAGCCCTCGATCGGCGTGTAGCCCGCGCTGGTGTACAGCGCGATCGCCTCCGGCTGCGCCGTGCCGGTCTCGAGCACGACCCGACGGTCGCCCTGGGAGCGGGCGACGTCCTCGAGCGCGGCCAGCAGGCGGCGGGCGTGGCCGCGGCGGCGGTGCTCCGGCCGGACGAACATCCGCTTCACCTCGACGACGCCGTCGCCGTGGCGGCGCAGCCCCGCGCAGCCGATCGCCGTCGTCCCCACGCTGGCGACCAGGAAGGTGCCGTCGGGGGCGACGAACTCGTCAGGGTCGACCGGCGTCTCGTCGTGGCCGCCGTAGCGGCGGACGTACTCCAGCTGGACCTCGGCGACGAGCGCCGACGCGAGGTCGGAGTCGAACGGCACGGCCTCGAGCTGGACGACGGAGTCGTCGACGCCGAGCACCCGGCGGGCCAGCTCGTCGAGCTCGGCCTCGGCGGCGGCCACCAGCCCGGCCGGCTCGGGCACCAGGTTGCAGTCGGCGGCAACGCCGACCGTGACCTCACCGGCGTAGCTGAGGAGGCTCACGCCGAGGCCGACAGAACCGGCCTGCGGCACCCAGAACGTCACCCGGGTCACCCGCGAGCCGGCCAGGTAGACAGGGCGGGTCGGACCGGGGACGTTCGTCACGATCGCCGATGACTTGGCCCCGAGGACCCGGACCGCGAGCCGGTGCGCCCACGAGGGCAGCGCGCCCACCACGGCGAGGATCGCGAACGTGGAGGCCGCCTGCGCGCTGGCCTTGCGCCGGGTCATCCGCTCGTGGACCCGGGCCACCCGCTCGAGCGGGTCGGCGACGGACACGGGGAGCTTGACGAAGACGATGCCGAACTTGTTTCCCAGCGACGGCGGTACGGGCTCGCCGCGGCGCAGGTCGACGGGGACGAAGACCCGCAGGTCGTGTGCGGTCTCGCCGTGGCCGGTGAGGTGGCGGCGCAGGGCACCGGCCGTCACGGCGAGCAGCACGTCGTTGACAGTGACGCCGAGAGCGGCTGCGATCCGCTTGGTCATGGCCAGCTCGAGCGGCCGCGACCAGGCGGCCACCTTCGCGGTGCCGAGCCGCCCCGACAGGCGGGTGCGGGGGTCGCGGTTGGCGAGCAGCAGCCCGACCCCCGTGCTCAGGACCTGCCACCCGAACGTGGCCGCGTCGACCGCCTGCCGCAGCGACCGCGGCGACAGCGGGTCGACGCCGGCGACCGGCGCGAGGTCGCGCGAGCCCTCGGTGAGCCGGGACCGCAGGCCGGGGCGCCGCGGGTCGCGGCTCGACGCGGGCCGCCCCTCGTCGGCAGGGACGTCGGGGTCGTCGTCGGTGAGCGACAGCAGCACGCTCGCCAACGCGATGCCGTCGGCTATGCAGTGGTGCAGCCGCGCGACGAGCGCGGACGTCGCGGGGCCGTCGGCTGACGCGGGCAGCGTCACGAGGTGGAACTGCCACGGCGAGTGGCGCATGTCGAGCGGCCGGCCGAGCAGGCCGCTCACCAGGTCGGCGAGGCCCTCGTCGCCCCGCACCTCGCCGGCGTCGAGCACGTGTCGCGACAGGTCGAAGTCCGGGTCGTCGGTCCAGACCGGCTGCTCGAACGGGCTGCCCGAGGGCAGCGGTCGCATGGAGAACTTCGGGTACGCCGCGAGCAGCCGGTGCCCGATCACCTCGACCAGCCGGGGCCGGTCCAGCTCCTCGTCGAGCCGGAGGACGCCGGTCACCATCATGAGGTTCTCCGGCGAGTCCATCCCGAGCCAGGCGGCGTCGACGTTGGACATCCGCAGCGGCGCGGTCACGGCGTACCGGGCTCGCGTCGGACCCGCCGGTCGCGGGCTCGCGCTCGCGCACGACGGAACCGGCGCGCGAAGGGCCGCGCCAGGTCGGCGGCCCCCACGAGGCCGGCGGTGTTGCCGAGCCTGGCCAGCACGATGGTCGCCTCGGGCCGGTAGCGGCGGCCGGTGAGCGACTTCGCGAACGCGTCGCGCGCCGGGACGATGAGGAGGTCGCCCGCCTCGGAGACTCCCCCGCCCACGACGAACGTGCCGGGGTCGACCGCCGCGGCGAGATTGGCCATCCCGACGCCCAGCCAGTGACCGATCTCCTCGAACAGCTCGCGGGCCGCCGGGTCGCCGTCCCGGGCCGCCTGCGTGACCAGTGGCCCGGTGATGGCGGCCGGGTCGCCGCCGGCCCGCTCGAGCAGGCCGTGGGCCACGGGCGACCCCGCGATCGCCAGCTCGCGGGCCTCGCGGACCAGGACGTTGCCGGACGCGTACTGCTCCCAGCAGCCCCGGTTGCCGCACTCGCAGCGCCGCCCGTCGGGCACCACCTGCATGTGGCCGTACTCTCCCGCGACACCGAACCGGCCGCGCTGCAGGGCGCCATTGACGATCATCGCGCCCCCGATGCCCGTGCCGAGGTTGACGCACACGAGGTGGGACTCGCCCCGCCCGGCACCGAAGCGCCACTCGGCCCAGACCGCGGCGTTGGCGTCGTTCTCGACGACGACGGGCAACCGAAGCCGGGAGCTGATCGCCTCGCGCAGCGGCTCGTTGCGCCACGACAGGTGCGGCGAGAAGAGCACGTTGGACCGGTCGGCGTCGATGAAGCCGGCCGCCCCGATGCCGACCGCGTGGATCTCGTGCCGCGACGCGAGGTCGAGCACCGCCTCGACGATGGTGTCCTCGACCACCTGCGGGCTCTTGCTGCGGTCGGGGGTGTCGCGGCGGACCTGCTCGACGACCTCACCGTCATGGGTGACGACTCCCGCCACGACCTTGGTCCCGCCGATGTCCACACCGACGGTGAGCAGCGCAGCGTTGAGCGGGCTGACCCGCGGCGGTCGCGCCGACTCGTCGCGGTACGGCAGCCCGAGCAGCGACGGCCGGCGCTCGGTCATCCCGCAGACTGTAGTGCCGCCACCCGTGGCGCTCAGGGAGTCGGGTACTGGCGACGTAGCCCGGCGTCCCAGAGCCTCGTCGGGAGCAGCCGTCGCGCGCCGACGAGCTGGCGGCTGACGGCCCCGACCGGATAGCGCGCCCGTGGCCGCTCGGACTCCACCGCCTCGACGACGACCTCCGCCACGTCGTCCGCCTCGAGCAGGCCGCGGCCGCTGGCGGCGTACGCCGTGGCGTTGCGAGCCGCGACCCCCCTCCGGAACGCGGCGTAGGGTCCATCGGTGGCCCGGGCGGCCGTCGCCTCCTCGGCGAAGTCGGTGCGCACCGGGCCGGGCGCGACGACCGACACGGAGATGCCGAAGCCGCGCGTCTCGAAGCGCAGGGCGTCGCTCAGCGCCTCCACGGCGTACTTGCTCGCGTGGTAGACGCCGCCGCCGGGGAGCGTCATGCGACCGCCCATCGAGGAGATGTTCACGATGCGGCCCCGACCGGTGTCGCGCATCGCCGGGAGCACGAGCTGGGTCAGCCGCAGAAGCCCGAACACGTTGGTCTCGAACTGCCGGCGGACCGCCTCGAGCGGCACCTCCTCGACCGGTCCGTACTCGCCGTAGCCCGCGTTGTTGACCAGCGCACCCACGGCCCCGCGCTCGGCCTCGACGGAGCGTACGGCGGCAACCATCGACGCCTCGTCGGTGACGTCGACCGCGAGCACCCGGGCGCCGGCGGCGGCCAGCTGCTCCAGCGCCTCCGGACGCCGCGCTGTCGCCCAGACGGGGCGCGGGCCGCGCAACAGGTGCTCGACGGTCGTCCGGCCGATCCCGGACGAGCAGCCGGTGACGAGCACGGGTGCGGTGGTGCGGAGCAGGCTCATGGTCGACCTCGTGCCCAGCTGCCCGCGGTGCCCCGGGTCCGGGTCCGGGTCAGACGACCAGCGCCATGACGACGGCGAGCGCGCTGAGGACCGCCGCCGCGGCGAGCAGCAGCGGCACCAGCCCCGCGGGCGGCGCGATGCCCTGCCGCTTCTCGGGAACGTGCCTCACTGTGGTCCCTTCCGGTGGGTGGAGGCGCCCCATGCGCCCTGCAGGTGGTTGTTCGTGACCGCAGGCCCCGGCGGATGCCTCCCACGGCTCCGGTACCGTCCCGATCATGGAGATCCTCGGACTGTTGTTCGCCGGGACCGCCACCCCCCACCGGCAGGCGATGGCCGCATTCGTCACGGACGTGCTGG
Source organism: Actinomycetes bacterium (assembly GCA_038246545.1). Lineage (GTDB taxonomy): Bacteria > Actinomycetota > Actinomycetes > JACCUZ01 > JACCUZ01 > JBBRVW01. Next base: position 45,609 of record JBBRVW010000007.1, on the reverse strand, counting down.
GGCTGGTCCCGACGTCGGCCGACCCCGGGTACGCCGACATGTTCTCGCTGCCGGACGGCTCCGGCTTCGCCGTCAGCGACGAACGGGACCCCGGCGGCGGCACGTCGCGGACGGTCGGCTTCCACGTCGCAGACCTGGACGCCGCGGTGGCGGAGCTGCGCCAGCGGGGCGTCGGCGTCGACGACCCGGGCGACAACGACGAGTACCGCTACGCGCACTTCGTCGCCCCCGACGGCGGCCTCTACGAGCTGGTGGAGCGGGTCTCCCCCGGCTGAGAGCTGCCGGGCACCTCCTCCTAGTCGCGGCCGGGCTCGCCGTGCCGGGCGTTGGCGGCGCCGCGCCGCCAGTACGGCTTCGGCATGACCGCCTCGCGCGGCCAGCCGCGGTCGCGGACCAGCGCCGAGCGGATGGTCGAGGCGAGCGACATCTCGCCGCCGACGTAGGCCACGACGCCGTCCTCGGGGTCGCCGAGGCCGCTCGCAGCGAGCAGCGCGAGACCGGTCGCCGCGTCGTCGGCGGCCGGCTCCACCCAGGTGACGCCGGACGGGCAGCCGGCGGCCTCGACCGGGAGCCGCTCCTCCGCCGACGGGACCGTCAGGGTCACCACGACGGCCGCCGGCGCGGCCACCGCCTCGGCCATCGCGAACGCGGCCGGGAGGAAGCTCTGGTCGCCGAGGAAGTGGTGCACGCGGGCGTCGGGAACCAGGTGCACCTTGCCGCGCGGCCCGATGGCCTCGACGACGTCGCCCGGTGCGGCCAGGTGCAGGCGGCTCGCGCCCTCGACGTCGGGGTGCACGACGACGTCGAGCGCGACCGTTCCCGCCTCGGGGTCGAGGTCGCGCATCGTCCAGCGCCGCCGGACGACCGGGCTGCCGGCGTCCGTCGTGAGCATGAGGTCTTGGCCGGGCCGGGCCGCCAACCCGCGCAGCCCCTCGCCGGCGAGCTCCACCCGGACCAGTGTCGGCGTCAGCGCCCGGACCTCCACGACGGTGAGGTCCATCAGGCGGGCGTCCATCCGGGCCGCGACGGCCTCGCTGTCGTCGAAGTCGATCGGTGCGCTGTCACGGGTCTCGGTCACGCGCGCCACCGTACGTCGGCCACCTGCACGCCGGCTGACAGCGGCCCCTGACCGCAGGCTCCGGACGACGTCACAGCCACCGGGCGGAGTACGACGACCGGGGCCGGGTAGTCGCTCGGAGTCCCACCCTCGTCCTGAGCGGAGCCGTCACGCCATGCCTGCAGAAGTCGTCGTCGTCACCGGAGCCAGCGGCGGGATCGGCCGCGCCACCGCGACGGCCTTCGCTGCGCGGGGGGCCAAGGTGGCCCTCGTCGCCCGCGGGCAGGCCGGGCTGGACGCCGCCGCGGCCGACGTCCGGGCCGCCGGTGGCGACGCGCTGGTCCTTCCGGCCGACGTCGCGGACCCCGACCAGCTCGAAGCCGTCGCGGACCGGGTCGAGGCCGAGCTCGGACCGATCGACGTCTGGGTCAACGATGCGTTCACGTCGGTGTTCTCGCCGTTCGAGCAGATCACTGCTGACGAGTACAAGCGGGTCACCGAGGTCAGCTACCTCGGCTACGTCTACGGCACCATGACAGCACTGCGCCGGATGAAGCCGCGCGACCGCGGTGTCGTCGTGCAGGTCGGGTCGGCGCTGGCCTACCGCGGCATCCCGCTGCAGACTCCTTACTGCGGCGCGAAGCACGCGATCCAGGGTTTCCACGAGGCCCTGCGCTGCGAGCTGCTGCACGAGAAGAGCGGCGTGCACGTGACGATGGTGCAGATGCCGGCCGTGAACACCCCGCAGTTCTCCTGGGTCCTGTCGCGGCTGCCGCGGCACCCGCAGCCGGTGCCGCCGATCTACCAGCCCGAGGTCGCCGCCCGGGCTGTCGTCCACGCGGCCGACCACCCGCATCGCCGCGAGTACTGGGTCGGCGCGTCGACGGCCGCGACCCTGATGGCCAACGCCGTCGCCCCCGGGCTGCTCGACCGCTACCTGTGGCGTACCGGCTTCGACTCCCAGCAGACCAAGGAGCCGCGCGATCCCGACGCACCCGTGAACCTCTGGGAGCCGGCCGACGCCGACCGCGACTTCGGACCGCACGGCGTCTTCGACGACACGTCGCACGCGCGCAGCCCGCAGCTCTGGGCCAGCCAGCACCACGGTGTCGTCGCCGCAGCGGCCGGAGCGGTCGGGGTGGCTGCGCTCGCCGCCCTGTGGCGCCGGTCGTGACATCGGCCGCCCGCCTGCAGGTACTGGGCGCCGCCCGGGTCGGGGTCGGCCTCGCCTGGGCCGCTGGGCTGCTCGCTCGGCAACCCGCTGCCGGCGGTGCCCTGCCGATGGTGGGCCGGGTCGCAGCCTCGGCGCTGGCGGTACGGGACGTCGCGCAGGGCGCGCTGCTGCTGAGCCGGCCGCAGCCCGCGTCGGCGGAGGTCGGGGCGGTGGTCGACGTCCTGCACGCGCTGAGCATGCTGCCCGTGCTCGCCTGGTCGCCGCGCTACCGGCGGGCCGCGACGGTCAGCGCCTGTGGCGCAGCGGCGTGGGCCGCGGTGGCAACAGTCGTGCTCGGCACCGGTCCGCGACGGGCCGGCTGATCGCGCGGAGCATCACGAGCGCCGCGATGCCGGACGGGCACCAGATCCCGTCAGGAATCAAGAAGCACCGTTGGGTGGCCGCCCCTAACCTCGGCGAAGGGCCGGTACGACGCCGCGCCGCAGCGTCAGCAGAGGGGATCCCGCAATGCCTGCGAAGAAGGCCACACCCACGTCCGACGGTTTCACCGCCCAGGAGCGTGCCGCGATGAAGGAGCGCGCCGCCGAGCTGCGCGCCGAGGGCAAGAAGGGCGGCAAGAAGGCCGACGGCCTGCACACGGTGCTGGACAAGATCGCGGAGATGGCGCCCGCGGATCGGGCGCTCGCCGAGCGCGTGCACGTGACGGTGACCGCGGCCGCTCCCGACCTGTCGCCCAGGACCTGGTACGGGATGCCCGCCTACACCGATGCGGACGGCAAGGTCGTCGTCTTCTTCCAGGACTCGGGCAAGTTCGACTACCGGTACTCGACCCTCGGCTTCCAGGACCCGGCGAACCTCGACGACGGCGACATGTGGCCGGTGTCGTACGCGCTCAAGCAGTGGAGCCCCGCGGTGGAGAAGAAGGTCGCCGGGCTGGTGCGGGCCGCCATCTCCTGACTCCCTTCGCGTGACCTCAGCGGACCGCCGGACCGCCTCGGAGGCGGGCACCGCCGTCGCCGGCGATGGCTGTCACACAGAACTCGTTGCCATCCGGGTCGGCCATCACCACCCAGCTGACGTCGCCCTGGCCGATGTCGATCCGAGTCGCCCCGAGGGACACGAGGCGGTCGACCTCCGCGTGCTGATCACCGTCGACCGGCGGAACCAGGTCGAAGTGCAGCCGGTTCTTCCCGGTCTTCGGCATCAGCGGCGGACCGCCCCACGTGACTTCGGTCCGCCGCGAGGCGAGCGGATCGCGGTCTCCTGGTCCTGGTCCCAGACCAACGGCCAGCCCAACGCTTCGCTCCAGAAGTCGCCGACCCCTTGGGACCCGTCGCAGGCAAGCGCTCCGACGAAGCCGCAGTCGGCCAGGAAGTTGTTGCCCGGCTCGAGGACGCAGAACTCGTTGCCCTCGGGGTCTGCGAGCACCACGTGGCCCTCATCCGGGCGTTGGCCGACGTCGACGTGCCGGGCGCCACGTCGGAGCGCTCCCGCCACCGTCTGCTGCTGGTCCTCGGGGGAGTCGCTCGTCAGGTCGAAGTGCATCCGGTTCTGGCCGGTCTTGGGCTCCCCGGCCGGGAGGAATCGGATCAGGAACCCGGTGTCATCACTCGGCAGGAGCGCGATGCCGTCGTGCGGGTCGTCGGTCATCTCCCAGCGCAGCAGGCCGGCCCAGAACCGTGCGAGAGCCAGCGGATCGTTCGCATCGCAGCAGAGCGCGACGAGGTGAGAAGTCATGCCGACCTGCCTCTCCCGTCGGCGAACGTACAGCTGCGCAGGCGCGACGTCGCTGACCCGCGAGGAGGAGCAACGCTAAGGCGCTCGGAGCCCGCGACGCAACGCGATTGAGTCAGGCAACGGGAGCTCGTAGGACGGCCACGAAGCGCTCAACGAGATCCCTGTCCACGGGATCGCCATGCTCGGCTCCGGCCGGCGGATCTCACGAGCGGGCGCCGGGGCGCCCGTGTCGGCCGGCCGAGCCCGGGTCCGACTCGTTGCCCGGGCGACCAACGGCAGCGGGTCGAGTCCGTAGCCCGGCCTCTCGCGTGGCGGGTCAAGGTCACCGGTCCAGAGCGATCCAGTAGCGACGCACCGGACCGTGATTGGTATCGCGGATGTCTTCGAGGGCGCCGCCGTTGCGTTCGATGGTCCGGGCCGAGGCGACGTCGTCCGCCAGGCACGGGATGAGGACGCGGTCCACGCTCAAGGCGGCAACGGCCTCGCCGAGCATCTCTCCCAGCGCCCAGGCCGCCGGGCCGCGGCGGCGCGCGGACGGGCGCACGCCGTAGCCGATGTGGCCCAGCCGGTCGTCGAACCGGTGGCGCAGGACGATTCCCCCGAGCACCACCCCGTCCTCGACGATCCACCGGGGCGAGCCGTGCCTGTCGTCCGGGCAGGGGTCACCGGCCGGGTGGGTCAGTCGGACCCGCTCGTGCACCCAGGTGGCGAAGCCGTCGGCCGAACGCACCTCGTCGGCGGCGCTGACACCGAATCCGTCCTCGTGGAGGCCAGGACCCCAGTCGTCGCAGCACTCCAGGAACTCGGCGTGCAGGCGAGTAGTCGGCAGGACCAGCTCCGGCTGACGACCACGATGATCGGGGCCAGGGGTGCTGGCCGAGACGCTTCGTCGGCATCCGTCCTGGGCTGACGCTGTTCCCGCCACCACCAGGTGTCGAGCGATCAGCAGCGACGCGGCTCCTACGGCGCCTATCTGGCTCGCGGGCTGGCGGCACGACGACCAGACCTGGTCCTCGGTCTAGCCCTGCTGTGCCCTGTGGCCGAGCAGCCACGAGACGTGCCCGACCACGACGTCCACCAGGACAACGACGCCTATGGCGAGCTCGAACGGGCGCAGCGGGCGGGTTCGACGAGTACTTCGTCGTGCGCAACCCTGCTCCAGCAGTACCCGCGCGCCACCGTGGCGGTCATGGAGAGGGCCGGCCACGCGCTCATGCACGAGCAGCCCGAACTACGTGGCGCGCTCATCGGTGACTGGCTCGGTCGCACGCCCGAGCTGGATGTGGAGCAGCTCCGGCTGCAGCACGCAGATCACCGCCCCAAGTAGGACGGCCGAGCTGCGCCTACGAGACGTGCGGCGACGCTACGCAGACCGCGGCAGTCAAGGTGATGCTCGGCCACGGACAACTGGCCCCGTCCGCTCCGCTCTCCCCTCCGGGCAGCCCGTTCCGTGGCCTTGACGGCGCCCTGCACCCGATCGTCGTGATGTTGCCGCTCAGACCGAGGGCAATTCGTCGTGGCGCGATCACCCTCCGCGCATCAGACGGACTCATGAGATCCCTCGGGACGATCAGGGTCGTAGGGCCCGGCCCTCCATGACCTCGGCCCGTGTCACACGGTCACGGCCCACCCGACGATGGGAGTACATCGACAACTACAAGGACGTGGTTCACGTGACCAAGCGACTGCAGACCCTCGGCGTCGTGCTAGCGGTGATCGGTCTCGGTTTCTTGGCCGGCGCCGGTGTGGCCTACGCCAGAGTGCAGGCCGGATACAACTCCCTTCACGCGTTCAGCGCGGCGCAGAACGTCGAGCTGACCTACAACACCGACGGCCAGCTCGCCGACAGCACTGGCTCGACAGAGGAAGCAGTGGCGATCATGTCCCTGCTGAAGGATGACTGGAAGTACCCGGTCGTCACGTCCGACCTCAATCCGAATGACCCGGTGGTCAACACCGCCTCTGAGTACATGTACCAGATGGCCACGATCACCTACCACACCATCACCCGCCCCCAGACCGTCGTCCTCCCGGAAGACGTCACTGCTGACTCCGGCAAGGTGTTCAAGGCCGGCAGCTACGACTTCGACCCGAACGGCAAGTACTGGACGGGCTACGACCGCTCGAACCCGATCGAGGCCATCGCCCGCGACCAGGCATGGTCGGGCACCGCACACGGTCTGGTCGCTGAGCTGGGCGTGGGCACCGTGACCCACTCCGCGCTTCAGATGGGTCTCGCTCTCGCCGGGATCATGGCCGGCCTCGGACTCACGATCATCCTTGCCGGGCTGGGTCTCGTCTGGGCAGGGAGGGCGCCCGCACAGATCACGGCGCCGATCGCCGAGCGCACCGCAGAGCCGGTCCTCGTCTGACGGCACGGTAATGGAGAGATGGGGCGACCTGGCGGTCGCCCCATCTCCACGTGCTCAGGGTGAACGACTCGGTGATGCGGTTCAGCCGGCACCCCCGAGCGGGTGTGGAGACGACGGACCCGAACGAGGCACCGTCCGCTGGTGATCCACACCGGATCCATGTGGTTTTTCCGCAACGATCTCCTGTGGATCACGGGGGCAGGCTCAGGTCCTGCCGGGGTCCGTCACCCGGGGGTGCCAGGATCGGGGCATGGGGCGCGCCGACGAGCACGACGTGGTGGGTGAGGCCGCGGACGAGCTCTACGGCCTCACCCCGAAGGAGTTCGTCGCTGCCCGCGACGCGAGGGCCGAGGAGCTCAAGGCGGCCGGCGAGGCCGACGCCGCGCGCGCGGTCGCGGCGCTGCGACGGCCCACCGTCCCGGCCTGGCTGGCCAACCAGCTCGTCCGTGAGCACGCCGACGAGATCGACCCGCTGATCGAGCTCGGGGCCGGGCTGCGGGAGGCGTCGGCCGCGCTGAGCGGGCCTAAGCTGAAGGAGCTCTCGAAGCAGCGCGGGCAGCTGGTGCAGGCCCTGGTCCGGCAGGCCCGCAAGGACGCGCACGCGGCCGGTCAAGCGGTGACCGAGGACGCCGCGCGCGGGCTGGAGCAGACCCTGCACGCGGCCCTGGCCGACGAGCGCGCCGGCGAGCTGCTGCGGGAGGGCCGGCTGTCGGAGGTGCTGCAGCACGACGCGTTCGGCACCGACCCCGGCGGCGCGGTGGTCCGCCGCAGGCCCGCACCTCGTCGTGCGTCGAGATCGGCACCGACACCCGAGGAGCGGGAGCGGGCCGAACGCCGAGCTGCTCTGGAAGCCGAGCTGGCCGAGGCGTGGAAGGCCGCCCGCGACGCGGCCGACGCCCGGGCCGACGCCGAGGACGCGGCGATCGTCGCGGACCGCACCGCGACCGAGGCGCGGCGTGAGGTCGACCGGCTGGCCTCGGAGCTCGAAGCGGCCCAGGCGCAGCACGACGCCGCGGTCGCTGCACGCAGGGCTACCGCGGACACGCGGGACGACGCCCGCGCCGTCGCCGAGCGCGCGATGAAGCGCGTCAGCGAGTTGCAGCGCGCCCTCGACGACGTCTGAGGACCCTCGGCTCTCGACGGCGAGTCAGTTCAGCTGCATCGTGTAGCAGACGGCGGTGCCCTGGAGCGCGACTACGCCGTCGTCGCGCACGACCCGGGTCGCGAGCTTGGTGATGGGCTTGTCCTCGCGGACCTCGAGCACCTCGACCTCGCCGGTGATGGTGTCGCCGGGCCGGACCGGCGCGGTGAAGTCCCAGGAGACGTTGAGGAAGACGGTGCCCGGTCCGGGGAGTCGCTCGGCGACGACCGCGTTGAGGACCGCGCTGGTGATGCCGCCCTGGACGACGATCTCGCCGAAGCGGCTGCGCTTCGCGGCCTCCTCGTCGTAGTGCAGTGGGTTGCGGTCACCACTGATCTCGGTGAAGAGCTCGATGTCGCGGTCGCCCACCGTCCTGGACATCTCGGCCTTCTGGCCGACCTCGGGCCGGGTGGTCGTCCATGCAGTCATCGTGGTCCTTCCAGGGACGGGGCAGGTGTGGGTCCGCCGCTCGCCGACAGGTGGCCGAGCAGCGGGGTGAGCCGGGTCATGGCGACGGCCCCGAGGAGGGGCCCGACGGAGAGCAGCGCGACGGCGATCGGCCAGCCCGCGTGGTGCGCGACGACGGGCAGCAGCTGGATCGTCACGACAGTCAACGAGAAACCCATCGCGGTCTGCAGGGTGAGCGCTGTGCCCACGAACCGGCGCGGCACGACCGTTCCGAGGCAGGCGGAGAACATCGCGGAGTCGGCGATCACGGCCGCGCCCCAGACCATGACCAAGGGCACCACCAGCCAGGGTGAGCCGCCGAACGTGAGCGCGGCGAGCAGGCAGCAGACGCCGCTGACCGCCATCGCCGCTGCGGCGGCACGGGACCGACCGACGCGGTCGCCCAGCCAGCCCCCGGCCAGGCAGCCGAGCGCCCCGCACACGCCGAGCGCGACGAAGGCGAGGACACCGACGACGGACCGCGACGGGTCCACGCCGCGCTCCCGGAACCCGGCCACGAGGAACGTAGGCAGCCACACCCACAGCGCGTAGAGCTCCCACATGTGGCCGAGGTAGCCGAGGTTGGCCAGCCGGGGAGCCCGGTCGCGGAGCAGGGTCAGCAGCACCCTCGGGTGCAGGCCCTCGGAGCGGGTCACGAGCGGCCCGACGACGATCCACCGCTGGAGCACGGCAGCGGCCGCGGCGAGGATGCTCGAGACGAGCAGGGCCGGCCGCCAGGCCGAGCCGAGCGAGCCGCCGATCAGCTGCGGCAGCGTGCTGCCGATGGTCAGCGCCCCGACCAGCACGCCGACGGCGAGGCCACGCCGGTCGTCGAACCAGCTGATCGCGATCTTCATCCCGACCGGGTAGACCAGCGCGAGGGCCATGCCGGTGACGAAGCGGAGCGGGACGGCGGTCACGATGCCGTCGGCGACCAGCGCGAGCGCCGCAGTGCTGGCGGCCGCGGCGAGCGCCCCGACCGCGAGCAGCCGCGGCGGCGACACGACGTCCGGCAGGTTGGTGGCGGCCGAGGCGAGGGCGCCGACGACGAAGCCGAGCTGGACCGCAGTGGTGAGCAGCGTCGCCTGGACCGTGCTCAGGTGCCACTCGTCGCGCAGCGCCGGAGCCGCGGCGGAGGCCGCGAACCAGGTGGCCATTGCTAGCACCTGCACGGCGGCCACCAGGCCGAGCTGACGGATCGCCGGACCGCCGTCGGTGCCGGAGACCCGGCCGGCTGCGGCCGTCATGCCGGGCGTCCCTCGGCGGCCGGGACCGGCCGCGCGACCGCGACGGCGTAGCCGTCACGCGCCTCGGTCCCGACCCGCACGGGGTGGCCGGGGGGTTGGACCACGGTCCACGTCCACACCGTGCCGGTCGCGGCCGACTCGGTCCAGGACAGGTCCGACGACCAGCAGTCGCGGCAGAGCACCCGTGGGTGGTGCTGGGCCCGGCCGCAGGACGAGCAGCGCCGCAGCAGCAGCTGCCCGTCGCGCAGCCCGTCCCAGAACGGAGCCGTCACCGACGTGACCGTCGGGCCGGCCTTCGCCGGAACGGTTCTCACGACCCTCCCTCCAGGACCAGTGCGACCTCTTCCCCCATGGTGCCCGTTGCCGGTCACCGGAGCGATGCGGGGTCGAGGGAGGTGGCGCGCTCCCCCGTTCGGCGGCCCAGCCCCTGCGCGTGCGCGCCTCGCAGCGCATTCCGTCGCAGTGCGGGAGCGCCGCGGTCTCATCGAAGGCGCCAGGACTTCCCGTGCCGCTCCTGACCGCCCATGTCGTGGGCCCGGCGGGGGCCAGCACCACCCCCGCCCGGGGGATGACGACCCACGAATCCGCCGGGTGGCCCGATCGTCGGCGCTGAGGTGCGTCCCTACGTTCGAGGACGACGGAAGACACCGCGGAGAGGAGCCACCACCATGCGCACCCAGCAGCAGATCTCGAAGCGCACCACCAGACCGGTGACGGCGCCGCTCGACCTGCGGTCCCCCGCGGGCAAACCACTGCCGTTCTGACCGGCGGCTACCTCCCGGACCCGGTGGCGGCGAAGGCGGGCGGGTAGACCAGGCGGCCGCACAGCGACTCGTCATATGCCTTCAGCGGGTAGGCCATGCCGGCTTCTGGCGGCGCCCAGTCGGGCAGGTCGACGTGGATGCCGAGAGTCCGGCAGTCGCGGAAGCCGAAACGCGGGTAGTAGCGCGGGCTGCCCTCGAGCATGACGAGGTTCTCGTCCAGCGCCTCGGCCGCCGCGAGACCCGCCGGCACGAGGGCCGACCCGATGCCCTTCCCCTGGTGGGCCGGTGCCACCGCCAGCGGCGAGAGCGTCAGGACCTGCCGGCGGTCGCCGTCGTCGTCCTCGAGCACGGCGTGGCTGAGCATCACGTGCCCGACCACCTCGCCGTCCCGCCGCGCCACCAGCGACAGCTCGCGGACGAACTCGGGCGAGGCGCGGATCAGGTCGACCAGGTCCGCCACCTCGACGTGGGACGCGAAGGCCGCCAGGACGACCTCCCGGATCGCGTCGTGGTCGTCCGCGCGCTCGGGTTCGATCAGGAGGTCCATCACCGGCACCCTGCAGCACGTCGGCGCTCGCCGCGAGCCGGTTTCGGCGCGACCACGCTGCGGCACCGACGGGCAACTTCGACCTCACGACGACCGGCTGAGCCCAGGCAGGGCCGGTAGGCCATCGGCGGTGTCAGGCCCGCGAGCGTACGCGTGGGAAGGTCAGGGCACGGACGCGGCTCGCTGAGCCATCGGCATCGCGCGCAGATGCTCCCGAAGTGCCCGGGATGTGCCGTTCGGCGGACCTGCGAGCCGCCGGGCGCATACGGTTCGGGGGTCGTCTGTCGTCCGAGGAGGTGTGACCGGTGCTCGACGTCGAGGCCGTCATGTCCGACCAGCGCAACGCGCACCCGGACGACGTCGGGGACCTGCTGGCCCGCGCCGCGGCACAGGTCGGCACGGACGTGACGCTCTACCTCGTCGACTTCGGACAGGTCGTTCTTCAGCCGGTACCCAGCTTCGCCGACCCGCAGGTCGTGGCGGAGGAGAACGTCACCACCAGCCTGGCCGGGCGGGCGTTCACCACGGGGACGGTCGTCACCGCCGACCGGCCCGACGGGGTACGGGTGTGGGTGCCGGTCTTCGAGCAGTCGGTGCGGGCCGGGGTCCTGGCCCTCACCGTGGATGTCGCCGACGAGCGGACCCTCGACGAGTGCCGGCGGCTCTCGGACCTGGCCGGCCTGCTCGTGGCCGGCGCCGCGCCGTACACCGACCTCATGCACGTCCGCCGCCGCGGCCGCGGCATGACGCTGGCGGCGTCGATGCAGTGGGACCTGCTCCCGCCGCTGACCCTGCGGTCTTCCCGCGCCGTCGTGACGGGGCTGCTGGAGCCGGCGTACGAGGTGGCCGGCGACGCGTTCGACTATGCGATGAACGGGCTGCGGCTCGACGTGGCGATCCTCGACGGGATGGGCCACGGCATCGGGTCGACGCTGCTCAGCACCCTGGCTGTGGGCTCCTACCGCCACGCCCGGCGCGACGGCCTCGACCTGCCGGCGATGCATGCGGCCGTCGACGCCGCCGTCGAGAGCCAGTACGAGGGCGACGCGTTCGTCACCGGGATCCTGGCGCGGCTCCGGCTCGACACCGGCGAGCTGGCGTGGTCCTGCGCCGGGCACCCGGTCCCGCTGCTCCTGCGCGACCGCCGGGTGGTGGGTCCGCTCGGCTGCGAGCCGTCCGCACCCTTCGGTCTCGACAGCGGCACGCCGCTCGTGCAGACCACCGCGCTGGAACCGGGCGACAGCGTCCTGCTGTACACCGACGGCGTCGTCGAGGCGCGCACGAAGGAGGGCAACGAGCTCGGCCTCGAGCGCCTGATCGACCTGCTGGAGCGCGAGGCGGCCGCCGAGACACCGCCGGAGGAGACGCTGCGGCGCCTCATCCGGAGCACCCTCGACCACCGCGGCGGCACGCTGCGCGACGATGCGACCCTGATGCTGCTCCGCTGGGGCGAGCCGCTGACCGGCCCCAGCCCGGTCCCGGCCCCCCGCTGACCGGACGCGGCCGGGTGTCAGCGGTCGCCGCCGGCGGTGCTGCCCGCAGCACCACTCCCCGGGCCGACAGGGGTGACCCGGACCACGTGTCCCTGAGGCGGTCGTCGCCGCGTGTCCGGGTCGGACCAGGGTGTGTCCCCGATGCGCGGGCGGGGTAGACGGCGCATCGTGGACGACGTACCCAGCAGCGGCGACCGGCGGCTGCGACGACCGACAGGACGAGAACCGATCATGATCGACAACATCCACCGCACCTTCGCCCAGCAGGGGCTGGTCCGCTCCCGGCACGACAAGGTGCTCGGTGGCGTTGCGACCGGCCTCGGCCGGCGGATCGGGCTCGACCCGTGGCCGGCCCGGCTGCTGCTCCTGCTCGTGCTGCTCCTGCTGCCTGGCAGCCAGCTGCTCGTCTACCCGATCCTCTGGATCCTGATGCCGAGCGAGGCGAAGGCCGCCGAGCTCGCCGGCGGCGCGACAGCGACGACCCCCGGCCCCTGACCCACCCGGTGCGAGCGCCCGGACCGCTGCGGTCCGGGCGCTCGTTCGTGACCCACTAGGCTGGGTGGCGGTGCGCCGGGAAGCCTGGTCGGCAGCTGTTGACCGCTGCCCACTTTCAGGAGCCCCGATGCGTGCCCGAGACCTGGCCGAGAACTTTCCCACCGTGAACCTCTCCGGCGACGCGATGCTGGCCGCGCAGACGATGGCCCGCGAGCACAAACCCGGGTTGATCGTGGTCGACGACAACGGCCGTCCGCACGCCGTCCTCGGCGGCTCGCAGGTGCTGCGTTTCGTCATCCCGCACTACGTGCAGGAGGACCCCGCGCTGGCCCGCGCGCTCGACGCCGACGCCGCCGACGAGCTGTGCCGCCGCTTGGAGCACACCACCGTGCGCGACGTCCTCCCTCGGCCTCAGGACGGCGACGAGCTGCCCGTTGTCGACGGCGACGCGACTGCCCTGGAGATGGCCGCAGTGATGGCCAAGATGCACAGCCCGCTGGTCGCCGTGGTCGACGACGACATCGTCCTGGGGGCGGTCACAGCGGCCCGCCTGCTCGACTACCTGCTGCCCGGTGACTCGGCCACCCCGACTGCCGCCTTGTGACCAGCGTGCTCGTGGTGGCGGTGTTCACCGCCGCCTACATCCTCATCGCCACCGAGCGCATCCACCGGGTGGCCGCTGCCCTGATAGGTGCCGCCGGCATGGTGGTGCTCGGCCAGGCCGACGCGCACACCGCATTCTTCTCCGAGCGCACCGGCGTCGACTGGAACGTCATCTTCCTGCTGCTCGGCATGATGGTGATCGTCAGCATCGTGAAACAGACCGGGGCGTTCGAGTTCCTCGCGATCTGGGCGGCGAAGCGCACGAGGGGACGGCCCTTCCCCACGATGGTCCTGCTGGTCGTGATCACAGCGGTGGCCTCCGCCCTGCTCGACAACGTCACCACCGTGCTGCTCATCGCCCCGGTCACCCTCCTGGTGGCCGACCGTCTCGGAGTCAGCCCCGTCCCGTTCCTCATCGCCGAGGCCCTCTCCTCCAACATCGGCGGCGCCGCGACTCTCATCGGCGACCCTCCCAACATCATCATCGCCAGCCGGGCCGATCTGTCGTTCAACGACTTCGTGCTCAACCTCGCCCCCATCGTGGTCGTGCTGCTCGTGGTGTTCATCGGGCTCTGCTGGCTGATGTTCGGCCGTCAGCTGCACTACGACCCGGACCGGGTCGAGGCTCTGATGGCGCTCGACGAGCGCGACGTCATCCGCGACCCGAAGCTGCTGATCAAGTGCGGCGTCGTCCTGACCGGCGTCATGTTCGGCTTCGTCGCTCACTCGTGGATCCAGCTGGAGCCGTCGCTCGTCGCACTGCTGGGTGCCGGCGCCCTCGTGGCACTGTCCCGCCTCGACCAGAGCCAGTACCTGGAAGAGGTCGAGTGGCCCACGCTCGTGTTCTTCATCGGCCTGTTCGTCATGGTCGGCGGGCTCGTCGAGGCTGGCCTGATCGACGACCTCGGCAACGCCGTCACTGACGCCGTCGGCGACAGGTACCTGCTGGCGTCTGGGGTCCTGGTCTGGGGCTCCGGGCTGCTGTCCGGGCTCGTCGACAACATTCCCTACGTCGCCACCATGACCCCGCTGGTGCAGACCCTCGTCGAGTCCGGCGACGGCTCCAGCCAGGCCAAGGCGCTGTGGTGGGCCCTGGCCCTCGGGGCGGACCTGGGCGGCAACGCCACCGCCGTCGGGGCGAGCGCGAACGTCGTCATCCTCGGCATCGCCGCCCGTAACGGGCACCCGATCTCGTTCTGGAAGTTCACCAAGTACGGCGCCCTCACCGCGGTGGTCACGATCGCGATCGCCTGGGGCTACCTGTGGCTGCGCTACTACGCCTTCACGTGAGCTCACCACCCGAAGCGTCGGGCGAGTACGGCCGCCCGGGGCACAGTGGTGCTGTGACACCACCTGAAACGACTCCGCGCCGGGTCCTGCTGGGACGTGGGTCGTGGCCGGAGACCCAGCGGATCGCCGCGGTGCTGCGCAGCGAGACGGTGGGCGGCCTGCTGCTGCTCGGCGCCGCGGCCCTGGCCCTGATCTGGGCGAACAGCCCCTGGGCCGGCGGCTACGGAGAGCTCCGCGACACCGTGGTCGGCCCGCACGCCCTGCACCTCGACCTCACGCTCGGGACCTGGGCGGCGGACGGGCTGCTGGCGATCTTCTTCTTCGTCGCCGGGCTCGAGCTGAAGCGCGAGTTCGTCGCCGGCGACCTGCGGGACCCGTGGCGCGCCGCCATCCCGGTTGCCGCGGCGGTGGGCGGGGTCGTCGTCCCTGCTGTCGTCTACACGCTGCTCAACGCCGGGCTGCTGGACCCGGGCACCGGCGACGTCTCGGGCTGGGCCGTTCCCACCGCGACCGACATCGCGTTCGCCCTGGCGGTACTGGCTGTGCTCGGCTCGCGCCTCCCCACTGCCCTGCGTACCTTCCTGCTCACCCTCGCGGTCGTCGACGACCTGCTCGCCATCACGATCATCGCGGTCTTCTTCACCGACGAGCTCAACTTCGTTCCGCTGCTGCTTGCGGTGCTCCCGCTGGCGGCGTTCACCGCAGCCCTGCACCGCGGCATCCGCGCGTGGTGGGTGCTGCTGCCGCTGGCGCTGGCGACGTGGGTCCTCCTCCACGAGTCCGGGGTGCACGCCACGGTGGCCGGCGTCCTGCTCGGCCTCCTCGTCCCGGTGCGGAGACCGCCCGGACCCGGGAAGGCGGACCGGCTCGGGCATGACGACGTCGGGCTGGCCGAGCACCTCGAGCACCGCTGGCGTCCGTTGTCGGCCTCGGTCGCGGTCCCGGTGTTCGCCTTCTTCGCCGCCGGCGTCACCATCGGTGGCACCGAGGGTCTCCGGTCCGCGGCCACCGACCCGGTCGCCTACGGCGTGGTCCTCGCCCTGGTCGTCGGCAAGCCGATCGGCGTGCTGGGCGCCACCTGGCTGGTGGCGCGGCTGGAGCGGGCGGAGCTCGATCCGGACCTGTCGTGGTGGGATCTGCTCGCGCTGGCCCTGCTGGCGGGCATCGGCTTCACCGTGTCCCTGCTCATCGGCGAGCTCGCGTTCGGTGCCGGCAGCGAGCGGGACGACCACGTGAAGGTCGCGGTCCTGGCCGGCTCGCTCACCGCCGCCGCACTGGCCGCGGTCGTGCTGCGCGTCCGCACGAGGATCTACCGGGTCCTCGCCGAGGAGGAGCAGCGCGAGGCGGAGCAGGCGCAGCGCGAGGCGGAGGCGGAGGCGGAGGCCGAGGCCGGGGCGGAGGCCGAGGCCGAGGCCGGCGGCCTACCGGACCGGCGCCCCTGACCGTGCAGCCGCGGCTCGCCCGCCCACCAGCCCACCCCGTTTGCTGGGGCGTGTCCCACCCGACGAGAGGACCCTCGTGCCGACTGACCTCCCGACCTCGACCGTCATCGCACCGGAGCGGCTCGCCGGACTGCGCCGCTGGAACCTTGGCCTCACCGTGCTGCACCTGGCCCAGGCCGCGGTCGTCGCAGCGCTGGCCGGCGACTTCGCCATCAGCGTCACGTCGTCGTTCCCCGTGGGGCCGCCCGGTTCCGCCGGGCCCGCACCGGCCCCGGCCTTCGACGTCCGGATCGGGCCTGCGGTCGTAGCGTTCCTCGTGCTCGCCGCGGTGGACCACCTGCTGAGCGCCACGGTGGCGCGCTCGACCTACGAGCGTGACCTGAACCGGGGCATCAACCGGTTCCGGTGGGTGGAGTACTCCGTCAGCGCCACGCTGATGGTGGTGCTGATCGGCTTCTACTCCGGCATCACCGGCGTCAGCGCGATCATCG
This sequence comes from Actinomycetes bacterium, assembly GCA_038246545.1. GTDB lineage: Bacteria > Actinomycetota > Actinomycetes > JACCUZ01 > JACCUZ01 > JBBRVW01. The sequence goes on along the minus strand of JBBRVW010000007.1, from coordinate 29,309 downwards.
CCGTCGTCGGCGCCAATGTCGCGATGATCCTGTTCGGCTGGCTGCAGGAGCTGATGAACCCTCCGGGTCGAGGGCGGACCACGATGTTGCCGTTCTGGTTCGGCACCGTGGCCGGCCTGGCCCCGTGGGCCGCCATCGCCGTGAACGTCATCGGTGCCGCCACGGTGCCCGGTTTCGTCTACGCGATCGTCGTCGCCCAGTTCGTGTTCTTCTTCAGCTTCGGGCTCAACCAGTGGCTGCAGTACCGCGGGATCGGGCGCTGGGCGGAGTACGCCTTCGGCGAGCAGGTCTATCTCGTCCTGAGCCTGGTGGCCAAGAGCGTCCTCGCCTGGCAGATCTTCGGCGGGTCGCTGGCGGGATAGCCGGGCAGGGCCGGACCCCGCTGTCGCCGCGGTCCCCACCCACAACCTCGGGACCTAGGCCACTTCTCGCGCTGGCGCGCCCGGCTCACTGTGGTGGGACGGGCCAGCACCGTCGTTGGTCCGACACCGTTCGGAGGAATCATGAAGGCGCTCGTCTACCACGGTCCCGGCTCGATGAGCTGGGACGACGTCCCTGACCCCACGATCGTCGACGCCACCGACGCCGTCGTGCGGGTCGATGCGACCACCATCTGCGGCACGGACCTGCACATCCTCAAGGGAGACGTGCCTGCTGTGACAGCGGGACGGATCCTTGGGCACGAGGGCGTCGGTACCGTTGTCGCGGTCGGCACGGCGGTGCGGAACCACGCCCCCGGTGACCGGGTGGTCATCTCCTGCGTCAGCTCCTGCGGCACGTGCAGCTACTGCCGCGGTGGCAACCCGTCCCACTGCCTGGCCGACGAGGGAGCCGCAGGTATCGGCTGGATCCTCGGCCACCTCATCGACGGGACCCAGGCCGAGCAGGTCCGCATCCCCTTCGCCGACAACTCGCTCTACGCCATGCCTGAGCACGTCACGGACGAGGCGGCCCTGATGCTGTCCGACATCCTCCCGACCGGCTTCGAGATCGGCGTGCAGTACGGCCGGGTCGCACCCGGCGACACGGTCGCCGTCGTGGGCGCGGGACCGGTGGGGCTGGCCGTGGTGGCGACGTCGAGCCTGTACGGCGCCGCACAGGTGGTCGCCATCGACCTGGACGAGAACCGGCTGGACATCGCGAAGAGCGTCGGCGCCACGCACTGCGTCAACTCCGGCGCGGCGGACTGGAAGGAGCAGGTGCTCGCACTGACCGACGGATACGGGGTCGACGTGGCCGTGGAGGCGGTCGGGGTTCCGGCCACCTTCGAGATGTGCACGCAGCTCGTCCGCCCTGGTGGCCACGTGGCCAACGTGGGAGTTCACGGGAAGCCGGTGCAGCTCGCGCTCCAGGACCTGTGGATCAAGAACATCACGATCAGCATGGGGCTGGTGAACACCACGACGCTCGGGATGCTGCTCAAGCTCGTGACGCAGCAGAAGCTCCCCGTGCGACCCTTCGTCACGCACCGCTTCGACCTCGACGACGTGCTGGCCGCCTACGAGACGTTCGGCGACGCCGCGAACACCCACGCCCTCAAGGTTCTCCTGACCCGGTGAGCCGGGCGGGCCGGGCGGCTACGACGGGGCGGACGACAGGGCGTCGGTCAGCAGCGAGACGAGTGCCTCGAGCTGCAGGTCGGCCGACGACACCACCTCCTCTTCGGAGCCGTCCAGCGCCCGGGCCGCGAGCCCCGCCTTGCTGTCGATCAGTTCGGCGATCTTCGCGTCGAGGGTCTGGGCGGCGATGATGCGCCAGGCCGTGACCGGCTCCGTCTGCCCGATCCGGTGGCTCCGGTCGATGGCCTGGGTCTGCTCGGCGTCGGTCCACGACAGCTCGGCCAGCACGATGTTCGAGGCGACCTGCAGGTTGACGCCCACCCCGGCCGCTGTCAGCGAGCAGACCGCGATGGCGACCTCGGGGTCGTTGACAAAGGCGTCGATCTGCTTCTGGCGCGCCGTCGAGGTCTGGTCACCACGGATCGAGGAGTACCGGATCCCGCGCTTGGCAAAGGTCTCCTCGGCGACGTCCATGACGTCGATGTGCTTGGCGAAGAACACGACCTTGCCGGCGCTGCGCGCGAGCTGGGCCGCGTAGTCGGCAGCGAGGCCGGCCTTCGCCTGGCCGATCCGCCGCATCATGCTGAACACGTTCTCGTCGTTCTTCTTCGTGGCGGTGGCCTTGCGCTCCCGGGTGGCGATCCGGCGCACCAGCTCGTGGTCGATGCCGTCCACGAGCGAGCTGGACCTGCGGCGCGCGAGGGCCGTCTCGTACTGCGCCACCAGGCGCCGGGCGAGCTCCTGCTCGGCGTCCCGGATCGAGCGACCCGCCTGCTCGTCGAGCTCGACCGGGAGATCGGCGATGCGGCGGGCCGGGATGTCGGCGGCGACGTCCACCTTGCGACGGCGCACGATGCCGAGGTCGACCACGCTCGAGCGCGCCGCGCGGTAGAAGCCGGCGTCCTCAGGCGTCAGGCCGGTGGCCTCGAGCGCCTCCATCAGCTCTGCGAGCGGCTTCTTGTCGTCGATCCAGCCGAGGAACTGCCAGATCGCGCGGAAGTCCTCGATGTCGTTGATCAGCGGTGTGCCGGTGAGCGCCATCAGCAGCGGCCGGGCGACCCGGAAGCGCAGGCGGTCGGACAGCTCGAGCACGTGCTGCGAGCGCTGGGAGGCCTTGTTCTTGATGAAGTGCGCCTCGTCGACGACCATCCCGCGGAAGCCGAGGTCGCCCAGCCATCCGACGTGGCGGTCCAGCACCTCGTAGTTGACGATCACGATGTCGGCAAAGCCGTCAATCGTGTCGCCGTTGCCGTGGATGACGGTGGCCACGCGGTCGGGTGTCCACAGCCCGGTCTCGCGCGCCCAGTTGGTCTTGACGACGTTCGGCACGACCACGAGGAGCGGGTAGGCGTGAGCGGCCCGGGCCGCGAGCAGTGCCTGGGCGGTCTTGCCCAGCCCGGGCTCGTCGGCGAGGAGGAACGTCCGGTGGCCCGCAGCGGCGGCGGCGACCACCCGCGCCTGGTGCGGCATCAGCTCCTTGCCACCGGCTGCGAGCAGGGACGCCGGCGGGGGAAGCGTCATGCAGGCCGAGGCCCCGGCACCGGCCTGCTCGAACGAGCTGAACAGCGGGCCGAGCAGCTCCCACCCGGCCAACCGGCGCGGAGCCGCCGCACCCTGCCGCGTGGCGGAGAAGTCGGGGGCGAGGAAGGGGTTGGCGAGCTGGCGCGAGACCACTGCCTGCGGCACGACCCGGCGCTCGGTCGTGCCGGTGTCGACCGACGGTTCGGAAGGCGCGACATCCTCGGGGCCGACATCGAGACCGGCCTCCTCGAGCATGTTGCGCCGCAGCGAGCGGGCCGACCCGGAGACCACCGCGTCCTCGGCCAGCAGCGCCAGCAGCGTGGTGTCGAGCACTGAGGTCCGGGCCAGGATCATCGCGATCCCGTCGAGGCGTTTGATCTGCTCGGCGCGCTGGGTCTCGTTGAGGGCGTCGTCCGTCCGGACCCGGGCGCGCTCCTCACGCACGAGCAGCGCCACGACCTGGAACTTCGTGCGTACCGAGGGCACGACCGGCCCGCGCTGGGCGGCTGCCTCGACCTCACGCACCGTGCGGGCCAGCACGGGGATGATGCCGACGTTGTCCCGGCCCCGTCGCTGGTTCCGCGGCGCGGGTCGGCGGGCCGCCTGCTGACGCTGCCCACGTCGAGCCACAAACTCCTCCTTCGGAGCGCCCGCCACGCTCGCCGCAACGGGAACCACCTACGCGGCGCAGCGAGCCGGGACGGTGGGAGGTCGGCCGGTGCCGGCCGTGAGGCCGTCCCGGACGCGACCCGGTCCCGCGGATCCGCGAGAGGTCGGCGCCTCGGGGCCGGACGGCCTTCCAGCGCTGGACCTTCGTTCACGCCGACGATCGGTGACCGGGCCCAGAGCGACGATCGTCGCTGGGCCGGCGCGTTGCCACCGCCGACGCTCCTCCGATACTAGCCGCCCGCCCACCGCGAGGTCCCCGGTACGGGCAGAACACGCATCCTCGGAGGTCGACGTGTCGAGTCGGCGGCGCAGCGCAGGAGGACGGGTGGGGGCGTGCCGGTTCCGGCTGCCGACGCGTGCAGCCGCGGCAGCAGGGCGGCTGACCGCCAGCGAGGACGGTCAGCGGCCCGCCGTGCGGTCCTCGAGCACCGACTGAAGCTGCAGCACCAGCCAGTCGATCTCGTCCGGCTCGATGACGAAGGGCGGAGCGAGCCGGAGCGTGGGGCCGTGGGTGTCCTTCGCCAGGACACCCCGCTCGGCGAGGGCCTTGCAGATCTCGCTCCCGGTTCCCAGGCGCGGGTCGATGTCGATCCCGGCCCACAGCCCTCGACCTCGCACCGCGGTGACGCCCCTCCCCAGGAGGGCTCCGAGACGGTCGTGCAGTTGGTCGCCCAGCCTGCCCGCGCGTTCCTGCCAGTCCCCGGTGGCCAGCATCCCGACGACCGCGCGCCCGACGGCACACGCGAGCGGGTTGCCGCCGAACGTCGAGCCGTGCTGGCCGGGCTGCAGGACTCCGAGAACGTCCGCGTCCCCCACGACGGCGGACACCGGCACGATTCCGCCGCCGAGCGCCTTGCCGAGCAGGTACAGGTCCGCCGCCACGCCCTCGTGCTCGGTCGCCAGGGTGCGACCCGTCCGGGCCAGCCCCGACTGGATCTCGTCGGCCACGAACAGGACACGCTCACGGGAGCAGATCTCCCGCACGTCGCGGAGGAAGCCCGGCGGCGGGACGACGACGCCGGCCTCGCCCTGGATCGGCTCGACCAGGACAGCGACGGTGTCGGGGGTGACGGCCGCGGCCAGTGCTGCACTGTCGCCGTAGGGGACGGAGCTGAAGCCGGGCGTGAACGGACCGAAGCCGCCTCGTGCGTCCGGGTCGCCGGAGAAGCTGATGATCGTCGTCGTCCGGCCGTGGAAGTTCCCGTCCATGACGATGACGTGCGCCTTGTCCTTCGCCACGCCCTTGGTCTCGTAGCCCCACTTGCGCGCCACCTTCAGCCCGGACTCGACCGCCTCGGCACCGGTGTTCATCGGCAGCACCATCTCCTTGCCGACCAGGTCACCGAGCTCGGCGCAGAAGGGACCGAGCTGGTCGTGGTGCAGGGCCCGGCTGACCAGGGTGAGCCTGTCCAGCTGGCTCCTGGCCGCCGCGACGAGGGTCGGATGGGCGTGGCCGAAGTTGAGCGCCGAGTAGGCGGCCACGCAGTCCAGGTACCGGCGCCCCGCGACGTCCTCGACCCATGCGCCGCTGGCGCTCGCCGCCACGACCGGAAGCGGTGCGTAGTTGTGCGCGGCGCGCTCGGTGACGAGCGCGATGTGCTCGGCACCTGACCCGTTCGGTCGGGGCCTGACCCCAGCAGTCGTGTCGATGATCTTCACCCTTCTGGTGACGGGACGAGCGGCAAGAGTACGAGTCGGTCGCGATGTTCTCAGTCCGGCCGGATGGCGGCGCCGCCGGCCACCACCCGGAGTCAGCCCCGCGGCGGTCGGCGCGGCCGGCGCCTGGAGCCGGCGGCGCCTCTAGGGTGAGCTGTCCGCGGGCCGACAGGAGGCGTCGTACGTGATCTCTCGAATCGCGATCGTCAACCGAGGTGAGGCGGCGATGCGCCTGATCCACGCGGTGCGGGAGCTCAACGCGCTCGGCGGGCAGCCGCTCGAGACCGTGGCGCTGCACACCGACGGCGAGAGCAGCGCCAAGTTCGTCCGGGAGGCGACCGCGGCCTTCTCGATCGGCCCGGCCTCAGCCCGCCCGTACCTCGACCACGCCGTGCTCGAGAGGGCGCTGCGCGCGACCGGGGCGGACGCGGCCTGGGTGGGCTGGGGCTTCGTCGCGGAGGACCCCGCGTTCGCCGAGCTCTGCGAGCAGATCGGGGTGACGTTCATCGGCCCCAGCGCGGAGGCCATGCGCCGGCTCGGCGACAAGATCGGCGCCAAGCTCCTCGCCGAGGAGGCCGGGGTGCCGGTCGCCCCGTGGAGCCGCGGCGCGGTCGAGGACGTCGGCACCGCACAGGCGCGCGCGGCCGAGATCGGCTACCCGCTGATGCTCAAGGCGACCGCAGGGGGCGGGGGCCGCGGGATCCGCGTGGTCGGCTCCGATGCCGAGCTGGTCGAGGCGTTCAGCCGGACCAGCGACGAGGCCCAGCGGGCGTTCGGCAGTGGTGTGGTGTTCCTCGAGCGGCTGGTGACCGGCGCGCGGCACATCGAGGTGCAGGTGATCGCCGACGGGCAGGGCAGCGCGTGGGCGCTGGGGGTGCGGGACTGCTCGTTGCAGCGCCGCAACCAGAAGGTGATCGAGGAGTCGGCCTCCCCCGTGCTGACCGGCGAGCAGGTCAGGTACCTCAAGGAGTCCGCCGAGCGGCTCGCCCTGTCGGTGGGCTACCAGGGTGCGGCCACGGTGGAGTTCCTCTACGAGCCGGTCGGACGATCGTTCAGCTTCCTCGAGGTCAACACCCGGCTGCAGGTCGAGCACCCGATCACCGAGGTGACCACCGGCTTCGACCTGGTCAAGGCGCAGCTGCACGTGGCCGCCGGCGGCCGGCTCGAGGGCGACCGCCCGCAGGAGGCGGGCCACGCGGTCGAGGCCCGGCTCAACGCCGAGGACCCCGACCGCGACTTCGCCCCGTCCCCCGGGCGGATCGCGCACCTCGATTTCGCCGCCGGCCCCGGCGTGCGGATCGACACCGGGGTCAGCGAGGGTGACCTGATCCCGGCCGACTTCGACTCGATGATCGCGAAGGTGATCGCCTACGGCCGGGACCGCGACGAGGCCCTCGCCCGGCTGCGGCGCGCCCTGGCCGACACGACGGTGATCATCGAGGGCGGCGCCACCAACAAGAGCTTCCTGCTCGACCTGCTGGACCAGCCGGAGGTCGTCGACGGCAGCGCCGACACCGGCTGGATCGACCGGGTCCGGGTGCAGGGGCGGCTGGTGTCCCACCGGCACGCCGGAATCGCGCTGATCGCCGCCGCCATCACGGCCTACGACGAGCAGGAGGTCGCCGAGCGGCTGTACTTCCTCGCGACCGCCCACGGCGGCCGGCCGCAAGCCCGGCACGAGGTCGGCCGCGCGGTCGACCTCAAGCTCGCCGGCGCAGCCCACCGGGTCGCGGTCGCCCAGGTCGGGGCGGGCCGGTACCGGGTCGGCCTGGGTCCGGCCGGCGCCGAGCGGGCCGTCGACGTCACGGTCGAGCAGCAGGGCGAGTTCGCGGCCCGGCTGCACGTCGGCGGCCGGCCGTTCCGGGTCGTCGGCGCCGCCCACGGCGCCGTGCACCTCGTCGAGGTCGAGGGCATCAGTCACCGCGTCACCCGCGACGAGGGCGGGGTGCTGCGCTCCCCCGCGCCCGCTCTCGTGGTCGCGGTGCCGGTCGAGGTCGGCGCGACGGTCGACGCGGGCGCCACCGTCCTGGTGCTCGAGAGCATGAAGATGGAGACCGTCGTCACCGCGCCGTTCGCTGCGCGGGTGCGCGAGCTGCTGGTGTCCACCGGCACGCAGGTCGAGTCCGGCATGCCGATGGTGCGCCTGGAGCCGCTGGGCGACGGTGAGGGAGGCACGCCGGCCGGCGCAGCCGATGCCCCCGAGCTGGACCTGCCCACCCCGACGGCTGCGCCCTCCCCCATGGTCCGGGCCACCGCGCTGCTCACCGACCTCCGCGGGCTGCTGCTCGGGTTCGACGGCTCGCCCAGCGAGCGGGACGCGGCGCTCGCGGAGTACCTCACGCTGCGGCCGACGGCGCTGGCCGCCGAGCCCGAGCTGCTGCGCGCCGAGCTGGACGTCGTGACGGTGTTCGCCGACCTGGCCGAGCTGTCCCGCAACCGGCCGGCGGGCGAGGAGACGAGCGACGTCCGGGTGCACAGCCCCCGCGAGTACTTCCACTCCTACCTGCACAGCCTCGACGTGGACCGCGAGCACCTGCCCGAGTCGTTCCGGGAGCGCATGACCCAGGTCCTCGCGCACTACGGCGTCACCGACCTCGACCGCACGCCGAGGCTCGAGGAGGCCGTCTACCGGGTCTTCCTCGCCCAGCAGCGCAGCGCGTCCGACCTGGGCGTCGTCACCTCGCTGCTGCAGCAGTGGCTGTCCGAGGAGCCGCCCGGGTACGACCTCGGGCAGCACGCGCACGACGTGCTCGACCGGCTGGTGGTCGCGACCCAGCTGCGGTTCCCCGTGGTGGGCGAGCTGGCCCGCAGCGCGCGGTTCCGCTGGTTCGACCAGCCGCTCGCGCGGGAGGTGCGCTCCGACGTGCTGGCCGGCGTCCCGGAGGAGCTGGCCTACCTCACCGACCACCCGGACGCCCCCGACCATGCCGAGCGCCTCGAAGCGGTCGCCGCGATCCCCGAACAGATCGTGCGCTACCTGGCCGAGCGGCTGGCGGGCGGCATCCCTCAGCGCGAGCCGATGCTCGAGGTGCTGGCCCGCCGGCACTACCGGGAGCACGAGCTGCACGGCCTGCGCAGCTTCTCCGCCGGCGGACGACCGTTCGTCACCTGCGACTACACCCTCGACGACCGGCCGACGCGGCTGGTCACGACGGTCGCGACGAAGTCCGAGCTCGACGGGACGGCTGACCCGCACGCGCTCGTGTCGGTCCTCGGGGAGCAGCTGGCTGCCGCGCCGCCGGGGCACGAGACGGTCGTCGACCTCTACCTCGCCTGGCCGGGGGCACCCGACACACCCACCGAGGCGTCCCGGGTGCTGCAGTCGGTGCTGGCGGCGACCGGCATCGTCCCGCGGGTACGCCGGGTCGCTGTCGCCGTGTGCAGTGGCGCGGACAACGACGTCTCGTACATCACCTTCCGGCCCGGGCCCGACGGCGTCTACGAGGACGACCTGGTGCGCGGCGTGCACCCGATGGTCGGCCGTCGCCTCAACCTGTGGCGACTGCGCGACTTCCGGATCAGCCGGCTGGAAGCGCCCGACGACGTTCTGCTCTACCTCTGCGTCGCTCCCGACAACGAGTCCGACCAGCGGCTGGTGGCCCTGGCCCAGGTCCGCGACCTGGCCGTCGTGCGGGACCCCGACGGTCACGTGACCTCGCTGCCGCAGGCCGAGCGCGCGATCACCAGCTGCCTGGAGGCGATCCGCCGCGCTCGAGCCGCCCGCGGCGCAGAGGGCCAGCGGCTCGACATGAACCACGTCTTCGTGCACGTCTGGCCGGTCATCGACGCGCCCCCGGAGGAGCTGGCCGGGTTGCAGCGCACCCTGGCCCCGTTGACCGTCGGAGCCGGCATCGAGGAGGTCGCGGCCCAGGGCCGGATCGTCGCGCCCGACGGGTCGGTGCACCCGGCTGCGGTCCGGTTCACCTACCGGGCCGGCTCGGGTGTCGTGGCGTCGTTCGGGGGGCCGCCGACCGAGCGGCTGGCCCCGCTCGACGACTACGCGCAGAAGGTGCTGCGGGCCCGCCGCAGGGGCACCACCTACCCCTACGAGCTGGTCCAGGTGCTGACCGGGCCCGGTGGTGACTTCGTCGAGCACGACCTCGACGACACCGGAGCACTCGTGCCGGTGTCGCGGGCTCCTGGCGGCAACAAGGCCGGGATCGTCGTCGGGGTGGCCACGTCCTACCCCGGCGGGCACCCCGAGGGCATCACCCGGGTCGTCCTGCTCGGCGACCCGACCAAGGCCCTCGGCGCCGTGGCCGAGGCCGAGTGCGCCCGGGTCATCGCCGCCCTGGACCTGGCCGCGTCGAGGTCGGCGCCGGTGGAGTGGTTCGCCCTGTCAGCAGGCGCTCGGATCTCGATGGACTCCGGCACCGAGAACATGGACTGGGTCGCCAAGGCGCTGCGCCGGATCGTGACCTTCACCCAGGACGGCGGCGAGGTCAACGTCGTCGTCGCGGGCATCAACGTCGGCGCCCAGCCCTACTGGAACGCCGAGGCGACGATGCTCATGCACACCAAGGGCATCCTCGTCATGACTCCGGACAGCGCGATGGTGCTCACCGGAAAGCAGTCACTGGACTACTCCGGCGGCGTGTCCGCCGAGGACAACTTCGGCATCGGCGGTTACGACCGGGTGATGGGGCCGAACGGCCAGGCGCAGTACTGGGCGCCGGACCTCGCAGGCGCGTGCGAGGTGTTGATGGCGCACTACGCGCACAGCTACGTCGTCCCCGCCGAGACGACGGTGCGGCCTACGACGACGACGGACCCGGCTGAGCGGGACGTCTGCGCCTACCCGCACGACGTCCCGGACAGCGACTTCCGCACCGTGGGCGACATCTTCTCGGGCGAGACCAACCCGGACCGCAAGAAGCCGTTCGACATCCGCACCCTGATGCGGGCGGTCATCGACCAGGACCATCCACCGCTGGAGCGGTGGGCGGGCATGGCTGATGCGGAGACCTCCGTGGTCTTCGACGCGCACCTGGGTGGCCGCCCGGTGAGCCTGGTGGGCATCGAGTCGCGTCCGGTGCCGCGACGCGGTTTCCCGCCCAGCGACGGGCCGGACATCTGGACCGCGGGCACCCTGTTCCCCCGCTCGTCGAAGAAGACCGCGCGGGCGATCAACGCCGCGAGCGGCAACCGGCCGCTGGTGGTCCTGGCGAACCTCTCCGGCTTCGACGGATCGCCGGACTCGATGCGGAACCTGCAGCTGGAGTACGGCGCGGAGATCGGCCGGGCTGTCGTCAACTTCGTCGGCCCCATCGTGTTCTGCGTGGTCTCGCGGTACCACGGCGGTGCCTTCGTCGTCTTCTCCAAGGCGCTCAACGAGGGCATGACCGTGCTCGCCGTCGAGGGCTCCTACGCCTCCGTGATCGGCGGAGCACCAGCAGCCGCGGTGGTGTTCGCCGGGGTCGTCGACGCACGGACCGGGTCGGACCCCCGGGTGCGTGACCTCGAGGACCGTGCCTCGCGTGCCGACGGCGCCGGCCGGGCCGAGCTGGCTACCGAGCTGGCGAAGGTCCGCGACGCGGTCCGCTCGGAGAAGCTCGGTGAGGTGGCGGCGGAGTTCGACGGGGTGCACAGCATCCAGCGGGCTGTCGCGATGGGCTCGGTCGACGCGGTGATCGGCTCGCACGAGCTCAGACCGCGGCTGATCGAGGCTGTGTCGCGCGGGCTCGAGCGGTCCGGCTCCTGACCCTGGTCGGTGCCGTGGGCTTGCCGGCCCCCGCCGGAGTGCCGGACGGCGACGCGATCTCCGGCGGCCGGGACACGACAGGCCCTGCCAGACCGCTGGCTGTTCGGCGATCTCCGCTGCCATGTGGGCACCGGCCGGAGTCTCCGACATAGGTCATTCACCCTTCGGTTGCGCAAGCGGTGCCCCGGGATGCCGGACGGCCCACCCGAGACGCAGGGTGGGCCGTCCGGCACTGCGGGCTCCTAGCTGTTCAGTCGAACGTCCAGAGCCTGGACTCGGCCCTGCGCCGTCTCGTAGGAGATGAGCAGGCGCCCGTCCTCAGCCAGCCGGCTCCGCTGCTGCGAGCTCAACGGAATGCTGACCTGCCGATTCCCGGGGCTGACCGCACGGTCCACCTGCGCCACCACGTGGCCGCTCATGTCCGGCGACCACGGCGGGATGCCGCCGTCAGTCACCGCGCACGGGGTCAGCCCGTAGTCCGGCGGCGGGTCGGCCGTCGGCGAGCAGCTGGTCAGGTAGACCGGGATGGCGCCCACCAGACCCGACCACGCGAACACGTGTGCGGTCCCGCTGCGTGACGCATTGAGGTCGAACGTCACCGAGGACGAGCCCAGGCGGGCATTCATGACCTTGATGGCCTCTCCGTTGGTGACCGGGAGCCGTCCCGAGATCGGCACCGCGTTGCGGGCAGACTGAGCGATCGTCTGCGGCGACAGGAGGCCGTCGAGGTTCGGGTTGGACACGTTCGGCGCCGACGGGGTGGTGGACCTTCCCGCGGGCGGGGTGTAGCCGTCCATCGCCGCCAGCCCCCACCGGTACGGGTCGGACTGGACACTGCCCAGTGCCGACCAGCCCAGCCGGGTGCTGCTGTCGATGTGCCTCAGCGTGGTCGTGCCGGCCGCCGCGGTGTTGTCGTTGTCGTACGGCGTGATGTTGAGCCCGAGACGAGCCGGGTCCACCGCTGCCGGCAGGTCCGCCAGCGGGATCTTCACCTCGAGGTCGTACCCGCCACCGGCGTACGCGTGGTCGGTCGTCGTCTCGTTGTTGCCGACCCAGGTCGCGGTGGAGGCCACCTCGACCCCGGGAGCGTTCGGGGCGTCACTGACGGTCTCGGCCAGCGGCCCCGCCGAGTACCCCTGGTGGTTGTCGGCGTCGCGCGACCAGCACGGGCCGTTCGCACCATTGCCGTTGCTTCCGCTCGGGTCGTTCGTGTACGGGAAGACCCCGAGCTTGAACGTCGTCGCGGTGTCCTTGAGGTCCTGCGAGGAGGTCCCTCGCGGGTCGAGAAGGATCTCGACGGAGTCCGCCTGCCAGTGGCCGACGCACTCTGCCGGGGTGACGGCGTAAGCCTGGTAGTCGTCGCGCACGTGCACGAAGACGTTCAGGGCGTCGTCGGACCAGCTGGCCTTGACGAAGTTGCTCTCGCCCGTTCCGTTGTTCACTCCGCAGTCGGCGGCCGTCGAGCACCCGGCGGCACCCTGCCAGATCCGGCCGATGTCGAGCGCCGGACCGGGGTACTCACCGGCACTCGCCACACCATCGACCGTGGGGGACGACGTCCCGTGCGGGATCGTCGTGGTCGGCACCAGCGACAGCGTCAGCGTCTCACTCCCCGCCCCGGCAGGCGCGCTGTAGGTCGTGTTCACCGGGATCGTCACGTTCTGCTGTGCCGGAAGGCTGCCGTGCGTGCTGGTGACCTGGAAGGACACGGTGGTCTCGTCGCCCGGCGCCAGTGCGGCGTACGGCTTCGAGGCGGCATCTGCCGTGAAGTTGGGCGGGAGACCCAGCGACACCTCACCCTGCTGCGCCTGGTTGGACCAGTTGTGCACGACGACCGGCACGGTGATGGTGCTGCCGATGGCCATCGACTGGATGGCAGCGGACCGGCCGAGACGGGCCGCCTGCGGCGCGACGTCGGTCAGCCACTGGTCGTACTCCTCCCAGTTGCCCCACCGCTGGAACCGGCCCTCTGTGGGCGAGACGATCCGGACGGAGTTGTCGGTGTATCCCGTTCGGGATCCGCTCGTGTAGACCGCCGAGATCTTGGCGTTCTGGTTGACGGGGGCGGCAGCAGCCGGCGTGACGGAGAACGACACCGTCGTCTCACGCTTGTCCGAGACCGTGCCGACGCGCTTTGCCCCGTCGACGGTCCACCCTGAGGGGACGGACAGCTCGACAGTGCCGTCAGGGAGGGTCTTCTGCCCGGACCGCAGGTGCACGGTCGCCGTGAACGGCTCACCCGCCACGTTGAAGAACCTCGAGAACGTGAGGTACTCCAGGGTGCCCAGCGGCAGCCCGCCCGGGTCTGGCGCCGAGGCTCCGAAGAGCATCGCGTCATCCTTGCCCGCGGCCGGGTTCGGTGTCCCGTCCGGCGCGGCGTTCGGCTGGAACGGCACGAACGACTGCGTCATCCCGAACCGGGAGCAGGCTGGGGGTGCGGTGTCCTTGTACATGACCCGGCTCTGGGTCGGGTAGGCCGCGCGGCCCTCGAGGGCGACCTGCTGCCAGCTCTTGGCCGAGCCCGCGGGTCGCCCCTGCAGGTTTCCCGCCGGCCACTTGTACGGCGAGTCGTACCCCGTCCACACGCCGTTGACGGTGTCGAGATTCGTGGCGGCGGGCAGGAAGCCCGTGGTGCAGTCAGCGCTGGAGGTCGTGCCACCAGTGCCTGCAGTGCTCCCGCCGGAGAAGACCTTCTTGACCTGCCAGGTGCTCAGCGCGTCCGGCCCCTGCAGCTGCTCGGGGAACATCGTCGGGTCGGCGGCAGCCAGCACGCCTTCCCAGATGTACCGACCGGCCTGCTGGTGGTTGCCGTGCCCGGCACCAAGGGTCGGGGTGAAGCCGACATAGACGTCTGGCTGCGTGGTGCGGATGACGCGGGTGATCCGCCGCAGCGTCTCGTCCTGACCCCAGAAGTACTGGGTCAGCGGAGCGCTCTGGTTGTAGAAGAAGTCGACCCGGTCGAGGTTGAAGATGTCCACCGTGCCCGAGCGGTAGTGCGCGACACGGTCCTCGTTCTCGCGGCGCAGCCCGAGGTCAGGGCCGAGCTCGGTGCCTACCGCGTTGCCGCCGCCCTCGCCACGGGTCACCATGATCACGCCGCACGTGACGCCATAGCGCTGGTGCAGCACACCGCACGGGCCGATGATGCTCGTGTCGTCGTCGGGATGTGCCCACTCACCCATGACGTTGATCTTGGTGGCTGCGTCCGCCACGTACGATCCGCCACCCTTGTCAGCGGCCCCTGCTGGGCCGCCGCCGACGACGCCCCCGAGTGGGGCCACCATGGCAGCGATGGCGAGCGCAACGACCTTGCGGCGTCGCTTCATAGATCTTCTCCCTTGTTGGGTGCCGGTTGATCTGGTGCCTTACTCCCGGACGGCGCCTTCGAGCATTCCGGCGATGAAGTGGCGCTGCAGGAAGAGGTAGACGGCGACGACAGGCGTCGCGACGATCACCGAGCCGGCCGCCAGCAGCGTGTAGCCCTGGGTGTACTGGCCCTGGAAGAACGCCAGCCCCAGTGGCGCGGTCCGCAACGACTCGTCGGTGACCATCACCAGGGGGATGAGGAACTCGTTCCACGTCCACATGAAGGTGAGGACGGTCAGCGTGATGATCGCCGGCCGGGCGAGCGGCACCAGCACCTGCCAGAGGATCCGGCGGTTGCTCGCGCCATCGATCCGCGCCGCCTCGATGAGCGCCCGGCTGCTGGAGCGGAAGTAGGCCCGCATCCAGAAGGTGCCGAAGGCCACCGACTGGGCGATCTGCGGCAGCACGATGGCCCAGATCGTGTTGGTGAGGCCGAGGCTGCGCAGATCGAAGTAGAGCGGGACGATGATCGCCTCGCTCGGCATCATGATGCCGAGCAGAAACAGGTAGAACAACGGTCCAGAACCGCGGAACCGCATGGTGCCGAAGGCGAAGCCGCTCAGGATGGACAGCACGAGGCTGACGGCGACAACGGACACCGAGACGATCAGGCTGGTCCGCAGGTAGGTCCCGAAGTGGCCGATCTGCCACGCATCAACGAAGTTGCCGGGGTGCAGCCCGAGGACGCCTGACCCCGAAGCACCGGTCGAGCTGTCGTCCGCGCCCAGCGCCGAGACCAGGATGGACAGGATCGGCCCCAGCGCGAAGACCGAGACGATCGCCAGGATGACGTAGTTGGCGTTGCGCTCGGCGTTGGACACCCTCACGTGGCGTCCCGGTCCCCGATGCGGGTGATCCCGAACGAGATCGCGAAGATCACGAGGGTGAGGCAGACGCCGATCGCCGCAGCAGAGCCGACCTGGCCGAGCTCGAAGGCACGGTGGTAGACCTCGTAGGACGGCACAGACGTCGACTGCCCCGGGCCGCCACGGGTAGTGACGTAGACGAGGTCGAAGGTGCGCAGAGCCGCGATGACTGTCAACGTCAGCGCGACAGCGATCTCCCGGCGGATCGAGGGCAGGGTGACGGCAAGGAACTCGCGGAGCGGCCCCGCTCCGTCGAGCCGAGCTGCTTCGTACAGCTCGCCGGAGATGCGTCCCATGCCGGCCAGCAGCAGCACGGTGACCAGCCCGGTCTCGAACCAGGTGCCGATGAAGCCCACTGCGGGCAGCGCGAAGGCGTAGTCACCGAGCCAGGCCCGGCCGAGCGAGTCCAGGCCCACCGAGGAGAGCAGCGAGTTGAGACCGCCCTGGGGCGCATAGATCCGCCGCCACGCCACCGCCACCACCACCATGGCCACCACCTGCGGAAGGAAGACCACGGTGCGAAAGAACGACAGACCTCGCACCCGGCTCCGGTTCAGGATCGAGGCGAGCACCAGTCCGATCAGCAGCGGGACGACTGCGTAGAACACCATCAGGACCAGGGCGTGCACGAAGGCACCCCGAAGGGCACCGTCGGTGATCACCTCGCGGTAGTTGTCCAGCCCTGCCCACGTGCCGACCGTGAGCCCGTCCCAGTCGTAGAACGAGAGCTGGACCGAACGCACCAACGGGTAGAGCAAGAACGCCGCGTAGGCCAGGAAGGCCGGGAGCAGGTAGAGATACGCGACCCGGCGGGGTTCACCGGGCGGCTGCCCACGCCGGGCCGGCCGATCCGCGGCCCGGGACGAGCTGGCCGAGGACTCGAGCTGCTGGACTACCACGACGAGTGGCGGCTATCCGTTGGAGGCTGCGAAGTCGCTGTAGTCCTTCTCCAGCGTGTCCAGGAACTGTCGGGGCGTCGCCTTCTTGGCCAGCAGGTCCTGAAGGGCAGCGCCGAGAGTGTCGTACATCGTTGGCGTCGCGTAGTCGAGGTAGGGCACCAGCCCGTCCTTCTGCACGACCGTGCCGAACGAGGTGAACACGTCCTCCTGCAGACCACCGCCCACCGACTGGTCGGCCGTGTCCGCCACCGGAAGGTTGCCGGTCTCGGTCAGCACGTTCATCGCATGCGAGTCAGTGATGAAATCGAGGTAAGCGGCGGCCGCGTCGGGGTTCTTGCTCTTGCTCGTGATGGCGAAGGGAAGCCCGGTGCCACCGGTGGCGACGGGTCTCGCATCTGCGCTGTCGCCCGGCGGGAGCATGAATCCGACGTCGCTGCCCATCGCCTTTTGCAGATCTGCCTGCAGCCAGGTGCCTGCGATCAGGAAGGCGCCCTTGCCCTTGCTGAACTTCTGCCACACGGGGTCGTAGCCCTCACCGTTGATCCCGGGCTCGAAGTAGCCGTTGTCGACCCAGTCGACGAGAGTCTGCGCGGCGGTGGTGTTCTCCGGCGTCGTCCACGATGCGCCGTCCCGCCCGAAGGCCAGCGTCTTGATGTCCTGCGCCGGTGTCGTGTGCCCCTGGACCGTGCCGAACACGTGGATCGCGGGCCACTTGTCCAGGTTGCCGAGCATCATCGGCACCTCGCCCTTGGCCTTGACGGCCGCCAGCGCGTCGTCGAACTCCGCCCAGGTCGTGGGTGGCTGCACCCCGGCCGCGGCGAGGATCTTGGCGTTGTAGAAGATTCCCACGACCTCGCCGACCTGCGGCATGCCGTACAGGTTTCCCTCTCCGAACGACCTCCCGTCGGCGGTGTACGAGGAGTACTGCCGCACGGACTCGGGGAACCGCGCGTCCCAGCCGTAGGCCTTGGAGTAGTTGTCGAGGGACACCAGCTCGCCGGCCTTGACGAACTCGCCCATGTCCGAGCGGCCGTTGTTGGACTGGACCACGTCGGGCGGCTCGTTGCCGCTCAGAGCCAGGCGAAGGGTCTTCTTCAGGTCCTCGAAGGACCGCGAGACCCGCTTGATCGTGATGTTCGGGTACTTGGCCTGGAACTCCTTGTTCAGCTGGCTCATCTGGGCAGCCTGGCCACCGCGTACTTCCTGGTCCCACACGACGAGGGTGACGTCGCCCATCGATGCGGCGTCGGTGTTCACCTCGGCCTTGGGGGTCGGCTTCGGGGTGGCGCTGTCGTTGCTCGACCCGGGGGCGCAGGCGGTGAGGGCCCCGAGCGCGAGAATGCCGGCGGCGGACAGAACTCGCGGGGTTCGACGGAACATCAGGCTCTCCTGTGGGTGGTGAACGTGGACACGCGGGATCGGTGGCGGGGTGTCATGGGCTGGTCTGTACGTCGGCGCGGCGGGCGATGGTCGCCGCGGCCCGGCGCACAGCGCCCACCGGGACGGTGGGAACGATCTCCTCGAGGAAGCCGAACCGGCGAAGCAACGCTGCCCGGTAGGAACCGCTGCCCGTATCGCGCACGGTGTGCCACCAGTCGGCGATGTCGCCCCATCCCGGGGCGGCCAGGGAACCACCGAACTGCTGCACCGCGAGCGCTGAGCACAAGGTGGCGAAGGCCAGCCGATCGGCGAGCGGCCAGCCGGACAACGTCCCCACGACCATGCCGGCGCCGAAGACGTCACCGGCACCGGTGGGGTCCAGCGCCGGTACGCGCAGGGCCGGGACGTGGGCCTCCTCGCCGGTGGTGCTGTCGATGGCCAGCGCACCCTGGGCGCCGTCGGTGACGACCGCCAGCGGGACGCGGTCGGCCAGCACGTAGAGCGCTTCCTGAGGTGTGTCCGTGCGGGTGTATGCCATCGCCTCTCCGGCGTTAGGCAGGAACGCGTCGCAGGACTTCAGCTGATCGAGCACCTCGTCGGACCACACACCGGTCGGGTCCCAGCCGACGTCGGCGAACACGAGCGCTCCGTCGCGTCGGGCCAGGTCGGCCCACGGCGGACTCTCCGGAACCCCGAGGGGCTCGCTGGTTCCGAGGTCCACGAGGACGGCGCGACACCGGGGCGGACGACCGATCATCTCGGTGGCGCTGATCGGCGCGGGGTGGCCGTGGCTGACCATGCTGCGGTCGCGCGCGACGGCTATCGAGACGGTCACCGGGGAGTGCCAGTGGTCGAAACGACGTGATCGCTGAAGGTCGACGTGCTCCTGCTCGGCAAGGGTCTGCCAGCAGAAGTCGGCGTAGACGTCGTCGCCGAAGGCCGCCGCCAGCGACGTGCGCAGTCCGAGCCGGCTCGAGGCGATGGCCAGGTTGGCGATGCCGCCCGGGCAAGAGCCCATCCCGTCGGCCCACACCTCGGTGCCGTCCGCCGGCATCGCGTCCAGGCCGGTGAAGACGATGTCGAGGAAGACCGTGCCCCACAGGAAGACGTCGAACTCGGGACCCTGGGGTGTCCGCAGATGGGCCAGCGGGTCGTACGTGGACTCGGGCGCATTCGGGGGCACAGCGGAGAACTCCTCTCCCAGTGATCGGATGGCGGTCATGGTGCACCCGGTAGGTGGTCGCTGACAAGGCAAAATCGCGCAAATCTGATCACGGATGCAAGAAGACGCGCGGAAGTGACTGCTACCTTGACCGCCGTGAGGCACCGACGGCAGGTGGACATCGTGCAGCGGCTCAAGGACGGCGGCGCCGCCTCCGTCGACGATCTGGCTCGCGCGCTGGGGGTGAGCACGGCCACGATCCGTCGCGACCTGTACCAGCTCGACCGGGCCGGTCTCCTCACCCGCGTGCACGGCGGCGCCTACCTCAAGGCCGACCCCGCTGGGGACTGGGGCCTCGAGCGGCCGTTCGCCGAGGTCGCTGCCTCGCACACCGCCGACAAGGAGGCGGTGGCTCGTCAGGCCGCCCGCCTCGTCAGCGACGGAGACGTCGTGCTGCTGGACATCGGCACCACCACAGTTCTGCTCGCCCGACTCCTGCGCGGCCGGTCGGTCACCGTGATCACGTCGAGCCTCGCGGTGCTGGACGTGCTGCGCGACGACGAGCGGGTGGAGCTGATCCTGCTCGGCGGCATGGTGCGCCGTACCTACCACTCAGTGGTCGGGGTGCTCACCGAAGATGCCCTGCGTCAGGTGCACGCCAACCGGGCCTTCCTCGGTGCGAGCGGGATCAGGGCCGACGGAGAGGTGATCGACACGACCGTCATCGAGGTTCCCGTCAAGCGAGCCATGATCAGGTCAGCGGACCAGGTGATCGTTCTGGCAGACCGGTACAAGTTCCCGGGGACGGGCTCCTTGCGGGTCTGCGACATGTCCGATGTCGACGTCCTCGTGACCAACGAGGGCGCCGACCCGGCAACTCTCGAGGTGTGTGCCGCAGCTGAGGTGGAGGTGATGCTCGGGTGAAGCTGGCGATTCTGGGCGGTGGCGGTTTCCGCGTGCCGCTCGTCTACGGGGCACTGCTGCGAGACAGCAACGCCCGGCGCGTCGACCGGGTGTCCCTGCACGACGTCGACGAAGGGCGCCTGACTGCCATCACGCACGTGCTCGAGCAGATGGGCGCCGGCGTCGATGCAGCACCGGAGGTGTCCACCACCACCGATCTCGACACCGCGCTCGACGGCGCAGACTTCGTCTTCTCGGCCATCCGGGTCGGTGGCCTCGAGGGACGCACGCGGGACGAACGGGTCGCCCTCGACCTCGGGTTGCTCGGCCAGGAGACCACAGGGCCCGGCGGCCTGGCGTACGGCCTGCGCACAGTGCCCGTGGCTGTCGAGGTCGCCGAGCGGGTCGCGGTTCGTTGTCCGGGCGCCTGGGTCATCAACTTCACCAACCCGGCCGGAATGATCACCGAAGCGATGCAGCAGGTCCTGGGCGAGCGCGTCGTCGGCATCTGCGACTCCCCCATCGGCCTCGGGCGCCGGGCCGCCAAGGCGCTCGGGCACGAGGTCGATGCGACCGCCCTGGAATACGCGGGCCTCAACCACCTGGGGTGGCTGCGCGGCATCCGCCAGGACGGGCGGGACATCCTGCCCGACCTGATTGCCGACCCGGTGCTGTTGGCCACTATCGAAGAGGGTCGGCTGTTCGGCGCGGAGTGGATCCAGGCGTTGGGCGCCATACCCAACGAGTACCTCTACTACTACTACTTCACCCGCGAAGCGGTGGCTGCGATCCGCGGCGACACACAGACTCGGGGAGAGTTCCTTCTCGCGCAGCAGAGCGGCTTCTATCGGACGGTCGCCCAGGCCCCGGACCGCGCCCTGGCGGAGTGGCGCCGGGTGCGGACCGAGCGCGACGCCACGTACATGCAGGAGAGCCGCGCCGACACCGAGGGCAGGGACAACGCGGACGTGCAGGGAGGCGGCTACGAGGGTGTCGCGCTGGCCATCATGGCCGCGATCGCGCGCGACGAGCGCAGCTCCATGATTCTCAACGTCCGCAACGGGTCAGCCGTCCCGGGTCTCCCGCCGGAGGCCGTGGTCGAGGTTCCCTGCACCGTGGACACCCACGGGCCGCACCCCCTCCCGACCCTGCCCCTGCCCGGGGATCAGCTCGGGCTCGTTCAGCAGGTGAAGGCGGTCGAGCAGCTGACCATTGCTGCGGCCAGGACGAGGTCGGCGACCCTGGCGCTCAGGGCCTTCGCCGTACACCCCCTGGTCGACTCGGTCACGACGGCCAAGGAGCTGCTGGAGGGCTACCGAAAGGCCGACCCGGGCCTGGACCTCCTCATCGGTTGACCCGTGGTGCTGGCGTCGACGTGCGTACCCCGCACCCGAACAGCAGAACGGCCCGGACCGAAGTCCGGGTCGTTGTCTTTGGTCAGCGCTTTCCCCGCCCAGACCGAGCCCCAGAGGCCGCCGGTGAGGACTGTCAGGGCGCCGTGCACGATGTGCTGGCCGGTCGTGAGTCCCGACAGACGTGCATGGGTCGCTGCGGCGCTGCGTCGTAGGCCACCGGCGCCGAGCTCGGCACGCGGCCTTCGATGATTACCGCAGCACGACCGGGACGCGCGCCCAGCCACCCACGGGCGGCGTCTCCCGTATCGCGGGCCGGTCCGGGGCAGGTTCGATCCAGTTCGTCCTGCCCAACAGCTCTTCGAGAATCACCCGAAGTTCCATCAGTGTCAGCGATCGTCCGGGACATGCGTGCGGCCCTATGCCGAACACGAGATTCGCTTCGGCGTTCCGTGCGGGGTCGCACCGGTCGGGATCCCCGAACGCCAGCGGATCCCGGTTCGCTGCTGTCCAGTTCAAGAGCACCTGGCCACCCTCCGGGATGTGCTCGCCCCCGACACCGACCGCACATGTCGCGACACGTCGGTTGGACACGAAGGGATCGTCGATGCGCAGGACTTCCTCGACGGCGTCTTCTAGAGCGCTGTGCTCGCCCGACCTGGCCAGCGTGCGCAGTTCCCGTTGGATCGCCGGGTTGTCGGCGACGAAGTGGACGATGACGCCTACCGAGGTGGCGAGCGATCCGAGGTCGCCGGCCGTCCAGTTCCGCAAGGTCGACACGAGCTCCTCGTCGGTCAGTGGTCGGCCGCTGACGGTGTCAGTCATGAGCTGGCCGGTGACATCGGTCGGCGGCGCGCCTCGGCGCGCATCGAGCAGGCCATGGATCATGCGATCGAACCTGTCGGCGACCTGCGTGGTCCTGTTCCGGTCGCCCGACCTCGTGGCGGCGTGGTTGTCACGGATCCACTCGACCAGCTCGTCTTCGAGGTCTGAGGGCCAGCCGAGCCAGGAGGACTGAAAGCGCACGGCGAACGGGATCCCGATGCTGGCGATGGTCTTGACCGTGACGCCGCGAGGGAGAGCGTCGACTATGGCCATCGCGTGACTACGGCATTGCTCCTCTTCGCGGGCAACCCGCTCGTCGGTGAGGTAGCGGTCCACGACGGCGCGGAAAGCAGCATGGTCGGCGCCGTCGAGGGTGTTGGGGATGGCCCGTCGGGCGGTGACCCTGCTCGAAAAGGTGCCCGCATCGGTCGCTGTTGCGACAACCTCGGCGTGCCGCAGGATCACCCATCTCCCGCTTTCGTGGGCCACAGCGCACCTGGAGCGGAGTGCGTCGTAGGTAGATCGCTGGTCCGCCCAGTTGCGAGCGTTGTCGATCTCGACCGGATCTCCCACGAGCTTCCTTTCAGCCTAAGGTCACTTCTTCGGACCCGACCTGGGCCGTCACCACGTGACGGCTTCGTGAACGGGCTTCGACGTCAGCATCGGAGCAGAACCCCGTCCTGCGTTGCTTGAGGCACATCAGGCCGAGCAGCGATCCGTCGGCGGCGACCACGGCAGCGCGTCGGACTCCCTGATCGATCAGCAGGCCGTGCACCACGGTCGTCGGCGTGTCCGGTGACACGGTCCGACCCGCGAGTGTCGACCACGGCAGTGCCGGTGCGAGGGTCCCGGGCGGCGGCAGGTCGGTCCGCGTCAAGGTCCCGACGAGCCTCCTGCCCTCCGTCAACAGCACCATGTGCACGTGGTCGTTGCTCAAGGCTGCACGAGCCTGCGTGAGCGATGCATGGGCTGGAAGTGTCTTCGGGTGTCGAAGCGAGACCTCACGAACCGTTGTCCCGGTCTCGGCGATGCCCTCGCGAGGGTGAACGATGTGTGCGCCGACATCGGGTTGGCGCGATGGGGGGCTCATTGTGAGATTCGGTCCCAGCCGCGCCGCGGCCGGTGGCTGCCAAGCTGGTCGTCGCGGCTGCGGTAGACGATGTAGGGGCGGGTCAGGTAGCCAAGAGGTGCGCTGAACACGTGCACCAGCCGGGTGAACGGCCACAGCGCGAAGAGACCGAACGCGACCAGAGCGTGCAACTGGAATCCCAACGGGGCCGTCGCCATCAAGCTGGCATCCGGTTGGAAGGTGAGGAAGGAGCGGTACCAGACCGAGACGCCCTCACGGTAGTTGTACTCACCACCGACGGTCATGATCGAGCCGGCGATGGTGTTCCACATCCCGAGCACGATCACGACCGCGAGGAACGCGTACATCACCTTGTCCATGCGAGTTGTCGCAGAGAAGACCGGGCCGACGGTGCGGCGGCGGTAGATCAGGATCACCATCCCCACCACCGCTGCGACGCCTGCGAGCAGACCACCCGTGACGGCCACCACGTGATAGGCGTGCTCGCTGATCCCGACCCCGTCCGTCCACGACTGCGGCACCAGGAGACCGATGACGTGACCACCGACGACTCCGAGCATCCCGAAGTGGAACAGCGGGCTCCCGATGCGCAACAGCCGGTTCTCGTAGAGCTGGCTCGACCGGGTGGTCCACCCGAACTTGTCATAGCGGTAGCGCCAGAAGTGTCCGACGACGAAGGTCGTCAGGCAGACGTAGGGCACCACGACGAAGAGGAACTCGTTCATCGGCGGGCTCCTGGGAAGGACGGCATGGACAGGAGGGTCGGCTCCGGCGCCGCCGGGCTGAACTGCGGAGCAGCGAACGGCGCCAGCCCCACCTCCTCCTCCGGGGGGCCTTGGGCGGCGAGGCGGCGTACGGCGTCCCGCTCGTCGCCACGCAGGGCCGGCAGGGTCGCAGTGACCGCGTCGATCAGAGCCGCCCAGGGAGAGGACATGTCGGCGAGCGAGATGCGCAGCAGCTCGAGCCCCGCCCGGTGATCGAGTATCAGGCTTCGTCCACGCTCCTGATCCACGGTCGCCGCAAACTCCAGCACTACGCAGAGGTGATCGGGCAGCTCGGAGTCGTCGAGCTCGTAGCCGGCGCTGAGGTAGGTCTGCTTGAACCGCAGCAGGGCCATCCCTCGCTTGCGGGTGTCCCCGTGGGCGAAATACGTCAGGAACAGGTTGCACCGGCGGCGGTTGTCGAACGTCTCGACGTACTCGGCCTGCAGCTCCGGCAGGGACGTCTGCTCCAGGTGGTCTGCGAACCCGCGGATCGAGGCCCCGATGGCCACCGGCAGCCGGTGCGAGGCGCCCCGGATCATCTCGAGGTGCGCCAGCATCTCGGAGCTGGGGTAGTCGAGCAGCAGCGACACCGTTTGCCATGCGATCGTCAGCTGGTGCGGCGCGACACCGGCCTTCGGTCGTCGGCTCACAACTCCGTCTCCTTCGGCGGGAAGAGTCCTGTGGGCGAGCCCTTGCCGTCCCAGTTCAAGAGGTTGACGCGCGTTCTCTTGCCAGTCGGCGAAGCGAGCGTGTCGGCTGTCTGACGGTCCTGGAGCATCTGGAAGTTCTCCACCGCGATCGGCGTCGGTGCGCCGGAGCCCTCTCCGAAGAGGTCCTGCTGCCCACCGCCGTACTCCGAGACCGAGCACTCGGTCGCCAGCTCCTCAAGGGAGTGCGCCTGCTCCGCGTGCGCCGCAGGGATGACGTAGCGCTCTTCGTACTTCGCGATCGCGAGGAGCCGGTACATGTCGTACATGTCTTCCTCGGTCATCCCCACGGCGGCCGGGATGGTGCCGTCAGGGTCGCGACCCATGTTGATGTCACGCATGTAGCAGCGCATGGCGGCCAGCTTCCTGAGCACGGCGTCGACCGGCACGACATCGCCTGCGGTGAACAGCTCAGCGAGATACTCGATGGGAATCCGTAGGGCATCGATCGCCGCGAAGAGGTTGCCCTTGTCCTCGGCGTCTTCCCCCGTCTCCTGCACGACGTCCACGACGGGCGAGAGTGGTGGGATGTACCAGACCATCGGCAGCGTTCGGTACTCCGGGTGCAGCGGCAGCGCGACCCGGTACGTGTTGATCAGGGCGTAGATCGGGGAGCGCTGGGCCGCGTCGATCCAATCGCGGGCGATCCCTGCCTTCTCCGCCTCGCGGATGACGTCTGAGTCGAAGGGGTCGAGGAACACCTCCCGCTGCGCCTCGTAGAGACCGTGGTCGTCCTCGGTGGACGCCGCCTCCAGCACCTTGTCGGCGTCGTAGAGCATCAGGCCGATGTAGCGCAGCCGGCCCACACAGGTCTCGGAGCAGACGGTCGGCAGGCCGACTTCGATGCGCGGGAAGCAGAACGTGCATTTCTCTGCCTTGCCGGTCTTGTGGTTGAAGTAGACCTTCTTGTACGGGCAGCCCGACACGCACATCCGCCACCCTCGGCAGCGGTCCTGGTCGACCAGGACGATGCCGTCCTCTTCCCGTTTGTAGATCGCGCCGCTCGGACACGACGCCGCACAGGAGGGGTTGAGGCAGTGCTCGCAGATGCGCGGCAGGTAGAACATGAAGGTCTGCTCGAACTCGAACTTCACCTTCTCGCCGATCTTCTTCAACATCGGGTCACGGTGCGCGGTCGCGGTGGACCCGCCGAGGTCGTCGTCCCAGTTGGCCGACCACTCGATCTTCATGTCCTTGCCCGAGATCAGCGACTTCGGACGGGCGACCGGGGTGTGCTCCTGGGCCGGAGCGTCGGTGAGCGTGGAGTAGTCGTAGGTCCACGGCTCGTAGTACTCCCCGATCGAGGGAAGCTTGGGGTTGGAGAATATGGTCAAGAGCTTTTTGAGCCGCCCGCCGCCCTTGAGCGCAAGCCGGCCGCGGTTGTTGAGCTCCCAGCCGCCCTTCCACTTCTCCTGGTCCTCATACGTCCGGGGGTAGCCGAGACCGGGCCGGGTTTCGACGTTGTTGAACCAGATGTACTCGGTGCCTGAGCGGTTGGTCCACGCCTGTTTGCACGTGACCGAGCAGGTGTGGCACCCGATGCACTTGTCGAGGTTCATCACCATCGCCATCTGGGCCATGACGCGCATGTCAGTACTCCACGTTCTGTGAGCGTTTGCGGATGATCGTGACCTCGTCGCGTTGATTGCCCGTCGGGCCCAGGTAGTTGAACGCGAACGTGAGCTGGGCGTAGCCGCCGATGAGGTGTGACGGCTTCACCAGGAGCCGGGTCAGGGAGTTGTGGATGCCACCGCGTTTGCCCGAGGTCTCGGCGATCGGTACGTCGATCAGCCGGTCCTGCGCGTGATACATGTACACCGTGCCCTCGGGCATCCGGTGCGACACGATCGCCCGGGCGACCACGACCCCGTTGCGGTTGACCGCCTCGATCCAGTCGTTGTCTGTGATGCCGACCTTGACGGCGTCCCGGTCGCTCATCCAGATGTTCTGGCCGCCGCGCGAGAGCGACAGCATGAACAGGTTGTCCTGGTACTCGGAGTGGATGGACCACTTGTTGTGCGGGGTCAGGTAGCGCACCGTCAGCCCCTCGACCTCGGCGGCTCCCGCACCGTCGGAGATGTTCCCCAGAGCCGGTTCGGAGAACAATGTGGCCATGTTGAGCGGTGGCCGGTAGACGGGCAGGCCCTCGCCGAGCTCGGTCATCCAGTCGTGGTCGAGGTAGAAGTGCATCCGGCCGGTCAGGGTGTGCCAGGGCTTCTTGCGCTCCACGTTGATGGTGAACGGCGAGTACCGTCGCCCGCCCGTCTCGGAGCCCGACCACTCCGGTGAGGTGATCACCGGCACCGGCGGGCCCTGGGTGTCGGCGAAGGTGATCTGCTTGCCCTCGTGCTCCTCGGCGAGGTCGGCCAGCCGGACGCCGGTGCGCTTCTCGAGCGTCTTGAACCCCTGGGTGGCCAGCTGTCCGTTGGTGGTCCCGGACATGGCCAGGATCGCCTCGCAGACGTTGACGTCCTTCTTCAGCGACGGCCGGCCGTCGGCCACGCCGCCACGAACAGCGCCGTTCTTGCGCCGAAGATAGTCGACCTGCTTGCTCAGCTCGAAGGTGACGCCCTTGGTGGTCGCGCCGAGGGTATCGACCAGCGGGCCGAGGGCGTTCATCTTCTCAGCGACGGCGCCGTAGTCACGTTCGACCTCGACGAGCTTGGGCATCGTGACGCCGGGGATCGGCTCGCACTCGCCCTTCTTCCAGTCGCGCACGACACCGTGCGGGTTGGCCATCGCGTCGGCGGTGTCGTGGGTGAGCGGGACTGCGACCACGTCCTTGCGCACCCCGAGGTGGGTGGCGGCGAGCTCGCTGAACTTCGTCGCGATGGTCTGCCAGGCGTCCCAGTCGGTGCGGGTCTGCCACGGGGGCGCGATCGCGGGGTTGAAGGAGTGCACGAAGGGGTGCATGTCGGTGGTGTTGAGGTCGTGCTTCTCGTACCAGGTCGCGGCCGGGAGGACGACGTCGGAGAAGATCGTGGTGCTGGTCTGCCTGAAGTCGATCGTCATGAGCAAGTCGAGCTTGCCCTCGGGTGCCTCCTGTCGCCAGGTCACGTCGACCGGACGCTGGTCCTCGGGGGTCTCGGTCGCCCGCACCGAGGAGTCCGTGCCGAGCAGGTGTTTGAGGAAGTACTCGTTGCCCTTGCCCGAGGAGCCGAGGAGGTTGGCCCGCCAGATCGACAGGATCCGCGGGTAGTTCTGCGGCGCATCGGGGTCCTCACCGGCGAAATCGAGCTCGCCCGACTTGAGCTTCTCGACGACGTACTCCCCCACCGGTTTACCGGCGGCAGCAGCATCGTCGCTGAGGTCGAGCGGGTTGCGGTCGAACGTCGGGTACGACGGCATCCAGCCCATCCGCGCGCTCTGGGCGATGACGTCGGCCGTGGACTTGCCCGCCAGCTGGCCCTTGCCGGTGGTGGCAGACAGGGTGTCGGCGCCGAACTGGTCGTAGCGGAACTGGTTGGTGTGCAGGTACCAGAAAGCTGTCTGGATCATGTTGCGCGGCGGGCGGTTCCAGTCGAGCGCGTTGGCGATCTGCGTGTAGCCCGTGATCGGGCGGACCTTCTCCTGCCCGACGTAGTGCGCCCAGCCGCCGCCGTTGACGCCCTGACAACCGGTGAGGTTGGTCAGGGTCAGGAACGCGCGGTAGATCGTGTCGGAGTGGAACCAGTGGTTGGTGCCGGCCCCCATCACGATCATCGATCGGCCGCGTGACTCCTCCGCGTTCGCGGCGAACTCCCGCCCGATCCGGGCTGCGGTGGAGGCCGGGACCCCGGTGATCGCTTCCTGCCAGGCGGGTGTGTACGGCGACTCCGCGTCGTCGTAGCCGCCGGCCCACTCCCCCGGCAGCCCGTCACGACCGACGCCGTACTGCGCGAGCAGGAGGTCGAAGACCGTGGTGACGAGGTGCCCGTCGACACGGCGGACCGGGACACCACGCGGCAGGTCAGCGGCCGCACCATCGGCCGTGTCGAAGCGCGGCATCCGCACGGTGACGGTCTCCTCTGCGCCGTCAAGCAGCGAGAGCTGCGGGTCGACGTCACCGAGCTCGAGGTTCCATCGGCCGACACCGGTCTCGCCGAACCGGTGACCGAGCGAGCCGTTCGGGACGACCGGATCACCGGTGCGCGCGTCGATGAGAACGGTCTTGAAGGCGGCGTTCTGCTCTGCCGATTCGGTCGAGGCCAGGTCGGAGGCCGTGAGGAACTTGCCCGCGGTGAAAGCGCCGTCACCCGCGTCGTCGAGCTTCACCAGGTACGGCAGGTCGGTATAGCTCTTGACGTACTCGGTGAAGTACGGCGTCTGCCGGTCGACGAAGAACTCCTTGAGCACGACGTGCCCCATCGCCATCGCCAGCGCGGCGTCGGTGCCCGGTCTGGCGGGCAGCCACTCGTCGGCGAACTTCACGTTGTCGGCGTAGTCGGGGGCTACCGCGATGACCTTCTGGCCGCGGTACCGCGCCTCGGTCATCCAGTGCGCATCGGGGGTCCGGGTGACCGGGAGGTTGGAACCCCACATGATCAGGTAGCCGGCGTTCCACCAGTCGCCGGACTCAGGGACGTCGGTCTGGTCGCCGAAGACCTGCGGGGAGGCGACGGGCAGGTCGGCGTACCAGTCGTAGAAGCTCAGCATCGAGCCACCGATCAGGTTCACGAACCGGGCACCTGACGCGTGCGAGACCATCGACATCGCCGGGATGGGCGAGAAGCCAGCCACCCGGTCCGGGCCGTACTTCTTGATGGTGTGCACGTGCGCGGCAGCGACGATCTCACTGGCCTCCTCCCAGGTGGCGCGCACGAGACCGCCCTTGCCGCGCGCGGACTTGTAGGCCTTGGCGCGCAGCGGGTTCTCGACGATGTGCTCCCACGCGCGCACCGGATCACCAT
>JBBRVW010000006.1:0-124239 GCA_038246545.1 Actinomycetes bacterium | reverse complement strand
TACCCAGGTCTCTTCGCCCATTGGCAGCTCGTCAAACCGTGACCGTAGACGACTGGGTGATGGGAGCCGTGTGAGTCGAGAGGTTCACGCACGGTTCTGAGAGAGCCGGGGGGTGAGATTCCCCCCGGCTACTCGCCAGAGCCAGATTCATGCTGTGCCCCCGGCAGGATTCGAACCTGCGACACACGGTTTAGGAACAGGTGCGTCTCAACTCGCTGACCTGCGGTTTTACGCCGAAAATACGCCTCGTGCCATAAGCGTGCCATAGTGAGCGGTCATCAGGAGGTATCAGCGGCGCTCACAGGCGAGGTGGAACGTGGCCGTTCGAGCGCGGGGTCGACGCAGCTGGGGGGCGGTCCGGGCGCTGGGGTCGGGGCGGTTCCAGGCCCGCTATCTCGACCAGGACTCCGGCCGGCTCCTGCCGGCACCGGGCACCTTCGCGACGCGTGGTGACGCGGACCGGTGGCTGGCAGCTCGGCGCACCGATCTCGCACGCCGGGTCGACCTGGACGACCGGGCGGCGACCCGGCCGCTTGTTGAGTGGTGGCCCGGGTACCTGCGGACGGCCCGGTCGACGCTCAAGGCCTCCACGCTGTCCAACTACGAGCAGGCCTGGCGGCTGCGGGTGGAGCCAGGGCTGGGGTCGGTGCCGGTCGGTCGCCTGCGCGCCTCTCACATCGAGGACTGGATCGCCGACATGGCCGCCGCCGGCATCTCGTCCTCGAAGATCATCGAGTCGCACGGAGTACTCAAGCGGGTGCTCGACCGGGCCGTGCGCGACCGGGCCATCGCGACGAACCCGTGCTCGCTGCGCGCCGGCCCGCTGCCGCGCCGCCCACGCAAGGACCGTCCCGTGCTGAGCCCCGCAGAGGTCGAGGAGCTGGCCACGGCGATGCGGCGAGACGACGACCGGGTCCTGGTCCGCCTGCTCGCCTACGGGGGGCTGCGGATCGGCGAGGCCCTGGCCCTGCGCCGCCGTGACGTCGACGTGCCCGGCGGCCGCCTGACGGTGCGCGAGAGCGTCGGCGAGATCGGCGGCCGTCTGGAGGTGGGCGCGACCAAGACCTACGCCGTACGCACGATCACGCTGCCCGTGTCCCTCGCCCAGGAGCTGCAGCTCCGCCTGCGCGACTGTCCGGTCCAGCCGACGGCGCTGGTGTTCGGCAACCGCGTGGGCGGCCATCGACGCTACCGGGTCTTTCGGCGCGACTCCTGGGACCCTGCCGTCCGGGCCGTCGATGCTCGGCGTGAGCAGAGCGGGCGCGCTGCGCTGCCAGTGACTCCGCACGACCTGCGGGCGACCTGTGCGTCCCTCCTGGTCGATGCCGGGGCTTCGGTCAAGGACGTCCAGGCGCATCTCGGCCACAAGGACATCACCACCACCCTGAACCTCTACGCCCGGGTACGTCCCGGTCGATCGGCAGACCTTGCCGCCCGGATGGACCAGCTGATCGCCGAGGGCAACCCACAGGTGGAGGGCCCCTGACCGATCCCCTCGGTGGCGACGAGTCGGACGCGGAGGACGCCCCGGATCAGTAGGGTCCTGACTGTGTCGCGTCGGCCCGCTGCCCGGGATCGCCCTCGCCACCACGGCCGCCGCGTTCTGGTCTCGGACGGCTCGAGGTGAGTGACGGCGGCGGCTACCGGACCGTCTCGCGGCCGTACGCCAAGCGGTTCGGCTACAAGTACCGACGCCACGTCTTCGACAAGCTGCGGGCCTTGGATCTGGTCCTCGCAGAATTTCAGCAGCTCCTGGGACGAGGCGAGATCATCGCCGAGGCCGAGGACGACCCGTCCGAGCGGCGCGAGATCGTGCTGCTCGTCGAGTGGCTGCGACCACTGCACGTGGTGATCGTCGTTGACTCCGCGCGCGAAGAGGAGAGACTGGTGACCGTGTACGAACCCGATCCGTCGATCTGGACGGCCGACTTCCGGCGCAGGCGCTGATGCGCTGCGGTGTCTGTGACAACGGCGAGCGTGTTCCGGCGCGGCGTCCATACGTCGAGGAACGAGACCACCGAGTTGCCGTCGTCACCGCTGTCCCCGTCGAGGAGTGCCCGGCCTGCGGTGAGGTCTGGATCGACGAGGCGGTTGCCCTGCGGCTCGACTCGCTGCTGACCGAGATGCTCTCCACCGAGACGGTCGCCGTGCGCCCCTTCCCCGACAAGGAAGCGACGGCTGCCTGAGCCGACAAGGACAGGCGACTAGGACTTCCGGTTTCGAGCAAATCGGCTTTCGGGCGCTCGCTGAGAAGCTCGGCGTAGTGGCAATTGCTTGCCGGAGTCGGGGTGAGATTCCGCTGCCCTTGAATTGCTTGAAACTCTCTCGTTGAACCCAAAGGCCACGTGGGACCACCTCAGCCGAGAAATTGCGTCACGTTTCGCCATCGGCGATTTCCCTGGGATCTCGACGCTGGGCACAATTCATCGGCTGCGGGAATCACGGCATTACCCGTGGGCGGGATCGTGGCGACTCGTCGGCCAAGCGTGACCGCCTCCTGTCGATCACAGGGAGGTTGGCCCGACCGGGCATCGTTGACCACATGATGAGTTGGGGTTGGTCGCTTCACGGCTGCCGGGTCGAGGCGGCCTGCCCGTAGCCGGGGCCCGGCGGTGGGGACGCCCAAGCAACCCATTGATCGTCCGACACGCCGCCGCCTCCAAGATTCTTTCCCCTGTCTCCAATCCCTGTTGCCAGGCATCCCAGCATTACCGCAATTGACCGCTAGACCCCTTCACAATCCGTCACTCGCCGCACTATCGTCACCTCACGACGGGCATTGTCCGCACCCTCTTGATCATGGTCTTGGATAGCGCAGACATGTGCATTCCGGGAATGCTACGGTCCGCTCGTGTTGAGCTCGGCGAAAATCGGGACGGCCTCGTGGCGGTACTACCAGCGCGAGGTAGCCACCGACCCGAGCGAGTACTTCCTGGCCCGCGGGGAGGCGCCGGGGCGCTGGTTCGGCCGGGGCCTGCCCGAGCTGGGCCTGGCCCGCGACGCGATGGTGCTCGAGCGGGACCTGGAGTCGCTGCTGGCCCGCGGGCTGCACCCGGTCACCGGTCGGCGATTGGGTCGGGCCTGGCGGTCGGACGGGGTCACCGGGTATGACCTGACGTTCTCCGCACCGAAGTCGGTGTCGACATTGTGGGCGGTAGGCGGACCGCACATCGCGACCGAGATTGCCGCCGCGCACCAGGCCGCGGTCCGAGCCGCGCTGACATTTCTGGACGACCGCGCCGCGATATCCCGGAAAGGCACCGACGGGGTGACCCCTATTCGCACCGCCGGGTTCGCCGCCGCGATCTTCGACCATCGGAGCTCGCGGGCCGGGGACCCGCAGCTGCACTCGCATGCGCTGGTGGTGAACAAGCTGCGGTGCGCCGACGGCGGCTGGCGCAGCATCGACGGCCACGAGATCTACCACCACAAGAAGGCCGCCGGCGCGCTCTACCAGGCGGCGCTGCGGGCCGAGCTCACCCGCCGGCTCGGCGTCGTGTTCGAGCCGGCCAACCCGCATGGGCAGGCCGAGGTCGCCGGCGTCCCGGCCGCCCTGATGACCACCTGGTCCAAGCGCGCCCAACAGGTACAGGCGGACGCGGCCCCGACCCTGGCCGCCTACCAGGCCGAGCTGGGCCGGCAGCTGACCGCGGCCGAGCGGGCGGCGGTGGTCAAGACGTCGGTGCTCAAGACCCGCCCGGCCAAACAGCACGAGCAGCAGGGGGCACTGCAGCAGAGGTGGCGGGCCGAGGCCGCCCGGGACGGGTGGAGCCCGGACCGGCTGCTGCGCGCGGTCGGCGTCGCCGCCCACCGCGCCCGGCAGGCCGCGCACACCCACCCTGCGGCCGGCCGGCTGGCCCTGTCGAGGCTGCCGCAGCAGGCGCTGGCCGCGGCCGGCGAGCGCACCGCGACGTTCTCCCGCGCCGACGTCACCGTCCAGGTCGCCGCCGGGCTGACCGCCACCGCGGCGACCGCGGACCAGGTCCGCGCGCAGGTGCAGGCGCTGACCGACCAGGCGCTGGCCCTGGAGCAGGCGGTGGCGGTGGGGCGGGTGCAGGACGGGGTCACCCCGCGGGCCAGCGACACCCGGTGGGCCACCGCCGACCTGCTGGCCCTGGAGGCCCGGATCCTGACCGTCGCCCAGGCGGGGGTCACCGCCGGGCGAGCGGTGGTCCCCGAGGACCTGGTCACCGCCTGTGCGGCGCGGGCCGGGCTGGACCCGGAGCAGCACGACGCCGTCCGGCAGCTCGTCACCGGCGGGAAGATGGTGGCGGTGCTGATCGCGCCCGCGGGGGCCGGGAAGACCACCATCCTCGGCGCGGCCGCCGCCTCGTGGACCGCCGCCGGCTACCAGGTCACCGGTCTGGCCCCCTCCGCCCGCGCGGCCGCGGAGTTGTCCGCGGCGACCGGCGCCCCGGCGGACACCGTCGCCAAGTGGGTCCACGAACAACCCCGCCTCCCGCACCTGCCACCGGGAGACGCGGCCCGGTGGCGGGTCGGGCCAGCCACGGTGCTGCTGGTGGACGAGGCGGCGATGCTGGCCACCACGGACCTGGCCGCACTGGTCGCCGCCACTCACGCCGCCCGCGCGAAGCTGGTGCTGGTCGGCGACCCGGCGCAGATCGGGCCGGTGGAACGCGCCGGCGGCCTGCTCCCGGCCCTCGCGGCGCGGGTCGACGCCATCGAGCTGGAAGGGATCCGCCGGTTCACCGCACCCTGGGAGGCCGCCGCCACCCGGGCACTACGGCAGGGCAACCCGGCGGTCTGGGCCCGCTACGCCGACCACGACCGGATCCACCCCGCGGCCGACCTCGACACCGCCCTGGACGCCGTGCACGCCCGGTGGCAGGCCGCCACCGCCGAGGGCCTGGACGCGCTGATGATGGCCCGCGCCCGCACCGACGTCGACGCCCTAAACCACCGCGCCCGTGACGCCGCCCTCCAGGGCGGCACCGTGCACGGCCCGGTGCTCGCCGTGGCCGGCGGCCGGACCTGGCAGGCCGGCGACATCCTGCGGGCCCGGCGCAACGACCGCCGACTGCCCCTCGGCGACGGCGGCCACGTCCGCAACGGCGACCGGTTCACCGTCCTCGGCCCCGCCCCCGGCGGCGGCCTGCACGTGCAGGACCTGGCCGGCCGGGGCCGCGCGATGCTGCCCGCGACCTACCTCGCCGCGCACGCCACCTACGGCTGGGCATCGACGATCGACGGCGCCCAAGGCGCCACCGCCGACCTCGGGATCCTGCTCGCCCGCCCCGGTCTGGACCGCGAACACCTCTACGTCGGGATGACCCGCGGCCGGCACGCCAACCACGTCCACCTCAGCACCGAACCCGCCGACGACGACGTGCACCGGCCCCGACCTCCCGGCACCGCGCCCAGCCTCGACGACGCCGTCCGCGCCCTGCAGACCGCCACCGCCCGAACCGGCGCCCAACAAACCGCGCACACCCTGCTCGACCAGGCCCGCCAGCAGGCGGTCGCGATCCCCGCCGCCCGGCTCCGCGAGCCTTCACCCCGAGCCGCAGCCGGGCGAGAACGAGGACGGTGGGCCGGCGAGGACGGCAGGTCACGACGATGGAGCGCTCACGACACCGGGCCTCAGCAAACTGGCCGATCCCTTGGGATGTAGGACCGGGACCGCGCGCGGTGTCGCCAGGATCACCCCCGCTACCAAGTCCCATCGGTCTCCTGCTCGACTACCCGCAGGGCAAGCAGCGTCACTTTGACGACACCACCCCGGCAGCGTGTGACGAACCATGCCCTTTGCTGGCCAGGCGCTCATTCCTCGAGGGTGTGTGCGCCCCTCCCTCATGCTCGCTGCGCTGCCGGCGTTCAGCTCTTGCGACCCGCAGTCGCCTCCGGGGCTCTCGCTCGAGTGGTTACCCATTCACCCGGATCGCTGGCTGGCGCCGGACGTTGTCGGTGGGTGCCGGCACCACGGCTATGTGTCGGAGAATCCTCCGAGCCGAGGCAAACAGGGCGCCGATCTGGACCCCGGCGGCGCCCGCATCCCGGGTGGCGGTGAGCCGCGTCGGCGTCCCGTAGGCGCCCGCCAACCAGAACGGCAGGCCGGACGACCGGTCTCGAGCCACTGGTCGGGCACCTCGGCGTGCTCGAGCGGCACGGGGTCCCGCGCGTGCACGGGGCCGACGACCTGCCGGCCGCGTGCGCCGCGCCGACGACCTGCCGGCCGCCCGGGTCTGCACTTCGTCGGCATCAGGGCCGAGCTGTCCGGACCGGTGAAAGAGATCGGACCAACGCGTGCGCCGTCGGACGTGCCCTCGCGGCCCGGACCTGACCGGACGTCAGCGGCCAGCGCGTCCAGCCGGCGGTCTTGCGCGAGGTGGCACGGCGCTGGCCGTGAGCCGCGCCGACCGCCAGCCGGGGCTGCTGCTGGTGAGAGCGGCGCGCACCCGGTCCGGCCCGGCCAGCTCTTGGTCGGCCATCTCGACCTCGGCAAGCTGGCGCACCGGGCCGGGAACCAGGTCAGGCCCGCCGGTCGGGCCGCCCGAGCAGCCTGGCCCGGTGCCCCCGGGCGTCCCGCTGCCGCCGACCTGGAGATGATCGTGTGGCGGTGGGGAGTGCCCGGCGCACATCGTGCGACGCCAGCCTCACCAACTTCCCGACCGCCCTCGACGTCTCCCTCCTGACCTGACGGCGCCACGATGGCAGGTGCCACCGGCGGTCGCCGGCCGCGCCCGGGGGGGCGACTGCGCCGACCACGTGGACTGGCACCCGCAGGCTGCCCTCGGCCGCACGGCGGCTTGCCATCGGCTGACCGACGCACGCAAGCGCGGGGCGTGTTCACCCGACCGACGTCCCCCCGCCACCCGGACCTGGCCCGACAGACGACCGTTACCCGTTGGCTGGGTGGGACCCGCAGGACT
Source organism: Actinomycetes bacterium (assembly GCA_038246545.1). Taxonomy (GTDB): domain Bacteria; phylum Actinomycetota; class Actinomycetes; order JACCUZ01; family JACCUZ01; genus JBBRVW01. Next base: position 117,349 of record JBBRVW010000006.1, on the reverse strand, counting down.
GCGGGTCGCGACCGGCCGTTCGCCGGCGAGAGGGAGCACACGATGATCGTCACACTAAGGAGCAGGCTGGCGGCCCTCGCCGCCGGTGGCCTGGCGGTGGCCGCGTTTGCGAGCGCGTCCGCAGCCGGGGCCAGCGACCACCCGATGCTCACGGGCGTCGGGCAGGCCAATCCCAAGGCACCGGGGCTCAGCAGTCCCAACCGCCTGTCCCCGGAGCTTGCAGCCGTCGCCTGGGCACAGGGGTCGCTACTGGTGGAGAACCCGCAGGGCGGGGTCGGCTACTACGGCTACGACGCGGTCGACGGCACCCCGCCGTTGGTGCCGGTCATCGGCTCCACGCCGCTGACCGAGGCGCACAAGACCGAGCCGGACAAGAACACCTACTTGGTGCAGCGCCACCAGACTGGTCCGGACCCGACGTACAGCTACGGGACGCACTTCCTCTACCAGGGCCATGAGTCCGGCACCCCCGGCTACGTGACCCGCATCAACCTCGACGCCGACTCCGCGCACCGTGTCACGATCCTGTCGACCAAGGACGCCGCCGGGGCTGGGCTGCCCGACTTCGACGGCTCCAGCTGGAACCCGTTCGCCAAGAAGCTGCTGATGGCCGCCGAAGTCGGCTGTGCCTCGAACGGCACCGGGGGCGGCGGAGTCTGGATGGGCGACGCGGCGTACGGCTCGGACGCCCGGTTTACCGAGGTGCCTGCGCTGGGCAAGGGCGGCTACGAGGGCGTGCAGACGGCGTCGGACGGCAGCGTCTACCTCGTCGAGGACGTCGGCGGTTCCACCGTGTCCGGCACCAACGGCAAGCTGGCGAACTCCTACCTCTACCGCTTCGTCCCGCACACTCCCGGCGACCTCACCACGGGCACGCTGCAGGCGCTGCAGGTGCAACGGGCCGATGGCACCCCGATGGACACCGCAGCAGCTCTGGACTCACAGGACATCAAGGACCTGCACACCTACGGCAAGACCTTCACCACGACGTGGGTACCGGTGCACCAGACGACGGCCGCGAACGCGTCGACGACGTTCTGTGCCACCGCGGCCGCGAAGGCCGCGAAGGCGACTCCCTTCAAGCGGCCAGAGAACGGCGTCTTCCGGCCGGGCACCCGGTTCGGCGAGTTCTACTTCACCGAGACCGGCGACACCAACGCGACCAGCACTGCCAACGCCAGCGCGGGTGGCTGGGGCGGCATCTTCCGGCTCCGCCAGGACGGCCCGGGCGCGGCGACCGGGAAGCTCAACCTGTTCGCCCTCGGCGACCAGGCGCACACCGGCTTCGACAACATCGCGTTCGCCACGGACAACGACGTGCTCGTGGTCGAGGATGCCGGAGACACACTGCACACCCAGCGCAACGCGCTGGACTCCGGCTACGCCTACAGCGCTCGCCGAGCCGATGCCTCTGGGGTGACCCCGACCCGGTTCCTCGCCGAGGGCCGCGACGCCTCCGCCACCATCGACTCGGCCTTCACCACCTCGGGCAACGACGGCGACAACGAGATCACCGGCATCCACGTGTCCGACGGCGACCCGAGCGTCCGCGGGCTGCTCGGCACGCGCGTCCCCACGCCATTCAAGGACGGGTGGCGGGTGTTCTGGACCCAGCAGCACGGCGACAACGTCACCTACGAGCTCGTCCCCAGCCCCTCGTCCTCCAACCACAGGGAGGACGAGGACCGGAGCAGCGGTCGGGACTGACTCAACCGCCTGTCAATCACCACGGCCCCCGACCAGCCGACACGCGGCTGGTCGGGGGCTGCCTCGGTGAGGGACGTCAGGTGCTCCGGCGGTGGGAACCCAGCGGATCCGACGCAGCGGACCGGCCTCGGCGTCGGGGCCGGGGTTGGCCCGCACGTCGAGCTGCTACCAAAGCTCCAGTTGACCCGGTTCCCGCCCATGCACCCAGACCGAGGCACTAGCGGGAGCCCTTGCACCAGGCGAATGATGCCAGCTTCTGGCTATGAGCATTAGCCACTTGTGCGACGTCCTGAGGGACGGCTGGCCTACAACCGGACCGGCACCGACAGTCCGGTCGTGATCTGCGTGCCCGGCATCGGCGAGATCCGGCACAGCCACCGGTTCCTGGTGACTCGGCTTGTCGATCGCGACCGAGTGGTGACCATGGACATCCGCGGGCACAGCCACAGCGACGCGACTTTCACCTCCAATGACGACGTTGCCCTGTCGGGCGATATCCTCGCTCTCGTCGACGAGCTGGGCGCTCCCGCCTTCGTCGTCGGCAGCTCGATGGGTGCCGGCGCAGCAAGTCATCGCGGCAGCAGCGGCGCCCGAGAAGATGCGTGGCTTGGCGCTGCTCGGACCCTTCGCCCGCGACCCGGCCGGCGGAGCGCTGCGCACCCTGCTCCTTCCGGGTCCTGATGACCAAGCCGTGGGGACCGGCGGCGTTCATGTCCTGCTACCCGAAGCTGTTCCCGGGTGCCAAGCCGCAGGGATTCGATGAGCACAATGCCCTGGTCCGCGACAACCTCCGCCGGCCGGGCACTGGAAGGCCTTCGTGCAGACGACCCGCACCTCACACGCGCCGGCAGAGTGGCGCCTTGCCGAGCTGCTGACCCGGCCTTAGTCGTCATGGGCTCCGCCGACGTCGACTGGAAGGACCGGCCGAGGAGGCGAGCTGGATCGCCACCGCGCTCGAGGCGGAGGTCGTGATGGTTCCCGAGGTCGGCCACTACCTGCAGGTCCAGGCGCCCGAGGTGACTGCCGCTGCCGTGGCTCGGATGGTCGACCAGGTCACCCATGCCTAGGGCGGGCCTGACTCCCGACGTGATCGTCAGCGAGGCCGCACTGCTGGTTGACGAGGTAGGTCGCGAACGGCTGACCCTGTCCGAGCTCGCCAAGAGGTTCGGAGTCGCGCAGCCCAGCCTCTACAAGCACGTCGACGGGCTCGACCATGTACACGGCCTGCTCGCCGTCGAAGTGCAGCGCGCGGTGGGCGACGGGCTACGTCGCGCCAGCACCGGCCAGGCGGGGTCGGAAGCCCTCGACTCTCTGGCCACGGCCTACCGCGACTCCGCGCTGGCTCACCCCGGCTGCTACGCCTACGTCCTGCGCGCTCCGACGCCGGACCATGACGACCACGCGGCCGCGGCCGGCCAGATCCTCTCCGCCCTCACCGGCATGCTGGCGGGCTATGGCATCACCGGAGCGTCAGCCATCGACGCGGCGCGCTTCGTCCGCAGTGCCCTTCACCGTTTCGTCAGCCTCGAGCTCGGCGGCGGCTTCGGGATGCCCCGGTCGGTCGACCGCAGCTATCGACGGCTCGTCGTCGCTGTCGACCAGGCGCTCGCCGACTTGTGGGCACCCCGACCGTGGGTCAGACCAGCTCCGGGAAGACCCGGTCCGCGCGCTCGTCGGTCTCGATCACGTCGCTGGCCGGGCCGACGACGCGAGGGTCCGGCGACCGGACCAGATCATGGTCCTTGCCGTCGTAGTCGAACCGGCTCAGGACGCAGCGCATGGCCTCGACCCGGCCACGCTTCTTGTCGTTGCTCTTGATCACCGTCCACGGAGCGGCCTCCGTGTCCGTGTAGTAGAACATCGCCTCCTTGGCGTCGGTGTACTGCCGCCAGCGGTCCAGCGACTCGATGTCCGTGCGAGACAGCTTCCACTGCCTCACCGGGTCGATCTGCCGGATCACGAAGCGGGTGTGCTGCTCGCCGCGCGACACCGAGAACCACAGCTTGACCAGGTGGATGCCCGCCCTGGTCCACATCTCCTCGAGCAAGGGCGCCTCGCGCAGAAACTCCCGGTACTCGTCCTCGGAGCAGAAGCCCATCACCCGTTCGACCCCCGCCCGGTTGTACCAGGAGCGGTCGAACATGACGACCTCGCCCGCGGCAGGTAGGTGGGATACGTAGCGCTGGAAGTACCACTGGGTCGACTCGCGCTCGGTGGGCTTGGCGAGGGCGACGACCCGGGCGCCGCGGGGGTTGAGGTGCTCCATGAACCGCTTGATGGTGCCGCCCTTGCCGGCAGCGTCGCGGCCCTCGAAGACGATGACCATGCGCTCGCCCCGGTCTTTGACCCACTCCTGCAGCTTGAGCAGCTCGATCTGCAGCAGGCGCTTCTCCCGGTCGTAGTCGTCGCGGTCCATCCGTTGGGGATACGGGTACCCTTCGCGCCAGGTGTCGACGGGCGTGCCGTCGACGTGCAGGAGCACTGGGTCGTCGTCCCGGTCGTCGACGACCTTGTACTGCGACAGGTCCATGGCCGTCATCGTGGGAACGCCTCCTCGGGGATCGGGCCACGCTAGCCCGCTGGCGCAGCTCACGTCCGATGGTGAACGGCGCCCGGGCGCGGCTGTCGCCGAACCGTCACGTGTTGTTCACCGGGACACCACGCGGCCGGGATTGCCCCGTCCCGTCCGGCTCCGCACCCTCGACGCATGCGCCTCGTTCTTTCCTGCCTGCCGACGATGGGGGGCTCGGCAATCGCCACTGTGCGGCTTGCCGGTGCGCTTGCCGACCGGGGCCACGAGGTCCATCTCGTGTCTGCCGGGCGACCGTTCGCCGACGACGGCAGTGTCCGCGGAGTGACCTTCCACCAACCCACCGAGGGCAGGCACGCAGTCGTCGGCGACGACATCCTCGCCCTGCTCCGGACTGCAGAGCTCACAGGAGTCGTCGCCCGCGACACTCGCGCCGACGTCGTGAACCCGCACTACCTCGGTGGTCTGCTGCCGGCCACGACCCTTGCGGTGTCGGCCCTCGCATCGGGCGTCGCCGTGGTGGCCTCGGCCCACGGGACGGACGTCACCGACGTGCCGGCGGGAACCTCGGCGCTGCTGGCCGGGCTGCTGCAGCGGTGCGACGCGGTGACCGCCGTGTCGCCCTACCTTGCTCGTCGGTTGCGGGACGACCTGGGCGTGCGCATGTCCCGGACGCACGTCATCCCCAACTGGATCGACCCGGCCCCGAGTCCCGACGTCTGCTCGAGCGCACTGATCGCCCGGTCGCGCCGCGACGGGCTGCTGCTCGTGCACTCCTCAAACTTCCGCCCGGTCAAGCGCGCGGCGCGCTGCGTCGACGCCCTGGTCGCGGCCAACCAGGTCGTGCCGACGACCCTTCTCCTCGTCGGTGACGGCCCCGACCGGAGCGGCGTGCTCGAGCGGGCCGATGCGCTCGGGGTCGCTGACCTGGTGGTGCTCGCCGGTGTGCGCGACCCCCAGCAGGCGCACGCCCTCCTCGCTGCGGCCGACGTGGTGCTGCTCCCCAGCGCGTCCGAGGCGTGTTCGGGCGTCCTGCTCCAGGCCCTGGCCTCGGGTGTGCCCTCAGTGGCCTACGCGGTCGGCGGAAACTCCGGCGTCGTCGTGGATGGCCGGACCGGAGTGCTGGTCGCCGACGAGCTCGGGGGGTCCGGTTTCGCGGCGGCGGTGGGAGACCTGGTGGCTGATCCCGGGCGACGTCGCGCCCTGTCGGCTGCGGGCCGCGCTGCGGCCCTGGCGTTCGAGCGGGTCGCCACCGTCGCATCGTACGAGCGCGTCTACGAGCGGGCCGTCCGCCGTCGCTCCCGGCGCTTGCTGGTCGCTTCCTGACCGTCACCTGTGCCCGTGACCCACCCGGCCGACTTGGCGGACACCGCGCGCCGGAGCACCTCCGGGTGGCGCGCGGCCGCGGCGCGCGCGACGGCGTCCTCTTCGGCTTGCAGGACCCCGAAGGTGAAGGCGTTCTCGCCGGCTTCGTGCGCGGCGGCGCCCAGCTCGAGGTAGAGCGACCGCGCGGTGACCGCGTCCTGGTGCTCGCCCAGCAGCTCCTGCAGGTCTTCCATCCGGCCCGCGAGGCGCCTCGCCCGACGGCCGAGCACCGGGGCGGCCGACTCCGCGGCGTAGCGCGCTCCTCTGGCCGCCTTGCGCAGCTGGTGCAGACCCCGGTCGGCGTCCGCGCCCGCCGGGCCGGCTCCGGCAACGGCGTCGGCAGCCCGCAGCACGTGGCGCACCTGTCGACCCACCGCACGCGGGAGCACGTGGCCGACCGGCTCACGCGCGGCCTTCGTCAGCGGCAACGCGACCGCCAGGGCGTCCAGGTCGTCCAGCAGCCGGTAGTAGCGGGTGCTGTCCAGGGCCGCTCGGAGCCGACCGAGCCCGGTCCGGATGCGCACCTGCATCTCAAGCTGAGCCCGGCGGCGGACCGGGCCGAGCACGAGGTCGCTCGGGACCACCTCGAGCCGAGCGAGCAGCCGTGCGTGCTGGACGTCGGCGTCCCGGGCAGCGCCGCCCTCGGTGCCGAGCCAGCGGAGCTCGTCGCGCACTCGGTCGGTAGCCGTCCGGTCCAGCACCGACCGGTACGTCGCAAGGATCGACCGCAACCGCCACGCGGCGACACACAGGTCGTGCACCGGCTCCTCGTTCCCAGTACGGGCTCCGGCGTCGTGGCTCAGGAGCTCGCCGACCTGTTCGGCGACCAGGCGTTTCACGTGGGCGCCGACTGACCCGTCGGCGGTCCGGCGCGACGCGGATGTCCGGTCAGCTCGGTCCGCCAGATTGTTGCCTAGGACGCGCGCGAGCTTGGACGAGGACGCCGAGGGCGCCACGCCGCCATCCGCGAGGGTCGCGGCGACCGCCTCCAGGGCGGAGTCGTCCCCGGCGACCAGCTCGACCTCCAGCTCGCGCCACCGGAGCTGCTCGCCGTCGCCGGTGAGGCGCTCTGCCTCGACGGTGTCGTCGGCGACCACGGCGAGGTCCATACCGTCCGCGTCGAACAGATGGCGCTCCACCCGGGTCGTCCGCAGCCCGGCGACGGGTGCGAGGGCGTGGTCGCGGACGACGGCACGGACCTGGTCGAGGAGCTGCTTGGGCACGGTGCGAGTCCCCCGACCGAGCGGCCGGTGCAGCTCCACGCGGGCATCGCCCACCTTCGGCAGTTTCAGGTGCCAGCCCGCATCGCTCCCGCCGGTGCGCCGCCGCAGCGTGATGCCGGCGGCGGCGAGGGCAAGGTGTGCCGTGTCGAAGTACGTCGCGACCAGCTCGGTCACGACCGGCTCGCCGACGACCGCGACGGGTCCGCGCGCGAGGTCGGGGACCTCCTGGTCGGGGGCCAGGTCGAACTTCCGCTCGACCTCCTGGTGACTGTCCATGCGTCGTCTTTACCGGAAGCAACTGTCGACGCCTGCGGCGGGGGCGCACCTGGCCCGGATGTCGACGTGTTCCCCTCCGGTTCATCCGGCCGGTCTAGGGTTCGCCCACCATGACCGACGCCTTCGCCGCCCGACCTGTCGGCCCCGGTCCGCTCGACGTGGACGCGGTGCACGAGCTGCTGTCGACCACCTTTGACCTCGTGGTCGGCACGCCGCGGGTGGTACGCCGGACCAGGCTCGATACCTTCGACGGAAGGCTGGCCAGGGCGGGGTGTCGACTGCAGCACGTCACCGAGACCTCGGACGAGCGGCTCGAGCTGGCCGGTCCGGCCGAGACCCTGGTGGTGGGCGTCGGCCCGGACCGCCCGCGGTGGCCGGTGATGGCGGAGCGGCTTCCGGCGGGACCGCTGCGCGACGAGGTGAGCCGCCTCGCGGGCATCAGAGCCCTGGTCGTCCGCGACGAGGGGCGTCGGCTCGTCCGACGCGCCGAGCTGCGCAACGGCGACCGCAAGATCGTGGCGCGCGTTGTCTTCGACGAGCCCTCGGACGGAGGGTCGGCCGAGATGCCGGTCCTCGTCCTTCGCCCCCTCCGCGGCTACGAGAAAGAGACGGAGCGCGCCTGGCGGCTGGTCACTACCCTGCTCGAGTCGGTCCCCGACGACCCGGCGCCGGACGCCGCCGACGACGTCGCCGGCCGGCACGTCGACCCGGCGTCCCCGGCGGTCGACCTGCTCTCCGACGAGCTCCTGGACTTCCTCACCGCGATCCGGGACAACGTCCCGGGCGCCGTCGACGACGTCGACACCGAGTTCCTGCACGACGTGCGGGTCGCGATCCGCCGGACCCGGTCCGTCCTCAAGCTGGGACGTTCCGTCCTCCCCGACGGGTGGCGCGCCACGTGGGAGCCGCAGTTCAAGTGGCTCGGCGACCTCACCACCCCGGTCCGCGACCTGGACGTCTACCAGCTCGAGCTGCCCGAGATGGCCGGCTGGCTGGTCGCGGGGACCGACGCGGACCTCGAGCTGTTCGCGCAGCACCTCGACCAGCGCCGGACGGCTGCGCGACGGGTCCTGCTGCGAGGTCTCAGGGGAGCGCGGATGCGGCAGCTGCTCGACGAGTGGGAGGACTCGGTACGTGCGACTCGGGCCGCGGGCGGGAGGGGGCTCCCGGCGGTCGCACTCGCGCGCGAGCAGCTCCTGCGTGCACACCGTCGGGTCGTGAAGGGCGGTGCAGCCATCGGTCCCGGTTCGCCCGCGGAGGACCTGCACGTGCTCCGGAAGCGCAGCAAGGAGCTCCGCTACGCCCTGGAGGCGTTCGCGCCGGTGCTCGACGAGGGCGACGTGGCCAAGGCGGTCGGCGACCTCAAGGGCCTGCAGGACGTTCTCGGTCGCTTCCAGGACTCGGAGGTGCAGCGCAACACGCTGCGCGTGTTCGCGGAGGAGATGGTGGCCGACGGCGCGGGCGCGTCGACGCTGCTGGCGATGGGCGAGCTGGTCGCGCACCTCGACCGCGAGCAGCAGCAGGCCCGCACCGAGTTCGACGCGGCCTTCGCACGCTACGTCCGTCCGGCCGGCGAGCGCCGCATGCGGCGGCTGTACTCCGGCGGCGAGGCCCGTCGGTGAAGGTCTTCGCGACGTACAACATCAAGGGCGGGGTGGGAAAGACGTCCACGGCAGTCAACCTCGCGTACCTGGCTGCGGCGTCCGGCCGCAGGACCCTGATCTGGGACCTGGACCCGCAGGGCGCAGCCACGTTCCTGTTCCGGGTGAAGCCGCGGGTGAAGGGTGGCGGGCGCGCCCTGGTGTCCGGTCGACGGCCGGTCGACGAAGCCATCAAGGCGACCGACTTCGTGCGGCTGGACCTGCTGCCGGCGGACTTCTCCTACCGCAACATGGACCTCGAGCTCGACGACGCGAAGAAGCGGACCCGTCGGCTCGACCAGCTGCTCTCGGGAGTGGCGGACGACTACGACATCGTGTTCCTCGACTGCCCGCCGAGCGCCTCGCTGGTGTCCGAGAACGTGCTTCGCGCCGCGGACGTCCTGCTCGTTCCGCTGATCCCGGCGACGCTGTCGCTGCGCACGTACGACCAGCTCACCCGGTTCGTGGCCGACTCGCCGAAGCCCCGTCCCGAGGTCGTGGCCTTCTTCTCGATGGCCGACCGGCGCAAGCGGCTGCATCGCGACGTCATCGACGCCATCCCTCGTGACCGCGGCCGGGTGGCCGACACCGTCGTGCCGTCGCTGGCCCTGATCGAGCAGATGGCCGAGCAGCGCGCGCCGGTCCCGGCGTTTGCACCCGGCAGCCGGGCCGCCCGGTGCTACGAGCAGCTGTGGGCCGAGGTGGCACCGTGACGCGTCCGGCCACCGTGGTCGCCGGTGGGGGAGTCCTGTGGCGCGGCAATCCCACTGACCCGCGGGTCGCGGTCGTGCACCGGCCGGCGTACGACGACTGGTCGCTGCCGAAGGGCAAGGTGAAGCCGGGGGAGCACGTCCTGGTGGCGGCCCTGCGCGAGGTCACCGAGGAGACCGGGCACCTGCCGCGGATCGGACCGCACCTCATCGAGTCGAGGTACCAGGTGAGGTCCGGCGGCCGATCGGTGCCCAAGGTGGTGTCGTACTGGTGCATGCGGGCCGCCGGTGGCGAGTTCGAGGTGTCCCGGGAGGTGGACGAGCTGCAGTGGCTCTCGCTGCGGGAGGCCAGGCGCGCCATGACAGCCCCTCGGGACCAGGCGGTTCTCGACGTCTTCGCGCGGACGCCGCGGGACACGACGCCGATCCTGCTGGTCCGGCACGCAGCCACGGCGTCGCGGGGCCGCGGGCCTCGACGACAGGTGCGGCTGAACGGGGCCGGTCGCCGGCAAGCGGAGGCACTGGTGCCCATCCTGGAGGGGGTCGGCGTGAGCGACCTCCTGAGCGCCGACGTGCCGTCCTGCCTGGAGACACTTCGCCCTGTTGCCCGCGCGACGGGGCTCGAGGTGCTGCGCGACATCGACCTGGTCCGGGACGCGTTCCTCGACCGGTCGGCCGACGTCGCGGAGAGGCTGCGCCGAAGGGTCGCGGAGAGCGACGGGCTGGTGGTCTGCGCGCAGCAGCCGGTCCTGGTCGGCCTGCTGTCGGCCCTGGGCCGCGACCGGAGCCGCCGGCTTCGCCAGCCCACCAGCATCAAGAAGGGCGGCTGGTGGCTCGTGCACCAGGTCGACGGGGTGCTGCACGCGGTGGAGCGGTTCGACCCGGCCGCCTGACGGGGCGGGCAGCCAGCGGTCGCGCGGAGCGGGCGATGCCCGGCTCGCACCGATCCTGCGGTGATCGCCACCGCTTGTTCGTCCGTCGTTCATCTGAGGCGGGGCGGCGGGCGTTGCCGGCTCCCTAGATTTCGGCTCGTCCGCCGCCGCACCACGAGACCGAGGTCGACCGTTGAGCACCGTCTTGCGCGTTCAGGCGCCCAGCCTGGATGCTGATCGGCCGCGCCGGCTGTCGTCAGCGCTGACCGGAACGGACCGGGTCTTCGCCGTCGGGGCACGCGCCGTCGCCACCACCGTGCTGCTCGTCACCGGGGGGATCGCATTCTTCCTGGCCCTTCAGTCCGTCCCCACCATCCGGCGCTACGGGCTGTCGTTCTTCACCGAGACCGGCTGGCAGCCGGAGGCCGACGTCCTCGGAATCGGCGCCGTGCTGGTCGGCACCTTCGAGGTGGCGATGGTCTCGTTGGTGGTCGCGTTCCCGCTGTCCGTGGCGACGGCGCTCTACATCAGCGAGTACGCGCCGGTGCGGCTGCGGGCGACGTTGACGTCGATGGTCGACCTGATGGCGGCAGTGCCGAGCATCATCTACGGGCTCTGGGGGTTCTTCCTGCTGCAACCGCATGCCAGCGCGGTCGCCCTCTGGCTGCAGCGGACACTGGGATGGATCCCGATGTTCGCTGTGGACGCTGACCCGAACGCTGCGACGTGGGACCAGTCGCGCTACACGGCGTCGGCATTCATCGCCGGTCTGGCGGTCGCGATGATGGTCCTGCCGATGGCATGTGCCGTGATGCGTCAGGTGTTCGGCCAGGCGCCGCAGGGCGAGCGGGAGGCCGCCCTGGCTCTGGGGTCGAGCCGCTGGGGGATGATCCGCACCGTCGTGCTGCCCTTCGGTCGCGGCGGCATCATCGGCGGAACGATGCTGGGCCTCGGCCGCGCCCACGGCGAGACCATTGCTGTTCTGCTCATCATCTCGCCGGCGTTCGAGGTCAAGCCGCGCATCCTCGAGATCGGTACGAACACCGTCTCGGCCCTGATCGCCGGCCGGTTCGGCGAGGCGTCGGACGCCCAGCTGTCCGCACTGCTCACGGCCGGGTTCGTCCTGTTCCTCATCACGCTGCTGATCAACACCCTGGCCGCGATCCTCGTCGCGCGCAGCCGGTCGGGCGCCGGGACGGACGCCTGATGGCCACCTCGCTCACCCCCAGCCAGCACCGCGACGAGGTCGATCTGCGATCGCTGCGTGCGGTGCAGGCGACCACCTTGCGCTCCGAGCAGGAGCCGGTCGACCACGGGCCGGACCAGGTCCGTCGACGGGTCAGCCGGGCTACCGCCGAGGAACGCTTCGTCCTGATCGGGTCCTGGCTCGCCGGCCTGGCACTGGCTTGGATCGTCTGCCGTCGACTGATGCCGTGGCCAGGCCTTCTTCCTCTTGCTCTCTGCTGGTTCGTGCTCGGCCTGCTCGTGCTCGCCGTTGCCGCGGCGCTGACCGGGTCCGCGACGGACGTGCGCGACCGCGTCGCCACGGGTGTCGTGACGTCGGCCGCCTCGGTCGTCGGCTTCGCCCTCCTCAGCGCGGTGGTGTTCATCTTCGCCCGTGGCGCCAAGGCCCTGCCGCACCTCAACATGTACGTCGACGACATGAGTGGCGTGGGGCCCCGCGACCCCTTCACCCGCGGCGGCATCCTCCACGCCATCGTGGGCACGGCCATCGAGCTCACGATCGCCATCGTCGTGACAGTGCCGCTCGGCATCGGGACAGCGGTCTACCTCACCGAGATCGGCGGACGGTTCGCACGTGTCGTCCGCACGGTTGTCGAGGCGATGACCGCGCTGCCCTCGATCGTCGCCGGCCTGTTCGTCTACACGACGCTGATCGTCGGCCTGGGCGTGCAGCGCTCGGGGTTCGCGGCCAGCATGGCGCTCTCGGTAATGATACTGCCGATCATCGCGCGCGCGTCCGAGGTCGTGCTCCGGGTCGTGCCGGCCGGTCTGCGCGAGGCAGGTCTGGCGCTCGGCTCGAGCCGCTGGAAAACGGTCTGGCACGTGGTGCTGCCCGCTGCGCGGCCCGGACTCGCGACCGCCTTGATCCTCGGCGTCGCCCGTGGCATCGGCGAGACCTCGCCGGTGCTGCTCACCTCCGGCACCGCGTCGTTCGTGGTGACGGACCCGGTGCACGGCGTCATGAACTCGCTCCCGCTGTTCATCTTCTCCACGGTCCGTAGCGGTGAGCCGATCTACATCACCCGGGCGTTCGGGGCTGCTGCGGTCCTGCTGTTCTGCGTGCTCGCTCTGTTCGTCACCGCCCGCCTGTTGGCGCGGCCGGTGCGACCCCGTCGGCGGCAGAGCCTGCGCCACCGGCGCCCCCACCCCGACCAGGAGCCGTCGTGACCCGCCTGAAGTCCCTGTTGCTCGTCGTGCTGCTCGCGGTGCTCCTGGTCGCAGAAGGCGCCGGGTCCGCCCAGGCCGCGTACACCCAGATCGAGGGGTCGGGCTCCACGTGGAGTGAAGTGATCCTGCAGCAGTGGATCTCCGACGTCGACGCCCTCGGAATGAAGGTGACGTACAACGGCGGCGGGTCGTCGCAGGGTCGCAAGAACTTCTCCCAGTACGTCACCGACTTCGGGATCAGTGAGATCCCGTACCAGGGCACCGACGAGTACGGCAACGCCGACACCAGCAACGGGCGGCCCTACGCTTACCTGCCGATCGTCGCCGGCGGGACGTCGTTCACCTACCAAGTACGGGTGGGCGGTCAGCTGCTGAAGGACCTGCGGCTGTCCGGGGCGACGATCGCCAAGATCTTCACCAACCAGATCACCAACTGGAACGACCCGGCGATCAGCAAGGACAACAACGGCCGCAAGCTGCCGTCGTTGGCGATCACACCCGTCGTGCGGTCGGACGGGTCGGGAACGACCGCCCAGTTCACGACCTGGCTGGACAAGCAGTACTCCGGTGACTGGCGCCCGTTCTTCGGCAAGAGCGGGCTCACGTCGTACTTCCCGCGCAAGGGCCGGGCGATCGCGGCGGCTGGCTCCGACCAGGTCATGAACACGATCGCCGGAGCGGCCGGCAACGGGACGATCGGCTACATCGAGTACTCCTACCCGCTGAACAAGCACTTCCCGGTGGTGAAGCTGCTCAACAAGGCAGGCTACTTCGTGCAGCCGACGCAGTACAACGTCGCGGTCGCGCTCACGCACGCGAGGATCAACGCCGACGAGGGGTCCAAGGACTACCTCACCCAAATCCTCGACGACGTCTACGCGTCGCCCGAGCCGCAGGCGTACCCGCTGTCGTCCTACAGCTACATGATCCTGCCGACCGGTGCGGCCGACCGGCGCATGACCACGTCGAAGAGGCAGACCCTCGTGGACTTCATGTTCTACTCCCTGTGCGAAGGGCAGACCAAGGCCGGCGCCTACGGCTACTCGCCGCTGCCCTTGAACCTGGTGAGCGCAGGTTTCGACCAGCTCGGGAAGCTCGGCGCGGCGGACCCCGGCGTCGACATCGCCAACCGCGACGCGACCCGCTGCAACAACCCCACCTTCGTCAAGGGCAACCTCAGTCGTAACCACCTCGCCGACATCGCCCCGGCGCCGGCGGCGTGCGACAAGCTCGGCGCCGGCCCGTGCGGAGCGGCCCCGGCAGTGTCGACAGGGGGCGGCCAGCCGGGGGGCAACGGTGGCAGCGTCGCACCGGCGGCCGGCGGCGCGTCGGGCACCGGCTCCGCCCCGGCGAGCGGCAGTTCCGGCGCAACGGCGGGCACAGGCTCCACAGCAGGCGGCACGGCTGCACCTGCCGTCGACCCGGAGACCGGAGTTGCGCTCACGCCGACGGCAGGCGGTGTCCAGGCAGTGGCCCAGGGGGGAGCCGGTCAGGAGGCGACGTACGCCGTTCCGGTCGAGCTTGCGGCCGCGCGCCCCGAGGGCACCCGGGTGTTCGGGCTGCTGGCGGTGATCGAGCTGGTCGCCCTGGTGCTGGCGCCAGGGCTGGTGACGCTCGGCCTGCGCCGTCGGCGCGCCGGGGGGGCCGGATGAGCCGCGCTCGCACCGGTGCGCTTCTCGCGGTGGCCGGGCTGCTGGTCGCCTCCGCCGGTCCGATGGGCTGGGCGGCCGGCCCCGCTGTGGCTGCCGAGAGGCAGGATGCCGGCTTCAGCACCACCAAGACCGTGACGCGGACCCAGCTCGTGGCGGGTGTCAGCCAGGTGCTCGACTCGCGTGACGTCGCGGTGTCCGTCGACAAGACGGTCGAGCTGTGGGGTCGCGAGCGGATCCACGTGCACTGGGCCGGAGCTCACCCCAGCGGTGGCCGCGCCGCGAACCCGTTCGGCGAGTCCGGCATGGCGCAGGAGTACCCGGTGGTCCTCCTGCAGTGCCGCGGTCTCGACGACGCGTCCCTGCCCGCGGAGCAGGAGATGTCCCGCGAGACCTGCTGGACCTCGACGCGTCAGCAGCGCACCCAGTCGGCAACCGAGTCGGCGGCGGTGTGGCGTCACGACGAGTACGCCACCGAGGCCGATCGGGCGCAGAAGGCCGGCGTCTCGCCCCACCCGGACGCGACGACCTGCCAGGACGTGCCGTTCCTGTCCACCCACATCACGCCGTTCCGCGCCGCCGACGGAACCGTGTTCCCAGCCTGCACGACGGAGACGATGCCGCCCGAGGCAGCTGTCGGTGCGTCGTACCCGCCCTCGGAGATGGCGGCCTTCACCGATGTCGACGGTAGCGGGGACGCCAGCTTCGAGGTGCGCACAGACATCGAGAACGAGTCCCTCGGCTGCAACCAGGCGACGGACTGCACGCTGGTGGTGATCCCGATCATGGGCATCAGCTGTCTCGACGCGGACGCGCTCTGCACTGGTACTGGCCGCTTCCCGCCGGGGTCGAGCAACTTCGCCAACGAGGGTGTCGACGACGCGGTGTCACCGCTCTACTGGTGGGCCGAGTCGAACTGGCGGAACCGGATCAGCGTGCCGCTGAAGTTCGGCCTGTCGCCCGACGCGTGCGACGTTCTCGACGACCGGGCACCGACCGCCTTCTTCGGGTCCGAGCTCATGAGCCAGGCGGCGCTGCAGTGGTCGCCCTCGTACTGCCTGCGGAAGGACCGCTTCAAGTTCCAGCTCAACCGGATGTCCGACATGGCGGCGTTCGCCTTGATGGACAACGGCCAGGCGCCGGCCGCGATGGTGTCCTCGGCGCACAAGGTCGAGGGTGCGGATCCCGTCGCCTACGCGCCCACGGCGGTGACCGGTTTCGCGGTGTCCTACGCGATCGACCGTCCGGACAACGCCGGCGAGTACGGCCAGCTGCGGCTGACGCCTCGGTTGCTTGCCAAGCTGCTGACGCAGTCGTACCCGGCGTCGAGCCTCGGGGCCCAGCACCCCGGCATGTCGAAGAACCCGCTGTCGCTCAATCTCGACCCGGAGTTCCAGCAGCTGAACACCGGTCTCGACACCATCTCGCGTGAGGCAGCAGCCACCGTCCTGTCCCTGTCGCAGTCCTCCGACGTCGTTGAGACCCTGACGGAGTACATCGCGCACGACGCGAAGGCGAGCGCCTTCGTCGCGGGCAAGCCGGACCAATGGGGGATGGTCGTCAACCCGAGCTACCGCGGGACGACCCTCCCGGTTGCCGAGTGGCCGCTCAAGGACACCTTCGTCCCTGCGTCGGAGCTCGAGTGCCAGAAGCAGAACCCGGCCGTGTACCTCTCGCAGGTGGCAGCGCCCGTGTCGTACTTGCGGACCATTGCCGAGGCGGTCCTGGACGCGTGGCCGAACGTGCAGACACGGTGCGACCGGCCGACCCCGAGCGACCCGTTCAAGCTCGGCCGGATCGACCGGCAGGGCATCGGCTCCCGGTTCATGCTCGGTGTCACCAGCCTTGGTGACGCCGCCCGGTTCGGTCTGCGCACCGCCGCCTTGCAGAGCAGTGCCAGCCACTTCGTGGGACCTGACGACGCATCGCTGCTGGCCGCCGTGGCGCACGCCGAGCCGACCGCCGCGGGCCAGCCATTCCGGCTCGAGCAGTCGGTACTGGCGAAGGACCGCGCGGCGTACCCCGGCACGATGATCGTGTACACGGCGGCGCACACTTCGGGCCTGGCCAAGGCGGATGCCACCAAGGTCGCGCAGTTCATGCGGGTCTCGAGCACCGAGGGTCAGGACCGCGGGCCTGGTAACGGCCAGCTCCCGGAGGGGTTCCTGCCGTTGCGGGACGGTGGTGCGACAAAGCCGTTGTACGAGGCGGCCCGACGGGTGGCCACTGCGGTCGCGGCTCAGGTCAAGGCCCGAGCGACCGGGAACAGCGGCGGTTCGGTCGCGTCGGGCGGCTCGGTGCCGTCGGGCGGCTCGGGCGGCTCGGCGTCGTCCGGCGGCACAGCGACGTCCGGCGGTGTGGCCGCCCAGATACCAGCCACGCCCGTGGCTGCCTCGCCTGAGCCGGTCGCCGACGCGGGGCCGGTCGTCCCGGCCAGAGCCGCGCAGGACGGAGCCTTCGAACCGGCACCAGTCGCCATGACAGTGCCGACCCCGGCCGACGTGTCCAGGACCGGGGAGCTGCTGCTCCCACTGCTGCTCCTCATCGCGCTCGCCGGTGGCATCCTGACCTCGGGTCTCCGGCTGACCACCGGACGGCGGCGGTCGCGATGACCATGACGCGCCCCGCCCCGGTCCAACCGCGCATGCCCGCCCCACGGCCCCCGGTCACCCATGGGGTCGCCACCCCGGATCCGGAGCCGGCCCGGCGGCTCGGCCCCGTCGGCGACGCCGTCACGGTCCTGTCGATGATCTGCCTGTGGCTGCTCGTCCAGACTCTCGTGCTCGGGGCCGTCAGCGAGAACCGGGCCCAGAACGAGGCGTACACGCAGCTGCGCGGCGAGCTCGCCGCCGCGACGGCCCCGATCGGCGGCGTCATCACGCCTGGTGAGCCGGTTGCCCTGCTGCGCTTCCCCTCGCTGGGCCGAGAGCTCGTCGTCGTGGAGGGGACGGCCTCGGGCGACCTGCTGGGAGGACCGGCGCACCGTCGTGACACCCCTCTTCCCGGTCAGCAGGGGGTCTCGCTCGTCTACGGCCGGGCGCACACGTATGGCGCGCCGTTCGCCGGCCTCACCGGGCTACGACCCGGCGACCACGTGGTGGCGCGGACCGGCCAGGGCCGGGCGGTCTTCGTCGTCGACCGGGTTCGGCGAGCCGGCGATCCGGTCCCTCAGGCCCCGAGCAATGGTGCCCGCCTCACGCTCGTCACGGCTGAGAGCACGGGGCCTCTGTCGGCGATCTCCGCCGCCTCGGCCGTCTACATCGACGCGACCCTCGCGGGCACGGCGTTCGTCGCCCCGGCCGGCCGGCTGTCCGCGGTTCCCGACAGTGAGCGGGCGATGGGGAACGACCCGGCGGCGCTCCCTCTTCTCGTCGTGGGTCTCGGCCTCGTCCTGCTCCTAGTCCTCGTGGCGCTCGTGGCGCGGCAGAGGTGGTCCGCGACGCTCGTCTGGCTGGTCGCCGTCCCGCTGGTTCTCGCCGCGGCCTGGAGCGCCACCGATGTCGCCGTCCGACTCCTCCCGAACCTGCTTTGACCCTTCCTGACGCAATGGCCGGACAGGCGTCATGCCCTGTTAACCCGTTGTCCTGCGAAAGGGAGGGGCGGATGCACTTTCCTACGACTGCCCCCATCGGGGGCAGGTCGAAGTCATCGAGCAGAGAGTCGGTCCTGATGTCTCGTAGTCGCGTTTCCGCGGTGCTCGCGGGGGCTCTCGCCCTCGGCACCCTGACGCTGTTCCCTCTTGCTGGGACAGCTGTCGCGGACCCCACGTTCACGCCGGACGCCACTGACGTCGTCGGCGTCGGCTCGGATACGTCCGAGTTCGCCCTCAGCTACCTCGCCGACGGCACCAGCACAGTCGCCGGCTACAACGCAGGCAAGTCCTCCGGTCGTCTCGTGAGCTGGAACGCGACCGGCACCTCGCCCGTGAGCCTTCGCGAGTCGCACGCCGCAGTCACGCGTCCCAACGGTTCCGGCGCGGGCAAGGCCACGCTGTTCGGCGCCGGCAACAACGTCGACGTCAACTTCGCCCGGTCGTCCTCGTCACTGAGCACCACGGAGCAGGGCGCCGCACTCTGGCAGGTCCCGTTCGCGGTCGACGGGCTGCAGCTGGCCGTCCGTTCCGCGGGGAGCAACTCCCCGGCGTTCATCACGCCGGCTGACGTGCTGGCGATCTACAAGGGCGAGAAGACCACCTGGGACCAGGTGGGCGGCATCTCGACCGCGGCGATCCACGCGCTGATCCCGCAGACGGGGTCCGGGACCAGGTCGTTCTTCCTCTCCCAGCTCCAGGCGCTCAACGGGGGTACCGCCCTCACCACGTTCCCGAGCTCGGTCCACGAGACGCAGGAGCACAGCGACGCCGACATCAAGAACGACCCGGACGCACTGGCTCCGTTCTCCACCGGGCGCGCCGAGTCGACCCCGACCGTCGACATCCTCGGGGGCGCCGGCTCCGGTGGGTTCGAGGCTCGTCGGGCCCTCTACAACGTGGTGCGCCAGACCGACCTGGCAGCCGGCTGGTTCGGCCCGATCTTTGGGTCCGCCGGCTTCGTGTGCAGCGCGGCGGCGAAGCCGCTGATCGAGGCCGCGGGCTTCGCTCAGCTCGCAACTGCCGCCAACGGCGGGGTCTGCGGGGAGGCCACCCAGGCAGCGTCGACGAACTTCAAGTCGACCAGTACCGCGGTGCCACCCAAGGCGACGACCACGGCTCTGGCGGCGACCGCGAGCGCGCAGACGGTCACCCTCCGGGCAACCGTCACCTCCGCCGGCGCAACGCCGGAGGGCACGGTCTCCTTCTTCGAGGGCACCGTCGCGGTCGGCGCCGCAACCCTCTCCGGCGGCGTGGGCCAGGTGTCCAAGGCCGGCACCACCGCGGGAGCCCACAGCTACCGCGCGGTGTTCACGCCGAGCAACCGCAAGGCGTTCGTCGGGTCGGCGTCAGCGCCGGCCGCCGTCACCGTCGCACCCCCAGTGGTCGTCGCACCCCCAGTGGTCAAGGCGTCCTCCCGGACGAAGGTGACCATGCCGACCACCTTCGCCAAGAGTGACCGCGTGAAGGCACGGATCAAGGTCCTGACCGCCGGCCAACCGGCGGCCGGCAAGGTGCGGGTCCTCATGGGCAAGAAGCTCATCGTCAAGCGCACGCTCGTCCGCGGCAAGTTCGTCGTAAAGCTGCCGCACCTCAGCAAGGGCAAGCACCGCCTGAAGTTCCTCTACCTCGGCAATGCCCGGACCCTGCCTTCGAAGAAGGTGGTCCGGGTCAAGGTCACGGCCTGATCCATCCCGCCGGGCCGCCCCACACTGGGGCGGTCCGGCGGTGTCCCGTCCCGACCCAGGCAGGAACCCAGTGACGACCGAGCAGATGAGCGAGACCACGATCTTCGACGCCGACGACCCGGCAGCGGCTGCCACGTTGGCGGAGCTGGAGGCGAAGGAGGTGTCGGCTTGGTTCGGCGACCACAAGGTCCTGGACCGGGTGTCCTTGCTGATGCCATCAGGCAAGGTGACCGCGCTCATCGGTCCCTCCGGCTGCGGCAAGTCGACCTTCCTGCGCATCCTCAACCGGATGCACGAGCTCGTGCCCCGGGCCGGGCTCGCCGGTGAGGTGCTGCTGGACGGGGTCGACGTCTACGACCCGGTACGCAAGCTCACCGATGCCCGTCGGTCGATCGGCATGGTCTTCCAGAAGCCGAACCCGTTCCCGTCGATGTCGATCCGCGACAACGTCCTGGCCGGGCTGCGGCTGACCGGGGCGAAGACCAACCGGGCGGACCGTGCCGACCTGGTCGAGAACTGCCTCGTGCGCGCCGGCCTCTGGAGCGAGGTGCGCGACCGGCTGGACGACCCAGGCGGCGGCCTGTCCGGCGGGCAGCAGCAGCGCCTGTGCATCGCTCGCTCGCTTGCCGTGCAGCCGCGTGTCCTCCTGATGGACGAGCCGTGCTCGGCACTCGACCCGACCTCGACCCGCGTGATCGAGGAGACGATGGTCGAGCTCGCGACCACCGTCACGATCGTGATCGTGACGCACAACATGCAGCAGGCTGCGCGCGTCTCCGACCGTTGCGCCTTCTTCCTGGCCTCGCACGGAACGCCGGGGATCATCGTCGAGCACGGTGAGACCGACGCGATGTTCCACCATCCGCGTGACGCGCGGACGAGTGACTACGTCAACGGTCGGTTCGGCTGAGCACCGCGGCTGCGAGAGCGACGAGCCGATGGCCGGGGCGCGCTTCCAGATCTTCACCCGCCGGTACGGCCGGGTGGAGTGGCGGCTCGTCGGCGCCAACAACTGGGTCCTCGGACGCAGCGGGACGTCCTACCCGACGGCGGGCGACGCGTTGCTCGGTGTCGCGCGGCTCAAGCTGGAGCTCGACGCGGCACCCGACGAGATGTTCGTCGACCGCGCCGGAGGGTGGCGATGGGAGCTGCGGATCGACGACGACATACTCGCGGTGGGCCACCGAGTTTTCCGCGGCCGCGGTGAGTGCCGCGGCATGCTTGCCCGGTTCCGCGAGGTGGCGGCCGTCGCCCCCGTCGATGCCGAGCCCCGGGTTTTCCGGTGAGCCTTCGCGCTCTGTCGGGAACCGGCCGCCTACCGCGATGTCACCTGCCGTTCAGTACGGTCCACCCGCGCCGCCGGGTCGCAGGTCGAGGATGGGTCGCGTTGGCGTCGGTTTCGCGCAGCAGGAAGGAGTGCCGATGAGCCGCGCCCGATTCCAGGTGTTCACCGTCGACCGCACCGAAGTCGGGTGGCGGTGCGTGGCATCGAACAACCGCGCGTTCGCGCGCAGTCCTGAACTTTACGTCGACGAGGACGCGGCTCGCGCCGCAGTAGGCGCTCTGCTGCAGGCCGGACCGGTGCTCGCGCTGTCGGTCGTCCTCGATACCCAGGGTCGGTGGCGATGGCTTGCGGAGCACCAGGGGGAGGTGCTCGCCGTGTCCAGCCGCTGGTACTACCGCCGGGTCGAGCCAGGGACGGCCACGGCGCAGTTCCGCCCTGCTGCTGGCGCCGCGACGGTCGTCGACCAGGTGGCTCGATTCACCGCCGCCGGGCCGGACCACCCCCTCCTGCGAACGAGAAGGGCGGGCTCTGGCCTCGTGCCACCGACGCGCCGTCCGCTGGCGGAGCGCCGTGGACCCCCACGGCGCATGTCCAGCCGAGCCACCGGTGGCGGCAGCCACGTCACGACCTGACGAAGTCGGACGGCGATCGTCGATGGGCCAGCCGCGCGTGCTCTGCACCGCTCTGCGCCCGGATCTCCGGTGGGTGGCCGGCGAGCCGGTCGGACTGGTGCGGGTGCCCTTGGCGACGCCGGCCCGCATGCACTGGCGCTTGCTGTCGGCCAACAACCGTCAGCTAGGCCGGAGCGCAAGAACCTTCGCCGGTGAGCAGGAGGCGCGGGACGCGGCGGCGAGGCTGGCCGAATCACTGCTCGATACCGAGCTGGAGATCGTACGGATTGGGCGGCGGTACGGCTGGGGGTGGACGGTGACCCTCGGTCGCGAGGTGGAGGCGATCAGCGGACGGGGGTACGAGCGCTCCGGCCACGCGGGACAGGCGTTGCATCTGTTCCTCGCGTGGCTGCCGGCAGCCACCGAGGGCGGGGCGTGGGCGGGGCACGGCGCGCAGGCGTCCGGCGGCGACAGCACGACCTGAGCCGCCGCGCCCGTGGCGATCCGTCGGCGCGGCCGATGTCGACTGACCCGTCGGGTCACCCCGGTCGAGAAGGGCACGCGGGCCAATGGCCGGATTGCCGCGTCCCCGTTGACCACCTGCACGCGCAGGTAGTCGTCCATCCGGTTGAGGATCTCGACGGTGACACGAGTGAGTTCCCGGCGGTATGTGGCCGGCCTGTCGTACGGGTAGTGGGACCCGTTGTTGGCCCGGTGGCAGTCAGTCCACTCGTTGTCGCCCGGCGTGTAGAGAACGGGTCGAACTGGGTACGCACCATGGCGGATGTCGGGTCGCCGGAGACCGACGCCTCTCTCTGATGTCACCGAGGTGATCGACGAACCGCACGGCCGCGCCGGCATCGACCTGGTCCACAACGTGCGGGAAGCAGGCGATCTGCAGGTCGCCGTAGGGCGGCGGAGCTCGCCAAGCGAGATGTCGACCTGACCGACCGGGAGGCCGTCGACGAGGCGATCCGTGCGCTGAACGCCGAACAGCTGGAGCGGCGGCTCATCCAGGAGTGAGCTGCCCGGATGACACGCCGACGCGCAGATAACAATTACAAGATCTTCTGACCGGACCAGTCCGGACGAGGAAGTACGGGGTCGTCCGCCGGCGTACGGGGCGTCACCAGGGCGAACGACCGTCGCGCGGTTTCCGTTATCGACGCCGAGCAGAGCCGGCGATAGCAGGCCATCCTGACGGTCAGGCGCGGGCACTCGCGTGCACCAGGAGCCCGCCGTCGCGACAGGAGGACCCTCTGATGCCTTTGCTCACCGTCGATCAGGCGGCCGAACGTCTCGGCACCTCGCCGCGGTTCATCCGCCGGCTTGTCGCCGAGCGGCGCATCGCCTTCACCAAGCTCGGCAAGCACGTGCGCATCGACTCCGCCGACCTCGACGCGTTCGTCGCAGCCGGACGGGTCGCACCCGCGACGCCGGCCTCCATCCCGGAAAGCCGGGACGCGATGGGCCCGCGGGAGCGCATGCTGCACCGGGCCGCCGGTCAGTCCTGAGCCGCCGACACGTGGGACAGGCCGCCCTGCGGGGCGGGGCGCCACCCGCAGGAGAAGCGTGTTGTGGCACCGGCGGATCGAGGATCGCTGCTGGAACGCCGAGCGCAGCGATCATCGGCGCTCCGGCGACCCCTCGTTCCGGGCGCACCGGTCCAGGCGCGCGGGCCGTGAAGCGCGGCCGTGCCATATACGTGCCATAGTGAGCGGCGAAACAGGGGCTGTAGCGGCCAATCACGGATTCCCCCGGCGAATGTGCGCATGGCCGAAATCCCTTGCCCTGCAACGGAAATTGGCCGCTTCACACGAGTGCCCCCGGCAGGATTCGAACCTGCGACACACGGTTTAGGAAACCGATGCTCTATCCCCTGAGCTACGGGGGCCGGGCAGCAAGGAAGCGCAAGAGAAGTCGATGATCTTGCTGAACGCCTGGTCACAGGGTAGCGAGCGGGATCGCCTCGGGTGTAGGCAGTCGGCTCCGCACCGGGCGGTGACCCACGCACCGCTCGATGGGCACACGCGCAGGCCCGGCCGGGTGGTCCTGCGCCCGGCCGGGCCGCGTCGTTCCACATTCTCCTAC
Source organism: Actinomycetes bacterium (assembly GCA_038246545.1). Taxonomy (GTDB): domain Bacteria; phylum Actinomycetota; class Actinomycetes; order JACCUZ01; family JACCUZ01; genus JBBRVW01. The sequence continues at coordinate 93,701 of JBBRVW010000006.1, read as the reverse complement.
GGCGCGATGTTCTGGTTCAGCCGGAACAGGTTGCTCGGGTCGTAGCGGCGCTTGACCTCGCGCAGCCGCCCGTAGTTGGCGCCGTAGTTCTCCGCGACCTTGTCCTGGTCGTCGCTGGACGCAAAGTTGACGTAGCCGCCCGGCTGGGAGTGCGGAGCGATCGCCGCGTAGTAGTCCTTGACCCAGCGGGTGTGGGCCGCGTTGTCCGCCGGGTCGGGCCACATCCCGGCGATCACGGCGGCGAAGCTCGCGTCCCGGTGGCCGAACGCCGTGGAGTCCGGCTCGACGTCGTGGCAGGCGCCGTTGATCGGGTAGAGGTGCATCGTGGAGTTGACCACCGGCACCTTCGAGCCGTGCTCCACGTGCGCGGCGATGGCGTCGTCGGTGAGCTCCCCGACGAAGCTGGCCTTCCAGTAGTGCTGCAGCCCCGGTGGGACCAGTGCGTCGAACGCGCCGTTCAGGGCGGCGTACGGCATGGTGCCTACGTGCTCGGCCACCGGCTGGGCGACCTCGCGGAACCCCTGCAGGATCTTCTCGCCGTCCGGCGCCGACCCGGTCCAGCACGAGACGACCGCGATGAACGGCTCACCGACCCGGTCCTCCGGCACGAACGGCAGCGGTGGCGCGATCTGGAACGCCGGGAAGCCGCCGTACTCGCGTGGTGCGTCCCGGATGAAGTCCCGGAAGTAGCTGAGGATGTCGGCCGCGGCGGAGAGCTCGAAGAACATCGGGCCGCCGTAGATCTCCGACACCGGGTGCAGCCGGAAGGTGAACTCGGTGACCACGCCGAAGTTGCCGCCGCCCCCGCGCAGCCCCCAGAAGAGGTCGGGGTGCTCGGTCTCGCTCGCCGTGACGGTCGACCCGTCGGCCGTCACCACCTGCGCCGACACCAGGTTGTCGCAGGACAGCCCGTAGCCGCGGGACAGGTAGCCGATCCCGCCGCCGAGGGTCAGCCCGCCGACGCCGGTGGTCGAGATGATGCCGCCTGTGGTGGCCAGGCCGTGCTTTCCGGTCTCCTCGTTGAAGCCGCTCCACGTGACGCCCCCACCGGCCCGGGCCAGGCGCTTCCCGGGGTCGACCACGACCTGGTTGAGGCCCGAGAGGTCGGCGACCACCGCGTCGTCGGCGGTGCCGAAGCCGGGCACGCTGTGGCCGCCCCCGCGGACGGCCAGCGGGCTTCCGCTCTCGGCGGCGTGCCGCACGACGGCTGCGACGTCGGCGGCGTCGGCGCAGCGCACGACGGCGGCCGGCCGCTTGTCGATCATCTGGTTGTAGACACGGCGCGCGTCCTCGTACTCGCCGTCGCGCGGTGTCACCACCATGCCAGTCACTCGTGCGGTCAGGTCCTTGATCGTCTGGGTGCTCACGTCGTCGCACAGCCTCTCTGCCCTGATGTCGTCGGGATGCTTCGACGCTAGGCACCCGACGGGCGCCGCGCATGACCGGAACTGCCTGGTGCGGGCGGCGCCGGTGCGATGGTCAGATCTGACCATCGACGTTCGGGCGAGTCCGGACATAACGTGGCCCGATGGCCGGCTGGGCACCTCCGGTGCTCCCGTCGCGCTGGGCCGACACCGGCCTGCCGACCCTGCTCGGGCGTCAGCGTGAGCTCGCCGCCTTCGAGGACGCCTGGGAGGCCGTCACCGCCGGTCGCCGTCAGGCCGTCTTCATCGGCGGCGAGCCCGGGTCGGGCAAGACCAGGCTGCTGGCCGAGGTCGCGGTCCGGCTGCGCGACGAGGGCGCCGCGGTGCTGCTCGGCAGCTGCATGAAGGAGCTCGGGCCGCCCTACCAACCCTTCGCCGAGCCGATCCGGGCGCTGCACGACGCCATCGACGCAGGCGAGCTCGGTGGCAGCCTCGAGGGAGACCATCGCGAGGCTCTGGTCCACCGGCTCGCCGCCGTGGGCGGGCGGCCCCGGGCTACGTCCCCCGACGCCGAGCGCGAGTACCAGCGCGAGGTGTATGACGCCGTGGTCGAGGCGCTCCGGCTGGCCGCCGCCGGGCGCCCGGTGGTCCTCGCGCTCGAGGACCTGCACTGGGCCGGGCCGACCGCCCTGCACCTGCTCAGTCACCTCGTCGAGCGCACCTCGGACGAGCGGCTACTGGTGGTGGCCACCTACCGGTCGACGGCGCCGGACCGGTCCGGTCCGCTGGTCCACACGGTGGCCCAGCTCTACCGGCTGGACGGCGTGCAACGGGTCGACCTGGCCGGCCTGGACACCGAGGACGTCGCCCGGTTCCTGGCCGACCAGGCCGACGTGACCCGGCTGCGGGCTCGCGTTCCCGCGGCGATCCTGCGCGACCAGACCGGGGGCAACCCCTTCTTTCTGCGCGAGGTCTGGCGCGACCTCGCGGCACGCGGTGGCCTGGCCGCCCTCCGGTCCGGCAGCTTCACCGCACCGGAGTCCGTGCGCGACACCCTGCACGGGCGGCTGGAGCGGATGTCCGAACCGCACCGGCAGGTGCTGGAGCTGGCGGCGGTGATCGGCGAGGAGTTCGAGCTCAGCACGCTGATCGCGGCGGGGGAGTGGACCCCGGTGACGACGTTGGCCGCGATCGACGAGGCAGTGGCCTTCGGCCTGCTCGAGTCGTCACCGCGGGTCGGCGGCGAGCACCGCTTCCCGCACGCCGTGGCCCGGCAGACCGTCCTCGAGCTGATGCCGTCCGCACGGCGGGTCCAGGAGCACGCGCGGGTGGCCGAGGCGCTGGAAGCGGCCGCCGGCGACCCGCCGGTGCAACGTCTCGCGCACCACTACGCGAACGCCCGACTCCTCGGCCACACCGACAAGGCGCTGCACTACCTGTTGGAGTCCGCCCGCTCGGCCGACTCCAGCCTGGCCCACCAGGAAGCGGCCGGCTGGTACGAGCAGGCCGCCGGGCTCGCCGGGGACCCCGCCGGCCGCGACGAGCACCGGCTGGCTGCCGCCCACAGCCACCTGCTCGGCGGCGACTTCGCCCACGCCCGCGACCTGTACGAACAGGTCGCGTCGGGGCCGGTGCTGCGCACCCGGGTGCTGGCGGCCCTGGGCTACGAGGCGGCGTCCTGGCGGCCCGGCCGGCCGGGGCAGCGGGCGGTCGAGCTGCTGACCGCGGTCCTGGACCAGATGGAGCACGACGAGGGCGACCCGGTGTACGTCCAGGTCCTGGCCAGCCTCGGGCGCGCGCTGGCCTTCACGGGGTCGAGCGACGAGGCCGGCGCGGTCGGGGGGCGGGCGGTCGCCCTGGCCCGCGGGATCGGCGACGACCGCCTGCTGGCCGACTGCCTCCAGGCCAGCCTGTGGCTCGGCCTGCGCCCCCGGGACGCCCCGGCCAAGCTCGCCCGGGCCACCGAGCTCTCGGTGCTGGCCGACCGGATCGGGGACCTCGGTCACCTGGGCCCGGCCGGCCACTTCCGCGGGGTGGTCTCCTACCTCAGCGGGGACCCCGCCGGCCTGGAGGCCGCGCGGCTGGACCTGCTGCGGTCGGCCCGAGGCACCGGCCAGGAGTTCTACGCCTACATGGCCGGCTGCCTGGAGTACGGCCGTCAGCTGGCGGCCGGCCAGTTCGAGACCGCCGAGCAGACCTGTGCCGCCCTGGTCGAGCTCGGCGACTCCTTCGGCACCGACGACACCGAGGGTTCCTACGGCCTGCAGGTCTTCATGGTCCGGCGCGAGACGGGGGCACTGCAGCAGGTGCGGCACCTCGTCAGCGGCGACGAAGGTCCGACCGACCACTGGGCACCAGGCCTCCTGTCGCTGTACACGGAGCTGAGCATGCGCCGGCCCGCAGCGCGGCTCCTGGCGTGGCTGATGAACGAGGACCTCGGGCGGTACGAGTCCTCGGCGCAATGGCCGGCCGTGCTGGGCTTCCTGACGGAGGCAGCGCTCGCGCTGGACGACCGGCCGACGCTCGAGCGGATCCGGCCGATGCTGGCGGAGTACGCCGGCACGAACCTGGTGGCCGGGCAGTTCGTGGCCGTGTTCGGCAGCGCCGACCGCTACCTCGGCTCGGTCGACTCGGTGCTCGGGCGCGGCGACCCGGAGGTGTGGTTCGGTGCCGCCGAATCGATGGACTCGCGGATGGGTGCCACGGCACACCTGGCGCTGACGTTGGCGGCTTGGGCCGGGCACCGGCACCGGGTACAGGCACCGGGCCACCGGGTGCTCGAGATGGCGGACCGGGCGCGCCAGCTGGCGGAGCCCCTCGGGCAGCGCCGGGTGCTGAGCAGCCTCGCCCGGTGGGACGGGAAGGCGGCCCCGCCCGCTGCTCCCGCCGGTCTGACCCCTCGCGAGACGCAGGTGCTGCTGCTGGTCGGCGTGGGGCTGAGCAACCGCGCCATCGCGCGCCGGCTGGCGATCAGTGAGAACACCGCGGCGAACCACGTCCGCAGCATCCTGGCCAAGACCGGCAGCGGGAACCGCACCGAGGCGGCGCACTATGCGTCCTCCCACGGCCTGCTGCCGTCGGAGTGAGGTTCAGACGCTGGTGAGGGACCCGTCGGCCTCGATCCGCGCGGTGACCTCGACCACCACGTCCGCCGGCAGCCCGGCGCGTACCGCTGCGTCCCGGATCGCCTGGGCCGAGGGCGCCTCGTACAGGCAGTAGGTCTTGCGCTTGTCCGCCGACAGGAAGGAGTACAACCAGCGGACGCCGGCGTCGTCATTGACCCGGTTGATGCCGGCCACCCCGTCGGTCGTCAGCTCCAGCTCGTCGGCGTAGCGCCGCTCGATCATGAACACAGGCACCGGGTGCCCCCTCCCTCTCGGACTCCCAACGTAGCGGCCCTACGCACGCCCGGTGCAGGCCGTGCGTAGGGGCCGAACCTCACGTGCGCCTCGTCCGCTGGAGCCGACCGGGCGGGCGCAGCTAGGCCGTGAGGTTCGCTGGGGCCGAGGAGTCGCCCCCGGGCTCGGCGACGGTCCCGGTCCCGGCCGAGCGCGCGCCGGTCCTACGCCGCCCCCGGCGATCGCGGCCGAGCCGGTAGCCGAACTGCACCAGGCCGAAGCCGACCACGAAGATCGTCAGCGCGACCAGGCCGTAGGACACCGGGAACTTGCCTGGCTCGAAGGCCGGGTTCGCGCCCCCGTCGAGGGCGTCGAGCGTCAGGTAGAGCGTCTGGAAGACGAACGCTCAGAGGTAGGCGACGGCGTACGTCGTGTTGGCGGCGAGCCTGCTGCGGAAGAAGAAGCCACAGGGAAGGACCACGAGGATGGTGACGACCGCGATCATTGATGATCTCCTCAGTCGACGACAGGTGCGCGGCGCCGGTCGACGGAGAATATCAGGACCACCGCGACCAGGGTGAGCAGGTCGCTCACGCCCACCAGTGCGTTGACGAACATCGGAGATCCGCTGGAGGTCTATGCGATGCGTCCGCCGGCGCTCTTCGAGCTCGGACGGGTGGCCGCGCTGCTGCCGCTCTGACGACGCCGGCGGTCAGTAGGAGTGCCGGACCGCCATGACCTCGCGGACCGCTGCCTCGTCGAAGTCGACACCGAGCCAACCGAACAGTGCGGCCAGGACGGCGGGATCGGCGACGTAGTCGTCGTAGTGGACGCGGTGGACGTCGTCGCCGTACGGCGCGAGTGCGTCGACCATCACCCGCTCCATGGCACGCAGCCGGTCGAGAGCATCCGGCTGCCCGGCCCACCACTTGCTCGCCGCGACGTCGGACAGGTCACGGGTGTTCAGCACGAACCGTGCACCGGGGAACACCGCGCGGGTGAAGGCGAGGACACCGGGCAGCGCGTCCGGCATGTCGTCGCGGACCCAGTCGATCTCCTTGAAGCCGGCGATCTCGGTGGACGGTTCCGGACGCAGGACGGTCTCGAGCAGGAGCGTCCGGACGTCGCGGTACGCCGTCTCGTCGCGGTAGCCGTCGATGCCCCACCACGGGTGCTCGGGCGGCAGCGGGCTGCTGGACAGCAGCCGGTCGCGGTGTCCGGTTGCAGTGCTGTGAAGCCGGTAGAGGTCGAGCAGCACGCCACCGTTCTCGCCGCGGACCATCACGCCCGGCGCCGAGTTGAGGAGGCCCTGCAGCAGGGTCGACCCGGAGCGGCCGTAGGTCACGACGAACAGGTACCGCAGGTCGACCCGGTCCCGTCCGCTCGCCACGTCGTGCGCCGAGCGCAGCGCGTCCAGCTCGGCGCCGAGCGACTGCGCACGCGCCGCTTGCACCGCGGTGTCCCGTTCCCCGGCCCGCAACCGCTTGCGGGCGGCGTCCCGCTCCTTCGCGGCCCGCGCCGCCCTGCGGTCGGCCTCCACGCGGCGACCACGCCGCTCGAGACCCACGGCTCCGAGGGCCTGCCGGGCGACGCTGCGCAGCCGTCGTACCGCCGGACCCGTCACGTCGCCCTCGCCTCCGTCGTCGTCCTCGCTGGGGCACCCGTGGATGCTAGCGAGCCCGGACTAGCCTGGCTGTCGTGAGCGAGACCCAGGGGCACGACGACCGGGACGACCAGGTGCTCCCGGACCAGACCTCGGACGACACCGACCGCGGCTGGGGCGAGCACCCCGACGACACCGACACCGACGCCGACGACGAACGCCTGCTCCGCGAGAAGCCGCCGCACTGGTAGGTGCGCCGGCTTCTTGCGGAGCGTCGGTCAGCCCTGGCCGCCCCGGGTGCGCAGCAGGTCGCGGATCTCCTGCAGCAGCACGATCTCCTCGTTGGGCGCCTCGACCTCGCCCTCCTCGCCGCTCTTCCGGCGCTCCATCAGCTTGCCCACCGGGATGACGACGACGAAGTAGACGACGGCGGCCACGATGACGAAGTTGATGAGCGCGTTGATGGTGCTGCCGAGGATGATCTTGCTGCCGTTGGCCTCGAAGCCGGCGGTGCCGAAGTCCGGCGTCCCGCCGATGGCGCCGATCAGGCCGCCGATGAAGTCGGTGGCGAAGGCTGTCACCACGGCACCGAACGCGACGCCGATGATCACTGCCACGGCCAGGTCGACGACGTTGCCTCGAAGCAGGAAGTCCTTGAAGCCCTTGATCACGGCTACCTCCACGATGCCCCGTGGCTTATGACCCGGACTGGGCCCTTGCTCCACCCTGGCAGAGGTCGGCCGGGCCTGTCACCGGCCGTGCACGGCGATGGACAGCCTCAGGTCGACCGCGGCAGCGGCCAGGCGGGACGCCGTGGCGGATGTGGTGGCGAGCAGGACAAGGGCTCCTTCGGACGACGCGAGGCTGGTGGCGAGAGTGCCCCGATCGGCCGGGACACCCAGGACCCGCACGGCCGAGGCCACCAGACGAGCCTCGGCGCCGCCGCCGGCCCCGGCCGCCAGCACGTCGACGACGTCACCGGGCCGCAGCAGCGCGGCCGCGTCCCCGTCGGCGAGCCGAACCGGCGCGGCCACCGAGCCGGCGGGCAGCCCGTGCAGGGCCGAAGGCCCGAGGAGGCGCACATCGGTGAGCACCTCGCCGCGGCGGACCGCCGACGACACGGTGGCTCCGGACGCCTGGCCGACGGCGGTGAGGGCACCCGCCGGCACCAGTGACGCGGGACGGTCGACCCGCCGGACGTCGCCGTTGTCGAGAGCGGCCCCGGCCGGTACGTCGTGCGCCGCGACGAGCACCGGGACGCCGCGCGGTGGAGCGGGTGCGAGGGCCTGCAGCCCGAAGGCGGCAGCCCCGGCGAGCAGCCCCGCGGCCAGCAGCCGCCGACGCCAGAGGACCGCGTGCCGAAGCTCGCGCAGCCACCGGTCGAGCCCACCTCCCGCAGACGGCGCGCCGGTGGTCACGGCAGGTCGAAGGGAAGCTTCTGGCCGTCGCTGGCGTGCCGGCAGTCGCAGTCGGCGTCGGGGCCGGGGAGGGCACCCAGGGCGTCGACCAGCAGGTCGCGGACGCCGGTGATGTTCTCGGCGAAGACCCGCAGCACCTCCTCGTGGGTGACGCCGTCACCGTGCTCGAGCCCGGCATCGAGGTCGGTGACGAGGGCGACGGAGGTGTAGCAGAGGCCGAGCTCGCGGGCCAGCGAGGCCTCGGGCAGGCCGGTCATGCCGACCACCGACCAGCCCTGGCCGGCGTGCCACAGCGACTCGGCGCGGGTCGAGAAGCGCGGGCCGTTGATGACGACCAGTGTGCCGCCGTCGACCACGGGCAGGCCGCGCGCGCGGCCGGCCGCCAGGGCGGCCTCCCGTCCGGTGGGGCAGTAGGGGTCGGCGAACGAGACGTGCACGACCGGGCCGACCGCGTCGAAGAACGTGTGCCCGCGGCCCCACGTGCGGTCGACGACCTGGTCCGGGACGACGATCGTGCCGGGACCCTGCTCGGCCTTGAGGGACCCGACCGCGCACGGGCCGAGGACCTGCCGCACACCGACCGCCCGCAGCGCCCAGACGTTGGCCCGGTAGTTGACCAGGTGCGGCGGGAACCGGTGGTCGCGGCCGTGCCGCGGGACGAACGCCACCCGCCGGTCACCGACCTGTGCGATCGTCAGGGGGTCGCTCGGCGGACCGAAGGGGGTGTCGACCTCGACCTGCTCGCCGTCGAGCAGGGAGTAGAGGCCGGAGCCACCGATCGCACCCAGGTCGGCGCGCGGGCCGTCGTACGTCGTCATGATGCCCGACCCTAACGAGCCGTCCCGGCGCGACGGCCGGGGTCCACAGCCGGGATCAGGCGGCGCTGCCCGTTGTGGACGACGACGAGCCGGACGACCCTGACGAGCGGGACCCGGAGGAACCGGACGACCCTGACGAGCGGGACCCGGAGGAACCGGACGACCCTGACGAGCCTGAGCCGGACGAGCCGGACGAGCCGGAGGAGCCGGAGGAGCCGGAGGAGCCGGAGGAGCCGGACGACCCTGACGAGCCGGACCCGGAGGAGCCGGAGCCGGACGAGCCGGACCCGGACGAGCCGGACCCGGAGGAGGCAGGGGTCGAGGTCGTCGAACCGCTGTCCTTGCCGCCGCTGGAGCCGCCCGCGGAGTCCTTTGTCGCCGCAGCGGGCTTGTCGCCCGAGCCCGAGCCCTCGCCGGCCTTGGCGGAGCCGGCGCGGCTGTCGGTGCGGTAGAAGCCGGAGCCCTTGAAGACGATGCCCACCGCGTTGAAGACCTTGCGCAGCTTCCCGGTGCACTGCGGGCACTCGGTCAGCGACGCGTCCGAGAACGACTGCACCGTCTCGAAGTCGTGGCCGCACTCGGTGCAGGCGTACTGGTACGTCGGCAACGCAGGTCCTTCCGGCGCTCGTGCCAGGCTGGCACTCAGGTCTGTCGAGTGCCAATGATGCGCGAAGCGCAGACGTTTCGCAACGCGGTGCCGGGAAGCGCCTGCGCTGCGCCGTGGTAGCGCGGGAGTGCGCCGGGCCGGCAGCGGCTGCTCGCTCACGTCGGCCGGCCCCCGCCGTGACCGCGCGCACGCCGGGGTTGGCCCGAGCGGCTTCACCGGACACCGCGAACCGGCAGGATGCACGCCGCCGCGAACAGCGCGCACAGGCTGGCCACGGCGTACAAGGCCGGGTAGCTGCCGAGCGCGAGGATGCCTGGTGCCAGGGCGGGAGCGAGCGAGTACGGCAGAGCCCCGGCGATGTTGAACACGCCGAGGTCCTTGGCTGCGGTGGCGGGGTCGGGCAGCACGTCGACGACCAGCGCGAGGTCGATGGCGACGTACAGGCCGAGCCCGACACCGCTGATGGCCAGCGCGAGGTAGAACCCGGCAAGTTGCGAGCTTGCGGCGAGCACGAGCATGGCGACGCCGAACACAGCTGCAGCCACCATCACGAACACCTTGCGATGCCCGGTGCGGTCGGACAACGGACCGCCGACCAGCGAGGCGGTGATGACCAGGGCGGACTGCAACGCGGTGGCGAGGAACACCTGGTCGGGCACGTCGTGGTCGAGGCTGCCGAGGTGGTCGAGGAGGTAGAACGCCTCATAGCTGGTGAGGCAGGCGTAGGCGAACACGAACAGGAACCGGCTGGCGAACGCCCAGAGGAAGTCGCCGCTGGCGTGTGGCCGCACCCAGAAGGTGCGCGCCAGCTCCCCCCACGACCAGGGCGCCCGACCCGCGGGGTCGAGGCGCCGGTCGTCGAGACGCCACATGAACCACACGATGGCGACTCCGCCGACGAGGCACGGCGCGAGGAACATGGCCAGCGCGTTCGGGTTGAACACCTTCACGAGCAGGGTCCCGAGCACGGACGCGACCGGAAGGCACCCGCCGAGCACCCCCGACACCATCCCTCGCTGCCGGGAAGGGACCTGGTCGGGAAGCACCGCCAGCAGGGCCGCGAGCACCGCGTTCAGGAACAGCTGCGCCAGGCACCAGCCGAGCACCACGACCGCGACGTTGGGGGCCAGGGCGACGATGACCGTGCCGACGGTGCCGCCGGCCAGGCCGACGAGCACCCACGGTCGGCGCATCCCCAGCGGCGAGGTGGTCCGGTCGGAGAGCCGGCCGAACACCGGGTTCCCGATCACCGCGACCAGCGACCCGAGGCCGGCGACCACGGCGAGGCTGTTCGGCGCCTTGTCGCCGACCAGCGCGTCGAGCTTGAGTGCAAGGGTCACGACCAGCGGCGCGATGAGCATGATGATGACCCCGGTGTAGGCGGCCGCGAACTCGACGACGAACCGCCACCCGACCGCGACCACGGCCGGCCGGCCGTCGCCACTGCCGTCGCCTGGCAGCGCGGAGCGCTCTGCTCGGTGTTCGGGACCGGCCGGGCGTGTCACGGCCACCGGAGCTGCGGGACCGTCTCCCGCGGCGCGCACCGGCGGTCCCGGCAGCGCGGAGGTGGGTGACGTGTCGGACATCGCGGCTCCCGCGGGAGACAGGGCGATGACAGACGCCTCGCTCGTGATCGTGAGACTGCTCCTGCAACCCTGACCCCGCAAGGGCAGTCCCGCGCCTCGTCACGCGTGACTCGTATCTCGCGCCGCGTGAGACGGCCTTGCGGTGTCGCGGGTCTGCGCAACCATGGCCGGGTGGGAGGGACTGGGTCGCGCGCGCTGATGGGTGCACCGCTCGTCCAGACCAAGCTGCACGTGCCCGGCGGCCGCGCGGGCGCGGTGCCCCGGCCACGGCTGTCCGACCGGCTCGCGCGGGGGTTGACGGCGAAGCTCACCCTCGTGTCGGCCCCGGCGGGGTTCGGCAAGACCACGGTGCTGGCCCAGTGGCTCGCCGAGTCCCGTCAGGTACCTGGTGGTCCGGCGGTCGCGTGGGTGTCGCTGGACGAGCACGACGACGAGCCGGGCCGGTTCTGGTCGTACGTCGTTGCTGCCCTGGCGGGCATCAGCGACGCCGTGCACGCCGACTCGTTGCCGCTGCTGCCCGGCCCGTCCGCGGCCAGCGAGGCGGCGATGGCCTCGCTGCTGAACGCTCTCGGTGAGCTGCCCGTCGACGTCGTGCTGGTCCTGGACGACTACCACGCCGTGACAGCGCACGAGATCCACGACGCGGTGGGCTACCTGCTCGACCACCTGCCGTCGCAGGTGCATCTGGTGCTCTCGTCGCGGTCCGACCCGCCGCTGCCGTTGTCCCGGCTGCGGGCCCGCGGCGACCTCGTCGAGGTGCGTTCGGCCGACCTGCGGTTCACCCGGGACGAGGCCGCGCAGTACCTGACCGGTTCGATGGGGCTCGACCTGGCGGCGGCCGAGGTCACGCTGCTCGCCGAACGCACCGAGGGGTGGGCAGCCGCGCTGCAGCTGGCGGGCCTGTCGCTGCGGGACCGCGACGACACGTCCGAGGCCGTGGCTGGGTTCGCCGGCGACGACCGGTTCATCGTCGACTTCCTGGCCGAGGAGGTTCTGACCCGGCTGCCGGCCGACGTGCGGGAGTTCCTCCTGCGGACCGCCGTCCTGCGGCGGCTGACCGGGCCGCTGTGCGACGCCGTCACCGGACAGACCGGCGGCGCGGCCCGGCTCATCGAGCTCGAGCGGGCCAACATGTTCCTGGTCCCGCTCGACGACCGCCGCGAGTGGTACCGGTACCACCACCTGTTCGGTGACGTGCTGCGTGCCCACCTGTCCGAGCAGTATCCGGACGAGGTCGCTGCGTTGCACCGGCGCGCCAGCGACTGGTGGCACGGACAGGGTGACGCGGCCCAGGCCGTCGAGCACGCACTCGCCGCCGCTGACCCGGAGCGGGCAGCCGAGCTGATGGAGCTCGCGATCCCGCTGATGGCGCGTGACCGGCGCGAGGCCGAGCTCGCCCGCTGGGTCGGCGCCCTCCCGGATGACGTGGTGCGGACCAGGCCGGTGCTGGCCGTCGCCCTCGCGGGCGCCCTCGCGCAGGTGTCCGACTTCGCGACGGTCGGACAACGACTCGACGACGTCGAGCGGCTCCTGGTCGATGCGGACGGCAGGTGGCCCACCCAGCCCCCGGACGGTCTGGTCGTCGTCGACACCGACGGCTTCAGGGCGCTGCCGGCCATGGTGCACCTGTACCGGTCGGCGCTGGCGTTGTCCCACGGCGACCCCGCCGGAACGCTGGAGCTCGCTCGGCGCGCGCTGCAGCTGGCACCTGAGGGCCACCACCTGCTCCGGGCCGCTGCTCGCGCCCTGGCGGGGCTGGCGGCCTGGGGCATGGGAGACCTGGGGGCCGCGCACGCCGCGTACACCGACTCCGCGCTCGACATGCGCCGGGCCGGGCACCTGGCCGACGTCCTGGGGCTGTGCATCACCCTCGGCGAGGTGTGCCAGGCAGAGGGGCGCCTGACCGACGAGGAAAGGACCTACCGTGACGCGCTCGACCTCACCGCAACCGCCGACGGGGCGCCGCTACGCGGCTCCGCCGACATGCACGTGGGCCTCGCCGGCGTCCTGCTGGAGCGCGGCGACATCGCCGGAGCCGCGGCCGAGATGGTCACCGCCGACGCTCTCGGTGAGCACAAGGGGCTGCCGCAGAACCCGTACCGCTCGAGGGTTCTCCACGCCTGGCTGGCCGAGGCCGCAGGGGACCTGGATGCAGCGCTGAGCCTGCTCGACGAGGCGGAGCGGGTCTACACCAGTGACTACGCCCCGGACGTGAGGCCGGTGGCCGCGGTGCGAGCCCGGCTGCGGCTGCGCCGCGGCGAGCTCGACCACGCCGAGGCGTGGGCCCGTGAGCGACACCTCGGGCCCGCCGACGACCTGTCGTACCTGCGTGAGTACGAGCACATCACCCTCGCCCGGCTCCTGCTCGCACGGCACCGGGCCGGCGAGGCGGACCCGGCGGCCGCGGGCTCACCGCCGCTGGACGCGGCGACCAGACTGCTGCAGCGGCTGGCGGCCGCGGCCGAGAGCGGAGGCCGCGGGCGACCGCTCATCGAGATCCTCGCCCTGCTCGCGCAGGCGCACGCGGCGCGCGCCGAGCGCGATACCGCCCTGAGCACCTTGCGGCGGGCGGTCGAGCTCGCCGAGCCCGAAGGGTACGTCCAGGTGTTCACCGGCCAAGGACCCGCACTGGCCAGCCCGCTGGGGGCTCTCTCACGTGCCGAGCCCGGTTCCGGTTACCTGCGGCGGCTCGCGACAGTCAGCGCGCCAAAGCAGTCCGGAGGGCCTCGCATCGCTGCGCAGACCACCGCGAACCGACCGGAACGGCCGTGGGGTCACGCGCTGGTCGAGCCTCTGTCCGACCGGGAGCTGGACGTGCTGCGGCTGCTGGCCACCGACCTCGTCGGACCGGACATCGCCCGCGAGCTGCACATCTCGCTGAACACGATGCGCACCCACAGCCGCAACATCTTCCGCAAGCTCCAGGTCACCAGCCGCCGGGCCGCGGTACGGCGGGCCGTCGAGCTCGACCTGCTGCCCCGCCAGCGCCGCACCTGACCCACACCGGCGAGCAGGCCGACGCTCGGCGCGCGCAAGTTCACCATGCCGCTCACCAGATGTGGTGACGACGGCTCACCACATCGGTTCCTACCTTCCCCGGTGATGGACGACGCGCACCGACGCCGACCTCCCGCAGAACAGACCTCAACCTTCACGAGGTGTCCCATGTGCCAGCACCAGCCCCTTTGCCCGCCCGCCGACAGCCCGGCTCGCCAGCTCGCGCGCACCGTCGCAGCCCACCCCGAGCAGGGCTGGAGCCTGCTGTGCAACGGGGTTGTCGTGTTCGACGACCTCGGCGAGCTGCTGCCGCACGGCGCCCCGGGCGTCGCGCAGGCCGCGTGAGAGACGTGCTTGTCGTGCGCCAGGTCCAGCAGAGGCGACACCAGCGGCCGACTCACCCGGCAGAGCTCGACCTCACCACCCCCTCCGGCCGACCCCTGCCCTTCTGACCAGCCGAGAACCGGAAGGACATCCGATGAGCGACACGCGCCCGACGACCCGCCGGCGGGAGCCGAGGCAGTACGCGATCCGAGTCGCCAGCCTCCTCGACCAGAGGTGGGCGACGTGGTTCGACGGGCTCACCCTCACCCACCAGGACGACGGCACCACCGTCCTCGACGGACCCGTGGCCGACCAGGCCGCCCTGCACGGTCTGCTCCAGAAGATCCGCGACCTGGGTCTACCCCTGCTGTCCGTCACGCCCACCGACACCACGACCAGCCCCGCCACCGACGACCCGACCGCCCAGCCGGAGGCGGACGCCTCGACACCCACCACCACCACCACGACCACCGGGAGCTCCTCATGAACCGCTTCATCCGCCGCCTCGGCGACCTCAGTGCCCGCCGCCCCTGGACCACTATCGGCGTCTGGGCCGTCGTCGCCGCACTCGTGGCCGTGCTGTCCGGCGCACTCGGAGGCGTGTTCGCCGACGACTTCAGCGCACCCGGCAGCGACAGCGCCAACGCCATGGACCTGCTCGACGAACGGTTCCCCGCCGTGGCCGGCGGCACCGCCGTCGCCGTCTTCGCCGCCCCCGAAGGTCAGCGGGCAAAGGCCTTCCAGCCCGCCGTCGACGCCGCCCTGTCCCGGGTCGCGAAGATCAACCACGTCGCCGCCGTCGGCGACCCGTTCGCCGCCGGGCACGTCTCCGCCGACGGTCGCATCGCCTACGCGGACATCGCGCTGGACGTGCCCTCGACCCAGTTCGGACGCGACACCGCCGCCACCCTCGTGCACGCCCTCAAGACAGCCCAGGTCGATGGTCTGCAGGCCGAGTTCGGCGGCGACGCCGCGTTCCTCAACGCCGAGGAGAAGAAGTCCGGCTCCGAGGTCTTCGGCATCGTGGCCGCCCTCGTCGTGCTGCTCGTCGCATTCGGCACCGTCGTGGCCGCGCTCGTCCCCATCGTCCTCGCGCTGGTGGCGGTCGGTGTCGGCCTCGCCGGCATCGTGCTGCTCGCCGGCGGCATCACGGTCTCCACCGCCGCACCCACCATCGCGGCCATGGTGGGCCTGGGCGTCGGCATCGACTACGCGCTGCTCATCGTTTCCCGCTACCGCGAGAACCGTGCCGCCGGGCACGCCAACGGCGCCGCGCTCTCGGCCGCCATGAGCTCGTCCGGCACCGCCGTGTTCTTCGCCGGTGTCACCGTCGTCCTCGCGATGGGTGCCCTCGTGCTCACCGGCGTCGGCTTCCTCGCCTCCATCGGCATCAGCACCTCCATCGTCGTCCTCTTCGCGGTCGCCACCGCAGTCACCCTGCTGCCGGCACTGCTGTCCGTCCTCGGTGACCGCATCGACGCGGTGCGGGTCGTCGGCCGTCGCCGCACCAGGACCGCCAAGGCCGCGAAGCCGGTGGAGGCGACCCTCTGGTGGCGGCTCGCCCACCGCATCTCCGCCCGCCCCGTCCCGTACCTCGTCGCCGGCGCCCTCGTCATGCTGACGCTGGCCGTCCCGGCCCTGTCGCTGCGGACCGGCTTCCCCGACGCGGGCGACAACCCGTCCGGCCACACCGAGCGCAAGGCGTACCAGCTGCTCGCCGACGGTTTCGGTCCCGGCTACAACACTCCCCTCGTGGTGGTCGCCGACCTGCGGACGGCCCACCTCGACTCGAGCGACATCTCGGCGCTGGCGGCCGGCATCGCGGCCGTCCCCGGCGTCGCCCACGTCGGCGGCCTGCGCACCAACGAGGCGGGCGACACCGTCGTCCTGGCGACGCTGCCGGCCACCGATCCCTCGGACCCGGCGACCCTGCACACCCTCGAGCGGGTCCGTGCCGTCACCCCGCCCGGGGTCTACGTGACCGGCCCAGCCGCGCTGACCCTCGACCTGGACAAGCAGCTGTCCGACACTCTGTCGCTGTTCATCGGCGCCATCCTCGCGACCTCGATCCTGCTGCTGATGATCGTGTTCCGCTCGATCGCCGTGCCGCTCAAGGCCGCCGTGATGAACATGCTGTCCATCGGTGCCGCCTACGGCGTCGTGGTCGCCATCTTCCAGTGGGGCTGGCTCGCCGGCGCGTTCAACATCCACGACACGTACCG
This sequence comes from Actinomycetes bacterium, assembly GCA_038246545.1. Taxonomy (GTDB): domain Bacteria; phylum Actinomycetota; class Actinomycetes; order JACCUZ01; family JACCUZ01; genus JBBRVW01. The sequence continues at coordinate 77,424 of JBBRVW010000006.1, read as the reverse complement.
GATCGCCTCGCCCCTGCCGGTCATCTTCTTCGCCGTGTTGTTCGGCCTCTCGATGGACTACGAGGTGTTCCTCGTCTCCCGCATCCGTGAGTCCTACGAGGCCACCCGCGACAACGCTGAGGCCGTCGCCCGCGGCCTGGCGTCCACCGGTCGGGTCGTGACGTCCGGCGCGCTGATCATGGTGCTGGTGTTCATGTCGTTCGTCACGAACCCGTCCCCGTTCGTGAAGATGATCGGCATCGGCCTGGCCACCGCTATCGCGCTGGACGCCACCGTCGTCCGCATGGTGCTGGTGCCGGCCACGATGGCCCTGATGGGCCGGGCCAACTGGTGGCTGCCCGGGTGGCTGGACCGTGCCCTGCCGCACCTGAGCCTCGAAGGTCCCTCAGCACAGCCGCCCGCCGTTCCGGTGACCGTGCCCGCCCAGGGCGACCACCTGGCCCCGGTACCGGACGACACGCCAGTCCCGAGCGCGTCGCACTGACCGGAGCCTCGACCCGACCAGCCCGGCGCGCCCGCCAGCTCACGGCGCGCCCGGACAGCCCCCACCCGCTGACAGTGCACAGACAGGACCAGACCGATGATCCAGGCCCGCAACATCACCAAGCACTACGGCGACAAGGTGGCCGTCGACGACATCAGCTTCACCGTCGCCGCCGGCAAGGTCACCGGCTTCCTCGGCCCGAACGGCGCCGGCAAGTCCACCACGATGCGCATGGTCGTCGGGCTGGACCGTCCGACCGCCGGAACCGTGACGGTGGACGGCCGCCGTTACGCCGAGCACGGGTCGCCGCTGACCGAGGTCGGCGTGCTGCTCGAGGCGAAGGCCGTGCACACCGGCCGGTCCGCGGTGGACCACCTGCGGGCCGTGGCCGCCACCCACGGCTTCGGCCGGCGCCGCGTCGAGCAGGTCATCGACATGACCGGCCTGCACAGCGTCGCCGGCAAGCGGGTCGGCGGGTTCTCCCTCGGCATGGGGCAGCGCCTCGGCCTGGCCGTCGCGCTGCTCGGCGACCCGCACACCCTCATCCTCGACGAGCCGGTCAACGGGCTCGACCCGGAAGGGGTGCTGTGGGTGCGGAACCTGCTGCGGCAGCTCGCCGCCGAAGGGCGCACCGTGTTCCTGTCCTCGCACCTGATGAGCGAGATGGCGCTGACCGCGGACCACATCCTGGTGATCGGACGCGGCCGCATCATCGCGGACGCCCCGGTCGCCGACATCATCGCCCGCTCCAGCGGCACCAGCGTCAGCGTCCGCACGCCCGAACCCGGCCGGCTGGCCGACCTGCTACGAGGTCCCGACGTCACTGTCACCCCCGCAGACGACGGCCGCCTCGAGGTCCGCGGTACCAGCGCCCAGGTCATCGGCGAGGCCGCCGCCTCCGCCGGCCTGGTGCTGCACGAGCTGGCCCCGCACCGCGGCAGCCTCGAGGACTCCTACATGTCGCTGACCGCCGACGCCGTCGAGTACCACGCCACCGGCAGCCCCTCCACCGCCCCGACCACTCAGACCGCACCGGTGCCCGCCACCCGGCAGGCTCCGGACTCGAAGGGGACCTACCGATGAGCACCGTTACGCCCGCCCCCGCCCCCGCCGCGGTCGCACGCGCACGTGCGCCCCACGTGACGTTCCCCCGGGTCCTGCACTCCGAGTGGATCAAGTTCTGGTCGCTGCGGTCGACCGTGTGGACCGTCGCCGCCACCGTCCTCGTGATGGGCGCCGTCAGCTGGCTCGCCGTGTTCTTCACCGCCCGCGAGGCCACCAGCCCCAGCACGAAGCCGCAGGACGCTGCCGAGCTGACCCGCCTGCTGCACGACCCGGGCCTCATCCTGACCGGCACCGAGCTCGCCAAGCTCGTCGTTGCCGTCCTCGGCGTCCTCATCATCACCGGTGAGTACTCCACCGGCATGATCCGCTCCACGCTCACCGCGGTCCCGCGCCGCCTGCCGGCTCTGTGGGCCAAGGCGCTCGTGCTCTTCGCGGTCACCACGGGCACCGTGGTGGTCGCCGAGGTCCTCTCGTGGCTGGTGGCCGCCACGACCTTGCACTCCCACGACGCCGCCCTCGACCTGGGTTCCGCCGAGACGCAGCGCATCCTGGTCGGCGGTGTCCTCTTCCTGGCCGGCATCGCCCTGCTCGCGTTCGCGGTCGGCGCGATCATCCGGGTGGCCGCCGGCGCCCTCGCGACCGTGCTCGGACTGCTGCTCGTCGTCGAGGTCCTGTTCCGAACCTTGCCGGTCGACTTCTTCCGCCAGGTCAGCCCGTTCCTGCCGGCCACCGCCGGGCACCAGCTGCTCGTCACTCAGTCCAGCATCGAGCAGGCGCGCACCACCACCAGCGCACCCGTCCTCGACCCCTGGGTCGGGTTCACCGTCATGATCGCCTGGGTCGCAGTCGCGCTCGTCGTTGCCGCCGTGCAGCTGCGCCGCCGCGACGCCTGACGCCCCGGAAGCAGACGCTCGGGTCGAGCACACCGGCGTCCGGCATCTCCGGGGTTGCCGGCATCTCGGTCGCGGTCATGGCGGCGAGGGTCCGGCAAGGCCTGGTCGCTCCGGCCGGCGGGGCGGGGTCGGGTCGGTCGCCCGGTCAGAACGGCAGGACCCGCCCGGCCGGGGTGCGACGGTCGATCGAGGCGGTCTCCTGCGGGCGGGTCTGGCGGCGGATCTACACCTGGCTCATCGAAGGCTCCTTCCGGGCTGCCGGCCGCCTCGCTGAGTGCTGCGGCCGACACGACGGACGCTAGGGGCGCGGCAGTCGGGCTCGAACCGGCGAAACGACCAGGGTCGACCCCGGCGAAGGCGACGAACGGACGGCGACGGCGACCGTGATGGCTGGGCGGCAGGGGACGGAGCGGATGCCCCACGAGACCGACGTGCGGTTCTCGATCCGGTCAGACCCGGCCGTTGTGCCGGCGCGACGCTGCGCCTCCCGGACGATCCCCGCCCAGCACGCCGGCATGGCATCGGGATTCCTCATGACCGGCCACGAGATCGGCGCTGCCCTCGGCGTCGCCGTGCTGTCCGCCGTCGCGACCACCGCGGGGAGCCTCACCGCCCCGGCCGGGGTCGTCGACGGGTTCTCCGCATCGTTCGCTGCGGCCGCCGTCATCGCCGCGGGTGTCGGGGTCGTGGCCTACCTGCGGATGCCCGCCGCACGCATGGACGGCGCGGCGGCGATGCACATGCACCACTAGGCACCCGCTCGCCCGCGGCCCGGCCGGCCCTCGCCGTCGGCCGCCTCGAGCAGAACCTGCGGGACCGCCGGGAGCCCGGCGGACCTGCTCCCGGGGGCGCCGCACCTGATCCGATCGTCAGGCGCCAGCGCGGCTCTGGCCCGCCTGCGGCCGGGCCCGGGTGTGCATCCGTTCCCCCTGCGGGCCGAACACGCTCAGCACCTCCGCCGGCCCCTCCCCGGTGCTCCCGAACCAGTGCGGCACCCGGGTGTCGAACTCGGCCACCTCGCCCGGCCCCAGGACCAGGTCGTGGTCGGCCAGCACCAGTCGCATCCGACCGGCGATCACGTAGAGCCACTCGTACCCCTCGTGCGACTTCGGCTCCGGCGTCTTCTTCGACGTCGGGATCACGATCTTCCACGCCTGCACGCCGCCGGGCTGCCGCGACAGCGGCACGACCGTGCGACCGTGCACCCGCTGCGGCTTCAGCCGGACCCGCGGGTCGCCCACCTCGGGCGCGCCGACCAGGTCGTCCAGCGGCACCCGGTACGCGTGCGCCAGCGGCAGCAGCAGCTCCAGGCTCGGCCGCCGTTGGCCGGCCTCCAGCCGGGACAACGTGCTCTTCGAGATGCCGGTCGACGCCGCCAGGCTCGTCAGCGTCACCCCGCGCTGCAACCGCATCTGCCGGAGCCTCGGCCCGACGTCGTTCAGGGCTGCCGCGATGACCGTCGCCGTGTCGTCCATCCCCGCAGTGCACCCGCATTTCCCAGAAATAGCAACGAACGTTGAGGGAACGGGGACCTCCGGCGCACCATGGCCGGCATGAGCGAGTACGACGTAGTGATCATCGGTGCCGGGGCCGCCGGGCTGTCCGCAGCACTGGTCCTGACCAGGGCGCGCCGACGCGTCCTCGTCGTGGACGCCGGCGCCCCCCGCAACGCCCCCGCGGCGCACCTGCACGGCTACCTCTCCCGCGACGGCATGCCACCGGCAGAGCTGCTGGCCGCCGGCCGGGACGAGGTCAGCGGGTACGGCGGAGAGATCGCAGCCGACGACGTCGAGGACGTCGTCGCCTGCCCGGGCACCGGGTTCCAGGTCCGGTTGGCCGGCGGAGGCTGGCTCGCCACCCGGCGGCTGCTCGTCGCCACGGGTCTGCGGGACGAGCTGCCGGACCTGCCCGGCCTCCGCGACCGGTGGGCGCGCGACGTCCTGCACTGCCCCTACTGCCACGGCTGGGAGGTCCGCGAGCAGCAGCTCGGCGTCCTCTCCGACGGCACTCCCGAATCAGTCCGCTACGCCCAGATCGTGCGCCAGTGGGCCACCGACGTGGTGCTGTTCGCTCCAGCCGGCACCCTGACAGGGGCCCTGCGCTCCGAGCTGGCCGCCCGAGCCATCGGAGTCGTCGAGGGTGACGTCGCCCGCGTCCTTGTCGAGGACGACCGGCTCCGCGGTGTCGAGCTGACCGACGGGCGGACCGTTCCCCGCGACGCGCTGTTCGTGCCGCCTCGCTTCGTACCCAACAACGAGCTGCTGGTCAGCCTCGCCTGCGAGCTGGACGAGGGCGGCTGGGTCGTCAGGGACCCCACCGGTCGCACCAGTGTCCCCGGAGTCTGGGTGGCCGGCAACGTGGCGAACCCACGAGCCCAGGTCATCACCGCTGCCGGCGAAGGATCCGCCGCCGCCATCGCACTCAACGCAGATCTCGTCGACGACGACGTCCGCGCTGCTGTCACCACGTTCCACCTGGGCTCGTGACCAGCTGTTCGTCACGCCCGGCCGACCGCACCCCACCCCACCCGCATCCGACCGAGGAGAACTGATGGCCATCACCCTGCCGCCGGCCCGCCCGCCGATCGGGCCGCCCACCAAGCACCAGCTCGCCCTGATGATCTGGCTGGCCGTGTTCCCGACCCTGACCCTGCTCAACCTGGCCCTGGCCGACTGGCTCGCAACGCTGTCACCGGTGGCACGCACGTTCGTCCTGGCCACCGTCGCGGTCCCTGTCGTCATCTACGGCGTGATGCCACAGCTGCACCGGCTGCGCGCCCGCCTGCTCACCCGAGCCGCCATCCGGTGAGGCAGCGACGGGTGCGCCGGCCCCGTGCCGGCGCAGAGTGACGGACCCGGATCCTTCCGGCACGAGGCCCGGCTCGGCGGCGCACCACGCTCGACGAGCCCGGCAACCGGCGGCTCCGGCACCGCAGCACTGCGAGGGCGGCCCACGTGGGCGGTTAGCCTAGGCCCGGAACCGAGAGCTTCCGGGCCGCCTCGAGCGAGGCGCAGCGAGGGGGTCGACATGGCGGTGGCAGCGCCGCCGTGGGGTCGGCGGGGGGTCTCCCTCGAACGCCTCGAGCCGGCCGTACCGCTCTTCCTGGGGCTGCACGGCCTCGCGATCATGCTGATCGACCCCGGTTCCGCGGTCCTCACCGCCGGCTTCGCCGGGATCTGCGTGCTCGGCGTCGCCGGGCTCGCCGGGTGGACCACCACCCGTGCGGTGGTCCTGCGTGCGACGGCCACCCTGGGCTTCGCGCTCCTGGTGCAGCTGGATGACGCGGACCTCGTGCCGGCCATGCTGCAGTGGTACTACTGCGTGGCCGCCGTCTACAGCCTGCTGATGACCGGCTGGCGCGCGCCCTCGTCGGGCCCCTCACCGCGGCCTGCTACTTCGTCCAGGTGCTGTTCGGCTCGGCGCCGGTCCCCCTCGGCGTCGCCGCCCTCCGGTCCGGGGTGCTCGCCGCGCTGGGTCTGGTCATGTACCTCGCCGGCCGGTCCTACCGGCAGGCCCGCTCCGACGCGGAGCGCGGTCGGGTCGAGGCCGAGACCGCGAGCCACCGGTTGACGTACGCCGCCGCCCACGACGCCCTCACCGACCTCCCGAACCGCGAGACCTTCCTCGCGGCGATCGCCGACGCCATGCACCACGGGGCGGCGGCACGCACCGCCCTGGTCTTCGACGTCGACCGCTTCAAGAGCGTCAACGACGCGATGGGTCATGCGAGCGGTGACCGGATGATCGTGGCGGTGGCGCGACGCCTCGCCGGCTGGGCCGATGCCAGCCCCGAGCGGGACACCGGCGCGCTGTGCATCGCCCGGCTGGGCGGGGATGCGTTCGGCGTCCTCCTCGACGGTGCGGCCGACCGCGGTGCGCGCGCCGCGCAGACCCTGCTGCGCGCGTTCGACGAGGCCTTCACCATCGACGGACGCCGGCTGAGCATGACGGTGTCCATCGGGACGGCCACGACCGGTCTGTCGGGCACGACGCCGACGGAGCTCCTCCGCGCCGCCGACGTCGCCCTCTACGAGGCCAAGGCCGACGGGCGCAACCGGGTCGCGGCCTTCGACGCGTCGATGTCGAAGAGCACCCAGCGGACGCTGAGCCTCGAGCAGGACCTTCGAGCCGCGGTACGGGCCGGGGACATCACACCGCACTTCCAGCCGATCGTCGGTGTGGCCTCGGGTGAGATCGTCGGCGTCGAGGCCCTGGCCCGTTGGTTCCGTCCGGACGGCCCGGTGCCGCCTGATGTCTTCATCTCCCTCGCCGAGTCGCTGGGGCTGATCGGCGAGCTCGGGCGACGGATCCTGGCGGACGCGCTGGACGCTCTCGCGGGGTGGCGCCGCGCGGGCCTGCCGATGACCTTCGTCGCGGTGAACGTGTCACCGCTGCAGCTGCGCGACCCCGACTTCGTCGTGACGGTGTCGGAGCTGCTCGCCTCCCGTGGCCTGGCGCCGGCGGCCCTGGTCGTCGAGATCACCGAGGGCGCCGTGATGGAGGCGTCGCCGGCGGTGGCCACCGCGCTCGCCGAGCTGCGCTCGCTGGGGGTAGGCCTGTCGATGGACGACTTCGGCACCGGATACTCGTCGCTGGCCCGGCTCGGACAGCTGCCGGTCACCGAGATCAAGGTCGACCGGTCGTTCATCGCCGAGCTGCCGGGCGACGACACGATGACGCGCATCGTCCTCGAGCTCGCCGTCCGCTTCGGCCTGCACACCGTCGCCGAGGGCGTCGAGGACGCCGCCCAGCTGGAGGCGTTGCACCGGCTCGGCTGCGACACGGCGCAGGGCTACCACCTGTACCGCCCCCTGCCTCCTGAGGACGTCCCGGCCCTGTTCGGCGGCGACGCCCGCCTCGCCACCAGCGTCACGACCGCCAGGACCTAGCCCGGCCCCTCGGCCCGTCAGGCGTGGGTGTGGCGCTCGTGGTCGCCGTGGCCGGCGGCCTCGACCTGGAAGGTGGAGTGCTCGACCGAGATGCCGTGGTGGGAGGCGACGCACTGCTGCAGCTGGTCGAGGATCTGGGGCACGTGCCCGTCGTGGAAGCAGCCGTCGTCGACGACGACGTGGGCGCTGAGCACCGGAAGGTCGGAGGAGACCTGGGAGGCGTGCAGGTCGTGCACGTCGCGGACATGCGGCAGCTGGAGGATGTGCGCGCGCACGTCGTCGAGGTCGAGGCCCTTGGGAGTGGCTTCCAGCAGCACGTCGACCGTCTCGCGCAGCAACCGCCAGGTGCGCGGCAGGATCAGGCCGCCGATGACGAGGGACGCGACGGCGTCGGCTCGCTGCCAGCCGAGCACGGCGATGGCCCCGGCGGCGAGCAGAACGGCGGCCGAGCCCAGTGCGTCGTTGACGACCTCGAGGAACGCCGCGCGCATGTTGAGGGTCGACCCGCGCTCGCCGGCGAGGACGGCGATCGCGGCACCGTTGACGACAAGACCGACCAGCCCGAAGACGAGCATCGCCGTCGACGCCACCTCCGGTGGGTCGAGCAGCCGCCGGATGCCCTCGACGAGGACGAACAGGCCGACCGCGAGGAGGACCGCGGCCTGTGCAGCGGCGGCGAGCACCTCGGCGCGCCGGTAGCCCCAGGTCCGCTGCGGGGTCGCCGGCCGCTGCGCCAGGACGGCGGCGACCAGCGCGAGGGTCAGGCCCGCGGCGTCGGTGAGCGCGTGCCCTGCGTCGGCGAGCAGAGCCAACGACCCGGACACCGCAGCACCCACCAGCTCGACGAGCAGCGCGGTGGTGGTGAGGCCCAGCACCACGGCCAGCTTGCGCCGGTGACCGGAGACGCCGTCGGCCAGGTCGGTGTGGTGGTGATGCGAGTGACCCATCAGGCCGGCTCAGTCGCCGACGTGGCGAGCGGCGCGGGGAAGGTCGTCGGCACACCGCGACGGTACTGCCTGACGGGGCAGTACCTGCTGACCCTCCCACTCCTCAGGAGCTCGTCGACGTCCCCGGTGGTCGCTCGACGATGTGGCGGTCAGGTGGTGTTCAGGTGCCGGCGGGCAGCGTGTCCGCATGACCACCGATACCGCCCTGAGGTCCCGGCGCGACGTCGTCCGGACGATGCTGAACAAGGTTCCCGAGGTCACCCTCTTCTTCTGGGTGATCAAGATCCTGGCCACCACCGTCGGCGAGACCGCAGCCGACTACCTCAACGAGACGCTCGGGTTCGGCCTCACCTGGACGACGGTCGTGATGACCGTCGCGACGGTCGCCCTCCTGGTCGCGCAGTTCCGCACCCGGGCCTACGTCGCGCCCGTCTACTGGGCGGTGGTCGTGTTCATCAGCGTCGTCGGCACGCTGATCACCGACAACCTCACCGACCGTTTCGGCGTGCCGCTCCCGTTGAGCACAGCGGTGTTCGCGGTGCTGCTCGCCGGGACCTTCGCACTCTGGTACCGGAGCGAGCGCACCCTGTCGATCCACTCGATCGTCACTACGCGGCGCGAGAGCTGGTACTGGCTCGCGATCCTGTTCACGTTCGCACTCGGGACGGCCGCCGGTGACCTCGTGGGTGAGCAGTTCAGCCTCGGCTACGGCGTCTCCGTCCTGCTGTTCGCGGCGGCCATCGCGTTGGTGACGATCGCGCACCTCGGGTTCAAGGCGAACGCCGTCCTCTCCTTCTGGCTCGCCTACATCCTGACCAGGCCGCTCGGTGCCTCGGTAGGTGACCTGATGTCGCAGTCGCACAGGCACGGTGGGCTCGGCCTCGGCACGACGGGGACGAGCGTCCTCTTCCTCGGCGCGATCCTGGTCCTCGTCGGCTACCTCACGGTGACGCGGGTGGACCGCACCCAGGTAGAGACCGCCTGACGTCGGTGGTCCTGCCACCGGCCTCAGGCCGGCGGCAGGACGACGACGAACTCTGACCCCGTGCCGCCGTCGAGGGTGATGTCCCCGCCGGCGGCACGGGCCAGCCGCCGGGCCAGGGCCAGCCCCAGCCCGGCGCCGGCATGCCCGTCGTCGGGGTCGGCCCGCCGTCCCGGCTCGAAGACGTCCGGTCGGAAGTCGGCCGGAACGCCGGGGCCGTCGTCCGAGACGCGCACCTGCACCCCAGCTCCGGCCCGCGTGCCGGCCACCGTGATCCTGGTCCGCGCGTAGCGCGAGGCGTTGCCCACCAACGCGGTGAGGATGCGCGCCAGGACGTCGGTGGTGACCCCCGCCTCCAGCGCCGCCGGCACGTCGACGACACGTACGAGCCCGGGCGCCTCGAGCGCCGCGAGGACCTCGTCGGCGACCGGTCGCACGGCGCACCTGCCCGGTGCCTCGGTCACGACCTGCGCGGCCTGGGCCAGCAGGTCGTCGAGCAGCGACGCCATCCGGGTGGCGGTCGCGGCGATCGCCTCGTGGCCGCGTCTCCGCTCGACCTCGTCGCGCGGTGAGGTGAGCAGCAGCTCGGCCTCCGTAGCGATGACGGCGAGCGGCGTGCGGAGCTCGTGCGAGATCTCCGCGGCGAGCTGTTGCTCGTGGCGCAGCACCGCTCCGATCCGGTCGAGGACGACGTCGAGGCTCCCGGCGAGGTCGCGCAGCTCCTCCGGGCGCGGTGCGTCGCCGAAGCGCTGGCCCACGTCGTGCGCGCTCCACAAGGCTGCCTGCTCCGCCATCTCGGAGACCGGCACGAGGGCGCGCCGCACCACCTGACGCGTCGCGGCGAAGGCGCCCGCTAGCACGAACAGAGCGAGCAGAACCGAGCCGACCAGGGCGACCCTCGAGGTACGCCGGTACGGCGCGAGGCTGGTCTCGACGACGATGGCCCCGACCTGCTCGCCGGTCTGCCGGACCGCACGGACGTAGAGCCGCACCGCCGGTCCGCTGCCGACCTCGCGGAACCTCGGGCCTCCGGCCGTGGCCATCTCGCGGGCCAGCGCCGTCGCCGCGGTGGATGCGCGTGGTCGCTCGACGGCCGTGCCGCCGTCGAACACCCAGACCCCGGCGTCCAGCGCCTCGTCGTTGGCCGGCTCGCGCACGGTGACGGCACCAGAGTCGTCGACGTGGACGGTGACCGCGACCGCGGCGGCGCGGGCGCGCAGGACGCCGTCGGCCTGCCGTCCCAGCTGCACGCCCAGGAGCACGTTGAACAGCGCCGTCAGCACGAGGACCCACGCACCGGTGCTGACGAGGGCGACCAGTGCGAGCCGGTTGCGCAGCGTGCGGGGCTGCGTCACGACACGCGGTACCCGACACCGCGCACCGTGACCACGGTCTGGGAGGTGCCGGCCTCGACCAGCTTGCGCCGGATCTTGGCGACGTACTGGTCCAGGGTGTTGTCGGCGACGATGGAGCCGTGCGCCCAGGCGGCCGCCACCAGCTCGTTGCGCCGGACCACGCCGCGAGGCTCGACCATCAGCCGCGCGAGCAGCCGGAACTCGGTCGGTGACAGCGGCACCCGGCCGCCTGGACCGGTGAGGTCGTGGCCGCTCGGGTCCAGGTGCACGTCACCCGTCGTGGTGCCCGTGGGCTCGCCGGACCGGCGCACTGCCACCTGCAGCCGGGCCACCAGCTCGGCCAGGTGGAAGGGCTTGGCGAGGTAGTCGTCGCCGCCCGCCGCGAACCCCGACAGACGGTCGGTCACGCCGTCCTTCGCGGTGAGGAACACGACCGGTGCGGTGGTGCCGCCCGCGCGCATCGCCTGGCAGACGTCGCGGCCGTCGGCGTCCGGCAGGCCGATGTCGAGGACGACGACGTCGAAACGAGCTGCCTTCGCCGTGCGCAGCGCGCCGGACCCGTCGGCCGCCGTGGTCACCTCGAAGCCGGCCTCGCGCAGGGCGCGGGCCACGACGTCACGCAGCCCGTGGTCGTCCTCGACGACGAGAACCCGTCCGCTCACGCGGACATCATCGCCCGAAGCGGTACGACGCCCGACGTGCGCCCCGGTCGAGGGCGCGCGAGGTCAGCCGAGCGGGCGGGCGAGCACCTGCTCGCGCCACCAGGCGTCGACCGCACGGCGCTCGACCAGCGAGCCGCCCGACGACCAGGGATCGTGGACCACGGTCGGCAGGACGGACAGCGCCCCGAGGCTGACGCTCGCGTACGACGCTGCCTCGGCCACCGACAGCAGCGGGCGCTCGGCCAGGCGGACTGCCTCGCTCATGCGCGCACCGCCGGCGTCAGCTCGCGCCGGCGCAGCCACGCCTCGACGTCGCCGAGGGGGACCAGACACGCACCGGGGTGGTCCGGGTGCGTGACGACGGCACCGTCCGTGGGAGGACCGGCCTGGTGGGGGGCGAGGCGCACGTTCATGACGAGTAGATCGGCTTTCCTTGACCTGCGCTTGACCGCCGAACGGGTGAGAGCATGACGAAGCGGACATCGTGCCGTCATCAGTCCCTGCCCCTCGTGCTGGCCCCGTCGACGGTCCCGTCGTCCGACCGGCCGCCCTCGGCGCCGGACCCGTCCGCCCCGTCGCCGCTCGTGTCGCCGCTCGTGTCGCCGCTCGTGTCGTCCGAGGCGCCGTCGTCGTTCTCGCCGTCGTCCCCGGACGTGGCGGTCGGCGAAGGGGTGCTGCCGGTTCTTTCCGGGCGGTCGTCGCCGTGGCCGGGGTCCTCGCCCTCGCTGCGGTCGGCCGCACCGGTGCCACCGGTCGGCTGGCCGCCACGGGTGGCCGGCGGGGCCACCGATCCGCCGGACGATGCCGTACCGGCCGACCGGTGGGTGCGCCCCGGACCCGCGTCGGCGGGCGACGGCTTGGGCATCGCACGGGGGGTGGGCTCCGCGTCGTCGGGACGCGGCACCGACCCGGAGGGCGTGCCCGGCAGGTCCGAGGGCGTGACCACGACGTCCGGCGGCTGTCCGCCGGCGCCGGCGACGACGACGGCGACGGCTGCGACAGCGGCCGCCGCGGTGAGCGCGAGCTTCGCGCCGAGGCTGCCGGGGACCAGGCCACGCAGGACCGCCGCACGTCGGCGCTGCGGCGGACCGGCCGGCGGGCGGCCGAGGACCACGACCAGCTCGGGCTCGGCCGCCGACGCCGTCGGCAGGGCTGCTGGCGCAGTCCCGGTCGCACGGGCCGCCAGGAACGTCGCGAGCGCCTCGTTGGCACGGGGCCGGGGGAGTGCGTCGGGGCGCAGCGCGGACAGCAGGTCGGCCACCCGGGCGTCACCGGCGTCCGGCGACCGGCGCAGATCGGCGAGGAGGTCGCTCATGTCACCCTCCCCAACGTTCCGCGGGCGTCCGGGGATACGGCTTCCTCGTCGCTCATCGCACGGCGCAGCCGGGCCAGCGCCCGGTGCTGTAGCGCCTTGACGGCTCCGACGGGCTTGTCCAGCACCATCGCGGTCTCGGCGAGCGACAGGTCGGCGACCACCCGGAACAGCAGCACGGCCCGTTGGTCCTCGGTGAAGTCGTCCAGCAGGCGCCGAGCGTCCGAACCGCCGAGGCGGTCCAGCGCCTCGTCCTCGGCGCTGCGGGCCACCCGGCCTCCTGCCAGCTCGTCGGCCGCTGTGCCGTCCATCGGGTCGACGAGGCGCTCACGGGACTGCCGGCGGCGCATCGCGTCCACGCCCTTGTGGTGGGCGATGGTGAACAGCCAGGCCCGGAAGTGGTCGCCGTCCCCGTCGAAGCTGTCGAGGCGCCGGAAGGCGGCGAGGAACACCTCCGAGGTGACGTCGTCGGCGTCGCGCACCCCGCGGCCGCGCAGGTAGGCGGCGACCGCCGGGGCCAGCAGCTCCCAGAGCCGGCCGAAGGCCCACCCGCCGCCCGTGCGGGCAGCGTCGACGAGCAGGTCGAGCTCGTCCACCCGTCCTCCGACTGTTCGCTGCCGCCCCGGGACCAACGTCACCATCGACATCTACGACCGAGGGCCTGAGCACGGTGTCATGACAATTCGCCCGGGGGGCAAATTCTCGGTCAAGCCCGGCGCCCGCCGCGCTCGGCGGGAGAAGCCGGTGCGCCATCCGGGCGACTTGTCGTCGCCGCCCGTATCCCCGCCGGTACGGGAGCCGATGAGTAGCCAGAGCCGGCAGCACCGAGCCCGGCCCGGACCAAGGAGCACCCCTCGATGACCATCTCCCGGACGAAGCTCCGCGCCTTGTCCCTCACCGCCGCGCTGCCCTTCGCCTTCTTCGGCTACCAGGCCCTGCCGGTGTCGGCGGCCACGCCGACCTGCGCCGGTCAGGCCGCGACGATGGTCGTGGGCTCCGGCTCGGCGCACACGGTGCGCGGCACCTCGCACCGCGACGTCGTCGTCGTCAAGGACAGCGGCCACGTCGTCCGCCTGCGCGGCGGCGCCGACCTGCTCTGCGGGTCCACCGGGCACGACACCGTGTTCGGTGGCGGCGGCCGTGACCGGATCTTCGGCTCGGCGGGCCGGGACAGCCTCAGCGGCGGGTCGGACGACGACACCATCTCGGGCGGTTCCGGTGACGACGACGAGTTCGGTGAGGTCGGCGACGACTCGCTGAGCGGCAACGGCGGCGACGACGACCTGGTCGGCGGCGCCGGTGACGACGAGCTGGAGGGCGACTCCGGCGACGACGACTGCGAGGGGAGCGCGACCTCCGCTCAGCAGTGCGACGACGAGGACGACGACGACCAGGGCGAGAACGACAACGCTGACGACGACGGATCCGACGACGACGGCGGCTCGGGTCACGACGACTGATCCCGGCTGAGGCCGACTGACGTCGACCACCTCAGCCTGCGCGGCAGGCAGCAGCACACGGCGAGGGCCGGGTCGCCACGACCCGGCCCTCGCCGCTACCGTCGTCCGGTCCGGGGTCGAGCCGTCGCGCTGCGCGAGCAGCCACCAGCAGACCCGCCTGGAGCTGAGGGATGCGTCCCGGCCGTGCCACGGTCACCCACGTCCTCGCCCCGCACGACGACGGTCAGTTCCGCGAGGCCACCCTGCTCGACCAGTACCGCTCCCGGCGCGACGGGAGCTGGCGGGTCGTGGTGTGCTACTCGACCGGCGCCGGGCTGACGTACGTCCGGGCCAGGCCCGCCGCCGACTGCCGGCGCCTGGACGATCCGTCGGTGCGGCCGGCCGCAGCGGAGGCACCCGTCGGGCGACCAGGTGTCCGTCCGGACCCGCGGGCCTGGTGACGCCCGGGAGGACCGCTCGGGCTCGGGCCGTAGCCCAGGTGGACCGCGGGCTCGGTGGGCACGACCCGGCCGGCAGTCACCCGCGGGACAGGACGACGGTGACCAGACCGAGGCTCGGCCGGTCGCCGGGGCGCACCCACTGCGGGGCACCGACCCGCCAGCCGTTGACGAGAGTGCCGTTGGTCGAGCCCAGGTCGGTGAGCAGCCAGCTCCCGCTGGCGGTGTCGCGCTCGAGGCGGGGGTGCCAGCGCGAGACGGTCGGGTCGTCGACGACCAGGCCTGCGCTGGCGCCGCCACTGGCCGGCCGTCGTCCACGTCACTCACCGGTAGGCTGACCACTCCCTCCGCCGTCTCGCGAAAGACTCTCGTGACTCTCAGGACCCGCCTCGACGGGCGAGCCCGCAGTGCCGCTGCGGCGCTGCTCGCCGCCGTGGCGGTCCTCGGGTCCCTGCTCGCCGGCCCCTCCGTCACCGCGCAGGCCAGCCGCCTCGGGTCGGTGGCCGGCTCACCGGTGGCCCGGGCCGCGGCTGCGTCCGGCCTCGGGACCCGCGAGCACCAGGGCGCCCGCGCGGGCGCCCGGCCACCGTCGCGCCGAGGACAGCGGGACCAGTCCGCCGCCGAGGGCAGCGGCCGGTTCGTCGTCGGGACCGTCCTGCGCAGCGCCCTCGGGCACGGGACGGCGCCGCTCTCGGGGGCCACCGCGGCGGCCGTGCTGCTCGGTGCTCTCGTCGCCGTGGGCTTGGCGCGAGCCGGCCACGCCGCGCCACGACGTCGGCGCCCGCCGGCAGCACGCCGCGACCGGGCACCCCCGGCGCCCGCGCTCGGCTGACCCCGCAGCAGCCGCAGCGCCGCACACCATCACAGCCCGCCGACCGGCTCACTCGCGTCGGCCGCCGCGCCGTACCCGTTCCGCCCGCACGTGCCGTGCCGACCGCGCACGCCGTGCCCGGTGCCCGGAGGCACTCCTTGTCCGCACCAGTCGTCCGCGCCCTGCTCGCCCTCGGCATCGTTGCCGGGGCCGTCTGGGTCTCCGTCACCACACCCGCCCGCCTCGGCCTCGACCTCAAGGGCGGTACCCAGATCGTCCTGGAGACCCAGGACAGCCCCACGGTCAAGGCCGGCACCGAGTCCACCGACCGGGCCGTGGAGGTGCTCCGCCGCCGGGTCGACGCGCTCGGCGTGTCCGAGCCGTCCCTGACCCGCTCGGGGGAGCGCCGGATCATCGTCGAGCTGCCGGGTGTCCAGGACCCACGTGAGGCCGCCGAGGTCATCGGCCGCACCGCCCAGCTCACGTTCCACCCGGTGCTCGGGGTCGAGGTGCCGGCTCCCTCCCCGTCGGACTCCTCCACGTCTCCATCGCCGGCGCCGTCCTCGTCGGCCGCTCCCGGCGAGGCCGAGCGGGTGGTCACCGACGAGCGCGGGCAGGACATCCGGATCGCCGCGGCCGCGCTGACCGGTGAGGGCGTGAAGGGCGCGTCTGCGGAGATCGATCCGCAGGGGCTGGGCGGCTGGTTCGTGTCCCTCGACTTCCGCGGGTCCGGCGGATCGGCGTGGCAGGACCTGACAGGTGCCGCCGCCTGCGCCCCGCCGGGTGACCCCACCCGCCGCGTCGCGATCGTCCTCGACGAGCAGGTCATCTCCTCGCCGCAGGTCGACCCCTCGGTGGCCTGCGACGTCGGCATCACCGGGGGCTCGACGCAGATCACCGGCTCGTTCACGCCGGACGAGGCGAAGGACCTCGCCGCCCTGATCCGCGGCGGCGCCCTGCCGGTACCGGTCGAGGTGATCGAGCAGCGCACGGTCGGCCCGACGCTGGGTGCTGCCGCGATCGACGCCAGCGCCAAGGCCGCAGCCATCGGCGTCGCCCTGACGGCGTTGTTCATCGTGATCATGTACCGGCTGCTCGGTGGCCTCGCCATGGTGGCCCTCGCCTGCTACGCGGTCATCGCCTACGGCGCCCTGGTGGCACTCGGTGCGACGCTGACGCTGCCCGGCCTGGCCGGCTTCGTGCTCGCGATCGGCATGGCGATCGACGCGAACGTGCTCGTCTTCGAACGGGCCCGGGAGGAGTACGCCGCCCAACCGACCATGGGGCTGCGGCCCGCGGTCACGGCCGGGTTCACCAGGGCCTGGAGCGCGATCATCGACTCCAACGTCACGACGCTGCTCGCCGCCGGTCTGCTGTTCTTCCTGGCGTCCGGGCCGGTCCGGGGTTTCGGCGTCACGCTCGCGATCGGCGTGCTCGCCTCGATGCTGTCGGCGCTGGTCATCACCCGGGTGCTGGCCGACTGGGCGGTGCGCCGGAAGGGCGTCGCACGGCGGCCGGAGATCACCGGCATCGCGCTGCCCGGCCGGGTGCGCACCTGGCTGGCGGAGCGCGACCCGGACCTGATGCGGCACGGTCGCCGTTGGCTGGCCGGGTCGGCCGTCGTCCTCGTCCTCGCCGTGTCCGGCATCGCCTGGCGCGGCCTCGACCTGGGTGTCGAGTTCACGGGCGGCCGGTTGGTCGAGTACTCGATGTCGTCCCCGATGTCGGTGGACGACGCGCGCGAGGTCGTGTCGGACGCCGGCTTCCCGCGCGCGGTGGTGCAGGAGAGCGGTGCCGACAACGTCTCGGTCCGCACCGGCGACATGACCAACGACCAGGAGGCGCAGGTGCGCGTGGCGCTCGCCGAGGCCTCCGACGGCGACGTCACCAAGCAGCGGGACGAGCTGATCGGGCCGAGCCTCGGCGACGAGCTGCGGCAGAAGGCGCTGATCGCGCTCGGCGTCGCGCTGCTCGTGCAGATGGCCTACCTGGCCATCCGATTCCGCTGGACGTTCGGTGCGGCCGCCGTGGCTGCCATGGCGCACGACGCACTGGTGCTGGTCGGTATCTTCGCCTGGCTGGGGAAACCGGTCGACGGGGTCTTCCTCGCCGCGCTGCTGACCGTCATCGGATACTCCGTCAACGACAGCGTGGTCGTGTTCGACCGGGTCCGCGAGCTGTGGGGCTCGCAGCGCCGGCGCGGGTTCGACCGGGTCGTGAACTCGGCGATCCTGCAGACCGTGCCGCGCACCGTCAACACCGGGCTCGGAGCGGTGTTCATCCTCGCGGCCCTGGCCTTACTGGGCGGTGACTCCCTCACCGACTTCGCGATCGCCCTGCTCATAGGGATCGCCGTCGGTACCTACTCCTCGATGTTCACGGCCGGCCCGCTGGTGATCGAGCTGGAGAAGAGGAGCCCGTCGCCGCCACCTCAGGTGCGTACGCCGTCGGCAGCCCGGCAACGGGAGCGGCGCGACAGCAGCGGGGCGGTGGTCTGACGGATGGTCGGTTTGACCCGGTGACGCACGTCCTGTTCGCTGCGCGGTGTGCCCCGCAGCGAGCAGGACGTCGTCCCGCTGCGAGCAGCGGCGAAGGTCTGGACCCTGGTCGCGTTGCAGTCCTTCGGGGGGCCGGCGGGCCAGATCGCCGTCATGCAGAAGGTGCTGGTCGACGAGCGCCGGTGGATCGGCCGCGGCCGCTTCCTGCACGCGCTGAACTTCTGCACCATCCTGCCCGGGCCGGAGGCCACCCAGCTCGCGGTCTACATCGGCTGGCTGCTCAACGGCGTCCGCGGGGGACTGCTCGCGGGCTGGCTGTTCGTGCTGCCTGGCGCGGTCGCCATCTACGCGCTGTCGGCTGTGTACGTCGCGTTCGGCGACACCACCGCTGTCACGGGACTGTTCGCCGGCATCGCCCCGGCAGTGCTGGCGATCGTCGCGCAGGCGGTCGTCCGCATCGGTGGACGCGCTCTGGGGAGCCCGGCGCTGGTGACCGTCGCCGTGGTCGCGTTCGCGTCCCTCGCCCTGTTCAGGGTCCCGTTCCCGCTGGTGGTGCTGGCTGCGGGGGTGGTGGGGTGGCTCCTGGGGCGGCACCGACTCGGCGCCATGGCGTTGGGCGCGAGGGAGGACGATGGTCCCGCTCCGCTCATCGACGACGGAGCCCTGCACGAGGACCGGCCGACACTCGGCCGCACTGGGCGGATCCTGGCGGTCGGGATCGCGGCGTGGTGGCTGCCCGTGCTGCTGGCCGTCGTGCTGACCGGTCGCGGGAGCACGCTGTCGACGGAGGGCCTGTTCTTCTCCGGCACGGCGATGGTGACGTTCGGAGGTGCGTACGCCGTGCTCTCCTACGTCGCCCAGCACGCGGTCCAGACCTACGGCTGGCTCGGGCCGGGTGAGATGGTGCGCGGCCTCGGTCTCGCGGAGACCACCCCCGGCCCGCTCATCATGGTGCTGCAGTTCGTCGGCTTCCTCGGCGCCTACCGCGACCCGGGCTCGCTCGACCCGTGGGTCGCGGCGACCCTCGGCGCCCTGCTCACGACGTGGGTGACGTTCGTCCCCGCGATGCTGCTCGTGTTCCTCGGGGCGCCGTACGTCGAGCGGTTGCGGAGCAACCGCGCGGTGGCGGCCGCACTGGCCGGGGTGACGGCCGCCGTCGTCGGGGTGATCGCGAACCTCGCGCTGTTCTTCGCACTGCACACGCTGTTCGACACGGTCGAGCGGCATGACGCCGGTCCGCTCCACGTCGACGTCCCGGACCCGTCGACCCTGCGGCCGCTCGCTCTCGGCGTCGCAGTGCTCGCAGCCGCGCTGCTCTTCCGGCTCAGGTGGTCGGTGCTGCGCACCCTCGGCGCCTGCGCTCTCGTCGGCCTCGCCGCCGCCGCTGCCGGGCTGCCTCTGACCTGACCCGTCGATCCGTGATCCACACCGGATCTGTGTGGATTTTCCGCAACGATCCGGTGTGGATCACTCGGTCAGGGCCGTCGGGGTGGCCGGCGCGGCGTCTTCCAGTCCGCCAGCCGACCGCCGCGCGTCACCGCACGCAGCCGCCGCTCGACCTCGCCGCGCACCGACTCCGTCGTCACCAGCAGCAGGTCGTCGCCCACCCGCAGGGGGGTGCTCGACGCCGGGACGAAGGCCTGTCCGGCGCGGACGACGAGGGTGACCGCGGCTCCCTTCGGCAGGTTCAGCTCGACCACCTCGACGCCGGCCAGCCCGGAGCCTTCGGACACGTGCACCTGCAGCAGGTCCGCGTCGACCCGGGTGAGCGGCGACGACTCGATGTCCAGCTGCTGGGTCTCGCCCTCGGCGACCAGCCCGAGCCGGCGGGCGACCCACGGCAGGGTGGGCGCCTGCACCAGCGTGAAGACCACGACCAGGACGAAGACCAGGTTGAACACCTCCTGGTCGGCCGTGACGGTCGCGAGCACGACCGGCACGGCGCCGCGCAGCCCGGCCCAGGAGAGCAGTGCGCGGTCCCTGCGGGAGGTCGGGAAGTACCACCAGGGCGGGAACGAGAGCCGCGTGAAGGGACGCTGGAACGGCAGCAGCGAGGTGACCACCGACAGCGGGCGCGCCACCACGAGCAGCACCAGTCCGATGCCCAGGGCCGGCAGGACCGAGGAACCGAGGTCGGCCGGTGTCGCCAGCAGCCCCAGCATCACGAACAGGCCGATCTGGGCCAGCCAGGCAGCCCCCTCGACGAAGCCGCGGGTCGCCGGCCGGTGCGGCAGCCGGACGTTGCCCAGCACCAGTGCGGCGAGGTACACCGCGAGGAAACCGCTGCCGTGGGCCACCGACGCTGCCCCGTAGGCCGTGACGCACAGCGCCAGCACGGCGAGCGGATAGAGGCCGGACGAGGGCAGGGCGATCCGCCTGACCCCCCAGGCACCGGCGAAGCCGACCGCGACGCCCACGACCGCGCCGAGCGCGAGCTCGTAGGTGATGAGGAGGAGCAGCCCCCACCAGGTCGGGGCGCCGGACCCGGCGAGCGCGACGACGAGGATCACGACCGGGGCGTCGTTGAACCCCGACTCGGCCTCGAGCAGCCCGCCGAGACGCGGCGGCAGCGGCACCTTGCGCAGGACCGAGAACACGGCCGCGGAGTCGGTCGGCGCCAGCACGGCGCCGATGAGCAGCGCGTCACGCCAGCTGACGTCCAGCAGCAGGTGCGCGGCTCCGCCGACGACGGCGACAGAGACCGCCGTGCCCAACGTCGACAGCGCTGCTGCCGCCGGCACGGTCGCCCGGATGCCCGACCAGGAGGTCGTCAGACCGCCCTCGGCGAGGATCACGACGAGCGCGGCGAAGCCCAGCGAGCGCGCGAGGGCAGCGTCGTCGAAGTCGAGCCCGAGCGCGTTCTCGCCGAGGACCAGGCCGAGGCCGAGGTACAGCAGCAGCGTCGGGAGCCCGCTGCGCACGGCCAGCCGCGCCGCCGCGATGGACACCAGCAGGACGACCGCCCCGACCAGCAGGAACACGTCCAGCTCGTGGGTGCTCACGCGGGCGGGCCCGGCCGGTGGACGCGCGAGGGGGTCACCACGACCGTGACCCGACGGTCGTGCGGCTCCGCGGGTACGACGGGCAGCAGCTCGCCGTCGTAGAGGAGCGCGACGACGGGGCGACCGGGCACCACCCGCGCCAGCGCCCGGTCGTACGAGCCGCCGCCGCGGCCCAGCCGGGTGCCGTCCAGTCCCACGGCCAGGGCGGGGACCACCACGGCGTCGGCGTCGGCGACCGCGGCCAGGCCGAGGAGCGGGCCCCCCGGTGCCGGGATCCCCCGTGCGGCGGGCGACAGATGTTCGCGCCCTGCGTAGATTGCCCAGTCGAGGTCGAGATCGTGTCGGACGACCGGCAGCAGCACGGTGACGTCCCTCGACCGGAGTACGTCCAGGAGCTCGGCGGTACCCGGTTCGGTGCCGATGGATATGTAGAGAGCGACGGTCCGCGCGACCGAGAGGTCGGGAAGGGAGAGCACCGCGGCGGTGAGCGAGGCGGAGGCAGCAGCGCGCTCCGGGCCCGAAGCGGCCCGGCGGGCGGCGATGACGCCCGCCCTGAGCCGGGCCTTTCCCTGCGCCACGTCGCCCTCCGTCACGGCCGCCACCCTGCGATCGTCCCAGGACCCGGCGCTTCCGGTCAGGTCCGACCGCCGGGCGGGACGTCACGACCGCGGCCCGGGGGAGGGCTGATGACCCTTCGCCGCCGGCTCTGGATCGTGCTGGTCGCCCTCTTCCTCGTGCCGCTCGCCGTGGGCGCGCTCGTCCTGCTGCTCGTCGTTCCCTCGGCGCGCTCCGACCGCTCCGTGAGCGACGCCTCCACGGCGTCCGCCGCGGTGCGGGCCGAGCTGGGCAACGAGTGCGCCGAGGTCAACCTCGCCGCCCAGGTCGTGGCACTCGTCGCGGTGGCCGGCACGCCGGACGTCGCGGTGAAGGCGGTGGTCGAGAGCGACAACGTCGACTACGCCGCCGTCCTCGACGGGGAGGGGACCGTGCAGGCGTCCCGCGGCAGGCTCCCCGCCGGCGCCGCACCGGGTCAGCTCCCGAGCTGCACCGACCCCCCGACGTCCGCCACGAGCAGGGCCCCGGTGGTGGCCCAGCACTTCACGCCGACCAAGGGTCCCGACGCGGTTCCGACCGGGGTCGTCGCCAAGCGGCTGGCCGGTGAGCTCATCGACGACGTCCGGCTGCGGTCCGCGACCCCGGGTGAGGTCGTCCTCCTCGCCGGGGACGACGTGGTCCTGTCCACGCTCGGCCGCGACGCGACGGCTGCCCTCGTGCGGGCCACCCGCGACCGGACCGGGATCGTCGCACTCGACGGCTGGTCGGCACGGGTCACGCAGCCCGGGCCGGGTGTCCCGTGGAGGTCGGTCGTGGCCGTTCGCGACGACGGCGGTCGCAACATCGGGCTCTTCGCGCTGATCCTGTTGGCCGGGGGCGTGTGTGCCGGTGCGCTGGTGACCGTCGTCGCCCGCAACATGAGCCGGCCGTACGCCGAGATCACCGCGGCCGCGGAACGGGTCGCCGGCGGCGACCTCGACACGAGCATCACGGCGTCCACCGAGGGCGAGGCGGGTCGGCTGGGCAGCGCCTTCAACATCATGACCGACGAGCTCCGGCGCAGCGTCGTCGAGGTGGAGAGGAGCCGCGACGACCTGCGTGACTCGCTCGAGCGCATCGGCGACACCCTCACCAGCACCCACGACCTCGACGGGCTGCTGCAGGTCGTCCTCGACACCGCCGTGGTCACCCTGCAGGCGCAGGCCGGCGCCGTCCTGCACCTGCAGGCCGACCGGCTGCAGCTCGTGGCCGAGCACCTGCTGTACGAGAGCGGCCTCCCCGCACCCGCTGCCGTCACGCCCGGCACCGGCGTCCTGGGACGCGTGCTGTCGTCCGGCGAGAGCGCCCGCGGCTCACTGGGTTCACCCGGGCTGGTGGCCGCCGAGACCGAGCCCGCCGAGGGGGACGTCCTCGCGGTGCCGCTGCGCAGCCTCGGCAACGTCGTCGGCGTGGTCGCACTCTACGACCGGGTCGACGGCCGCAGCTTCGACGCGGCCGACGAGGACGCCCTGCGCACCCTCGCCAACCAGGCGAGCATCGCCGTCGACAACATCCACCTCCACCACGAGGCCCAGCGGCTGTCCACCACCGACGCTCTCACCGGGCTGTGGAACTTCCGCTACCTGTCGATGAGCCTGGCCCGCGAGATCGAGCGCTCCACCCGGTTCGACCGCCCCCTCGCGGTGCTGATGCTCGACCTCGACCACTTCAAGGCCGTCAACGACACCTACGGCCACGCCCGTGGTGACACCGTCCTGCGCGAGCTCGCGCAGCGGGTGCAGGAGCAGATCCGTGAGGTCGACACGTTTGCCCGCTACGGCGGCGAGGAGTTCGTCGTGGTCCTTCCGGAGACCACGGTCGAGGGCGCGGCCCAGCTCGCCGAACGGATCTGTGTCGGCGTGCGCCGGGAGCCGTTCCGGCACGACGGGGAGGAGCCGCTGGACATCTCGGTGTCCATCGGCGGCGCCGCCTTCCCGATCCACGGCCAGACGCCGGCGACGCTGATGCGGGCCGCCGACCAGGCGCTCTACGCCGCCAAGGGCCATGGCCGCGACCGGTGGCACGTGCCCGGCGCGGAGTCCGTCCCGACGTCCGGAGCGCAGGAGTCCCACTAGGGTCGTCGTCATGGCGAGCGACCGACCGAGCGCGACGACGGGGCCAGCCGTCACCAAGGCCGTCGTCACCGTCGCCGGCCTCGGGACGAGGTTCCTCCCGGCGACCAAGGCCACCCCGAAAGAGATGCTGCCGGTCGTCGACAAGCCGGCGATCCAGTACGTCGTGGAGGAGGCCGTCGCCGCCGGCCTCATCGACGTCCTGCTCGTCACCGGCCGCAACAAGAACGCGATCGAGAACCACTTCGACCGCAACTGGGAGCTCGAGGCCGCCCTGGAGGCGAAGGGCGACCTCGACCGCCTCCAGCGCGTGCGCGACTCCGCGGTCATCGCCGACATGCACTACACGCGGCAGGGCGATCCGCGCGGTCTGGGCCATGCCGTCCTCTGCGCCGCCCGGCACGTGGGGGACCAGCCGTTCGCCGTCCTGCTCGGCGACGACCTCATCGACGTCCGCGACCACCTGCTCTCCACGATGCTCGAGGTGCGCGCCCGGCACGGCGGGAGTGTGGTCGCCCTGATGCGCGTCCCCAAGGACCAGGCGAACCTCTACGGCTGCGCCGCCGTCTCCGAGTCGGGAGACCCTGACGCCGTGACCATCACCGACCTCGTCGAGAAGCCGGCGGTGGAGGACGCCCCGAGCGACCTCGCAGTCATCGGGCGCTACGTCCTCGACCCCGGCGTCTTCGACGTGCTCCGCGCGACCGACCCCGGGCGAGGCGGCGAGATCCAGCTCACCGACGCGCTGCGCCGGATGGCGGTCAAGGGCGAGCACGGCCCCGTGCACGGCGTCATCTTCGAGGGCCGCCGCTACGACACCGGCGACCGGCTCGAGTACCTCAAGACAGTGGTGCGACTCGCCAGCGAGCGCGACGACCTCGGGCCGGACTTCACCGCGTTCCTGCGCGAGTTCGTCGCCACCGAGCTGGCGCGATGAGCGAGCTGGACGCGTCCGACCAGCTGAAGTCGGTCGAGCAGCACCTGGCCGACGTCCTCGCCTCGATCGAGCCGATCGCCCCGCTCGACCTCCAGCTGCTCGACGCGCACGGCTGTATCCTGGCCGAGAGCGTCACGGCCGAGGTCGACCTGCCGCCGTTCGACAACTCCTCGCACGACGGGTACGCCGTCCGGGTCGCCGACATCGCCTCGGCCAGCGAGTCCGCACCGGTCCGGCTCCCGGTGGTCGGCGACGTCGCTGCCGGTTCCCGGTCCAGCTACTCGGTGCAGCCAGGCCTCTCGGTGCGCATCATGACCGGTGCGCCGGTGCCGACCGGCGCCGACGCGGTCGTCCCGCTCGAGTGGACCGACCGGGGCCTGGCCGCCGTCGAGATCCGGCGGCCGGCCGACCCCGGGGCCTACATCCGTCGCCGCGGCGAGGACGTCAGCACCGGCGAGCTGGTGCTCGAGGCCGGTACCCGCCTCGGCCCCGGCCAGCTCGGCCTGCTCGCTGCCGTGGGGCGCGACCGGGTCGTCGTGCGGCCGAGGCCCCGGGTCGTGATCGTCTCGACCGGCAGCGAGCTCGTCGAGCCCGGCACCCGGACCACCGCGGGCCAGATCCACGAGTCGAACTCGTACATGCTCACGACCGCCGCCCGCGAGGCCGGCGCCACCGCGTTCCGGGTGGGCATCGTCCCCGACGACGCGCGGACCCTGATGAGCGCGCTCGAGGACCAGCTGATCCGGGCCGACCTCGTCCTCACCAGCGGCGGCGTGAGCGTCGGCGCCTACGACGTGGTCAAGGAGGTCCTGTCGCGGCTCGGCACGGTCTCCTTCGACCGGGTCGCGATGCAGCCCGGGAAGCCGCAGGGCTTCGGCACCATCGGGCCCGACTCCACGCCGATCATCACGCTGCCCGGCAACCCGGTGTCGTCCTACGTGTCGTTCGAGGTGTTCGTGCGTCCGGTCATCCGGCGGATGCTCGGGGTCGAGCCGCTGCACCGCCCGGTTGTCCGCGCCGTCTGCCTCGAGAGCTTCGGGTCGCCGTCGGGCCGACGCCAGTACATGCGCGGCTGGCTCGACGTGACCGACGGCAAGTACGTCGTGAAGCCGGTGGGTGGCGCGGGGTCGCACCTGGTCGGCGCACTGGCCCACTCGAACGCCCTGATCGTCGTGCCGGAGGACGTCACCGAGGTGCCCGAGGGTGGCGCCGTCGAGGTGATGGTCCTCGAGCGCCGGTCGTCATGACCGCCGCGCGGAGGGCACCCAGGTGACCGAGGAGGGCCGCCTGACCCACGTCGACGAGCACGGCGCGGCGCGGATGGTCGACGTCTCCGGCAAGGACGTCACGGTGCGCACCGCCACCGCGTCCGGCCGCGTCCTCGTCTCGGCCGAGGTGGTGTCGCTGCTGCGCGGCGACGGCGTCCCCAAGGGTGACGCGATCGCCGTGGCGCGGATCGCCGGCATCCAGGCGGCCAAGCGGACCCCCGACCTGGTGCCGCTGTGCCACCCGATCGCGATCCACGGGGTCGAGGTCGACCTGCAGGTCGACGACGACTGCGTCCGCGTCCTCGCCACCGTGCGTACTGCCGACCGCACCGGTGTCGAGATGGAGGCACTCACCTGCGTCGCTGTCGCCGGTCTCGCGCTGGTGGACATGGTCAAAGCCGTCGACAGGAGCGCGACCATCACCGACGTGCGGGTCGAGTCCAAGACGGGCGGCCGGTCCGGCACCTGGGCCCGGTCCGTCGGTGGAGGCACGGCGTGAGGGCCCTGGTGGTGTCGGTCTCCAACCGGGCGAGCGCCGGTGTCTACGAGGACCGCACCGGTCCGGTGCTCGTCGAGGGTCTCGCCGCGCTCGGCTTCGACGTCGACGGTCCGCGGGTCGTGCCGGACGGCGACCCGGTGGGCGAGGTCCTGCGCGAGGCGGTCGCCGCGTCGTACGACGTCGTGGTCACCTCCGGCGGGACCGGGATCACGCCCACCGACCGCACCCCGGAGATGACGCGGTCGGTGCTCGACACCGACCTCCCCGGGATCGCCGAGGCGCTGCGCGCCCACGGCGTGGGAAAGGGAGTGCCGACAGCGGCGCTGTCGCGCGGGCTCGCCGGTCTCGCCGGCACGACGCTGGTCGTCAACCTGCCTGGCTCGCCCGGTGGCGTCCGCGACGGGCTGGAGGTGCTCGCGCCGCTGCTGGTGCACGCGGTCGAGCAGGTGCACGGGAGCGACCACTGAGCCGCGGCTGGCCGGCGACGCTCCGGTCAGGGCCGGTCGGACTGCGCCCGATCGCCCGGCAGGACCGCGCCACATGGCTCGAGGTGCGCTCGCGCAACGCCGCCTGGCTCGCGCCGTGGGAGGCGACCCCGCCGGGCGACGGCGGCCGCGTGCTGACGTTCCCCCAGATGGTGCGGTCGCTGCGACGGCAGGCCCGCCGGGGCCAGATGCTTCCCTTCGTCGTCACCTACGACGACCGGCTGGTCGGCCAGGTGACCGTCGGCGGCATCACCTTCGGGTCGCTTGCCTCTGCGCACGTCGGCTACTGGGTCGACCAGCAGGTCGCCGGGCGCGGCGTCATGCCCACCGCGGTCGCCCTGGCGGCGGACCACTGCTTCGGCACCTTCGGGCTGCACCGGATCGAGGTCAACATCCGGCCGGAGAACGCCGCCTCGCTGCGCGTCGTGGAGAAGCTCGGATTCCGCGAGGAGGGCACCCGGGTCAGGTTCCTGCACATCGCCGGCGGCTGGCGTGACCACAGGTCCTTCGCCCTCACCGCCGAGGAGCTGCCCGAGGGAGGGTTGCTCGGGCGATGGTTGGCCACCCAGTCCCGGTAGCGCCGGTTGGCGCCCGCCCGGCGGTGCTGGTGGCCGCGTCTGCGGTGGCCAGCGGTGTGGCGGGTCTGGTCGCGGGGGCCGTCGCGGTGGCCGGCACGCAGGCGGCGCACCTGGGCTGCTCACGCAGCGACGACGGCTTCCTGTCCTGTCCCGACGGGAACGCCTACCTCCTCCCGGCAGCAGCGGCAGCGGTCCCCGTCGCGGTTCTCGCCTTCGTCGCGGCTGTGCTGGTGACCATCCGCCGGCACGACCCGGCAGGTCGGCGCGAGGCAGCCCTCGCGACAGCGGTGGTCGCGGTGCTGCCGGTAGTGCTCGTGGGCTTGTTCGTGCTCTCTCGCGCCCGGTACCCCGGTGCGTCCCTGACCGGCCTGGCCATGGCCGTCCTCGGCACCGTGCCGTGGGGAGCGGCGCGGTGGCGCCCCGACTGGTTCCGGCCGGCCGCAGTCGCCGTCGCCGGTGTCGCGGTGCTCGGGGTCTGGTGGCTCCCGCTGCTCGGGCTGCTCACCGTTCCCGGCGCGGTCCTCCTGCTGCTCGCGGCGTGCGTCCAGCCCGGCCGCGCGACGTAGGTCGCCGTCTCCCGTCCCTGAGCTGTCGCACCCGTCCGTCACACTCGTCACACCAGTCCCAGGACTGATCGTGCGACACACCGGTTCAGGTCCCCGGTGCGGCGCGCGCACCGTCCTACCGTGGCGCCCGTGGGGAGCGGGATCATCTACGCGGTCATCGTCGTGATGTGGGCTGCGTACTTCATCCCACGCTGGCTCAAGCGGCACGAGGAGCTCTCGGAGTCGCGCTCGGTGGAGAAGTTCGACCACGCGATGCGCATCCTCTCCCGTAAGGACGCCACCCCCGACCGGCGCGAGGTCGTGATGCCGCGCCGCCCGGACGCACCGCGGCGCACGTTGCCGGCGCGCACCCCGCTGCCCGCCCAGCGCACCGTCGCGGCGCGCGGTGGATCCCGCCGTCCCGCCAGCGCCCCGGTCCGCCGTCGCCGGATCCTCGCCGGGCTGCTGCTCGCGACCCTCGTCGCGGGCCTGGTCACCCCGTTCACGCCGGTGCCGTGGTGGCTCCCGGTGGCGCTCCTGGTCGGCACGCTGGCCGATGTGGCGCACCTGCGCGCCCAGGTCCGCAGCACCCGCGAGGTCACCCGGTCGCGCGAGGCGGTCCGCAAGCGCGTGTCGTCCCGACTCGGCCGCTTCGACGCGCTCGACCGTCTGATGGCCGTGCGCCGTGAGCTGGCCGAGGAGCGCGCCGCCGAGAACGCCCGCTGGTCCGCCGCCGAGGAGGCCGACCGCCGGGTGCGCGAGGAGGAGGAGCTGCGGGCCGCCGAGGAGGCCGACCGCTGGGACCCGGTCCCGGTGCCTCTGCCGACCTACGTGAGCAAGCCACAAGCCCCGCGTCGCGCGCCGCCGATCGACCTGACCCACCCGGGGGCGTGGGGCGAGGCGCACCTCGACGGCGCGACCGTGGTCGACCAGTCCTCGACCGCGTCGCCGGCCGTCTCGGCACGGTCCGACATGGCCGCGCTGGTCGACGACGCCGAGGGCGCGGAGGACGAGCTCGGGGCGATCATCGAGCGCCGTGCGGTGAACGACTGAGCGCTGCTCCCTGGTAACCTCGACGTCTCCACCAGGGGCTGTAGCGCAGCTGGTAGCGCACCTCGTTCGCAACGAGGGGGTCAGGGGTTCGAGTCCCCTCAGCTCCACCACGAACGCCGTGAAGTCGCTCGCCGGGGCGCCTGAAGGCCCTTCCGGTCTCCGCCGTCCGTTTCGGCTACGGGGGATCGAGCACCATCACCCGGTGGCGGCCTCGCCGGCCGTCCTCGTCTGACCACAGCCACCAGTCGTGAGGAGCAGCACCGATGTGTCGACGCGTCACGTGCCGTAACTGCAGCAAGCCCACCTACGCCGGATGCGGCCAACACGTCGACCAGGTCCTGCGCGGGGTCCCGGCCAGCCAGCGGTGCCGTTGCCCGCGCGACCTGGCCCGCCCGCGTGGACTCATGGCTCGGCTGCTCGGTCGCTGACCCGGGCTCGCCGACGTGCTGGCACGACGGGCGGCGACGTGGGTGGGTCGAGGGTGTCAGGCGGTGGACAGGGCGGTGAGGGCCGTCCGGAGCCGGCTCGCGGCCTCGTCGGCGACTGCTTGCAGGGCGGGGTTGTCCGAGAGGCTGACCATCATCATGGGGTCGATGGCTTCCACGACGGTGCCGTCGCCGGTCTGGCGGACGACGACGTTGCACGGGAGGAGGAGCCCGATCGAGGGATCGACCTGCAGCGCCCGGTGAGCCAGTCCTGGGTTGCAGGCACCCAGGATGAGGTAGGCGGGCAGCTCCTCGCCCAGCTTGTCCCTCATGGTTGCCTGCACGTCTATCTCGGTCAGCACTCCGAAGCCTTCGTCGGCCAGGCTCGTGCGTACGGCGGGGACGGCCTGGTCGAAGTCCAGCGCCAGGGTGACCGCCGTTCCGTAGCTCATGACTGGGCCATGGACCGGTCGGCCGTGCTCGGGCCTGCACTGGTCGAGCTCTGCGCGGCGACGTGGCGGTGGACCTCGTCCATGTCGAGTCCGCGCACGCCGGCGATGACCTGCTCCAGGGCTGCTGCGGGCAGGGCACCGGGCTGGGCGAAGACCAGGACGCCTCCGCGGAAGGTCATCAGCGTCGGGATGGAGGTGATCCCGGCCGTGCCGGCGAGGTCTTGCTCGGCCTCGGTGTCGACCTTGGCGAACACGATGTCGGGGTGGGACCGGGCGGCTGCTTCGAAGACGGGGGCGAACTGTCGGCACGGGCCGCACCAGGAGGCCCAGAAGTCGACGAGCACGATGTCGCTGCCGGATATCGCGGGCTCGAAGGTCTCGGCCGTCAAAGAGACGGTGGTCATGACGTCACATCCTCTGTCAAGAATCGCTGGCTGCCCTGATGGGCAGAAGCTGACGGTCAGGCGCGCGATTCCCGGCCCTCGTCAGCGGCAGGTGCAGCGCTGTACCCAGGAGTGTATACCCCCGGGGGTAACGTGGATGTCCTGCCCCTGCACGTGCGACCTACCCCCGGGGGTATGCTGACGAGGACAAGGAGGGATCCGTGGACAGCTCTGCGTGGGACGAGCGCTACGCCGGCACCGACCTGGTCTGGTCGGCCACTCCCAACCAGTGGGTCGAGCAGGTCGCTGATGGGCTCGCTCCCGGACGGGTCCTCGATCTGGCCGGCGGCGAGGGGCGCAACGCGCTGTGGCTGGCTGATCGCGGCTGGCAGGCCACCGTGGTCGACTTCTCGCGGGCGGCCCTGGATCGTGCCCGCGCGTTGGCCGTGCAGCGCCTCGGCGCCGGGGACCAGCGGCTGCTCACCGTGCACGCGGATCTGCTCACCTACCGCCCCGAACCCGAGGCGTACGACCTCGTCCTCGTCGTCTACCTCCACCTGGTCCCTGAAGCCCGCCGCGCCGTGCTGCGGAGGGCAGCGACAGCCGTGGCAGCGGGTGGTCGCCTCGTTGTCGTGGCTCACGACTCGACGAACCTCACGGCTGGGGTCGGCGGCCCGCAGGACCCGCACGTCCTCTACACGAGCCGAACCGTCGAGGCAGACCTTGCTGGCAGCGGTCTGGCGATCGAGCGAGCCGAGACGGTGCTGCGCGCCGTCGAGACCGAGAACGGTCCGCGGGACGCCGTCGACGCACTGGTCGTGGCGGCACGGACGGACGCAGGGACATCGAACAGGAAGGCACCGTCATGACCTACGGCACGCACGTCCAGCACGAGCTCCGGCCACTCACCCGTGAGCTGCGTCGGATGATCCCGGACGTCTACGCAGGATTCGCAGCCCTGCACGACGCGGCGCTGGCCGATGGCGCACTCGACACGAAGACCAAGGAGCTCATCGCGATGGCCATCGCGATCACCTCCGAGTGCGACGGCTGCATCGCCGCGCACGCCCACGCCGCCGTCGAGCACGGTGCCTCACTCGAGGAAGCCGCGGAAGCCATCGGAGTCGCGATCCTGATGAGCGGCGGCCCCGGAACGATCTACGGACCTCGCGCCTTCGCCGCCGCCTCCGAGTTCCACGCAGCGCGCCTGTCCACCGCCAGCTGACTCCGCCGGCCCAGGATCGCCCGCGGTCGGCGCCGTCCAGCGTCGCGAGGGCACGGCGGACCGCTGAGCCGGCGACGGCGGGCGCTCGCCGCGGGCCGTTCGACCCGTGCCCTCAGGCCCCCGCACGTCCTCTGAGGGAGTGCCGGGTGCCGCGGTACGGTCCTCGGTGATCGGTCGGTTGTCTGGGCTGAGGGAGATCCGATGAGCTTCGATCCGGCTGCGCGGGTACAGGACTACCTCGTCTTCGGGGAGTTCGGCGACGTCAACCCCTCCATCACGGACTCGTCGACGTTCACCTTTCTGAGCCCGGAGGTCATGGAGGATGCCTTCGAGCACGAGATCGAGGGCTGCTTCCTCTACTCACGTCACTGGAACCCGTCGAACAAGTTCCTCTCCGAGGCGCTGGCCCGCATGGAGGACGGGGAGTCGGCGCAGGTCATGGCCTCCGGGATGGCGGCGACCAGCAGCACCTTGCTCGCCCTGTGCTCGGCAGGTGACGAAGTGGTGAGCAGCCGGACGATCTACGGCGGCACCTACGCGTTGCTGAAGAACCTGCTGCCTCGGCTGGGCATCACCACCCGCTTCGTCGACATCTGCGACGAGCAGGCCGTGCGGGCCGCGATGACGCCCCGGACCCGAGTCCTGTTCACCGAGTCCATCACCAACCCGTTGCTCGACGTGAGCGACATCCCGGTCCTCGCGTCGATCGCTCATCGCCACGGGGCGCGCCTGGTGGTGGACAACACCTTCAGCCCCATGGTTCTGTCACCGCTGCGGCTGGGCGCCGACATCGTGGTGCACAGCATGACCAAGTTCATCAACGGCACCAGCGACTGCGTCGCGGGCTGCGTCGTGTCGACTCACGAGTTCATCGCCGGGCTCAACGACGTGAACTCCGGCACCAGCATGCTGCTGGGTCCGGTGCTCGACAGCCACCGGGCCGCGAGCATCCTGAAGAACTTGCACAGTCTCCACCTGCGGATGCGGCAGCACGGCGACAACGCCGCGCAGCTGGCTGCAGGGCTCGTCGAGCGCGGTCTCACGGTCCATTACCCGGGCCTTCCCGACCACCCACAGCACCAGCTGATGTCCCGCATGATGAACCCGGGTCTGGGCTACGGCGGGGTCATGACTGTCGATGCCGGCACCCACGAGCGCGCTGCCCGGCTCATGGTCCTGCTGCAACAGCGCCGGGTCGGGTACCTCGCGGTCAGCCTCGGCTACTTCAAGACCCTGTTCAGCGCGCCGAGTTCCAGCACCTCCTCGGAGATCCCCGTACGCGATCGCCATACGATGGGCCTGACCGACGGGCTCATCCGATTCTCCGTCGGGTTGGACAGCGACATCCAGCGGAGCCTCGACGCGACACTCGAGTGCCTGGACGAGGTCGACCGGGAGCTCGAGCCGACCACCTGAAGCGTTGGGTCTTTGGCCCGTGTCCGCCCAAGCGACTTCGCCGCCAGCGTCGAGGCCGGGCGGGGCCGGCCCGGATCGCCGCGGCCCTGGGCCGCACGATTTCTTCGCGCCGTCGCTGTCCTCGGTGGCCGCGCTGCTGCTCAGGGGTTGGCGGCGCCGTACTCGTCGAGGTCGCTCGCCGCGCGGGCGCGCAGCCGCTCGACGTGCACGGCGGTCCGCCCGGCGAGCTCGGGGTCCGGCCGGGTCGCGTCGAGGAAGACCTGGGTGATCTCCGGGTGCGCCGTGCGGAGGTCGGTGTCGGCGTCGTTGCTGAACGCCTCGATCTGTGCGCCGGTCAGGCGGTCGTCGAGGTCCAGCCGGGCCGCGACGAGGACCTCCTCGGGGCCGAGGTGCATGGTGAGCAGCTCGACGACCTGCGACACCTCGGCCCGCCCGGCGAGGCGGTCGTGGACGTCCACGACGAGGGCCGGCTCGGCCGACTCGCCGATGATCAGCGCACCGACGTCCCGGCCCAGGACGAACGCGACCAGCGCCAGCAGCAGCCCGATGAGAATGGCGGCCACGCCGTCCCAGGCGGCGTTGCGGGTGAGGTGGTGCAGGCCGATGCCGGCACCGGCCAGCAGGAGACCGATGAGCGCCGCACTGTCCTCGGCCAGCACCGTGGTGACGCTCGGGTCCTTGCTGGCCCGGATGTGCTGGCGGAAGGTGCGGCCCTCCTCGTGGGCCTCGGCGCGCAGCTGCTGGACCGCCCGCAGCCAGCTGGTGCCCTCGGCGAGGAACGAGACGCCGAGCACCACGAAGGCCACCAGCACCCCCGTCGACTCGCCGCCGCGCGACAGTAGCGAGTGGATCCCCTCGTACATCGAGAAGACAGCTCCGGCGATGAAGATGCTCGCGGCAGCGATCAGCGACCAGAAGTACTGCGCCTTGCCGTAGCCGAAGGGGTGCTCGGGGTCCGCCACACGCTGCGACACGCGCAGGCTGGTGAGCAGGAACACCTGGTTGAGCGTGTCGGCCACCGAGTGGGCCGCCTCGGCGAGCATCGAGCTCGAGCCGCTGATCACACCTGCCGTCAGCTTGGCGATGGCGATCGCGAGGTTCGCAGCCAGGGCGACGACGACCGTCCTCTTGCTCTCCGACGCCACGGTGCTCCTCAGGTCATGAACAGGGACGCGGCGCTAGATCCAGGACCGCCACCACATCCGTCGTGCCCAGTCCGCGTACGGGATCACCTTCGCGGACAGGACCGGAAGCAGCCACATGAAGTTCGCGACGGCGAGCAGCAGGTAGGCGCCGGCCGCGGCGGTGCCCCACTGCCGGCGGACCGGAGACGCCTCGCGGCCGCCGACGACCAGCCCGAGGCACTGCGTGACGGCCAGGACCATGAACGGCAGGAAGGCGACGGCGTAGAAGGAGTAGATCGTGCGCTCCTGGAAGAAGAACCAGGGCAGGTAGCCGGCCACCACACCGGCGAGGATGGCGCCGGCCCGCCAGTCGCGGCGGGCGCCCCACAGGTAGAGCAGCACCGGGAGGGCCAGGGTCCCGGCCCACCAGACCGCCGGTGTGCCGAGCCCGCTGACCGCCCGCGAGCACTGGTCGTCGGCGCAGCCCTCCTGGCCGAGCTTCGGGCCCTCGTAGAAGTAGGACACCGGCCGGGAGAGCACCGTCCAGCCCCATGGGTTGGACTGGTAGTCGTGCGGTGTGCGCAGGTGCGTGTGGAACTGATACGCCTCGTGGTGGTAGTGCAGCAGGCTGCGCGCGGCGTCCGGGAGCCACGACGGGCCGCCCGGGTTGTCCTGCGCCCAGTAGCGCAGGTAGGCGTGGTCGCCGGCGAGGAACCAGCCGGTCCACGAGGCGACGTACACGACGGACGCGAGCAGGACGAGAGAGGCGAAGGCGGGCGCGGCGTCGCGCACCAGGGCGCCGACCCAGGGCCGCCGGACACCCGCCGAACGGCGGGCCCCCATGTCCCAGAGCAGCGCCAGGACACCGAACACCGCCACGAAGTAGAGGCCGCTCCACTTGGTGGCGCAGGCGGCGCCGAGGCAGAACCCGGCCAGCAGCCGCCAGGGGCGCAGCCCGAGACCGGGCCCGAAGGTCGACACCACGGTGTCGTCCAGCCGGTCGGCGAGCCGGCCCCGGACCTTGTCGCGGTCGACCACCAGGGCGCCGAACGCCGCCAGCGCCCAGAACATCAGGATGGGGTCCAGCAGCGCGGTGCGGCTGAGGACGTAGCCCAGGCCGTCGACCGTGAGCAGCAGGCCGGCCACGCAGCCCAGCAGCGTCGAGCGGAACAGGCGGCGGCCGATCCGGGCCGTCATGAGCACTGCGAGGGTGCCGAGCAGCGCGACCATGAAGCGCCAGCCGAACGGGGTGATGCCGAACAGCTGCTCACCGACCGCGATCAGCCACTTGCCGCCCGGCGGGTGCACGACGTAGGACGGGTCGCCCGTCCACAGGCCCTTGAGGTGCCCGGCGAGGATCTTGATGTTGGCCGGGTCGGGGTCGCCGTCCTTGGCCGCCTTGAGGTAGTTCTGCTCGGCACCGAAGTGCAGCAGCGACCAGGCGTCCTTCGCGTAGTAGGTCTCGTCGAAGATGAGGGCGTGCGGCTGGCCGAGCCGCCAGAAGCGCAGGAGACCGGCGACGGCGGCCACCAGCAGCGGGCCGACCCAGCCCCAGATCCCGTCGGCCGGCATCGGAGGCACCAGGCGCTCGCGTACGCGCGCGCGGTCGATCCGCGGCCTGGTCGCCTGCAGCACCGGGCCAGCGTACGCAGCGCCGGTCCGACACCATGGTGCGCGTGGCGGACGGAGCGGAGACAGCTGACGGTGCGGGCGGGGTGCTCGTGCTGGCGGGGACGCCGATCGGCGACCCCGACGACGCCACGCCCCGGCTGCGCCGCGAGCTGGCCGCCGCCGACGTCGTCGCAGCCGAGGACACCCGCCGGCTGCGGCGGCTGGCCGCCGACCTGGGCGTCCAGGTGCGGGGTCGGGTCGTCTCCTACTACGACCAGAACGAGACGGCCCGTACGCCGGAGCTGGTCGAGGCGCTGCGGAGCGGCCAGCGGGTGCTGCTCGTCACCGATGCCGGGATGCCGTCCGTGTCGGACCCCGGCTACCGGCTGGTGGCGGCCGCGGTCGCGGCGGGTGTCGCGGTCACCGC
Organism: Actinomycetes bacterium; assembly: GCA_038246545.1. Taxonomy (GTDB): domain Bacteria; phylum Actinomycetota; class Actinomycetes; order JACCUZ01; family JACCUZ01; genus JBBRVW01. The sequence goes on along the minus strand of JBBRVW010000006.1, from coordinate 41,533 downwards.
GGCCCCGGGTCCGTCTGCCGTGCTGACCGCGCTGGCACTGTCGGGCCTGCCCGTCGACCGGTTCTGCTTCGAGGGCTTCCTGCCGCGCAAGCCCGGCGACCGGGCCCGACGGCTGGCCGAGCTCGCCGCCGAGCCGCGGACCACGGTGTACTTCGAGGCACCGCACCGGCTGGCGGCCTCGCTCACCGCGATGGCCGACGCCCTCGGCGACGACCGGGCCGCCGCGGTCTGCCGGGAGATGACCAAGACCTACGAGGAGGTCCGCCGCGGGGGACTGCGGGACCTCGCGGGCTGGGCCGCGGCGGGCGTCCGCGGCGAGATCACCGTGGTGGTCGCCGGCGCCGAGCCGGCCGTCGCTGCCGACCCGGCCGACCTGGTGTCCGAGGTCGAGGTGCTCGTGGCGAGCGGCACCCGGCTCAAGGAGGCGACCGCCGCGGTCGCCGGCCGGCACGGCACCTCCGGCAAGGCCGTCTACGACGCCGTGCTGGCCGCCCGCTCCTGAGCCGCTCGGCGGCGCAGCACCGGAGTGCACCCGTCCCGGTGCGCGACGCCGACGAACCGGGATGAAGGGCGCGGACTAGCCTGGCGGTCATGGAGTTCCGCCGTATCCCGGGCCTGCCGCCGTACGTCTTCACGATCATCGACGGGCTCAAGCAGGAGGCCCGGCGGGCCGGGCGCGACGTCATCGACCTCGGCTTCGGCAACCCCGACCTGCCGTCGCCCGCGATCGCGGTCGAGAAGCTCGCCGAGGCGGCGCACGTCACCCGCAACCACCGCTACTCCGCGAGCCGGGGCATCCCGAAGCTGCGCCAGGCGGTCGCCGCGCTCTACGAGCGCAAGTTCGGGGTGTCCCTCGACCCGGACACCGAGGTGCTCTCGACCATTGGCGCCAAGGAGGGCTTCAGCCACCTCATGTGGGTGCTGCTCCAGCCCGGCGACGCCGCGCTGGTGCCGAGCCCGTCGTACCCCATCCACATCTGGGGCCCGTACTTCGCCGGTGCCGACGCGCGGCAGGTCCCCGTGGGCACCGGCGAGGACTACATCGCCAACGTCATGGAGGCATGGGAGCTGGGCTGGCCCAAGCCCCGGGTCGTGGTGCTGTCGTTCCCGCACAACCCGACGACCGCGACCGTCGAGCTGGCCGATCTGCAGCGGCTCGTCGACTGGGCCCGCGAGCGCGACGTCGTCCTGGTGCACGACTTCGCCTACGCCGACGTGGCCTTCGACGGCTGGCAGCCGCCCTCGATCCTGCAGTGCGAGGGCGCCAGGGAGTGTTCCGTCGAGCTGTACTCGATGACCAAGTCGTTCTCCATGGCCGGCTGGCGGGTCGCCTTCCTGCTCGGCAACAAGGAGGTCGTCGGCGCCCTCACCAAGCTCAAGAGCTACCTCGACTACGGCACCTTCCAGCCGATCCAGATCGCGGCCACGGTCACCATGAACGAGGCTTCGGACTACCCGGCCGAGGTGAACGCTGTCTACGAGTCGCGCCGCAACGCCCTGGTCGACGGTTTGGCCCGGATCGGCTGGGACGTCGAGCGGCCCCGCGGCACGATGTTCGTCTGGGCGCCCATCCCCGAGCCGTACGCCGAGATGGGCTCGATCGAGTTCGCGACCATGGTGGTCAAGGACGCCGACGTGGCGGTGTCGCCCGGGGTGGGTTTCGGCCCGGCCGGCGACAAGTTCGTGCGGTTCGCGCTCATCGAGAACGAGCAGCGGATCGTGCAGGCCGTCCGCAACCTCAAGCGCGGCCTGCCCAAGCTCGGCTGACCCCACGGACTTGTCAGCCCCTCGCCGCCGTATACGGCGGCGAGCGGCTGACAAGTCCGCGGCGCGTCGCCCGTAGGCTGGAGGCATGACCGACGCCGCAGCCGACGCGCCCTCCGGGACCCCCGGCGGGAAGGCGTACTACGTCACGACGCCGATCTACTACGTCAGCGCGCCGCCGCACATCGGCAACGCCTACACGACGGTCGCGGGCGACGTCCTGACCCGCTGGCACCGGCAGCGCGGCGAGGACGTCTGGTACCTCACCGGCACCGACGAGCACGGCGAGAAGGTGCTCCGGTCGGCCCAGGCCGCCGGCAAGACGGCCGAGGAGTTCACCGACGACCTGGTCGAGAACGCCTGGAAGCCGGTCCTGGCGACGATCGACGCCGCGAACGACGACTTCATCCGCACCACCGAGCCCCGGCACACCGCCCGGGTGCAGGAGTTCTGGGCCACCCTCAACGACAAGGGCGACGTCTACCAGGGCAGCTACGAGGGGGCCTACTGCGTGGCCTGCGAGGAGTTCAAGCTGCCCACCGAGCTCGTCAAGGGCGAGAACGGCGAGAAGCTGTGCTCGATCCACGGCCGCCCGGTCGAGTGGCTCTCCGAGCAGAACTACTTCTTCCGCCTGTCGGCCTACGCCGACCAGCTGCTCGCGCTGTACGAGGAGCACCCCGAGTTCGTCCAGCCGCCGAGCGCGCGCAACGAGGTGATCTCGTTCGTGAAGCAGGGCCTGCAGGACCTGTCGATCTCGCGGTCGACGTTCAGCTGGGGCATCCCGATCCCGTGGGACGACAAGCACGTCCTCTACGTCTGGATCGACGCGCTGCTCAACTACCTTTCCGCCGCCGGGTACGGCGACGATGCGGCCGCCGAGAAGTTCGCGCACACCTGGCCGCCGGACGTGCACCTGGTCGGCAAGGACATCCTGCGCTTCCACGCCGTGATCTGGCCGGCGATGCTGCTGGCGGCCGGCGTACCGCTGCCCAAGACGGTCTTCGCACACGGCTGGCTGCTCGTCGGCGGCGAGAAGATGAGCAAGTCCAAGCTCACCGCGATCCCGCCGAGCGAGATCGTCGACGTGTTCGGGTCGGACGCGTTCCGCTACTACTTCCTGCGGGCCATCGAGTTCGGCCAGGACGGGTCGTTCTCGTGGGAGGACCTCAGCGCCCGCTACAAGGCTGAGCTGGCCGACCAGTTCGGCAACCTGGCATCGCGGCTGACGTCGATGGTGGGCCGCTACCGCGACGGTTCGCTGCCGGCGCCCGTCGATGAGCCCGCGCTGTCGGCGGCGGCGGTGGCCGCGGTCTCGACCGCCGAGTCGGCGATCGACCGGCTCGACCTCCAGGGCGCGATCCTGGCGGCGATGGACTACGTCCGGCTGGTGAACAGCTACGTCACCGAGCAGGAGCCGTGGAAGGTGGCCAAGGACGACTCGCGCGCCGCCGACCTCGACCGCATCCTCTACGCCACGGCCGAGGCGCTGCGCGTGGTCGCGGTGCTGCTCAACCCGGTGATGCCGAAGGCAGCCGGAAAGCTGTGGGCGTCCCTGGGAGCGGAGACGGCACTGGGCCCGATCGCGGAATCCCGGGTCCAGGACGCGGGTCGCTGGGGCCAGCTGCCCGCCGGGGCGGCGGTCACGAAGACCGAGCCGCTGTTCCCGCGCATCGAGGAGCCCGAGCAGGCGTGAGCGAGCCCGGGCCCACCCGGGCGCGGGGCGGCGGGGTCAGCGGACGGCGCGAGCGGCCACCGGCACCGGACCCGCTCCGGGTGCCCGTGGCCGACTCGCACTGCCACCTCGACATCGCCGACCCGCCCGACGACTGGCTGTCCGTGGACGCGGCCCTGGCGGCCTCGGCGGCTGTGGGGGTACCGCGGATCGTGCAGATCGGCTGCGACCTGCCCGGCGCCCGCTGGGCCGTGGAGACGGCCCGGCGGTACGACGGGCTGGTGGCCGGCGTGGCCCTGCACCCCAACGAGGCGCCGTTGCTCGCCGCGGCCGGGACGCTCGACGAGGCGCTCGCGGAGATCGACGCGCTCGCGGCCGACCCGGTGGTGCGGGCGGTGGGCGAGACCGGGCTCGACCACTTCCGCACCGGACCCGGGGGCCGCGCCGACCAGGAGGCGTCCTTCCGCGCGCACATCGAGCTCGCCAAGCGGCACGGCAAGGCGCTGGTCATCCACGACCGCGATGCCCACGACGACGTCCTCCGGGTGCTCGAGGACGCCGGCGCGCCGGACCGCGTCGTCTTCCACTGCTTCTCCGGCGACGCCGCGATGGCCGAGCACTGCGCGCGGCGCGGCTGGTACCTCTCGTTCGCCGGCACCGTCACCTTCAAGAACGCCGACGGACTGCGCGCCGCGCTCGCGGTGGCGCCGATCGAGCGGCTGCTCGTCGAGACCGACGCGCCGTACCTCACGCCAGTCCCCTACCGCGGCCGGCCGAACGCGTCGTACCTCGTCCCGCACACCCTGAGGGCGATGGCCGCGGTCAAGGGCGTCGGCGAGGACACGATGGCCACCTCGGTCGCCGCCGCCACCGACGCTGCCTTCGGCCCCTGGTAGCCCGAGTTGATCACGGAACCGTGATCAACTCGGCCCTACCGCGGCTTGCACGCCACGGTTGACCCGGGAAAGCCGCGGTACTGCCGGGCCGTTCGCAGCGTGTGACATCTGGGACTCGTGTTGCCGTTGCCCGAAAGCGGCGGGTACCGTCGGCGGCTTATGAGCGGGCAGCCACGGGGTCGGCACTCGGCAGGACCCCAGCGGTCCCTGCTGCGGTCCGCGCTGACCAGCGGGCCCACCCTGCTGCTCCAGGTGGCCGTCGTGCTGGCCCTGGTCGCGGGCACCACGGCGTTCGTCCGGCTCGACAAGACCGTCACGGTCTCGGTCGACGGCAGGGAGCGCCAGGTGCACGGCTACGCCCGCACCGTCGGCGACCTGCTCGACAGCGAGGGCGTCACCTACGACCAGGTGCACGACCTCGTCAGCCCGGCGCCCGGCTCCGCCCTCACCGACGGCGACACGGTGGTGGTGCGGTACGGCCGGCCGGTCCTGCTCACCGTCGACGGCCGCACCCGCACGGTGTGGACCACCGGCCGCACCGTGTCCGAGGCGTTGCTGCTCCTGGGGGTCCGTGCCGACGGCGCCTGGGTGTCGGCGTCCCGCAGCCGGCGGATCACCCGCGGCGGCCTCGAGCTCGACGTCCGGCTGCCGCACCACCTGACCTTCCTCGCCGACGGCGACCGGCACGAGGTGACCACCACCGCCACGACGGTGCGGGGCGCCTTGGCCGAGTCCGGTGTCCGGCTGCGCACGCAGGACCGCGCGTCGACCGACCTGACCGCCCAGCCGTACGCCGAGCAGGTCGTGGCCGTGACCCGGGTCGACGGCAAGCGGGTGGTGGAGGAGCGCCCGATCCGGTTCGACACCGTGAAGCAGAAGAGCGACGAGCTCTACCAGGGCGAGACCAAGGTGCTCGAGCAGGGCAAGGTCGGCATCGAGGCGCGCACCTTCCGCGAGACCTACCTCGACGACAAGCTCGACTCCCGCACCCTGGTGACCAAGGAGATCGCGAAGGACCCGGTCACCGAGGTCGTGCTCGTCGGCACCAAGAAGCGACCCGAGAACACCCCCACGGCCGACGGGCTCAACTGGGCGGCGCTGGCCAACTGCGAGTCGAGCGGCAACCCTCGGGCCTACAACTCGGCGGGGCCGTTCTACGGGCTGTACCAGTTCATGGAGAGCACCTGGCACGCCGTCGGCGGGGTCGGTCTGCCGACGGATGCGAGCTCCTCGGAGCAGACCTACCGGGCGCAGATCCTCTACAACCGCAGCGGCGCCGGGCAGTGGCCGGTCTGCGGCCGCAACCTCTTCATCTGACGCGGGGCGCCGAACCCATGGCACCGGAGGCCGTGCCGGCCCTGCTCGGGCCGGCCGAGGTGCGCGCCCTCGCCGCCCGGCTCGGTACCCGGCCGACCAAGATGCTCGGCCAGAACTTCGTCATCGACCCCAACACCGTGCGCCGGGTCGTGCGTACCGCCGCGGTGGGTCCCGACGACCACGTCCTCGAGGTGGGGCCCGGACTCGGCTCGCTGACCCTTGCGCTGCTGCCGGAGGTCGCCTCGGTGACGGCCGTCGAGATCGATCCGCTGCTCGCCGCCGAGCTGCCCAGCACGATCGCCCGGCACGCGCCGGCGTACGCCGGGCGGCTCACGGTCGTGGTCGCCGACGCACTGCGGCTGCCGGACCTGCCCGGTGCGGCGCCGACGGCGCTGGTCGCCAACCTGCCTTACAACATCTCGGTCCCGGTGCTGCTGCACCTGCTGCAGCGGCTCCCGACCCTGCGCCGGGTGCTGGTCATGGTGCAGGCCGAGGTGGCCGACCGGCTCGCCGCGCCGCCGGGCAGCAAGGTCTACGGCGTGCCCTCGGTCAAGGCCGCCTGGTACGCCGACGTGCGCAGGGCCGGCTCGGTCGGCCGCACCGTCTTCTGGCCGGCGCCCAACGTCGACTCCGGGCTGGTGGCCATGACCCGGCGCGACCCGCCGGCGACGACGGCCTCGCGCACCGACGTGTTCGCCGCGGTGGACGCTGCCTTCGGCCAGCGGCGCAAGACGTTGCGAGCGGCACTGGCCTGCTGGGCCGGCTCCGCCGACGCGGCCGAGGCGGCGCTGCGGGCCGCCGGCATCGACCCCCGGACCCGCGGCGAGGCGCTCGGGGTCGAGGAGTTCGCCCGGCTGGCGGCGCACCGTCCGCCCAGGTGACACCGCCGCCCTCATAGGGTCAGGGTCATGACCTCGGTGACCGTGCGTGCGCCCGCCAAGGTCAACCTCGGTCTCGCCGTCGGCGCGCCGCGGCCGGACGGCTTCCACGACGTGGCGACGGCCTACCACGCGATCTCGCTGCACGACGAGCTCGTCGCGGCCGACGGCGACGACCTCACCATCAGTGTCACCACCGCCGACGGCCTGCCGCTGGACGACGTCCCGCAGGACGCCTCGAACCTCGCGGTGGCCGCCGCGCTGGCCCTGGCGGAGCGCGCCGGCGTCGAGCCGCGGGCGCGCCTGCACCTCACCAAGGCGATCCCGGTCGCGGGTGGCATGGCCGGCGGCAGCGCCGACGCGGCCGCAGCGCTGGTGGCCTGCGACGCCCTGTGGCAGACCGGGCTCGCCCGCACCGAGCTGCTCGAGATCGCCGGCGAGCTGGGGAGCGACGTGCCGTTCTCGCTCGTCGGCGGCACCGCGCTGGGCACCGGCCGCGGCGAGGTGCTCACCCCGGTGCTGGCCCGCGGCCGGTTCGAGTGGGTGGTGGCCGTCGCCGACGGTGGTCTCTCGACCCCCACCGTGTACGCCGAGTGCGACCGCCTGCGCGGCGACCTCGCGGTTCTCGAGCCCCGGGTCTCCGACGCGTTGATGGCGGCCCTGCGCGCGGGGGACGCCGTCGCGCTCGGCGCCGCGCTGCACAACGACCTCGAGGACGCCGCCTGCTCGCTGCGGCCGGAGCTCCGGGAGACCCTGCGGACCGGCGCGCAGGCCGGCGCCCTCGGGGGCCAGGTCTCGGGCAGCGGACCCAGCGTCGTCTTCCTGGCGCTCGGCAAGGAGCACGCCATCGACATCGCGGTCGCGCTGTCCGCGACGGGCACCTGCCGGTCGGTCCGGCGGGCCTACGGCCCGGTCGCCGGCGCCCGGGTCGTCGGGGCCTGAGCCGGAGATGGCGCGCAACCTCGTCAACCTCGAGGCGGTCGGCAAGGGCTACGGAACCCGGGTCCTGCTCGACGGCGTCTCGCTCGGTGTGGGCGACGGCGACCGCACCGGCGTGGTGGGGCGCAACGGCGATGGCAAGTCCACGCTGTTGCGGCTGCTCATGCGGCGGGAGGCGCCGGACACCGGCCGGGTCACCCACGCCGGCGGCCTGCGGGTGGCGGAGGTGGGCCAGCGCGACGACCTCGACCCGACGGCCACCGTCCGCTCGCTCGTCGTGGGCGACGGTCCGGCGCACGAGTGGGCGGCCGACGCCCGGGTCCGCGACGTGCTCACGGGGCTGTTCGGCGGCCGCGCCGACCTCGATGCCGTGCTCGACCGGGTCGTGGGCCCGATGTCCGGCGGTGAGCGTCGGCGGGTCGCGCTGGCCAGGGCTCTGGTCGGCGACCACGACCTGCTCGTCCTGGACGAACCCACCAACCACCTCGACGTCGAGGGCATCGACTGGCTGGCCCGCCACCTCGTCGCGCGGCGCGAGGCGCTCGTGGTCGTCACCCACGACCGCTGGTTCCTCGACGAGGTGTGCGACCGGACCTGGGAGGTGCAGGGCGGTGCGGTGCACCAGTACGACGGCGGCTACTCGGCGTACGTCCTGGCGCGCGCAGAGCGCAACCGGATCGCCGCGTCCGAGGACTCCCGGCGGGCCAACCTGGTGCGCAAGGAGCTCGCCTGGTTGCGGCGCGGACCGCCGGCCCGCACGTCGAAGCCCCGGTTCCGCATCGACGCCGCGAACGCACTCATCGCCGACGAGCCGGAGCCCAGGAACAGCGTCGAGCTGGTGAAGTTCGCCAGCGCCCGCCTCGGCCGCACGGTCTACGACGTCGTCGACGCGACCGTCGAGGTCGGTGGCCGGGTGCTGCTCGACCAGCTCACGTGGCAGCTCGGCCCGGGTGACCGGCTCGGCGTCGCCGGGGTCAACGGGTCCGGCAAGACGACACTGCTGCGGCTGCTCGTCGGCGACCTCGCGCCGAGCGCCGGCCGGGTCGTGCGCGGCGTGACCGTGCGGCCGGCGTACCTCTCGCAGGACGTCGTCGAGCTGGACCCCGCGCTGCGGGTGCTCGAGGCGGTCGAGTCGGTGCGCCGCGAGGTCGACCTCGCGAAGGGCCGCACGATCACCGCGACGCAGATGTGCGAGCGGTTCGGTTTCGTCGGCAACGCCCAGTGGACCCCGGTCGGTGAGCTGTCCGGCGGCGAGCGCCGGCGGCTGCAGCTGCTCCGGCTGCTGATGGACGAGCCCAACGTGCTGCTGCTCGACGAGCCGACCAACGACCTCGACATCGACACGCTGACGGCGCTCGAGGACCTGCTCGACGGCTGGGCCGGGACCCTGTTGGTGGTGTCGCACGACCGCTACTTCCTCGAGCGGGTGTGCGACCGCACGGTCGCGCTGCTCGGTGACGGCGCACTGCGCGACCTGCCCGGCGGCGTCGACGAGTACCTGGCCCTCCGCCGTGCCACCCGCAACGTGTCAGCCGGAGACGCCGGCATCCCGGTGCCTCCGGCCGACACGTCTACGGCGAACGGGGGTACGGCGGTGCCGGACGCCGCGACGACGCGGGCCGCCCGCAAGGAGCTGGCGCGGCTGGACCGGCAGCTCAAGACGCTCGGCGACCGGGAGACCCGGCTGCACGATCGGATGGCCGCGTCAGCGGCCGACCACCAGGCGGTGACCGCGCTGGACACCGACCTCCGTGCGCTGCACGACGAACGGTCCTCGCTCGAGGAGCGCTGGCTGGAGCTCGCCGAGCTCACCGACATCGACTGACGCCGGCCGCCCACGCCGGCGGGCCGGTCGTACCTCCCGGTGGACCGGCCGGTCCCTCCGGCCGCCGCGGATGGTGCGCGTGCACGGTCTTGGCCATCTCACGGTCCCGGACCGACCTCCACCGCGTACGCTCCGGCGCATGCCGGTCGCGCTGGAGTGGGGACCGCTCGGTGCCCGCACGCTGTCCGAGCGCAGCGACGTCGTCGTCGTGGTCGACGTGCTGTCGTTCTCGACGGCGCTGACGATCGCGATCGAGCGCGGCGCCCGGGTCTGGCCGCACACCGGCGGCGAGGCCGCCCGCCAGCTCGCGCGCGACATCGACGCGGTGCTCGCCGGCAACCGCAGCTCGCACGAGGGCCTGACGCTCTCGCCCGCCAGCCTGCTGGAGGTCGACCACGGCACCCGGCTCGTCCTGCCGTCACCGAACGGCTCGTCGATCGCCTTCGCGGCCGTCAACGGCGAGATCCCCGTGGTGGCCGGCTGCCTGCGCAACGCCGCCGCCGTGGCTCGCTACCTCGACTCGTTCGACCGGATCGCTCTCGTGCCGGCCGGCGAGCGCTGGGGCGACGGCTCGCTGCGACCGGCGTACGAGGACCTGGTGGGCGCGGGTGGGGTGGTCGACCGGCTGGTCGGCCGCAACCCCTCGATGCAGCTGACGCCAGAGGCGGAGGTGGCCGCGCTGGCCTTCCGGTCGCTGCGCCCGCTCGAGCTGTGCCCCTCGGGCATCGAGCTGGTGGAGCGCGGGTTCGCCGAGGACGTCCGGCTCGCTGCCGAGGTCGACGTGAGCGACGTCGTACCCGTGCTGCGCGAGGGTCGCTTCCTCGCCGCGTGAGGCCGAGGTGGGACGCGCGGTTGCTCGGGCTCGGCGCCGGGCTGCCCGCACAGGTCGCGGACTGAGGCCCTACTCCTCGAACGGGGCGACCAGCCGGCGCAGCAGGCCGGACAACGTCTCGCTGTCCCTGTCGCTGAGTGTCGCCAGCAGGTCGCGCTCGCGGGCCAGCAGGTCGGCCAGCGCCGCGTCGACCCGCTCCTTTCCGCGAGGCGTGAGCCGCACGTGGACGCCACGGCGGTCGGCCGGGTCGGGCAGCCGCTGCACCAGGCCGCGGAGCTCGAGCCGGTCCACCCGGTTGGTCATGGTCCCCGAGGTCACCATCGTCTGGGCGAGCAGCTGTCCGGGGGACAGGACGTACGGCCGGCCGGCGCGCCGCAGCGCCGCGAGCACGTCGAACTCCCAGATCTCGAGCTCGTGGGCCTCGAAGGCGCTGCTCCGGGCCCGGTCCAGGTGCCGGGCCAGCCGGGTGACCCGGCTGAGGACCTCCAGCGGTCCGACGTCGAGGTCCGGGCGCTCGCGCGCCCAGGCGGCGACCAGCCGGTCCACCTCGTCCTGCACCGCACACCTCCTCCGACGACTCCCGCGATCATCGTCGATGAGTGTCTTGACATCAAGATGCCTGCTCGGCAAAGTATCTCGATGTCAAGACTCATCGTCTCGACGAGACCTGGAGGCAGCCGTGCAGTGGGACCCCGAGCAGTACCTCCAGTTCGCCACCGAGCGCGGCCGGCCCTTCCACGACCTGCTGTCGCGGGTACCGGCCGAGAACCCGGCGGGTGTCGTCGACCTCGGCTGTGGGCCGGGCAACCTCACGGTGACCCTGGCTCAGCGGTGGCCCGGTGCCACCGTGCACGGCCTCGACTCGTCGCCGGAGATGGTGGCCGAGGCGCAGCGGGAGCACTCGGCCGGACGGGTGGGTTTCGCGGTCGCCGACCTGCGGGAGTGGAGGGCGACGGAGCCGGTCGACGTCGTCGTCTGCAACGCGGCCCTGCAGTGGGTGCCGGGTCACCTCGACCTGCTGCCCGGGCTGGTCGAGCAGGTCCGGCCGGGTGGCTGGTTGGCCTTCCAGGTGCCCGGCAACTTCGGCGAGCCCAGCCACACCGCGATGGCCGACGTGGCGACGTCGCCGCGTTGGGCCGCCGCGTTCGGTGGCCGCGACAGCCAGCTGATGGCGCGCCCGGCGGTCGAGGCCCCGCAGACCTACCTCGAGACGCTCGCCGGGCTGGGCTGCTCGGTCGAGGTGTGGGAGACGACCTACCTGCACGTGCTGTCCGGCGAGGACGCCGTCGCACGCTGGGTCATGGGCACCGGGCTGCGGCCGTACCTGCAGGCCCTCGACGACGAGGCGGAGCGCGAGGAGTTCCTCGCCGACTACCGCGCCCTGCTGGCGCCGACGTACCCGACGCGCGAGTGGGGCACCGTCCTGCCGTTCCGGCGGATCTTCGTCGTCGCGCAGCGGGCCGGTCGGTGACCGGGGAGGCGGCCGACCTGGTCGGCCTGATCGGGCTGCACCACGTGCAGCTCGCCTGTCCCCGCGGGTCCGAGCCGGCGCTTCGCGCGTTCTACGTCGGCGTGCTCGGCATGACGGAGGTGGCCAAGCCCCCGGGGCTGGCGGCCCGTGGCGGCGCGTGGTTCCGCGCCGGCTCGCTCGAGCTGCACCTCGGCGTGGAGGAGGAGTTCCGGCCGGCGCGCAAGGCGCACCCGGGGCTGCTCGTGGCCGACCTGCCGACGTACGCCGAGCGGCTGGCGACGCACGGGGTGCCGGTGGACTGGGACGACGCGTTCCCCGGCTACCGGCGCTGCTACGTCGCCGACCCGCACGGGAACCGACTGGAGCTCATGGAGCCGCTGCCGGCCGGGTGACCTCAGTGCCGGGCGCCAGCGGCGTTGCTGCGCAGGACGGGCTTGGCCTCCAGGCCGGACAGGCCGTTCCACGCGAGGTTGACCAGGTGCGCGGCGACCTCGGCCTTCTTGGGCTTGCGGGCGTCGAGCCACCACTGGCCGGTGAGGGCGACCATGCCGACCAGCGCCTGCGCGTACATCGGCGCCAGCTTGGGCTCGAAGCCGCGGGCCTTCAGCTGGTTGGCCATGATGTGCTCGACCTGGCTGGCAGCGTCGCCGATCAGCGACGAGAACGTGCCGGTGGACTGGGCGACGGGGGAGTCGCGGACGAGGATCCGGAACCCGTCGGTGGAGGACTCGACGTAGTCGAGCAGCGCGAAGGCCGCACCCTCCAGCAGGTCGCGCGGGTGACCGCTGCTCGACAGGGCGCCGGTGATCGCGTCGAGCAGGGTGCGCATCTCGCGGTCGACCACGACGGCGTAGAGGCCCTCCTTCCCGCCGAAGTGCTCGTAGACGACCGGCTTGGAGACCCCGGCCGTGGCCGCGATCTCCTCCACCGACGTCGCGTCGAAGCCCTTGTTCGCGAACAGCGAGCGGCCGACGTCGAGCAGCTGCTCGCGCCGCTCCTTGCCGGTCATCCGGCGCCCCTCGCGCCGAGCGCGCGGGGCCTTCGCTGCGCTCTCGGTCGCCACCGCAGCACCGTAGCGGACAGCCTCGCGACCACCTTTCGCCACGAACGGCACCGAGGTTTCTGTCCCGGGTCCCTGGTCGGCAGCCTCATGGCACCCGACCCGGAGCTCGTCGAGCGGGCTCGCGCCCTCCGCCGCGCCGGCCTCTGCATCGAGCAGATCGCGACCCGGCACGACCTGCGCAGCCGCACCCTGATCTACCGCTGGGTCCTCGACCGTCAACGTGCCGCCGGATGCCTTCAGGAGGACGACGGTGCGGCAGCACATCGTTCGCACCGTCCGGACGAACGTCGGAGCCGACTACCACGGGCTGCCCTGTCGTCGACGTCCTGCGCAGCGCTGCGCCCTACCGCGAGATCGAGGGGATCTGGAGGGCGATCGCCGGTGGCGCCTCTACGCTGTGAGTCACCGTCCCGGATCGTCTAATGGCAGGACGCCACCCTTTGGTGGTGGTTATCGGGGTTCGAATCCCTGTCCGGGAGCGCCTCCTTCCATTCGACAGGAGTGGCGGCGCAGGGGTGAACCCCGGGTATCCTCCTGTCGTACGAGCACGACGTCAGCCCGCCGCCTCGCCGCCAGGAGCGCTCCCCGCGTGAGCCCCGACCGACCGGCCGCCGTGGTCGTCCTCGCCGCAGGCGAGGGCACCCGGATGAAGTCGTCGATCCCGAAGGTCCTGCACCAGGTGGGCGGCCGGTCCCTCGTGCACCACGCGGTGGCCGCGGCCGAGGGCCTCCAGCCCGAGCACCTGGTGGTCGTCGTGGGCCACGGCCGCGACCTGGTGGTGGCCCACCTCGCCGAGGTCGCGCCCAGGGCCGGCGCCGCCGTCCAGGACGAGCAGCTCGGCACCGGCCACGCAGTCGGCTGTGCCCTCGACGGCCTGCCCACGCTCACCGGCACCGTCGTGGTCACCTACGGCGACGTCCCGCTGCTGGCCACCGAGACCCTGCGCGACCTCCTCGACGCGCACGCCGAGCAGGGCAACGCCGCGACGCTGCTGACCGCGGTCGTCGGCGACCCCACCGGCTACGGCCGGGTGCTGCGCACCGCCGACGGCTCGGTCGAGCGGGTCGTCGAGCAGAAGGACGGCACCCCGGACGAGCTTGCCGTCCCCGAGATCAACTCCGGCGTGTACGCCTTCGACGCGGCCGCGCTGCGCGCCGCTCTCGCGCTGCTCGACACCGACAACGCGCAGGGCGAGCTCTACCTCACCGACGTCGTCGGCCACGCCCGCGCCGCCGGCGGGCGGGTCGGTGCGCTGGCCACCGACGACATCTGGCAGGTCGAGGGCGTCAACAACCGGGTCCAGCTGGCCGCGCTGCACCGCGAGCTCAACCGCCGCACCGTCGAACGCTGGATGCTGGCCGGGACCACGGTCATGGACCCCGCGACCACCTGGATCGACGCCGAGGTCACCCTCGAGCCGGACACGGTCCTCGAGCCGCACGTCATCCTCCGCGGCACCACCAGCATCGCGAGCGGCGCCCACGTCGGACCCGACTGCCTGCTCACCGACAGCACGGTCGGCGCCGGTGCATCGGTCGCCAGCACCACCTCCGACGGCGCGGTGATCGGTCCCGAGGCGACGGTCGGGCCATACACCTACCTCCGCCCGGGCACGCGCCTCGGCCGCGGGGCGAGGGCGGGGGGCTTCGTGGAGATGAAGCAGGCCGACGTCGGCGACGGCGCCAAGGTGCCGCACCTGTCCTACGTCGGCGACGCCACGATCGGCGCCGGCGCCAACATCGGTGCGGGCACGATCTTCGCCAACTACGACGGCCTCGAGAAGCGTCGGACCACGGTCGGTGAGCACTCCTTCGTGGGCAGCGACTCCGTGCTCATCGGGGGAGTCCACGTCGCCGACGGCGCCTACGTCGCTGCCGGCTCCACCATCACCCACGACGTCGCGCCGGGCGAGCTGGCCGTGGCGCGCGGCAAGCAGCGCGGCGTCGCCGGCTGGGTGGCCCGGCGACGCGCCGGGACCAGGACAGCCGCTGCGGCGGAGCGGGCGCTGGCCCGCCAGACGGACCAGCAGGCGCGGCAGGACGATCAGCAGGACCATCAGGGCGCGGGCAGCAGCGACGGCGGAGGGCCTCAGGCATGAGCTTCATCAAGACGACGGGCGAGAAGAAGCTGATGCTCTTCTCCGGCCGGGCGCACCCCGAGCTCTCGGAGCAGGTGGCTGCCGAGCTCGGCATCGAGCTCACGCCGACCACGGCCTACGACTTCGCCAACGGCGAGATCTACATCCGCTACAAGGAGTCGGTGCGCGGCTGCGACGCCTTCGTCCTGCAGAGCTGCACCTCGCCCATCAACACCTGGGTCATGGAGACGCTGATCATGGTCGACGCGCTCAAGCGGGCCAGCGCGAAGCGGATCACCGTCGTCATGCCGTTCTTCCCCTATGCCCGCCAGGACAAGAAGGGCCGCGGGCGCGAGCCGATCTCGGCCCGGCTCGTCGCCGACCTGTTCCAGGTCGCCGGGGCCGACCGACTGATGTCGGTCGACCTGCACACCGCGCAGATCCAGGGCTTCTTCAACGGGCCCGTCGACCACCTCTACGCGCTGCCGCTGCTCTCCTCCTACGTCAAGCGCCGCATCGACCACTCGCGGGTGACGATCGTCTCGCCGGACGCCGGCCGGCTGCGGCTCGCCGAGCGCTGGTCCGAGACGATGTACGGCGCCCCGCTGGCCTTCATCCACAAGACCCGGGACCCGGACAAGCCCAACGAAAGCACGGCCAACCGCGTCGTCGGTGACGTCGCTGGCCGGGTCTGCATCCTGCAGGACGACATGATCGACACCGCCGGCACGATCACCAAGGCGGCCGACGCGCTGTTCGCCGAGGGCGCTGCCGACGTGATCATCGCCGCGACGCACGCCATCTTCAGCGGGCCGGCCCTCGACCGGCTGAAGAACTCCGGCGTCAGCGAGGTCGTCGTCACCGACACCCTGCCGATCCCTGACGACGTGCGGTTCGACAAGCTCACCGTCCTGCCGATCGCGACCCTGCTGGCCCGCGCCGTCCGCGAGGTCTTCGACGACGGCTCGGTGACCAGCCTCTTCGACGGCCACGCCTGACCCGTCCCCGTCGTCGCGCTGCTGCACCCCGGCGCCATGGGCGCCCGCGTCGGCGGTGAGCTGGTGTCCGCCGGCCACGACGTCCGCTGGCTGGCCACCGGTCGCAGCGACGCCACCGCGGCGCGTGCCAGCACCGAGGGCCTGACCCGGCTCGACCGGCTCGAGGAGCTCGTCGACCGCGCTGACCTGGTGCTCAGCCTGCTCCCGCCGCAGCACGCCATGGAGGTCGCGCGCCTGGTGGCCGGTGTCCGCTACCCCGGCACGTACGTCGACGCCAACCCGCTCGCGCCCGACACCCTGGCCCGGGTGCAGGAGGTCGTCGAGGGGGCCGGGGCCACCCTGGTCGACGGCGGCGTGGTGGGGCCGCCACCGCGCGACGGTGGCCGCACCCATCTCTACCTCGCCGGGCCCGCTGGCCCGGTGCAGCAGGTCGCCGCGCTGGTCAGCGGCACCCGCGTCGTCCCGGTCGTCGTCGGCCGGCAGGTCGGCCAGGCGTCCGCGGCCAAGCAGGCCTACGCGCTGTTCAACAAGGGGCGGATGGTGCTGGCGAGCCTCGCGGCCGAGGTCGCGGCCGTCCACGGCGTCACCGACGTCCTCGCCGCCGAGGCCGATCGGCCCGGCGCCGAGCTGCTCGGCGAGCTGGCCGAGCTGCGCGCCGGGCTGGCCGGGACCGGCTGGCGCTGGGCGCCCGAGCTGGACGAGATCGCGGCCACCCTGCGGGCGGCCGGTGCCGACGCCGGCGCGGTGACCGGCCTGGCCGACCGGCTGCGCGCGCTGGCCGGCTGACGCCGGGCCCGCCGGTTCGGCCGGCGGGCGGGGCGCGGCCGGACCGCGGCGATCGTCCGGCGAGGGAAGCCCCGCGGCCCGGGCGAGCGACGTGGCCCCGTGGTGCTGCCGGCCCGACGACTCGTGCTCAGGCTGCGGTCAGGTCGCGGTCCGCCATCTCCCACGCATGGTCCAGCGCGTGGTACGCGGTGTGCCGGAGCAGGTACGGGACCGTCCAGTTGCCGAGCGGCTTGCCCTCGGCGTACCAGGCGCGCATGGCCTCGACGAACCGGTCGCGGTGCGCCGCCCTGCCGTCCGGCGTGAGCATCTCGTCCAGCTCGGTAGGCACCTTCACCCGCTTCGAGAAGTCCTGGCCCTCGACCACGAGGACGTGCCGGACGATCTTCTCCCGGTCGCGGCCGCCCCCCCGCGGGCCCGGCCGCAGGTCGGGCGACACGCGGGCTGCGACGGCGTCGAACTCCGCCCAGGCGGCCCGGAGGAGCCGGACGCTGCGCTCGAACACCGGAGGGTCCATGGCCAGGCGGTCGAGGCTCGACGGCGCGAACGAGATGCCCCAGAAGTCGGTCGAGCCGACGCCGCGGTACCGCTCGACGACGTCGAGCTCCGGCTGCCCGGCCAGCTCCTTCCCGAGACGGGCTCGCTTGGCGACCGGCAGGTAGCGCGGCAGGTAGGACCGGAGCTTCTCCAGCGCCTGTTCCTCCGACCGCCCGTTGCGCTCGAGGCCCGGCCAGTCGACGGCGACGGCGACCCACTTCTTCTCCCTGGTGGGCTGCTCCACCTGCACCCGAAGACCCGAGACCATCTCCACTCCCTCCGCCGGCTGGTGTCAGCACACCAGCCGGCACTCTGCCTCGCGCCACCGACAGGCGCGGGCCGGTTCCTCGCTGCCGTGCTGACCGGCGTACGCACCGGTTCGACCGCCCGCTGCGGCGCGGCTAGACTGCTGCGGTTACCCGGCGAGGGAAGCCTTCGGCCTCCGTGATCGACGGGGTCCCGTGGGTCCTCTGGACTGGCCCCGAGCCTCCTCGCCGCACCTGAGCCACAGACGATCGCTTTCGAGGAGCACACCCGCCGTGTCCGAGGTCCGCATTCCCGCCGAGCAGCGCACCGAGTTCGGCAAGGGCGCCGCCCGCCGCATCCGCCGCGACAACAAGGTGCCCGCCGTCCTGTACGGCCACGGCTCCGACCCGCGGCACATCTCGCTGCCGGGCCACGACCTCATGATGGCGCTCAAGACCGCCAACGTCCTGCTGACGCTGGACATGGACGGCTCCGACGAGCTGGCACTGCCCAAGGACGTCCAGCGCGACCCGATCAAGGGCTTCATCGAGCACGTCGACCTCGTCCTGGTCCGTCGTGGCGAGAAGGTCACCGTCGAGATCCCGGTGCACGTCGTCGGCGACGCCGCCCCCGAGACCTTGGTCGTCACCGAGCTCAACAGCATCTCGGTCGAGACCGAGGCCACCCACATCCCGACCGGCGTCGAGGTGTCCATCGAAGGGCGCAGGGCCGGCGACCAGATCCATGCCAAGGACGTCGTGCTCCCGTCGGGCACCACGCTGGTGACGGACGAGGACGCGTTGGTGGTCAACCTCACCGCGGCCCCGACCGCCGAGATGCTCGAGGCCGAGCTGGCCGAGGCCGAGGCCGAGGTGGGCATCGTGCACGAGCCCAGCGAGGACGAGGCCGGGGTTGCCGGGGGCGACGACGAGTCGGCCGAGGGCGACAAGGCGCAGGGTGCCGACGCGTCCGCCGAGGGCGACAAGGCCGAGGGCTGAGGCTCTTCCGTTCCCGCAGCGAACCGGTGAGCGACGGCGACGTCTGGCTGCTGGTCGGGCTCGGCAACCCCGGGCCCGGCTACGCCGGGAACCGGCACAACGTCGGGTTCATGGTCGCCGACCTGCTCGCCGGCCGGCTGGGCGCCCGGTTCAAGGCGCACAGGAGCCGGGCGGAGGTCGTGGAGGGCCGGCTGTCCGGCGAGCGGGTGGTGCTGGCCAAGCCGCGCACCTTCATGAACGACTCGGGCGGC
Source organism: Actinomycetes bacterium (assembly GCA_038246545.1). Lineage (GTDB taxonomy): Bacteria > Actinomycetota > Actinomycetes > JACCUZ01 > JACCUZ01 > JBBRVW01. The sequence goes on along the minus strand of JBBRVW010000006.1, from coordinate 22,986 downwards.
CCGGTCACCGGGCTGCGCGACTTCTTCAAGGTGCCGTTGGAGCGGATCGTCGTCGTGCACGACGAGCTCGACCTGCCCTACGGCGGCCTGCGCCTCAAGCTCGGCGGCGGCGACAACGGGCACAACGGGCTCAAGTCGATCCGACGCTCGCTGGGGTCAGGGGAGTTCCACCGGGTGCGCTTCGGCATCGGCCGGCCGCCGGGCCGGATGGATGCGGCGGCGTTCGTGCTGCGCGACTTCGGTGCCGCCGAGCGCAACGAGCTCGACCTCGAGATCGACCGCGCCGCCGACGCCGCCGAGGCACTGGTGACGCAGGGCCTCGATCAGGCCCAGAACACCTTCAACACCTGAGTCGCGTCAGGCGACCAGCAGCAGGTCCCGGCGGGTGCTGACCAGGTCGGCGAGCGGCCGGTCGACGACGACGCCGGCGTCGTCCCGCCGGACGCGGCTCGCACCGGTGGCCAGCCGTTTCAGCAGGGTGCGGTTCTCGCCGTGCACCACGAGACGTACCTCCCTCGCTCCGAGCGCGGCCGCCTCATGCCAGCGCGCGGTCGGCGAGGAGCCGGCCCAGGCCGCGGCGCTGGCAGCCGTCGGCCACCATCGCCCCGACCTCGATGATCCCGGGTGCGACCAGCGCCCAGCTGACGTGGCCCAGGAGCCGGTCAGCGCCCTCGGCGACCCAGGCGCCGTGGGCATCGTCGCGGCGCAGCAGCGCGGTGACCAGCCGGGTGCTCGGCGTACCGACCCCGGCGCAGAACCGGAGGAAGGACGACTGCGGGGACAGGCCCGACACCAGGTCCCGCAGACCCGCCACGTCGTCGGGCCGGCTGGTGCGCACCTGGATCTGATTCATGAACCCAGATGGTGGCGCTAGGCTCTGGGTCTGTCAAGTGAACTCTGGTGCGAACTGCTCCGACGACGTGGAGGTGGCCGTGACCGAGCCCGAGGCACTGCAGTGGTCCACCGACACCTGCACGATCCAGCGCGCCAGTGAGGCGATCGGGGACCGGTGGTCGCTGATCGTGCTGCGCGAGCTGTTCTCCGGCATCCAGCGCTTCGACCAGCTGACCGTCCGGACGGCGGTTCCGCGGCAGGTCCTGACGGCGCGGCTGGCCCGGCTCACGGAGCTGGGCATCGTTCGCCGGGTGCCCTACCAGGAGCCCGGCCAGCGGACCCGGGACGAGTACCGGCTGACCCCGAAAGGGTTGGACCTCTACCCGGTCCTCATGGCGCTGGCCGCCTGGGGCGACTGCTACCTGGCCGACGACGGCGGGCCGCCGGTCGAGTTCGGGCACCGTGGCTGCGAGGCGCCGCTCGGGCTGGTGCTGCGCTGCGACGACGGCCACGAGCCGTCGACCACCCGCGACGTGGTGGGCCGGCCGGGGCCGGGCGCCCGGCGCCGTACCGCCTGAGGGCCGTGCCGGCCGCCGATCGCAAATATCGACAAAGACCCCGATGTGGTGGTGGCTCGGGCGTAGCCTCCCGGGGAACACGTGACACGGCGCCGACGCCAGGGGGATGACCGGCGGCATGACGGGACGACACCAGCGAGCACGCCGCAAGCGGCACCTGCCGCGGGCGGGGACGGCTCTGCTCGCGGTGCTCGCGATCGCGCTGTCGGTGGTGCCTGCCTCGCCCGGCCAGGCGGCGTCGGGCCGGGTCTCGTCGAGGACCCTCCTGGGCCAGCTGCGCACGGCGCCCGAGCACCCGCGGGGGTTCGCCACGGCGCCCCGGCTGCGGTGGGCCGACACGGACGGCGACGGGTGCACGGCGGCGGACGAGGTGCTGGTCCGGGACGCCCGCACACCACCGACGGTCGGCCCCGGCTGCGTGCTGACCGGCGGCAGCTGGCGGGCTCTGGACGACGGCGCCGTGCACGCGGACCCGTCCAGCGTCGCGGTCGACACGGTGGTTCCGTGGGCCTAGGCGTGGCGGTCCGGCGCCCGGCGCTGGTCGGCCCGCGACCGCCGGGTCTTCGCCAACGACGTGGGCTACCGCTTCGCGCTCGTGGTCGTCACGCCGGCGGCCCGGCGGCTGCGCGTCGGGGCGGACGCGCGGGACTGGCACCCAGCCAGGCAGCGGGACACCTGCCGCTACCTGGCGCGCTGGGTAGCCGTGAAGCACCGCTGGGGCCTTGTGGTCGACCCGGCGGAACGCCGGTTCCTTGCGCGGAAGCTGAAGAGCTGCGGCTGGCCCCGCGTGCTCCGCCCCGGAACGACGCCGGTGCAGGTCGTGCGCAACGCGCCGGGGGCGGACCGCACGTCCGCCACCCTGACCATCCCGTGCACCGTCACCGGCTCGGAGACCGCCGCCGTCGTCCTGCGGTACGCGCCGGCCGGGACCAAGCGGCTCTACCGCCGGTCGGCGTCCACCGCCGCGCAAGCGGGCCGGACCGTGACCCGCGTGACGTTGCGTGGGATGCGGCCCGCCGCGGGCTTCGACTACCGCTGCACGGCGCGGACCGCCACGGCCGGACTGGTGCTGGCGCCGAAATCGCGGCGCATCACCACGCTGGCGGCCCCCAGGCCGGCGCCCACGACCGCACCCGCCCCGAGTCCCACCCCCGGTCCCGCCACGACGACCCCGGCACCGGTCCCCAGCGAGACCACCCCGGCCGGGACGACCACCCCGACACCGACGCCGACCACGTCGACGCCGCCACCGGCATCAGCCCCGTACAAGCTCGTGGCAGTGGGAGACCTCTGCGAGGGCAACAACGCGAACTCATGCGACCCGACGGGCCAGCTCGCAAGCTCCATGAAACCGGCCCGGGTCGCGATCCTGGGCGACACCCAGTACGAGAACGGTACCCAGACGGAGTTCAACAACGGCTACAGCCAGTCGAGCTGGAACGCCCTGAACTCGATCAGCTACCCGGCGATCGGGAACCATGAGATCGCGTCCGGCACCGATGCCGCCTACTGCGGCTACTTCGTCCACGCCCACTGCCCCACACCCGCCGAGCGGTGGTACGCCTACGACATCCCCAGCACGCGGTGGCGCGCGATCGTGCTCGATTCGAATTACGAGGACCCGACCCTCGGCGACCGCGCAAACGACCCCGCGCAGTTGGCCTTCCTGAAGAGCGAGCTAGACACCTACAAGACCACCAGGAACCTGCTCGTGTACTGGCACCACCCGCCGTGGGAGAACGGTGGTGCAGGAAGTGCCGGGGACCAACCGCGGCTGGTGGGCTTCATGAACCGAATCGCCGCTGCCCACGTCGATCTTGTCCTCTGGGGCCACGACCACACGTACACACGCTGGGCGCGTATGGGATCCCAAGGACCTTCGGCGAGCGGGGTGCGCGCCTTCACCGTCGGCACCGGTGGGGCGGTCAGGCCCAGGACCACCAAGAGCTACCCCGGAACGCAGGCCAAGTCCTTGCTGGCCGGAGTTCTCGAGCTGACGCTGAGGGACGCAGACTTTTCCTGGCGCTTCGTGGATACGACTAACACTGTCCGGGACTCGGGCACCATGACCGTCACACCCTGATACCGAGTACCACGTCCGCCCAGGCTGCTTGACCCCGGGGCGGTGCACAGTGGCGGCATGGTGACGGTCGACGACGTGCGGGACGTGGTGCGCGACCTGCCGCGCAGCTACGAGGTGCTGGTGCGCGACCGGGTCAAGTTCCGGGTGGGCAGCCTGGTCTACGTCGCGTTCTCCCGGGACGAGACGACGATGGGCTTCGCGTTCCCGAAGGAGGAGCGGGCCGACCTGGTGGCCGCGCGACCGGAGGTCTTTCCGCTGCCGCCCGCGTCCGACCTGCGGTTCCACTGGGTCCTGGCCCGGACCGACGCCCTCGACGTCGCGGAGATGCGCGAGCTGGTGCTCGACGCCTGGCGGATGGTGGTGCCGAAGAAGGTCGCCCGCGAGCAGCTGGGCGGGTGAGCTCCGGTCAGCCGGTGTTGCGGAGGCCGGCGGCCACGCCGTTGACCGTGAGGAGCAGCGCTTCGCGCAGCCGAGGGTCCGGGTCGTCGCCAGCCGCGACCGCGGCGCGGGACCGGCGCAGCAGCGAGACCTGCAGGTAGCTGATCGGGTCGAGGTACGCGTCGCGCACCTGCAGCGTGCGGGCCAGCATCGGGTTCGACCCGAGCAACGACCCCTCCCGGGTGACGGTCAGCACCTCGCGCTCGGTGAGGTCGTGCTCGGTGCGCACGGCGTCGAACAGGTGCCGCAGGTCGGGGTCGACCAGCGAGCCCACGTAGTGCGCGGCGATCTTCAGATCGGTCTTGGCCAACGTCATCGAGACGTTGGACAGGAAGGTGCGGAAGAAGTGCCAGCCGTCGTACATCTCGTCGAGGACCTCTCCGAGGCCGGCCTCCCGCACCGCCGCCAGGCCGGTGCCGACGCCGAACCAGCCGGGGACCACCTGGCGCGACTGGGTCCAGCCGAACACCCACGGGATCGCGCGCAGCCCCGACAGGCCGGCGCCGCTGTCGGGACGTCGGGACGGCCGGGAGCCGATGTTGAGGTCGGTGAGCAGCTCGACCGGGGTCGACTGCACGAAGTACGCCGGCAGGTCCGGATGCTCCACGAGCCGGCGGTAGGCCGTCTGCGCGGAGTCGGAGAGCACGTCCATGACGTCGTCGTAGCGCGCCAGCTGTGCGGACGAGGTGCGCGGCTCGCGGTGCAGCACGGTCGCCTCGAGGGTGGCGGCAAGGGTGAGCTCGAGGTTCTCGCGGGCCAGCGCCGGCAACGAGTACTTGTCGCTGATGACCTCGCCCTGCTCGGTCACCTTGATCTCGCCGTCGAGGGTTCCCCACGGCTGGGCCAGGATCGCGTCGTGCGTCGGGCCACCGCCGCGGCCGATCGTGCCGCCCCGGCCGTGGAAGAGCCGGAGCCGCACCCCATGCCGCACCGCCACGTCTCGCAGCTGGCGCTGGGCCCGGTGGATCTCCCACTGCGACGTCGCGATGCCGGCCTCCTTGTTGGAGTCGGAGTAGCCGAGCATCACCTCCTGCACGTCGCCGCGCAGGTGCACCAGCCGCCGGTACGACGGGTCGACGAGCAGGTCGTCGAGCACCCGGCCGGCCTCGCGCAGCTCGGACACGGTCTCCAGCAGCGGGACGAAGCCGATCCGGGCGACACCCTCGTGCAAATCGACGAGCCCCGCCTCGCGGGCCAGCAGCACGGCGGCGAGCAGGTCGTCGGCGCCGCGCGTCATCGACACGATGTAGCTCTCGCACACCTCCGGGCCGAGGGTGTCGAGCGCGTTCCGGATCGTCGTGAACACGGCGAGGGTCCGGGCGCCCTCGGCGTCCAGGGTCGCCTGCTGCGGCCCCAGCGGCCGCCGGCCGGCCAGCTCTTTGCGCAGCAGCTCGAGCCGGTTTCGGCGCGGCAGGTCGCCGTACCGCCAGGACAGCTCGCCGAGCCGGTCGAACATCTGCGACAGCGCGTGGTGGTGGTGGTCGGCGTGCTCGCGGACGTCGAGCGTGGCGAGGTGCAGCCCGAAGGTGGCGACCACCCGGAGCAGCCGGTCCATCCGGCCCTGCGCCGCCAGCGCGGCCTTGTGCGTCGCGAGCGAGTCGCGCATCAGGGTGAGGTCGGCGAGCAGCTCGCCGGTGCCGAGGTAGTCGTGGCCGGGACGGTGCCCCGCGTCGGCCGCGATGCGGTCGCGCGTGTTGGCCAGCTTGAGCTGCACGCAGCGCCCCTTGAGGCGGTAGGGCTCGTCGGCGTTGATGCGCCGGACCCGCGCCGGCAGGTCGGGCAGTGCCACCAGGTCGCGCTCGATGCTGGCGAGCAGCTCGTCGCTCGCGCCGACCAGCTGCTCGGAGGTCGAGAGGTCCTCCATCAGGTCGTCGACCAGCGCCGCGAGGTCGCGCAGCGCGTGTCCGTGCTGCAGCACGAGCACGTCGTGGGTGACCTGCGGCGTGACGTTGGGGTTGCCGTCGCGGTCGCCGCCGATCCAGCTGCCGAACCGCAGCGGTCGCGCCTCGGGCGGCAGGTCGACACCGAGCGAGGCGAGCTGGTCGGCCAGCTCCTCCAGCACGTCGGCGACGGTGTGCAGCATCAGGTCGTCGAGGTAGTACGCCGCGTTGCGCGCCTCGTCGACCGGCTCGGGCCGGTCGTGGCGCAGCTCGGCGGTCTGCCAGAGCAGGTCGATGACCTCGCCGATGCGGCGGTCGGCGCGCGGGTCGTCGACCGCGTCGAGCAGGTCGGCCACCCGCCGCCTCTTGGACAGGATCGACCGGCGCGCGGCCTCGGTGGGGTGTGCGGTGAACACCGGTCGCACGGCCAGCCGGGCGACGAGGGCGGCGACGTCGTCGGGGGAGAGGCCGGCTGCGCGGATCCGCTCCGCCGTCTGCGCCAGCCAGCCGCCCTTCGCTGCGCGCTCGGCGCGCATCTCCCTGGCCCGGTGCACCTGCTCGCTGACGTTCGCGAGGTGGAAGTAGGTGCCGAACGCGCGCACCAGTCGCGCTGCGGTGTCGAGGTCGACGTCCTCGAGCAGGGCCGCGAGCCCATCGGTGTCGGTGCGGCTGCGCAGCCGCACCTCCTCGACGAGGGCGAGCAGCTCCGGCCCCTCCTGGCGTACCAGGGACTCGCCGAGCAGGTTGCCGAGCCGGCGCACGTCGGCGCGCAGCGCCGCCTGCGCGCTGTCGCTGCTGAGGCCGTCCGCCATCTCGGACATCCCTCGACGATAGGTCGCCGCCCGAACCCCGAGACCCCGCAGACCGCGATCCGAGACTGGACGGTGACGGACCCGTCGCCGGCTCGCCGCCGTCGCCCCCCACCCGCCGCCAGTCCGTGGATCACGTAAACGTGATCCACCGTCGCCTTGCACGGGTTGCAGGCCATGCAAGGCGACAGTCGATCACGTAAACGTGATCGCCGGCGGAGGTGGCTGGCCGACGGCGGAGGTGGCTGGGCGCCGGCGGAGGTGGCTGGCCGACGGCGGAGGTGGCTGGGCGGTGTCGGCGGGCGGACGTACGCTGGAGGAACCCCCGGCCGCTCTGCGGATCGGGGCTGCCGTGCTGCACCGAGCTCTGCCGATTCCTGGAGGACGACGTCCCCGTGAGCCTCACCGGACTCCTCGACGTCCTGCTCGACGACCGGGCCGGCGACCCTGCGCTGCGGTCGGCGGTCGAGGCGGCCCGCTCCGGTGCGCACACGTCGCTGGACCTCACGGCGCCGCCCGGCACCCGCCCCCTCGTGCTTGCGGCGCTGGCGGCCCGGGCCGGCCGGCCGGTGCTCGCGGTCACGGCCACCGGCCGCGAGGCCGAGGAGCTGGCCGGTGCCCTGCGCGACCTGCTCGACCCGGAGTCGGTCGTGGAGTTCCCTGCCTGGGAGACGCTGCCGCACGAGCGGCTCAGCCCGCGCAGCGACACCGTCGGCCGCCGGCTCGCCGTCCTCCGGCGGCTGGCCCACCCCGACGCCGCCGACGCCGAGCACGGCCCGGTGCAGGTGGTCGTCGCCCCGGTGCGGGCGGTCCTGCAGCCGATGGTCGCGGGCCTCGGCGAGCTGGTGCCGGTCGAGCTGCACGCTGGCGACGAGATCGACCTCGACGACCTGACGGAGCGGCTCGCTGCGGCGGCGTACACCCGGGTCGACCTCGTCGAGCGGCGCGGCGAGTTCGCCGTGCGCGGCGGCATCGTCGACGTGTTCCCGCCGACCGAGGAGCACCCGCTCCGGGTCGAGCTGTGGGGCGACACGGTCGAGGAGGTGCGCTGGTTCAAAGTCGCCGATCAGCGCTCCCTCGAGGTCGCCGAGCACGGGATGTGGGCGCCGCCGTGCCGTGAGCTACTGCTCACCGACGCGGTGCGTGAGCGGGCGGCCGAGCTGGCGATCACCTACCCCGGCCTGGCCGACGTGCTCGACAAGCTGGCCGAGGGCATCGCCGTCGACGGCATGGAGTCGCTCGCGCCGGTGCTCGTCGACGACATGGTGCTGCTGCTCGAGCAGCTCCCCGCCGGCACGCACGTCGTGCTCCAGGACCCGGAGCGGGTGCGCACCCGCGCCCACGACCTGTTCGCGACCAGCGAGGAGTTCCTCGAGGCGTCGTGGGCCAGCGCGGCAGCGGGTGCTGCGACACCGATCGACCTCGGCGCGGCGGCGTACCGCAGCCTGGCCGACGTCCGGGCCCGCGCCGTCGAGCTCTCGGTGCCGTGGTGGAGCCTCAGCCCGTTCGCCGCCGAGGAGGCCGCCGAGGGCGAGGACACCTCCGTGGTGGCCGCCCATGCGGTCGAGGGCTACCGCGGCGACACCGCCCGCGCCGTCGCCGACCTCAAGGGCTGGCTCGGCGACGGCTACCGCGCGGTCCTGCTCACCGAGGGCCACGGCTCGGCGCAGCGGATCGTCGAGGTGCTCGGTCAGGAGGACGTCGCCGCCCGGCTCGACGACACGGTCGACGTGGTCCCCGAGGCCGGCATCGTGCACGTCTCCTGCGCCCGACTGGCCCGCGGCTTCGTCAGCGACGAGCTGCGTCTCGTCGTCCTCACCGAGACCGACCTCATGGGGCAGGCCGGCCCGTCGACCAAGTCGATGCGCAGGATGCCCAGCCGCCGGCGCAACCAGGTCGACCCGCTGCAGCTGCAGGCCGGTGACTACGTCGTGCACGAGCAGCACGGCGTCGGCCGCTACGTCGAGATGACCCAGCGCACCGTGCACGGCGCGACCCGCGAGTACCTCCTCATCGAGTACGCCCCGTCCAAGCGCGGCCAGCCGGGCGACCGGCTGTTCGTGCCGTCCGACCAGCTCGACCAGGTGACGCGGTACGTCGGTGGCGAGGCACCGTCGCTGCACCGCCTCGGCGGCGCGGACTGGCAGAAGGCCAAGGGCCGGGCCCGGAAGGCGGTCAAGGAGATCGCGGCCGAGCTGATCCGGCTGTACGCGGCGCGCACCTCCGCGCCGGGCTTCGCGTTCAGCCCGGACACCCCGTGGCAGCGCGAGCTCGAGGACGCCTTCCCGTACCACGAGACCCCGGACCAGCTCGGCGCCATCGACGAGGTCAAGATCGACATGGAGAAGCCGGTCCCGATGGACCGGATCATCTGCGGCGACGTCGGCTACGGCAAGACCGAGATCGCGGTGCGCGCCGCGTTCAAGGCGGTGCAGGACGGCAAGCAGGTTGCCGTCCTGGTGCCGACCACGCTGCTGGTCAACCAGCACCTGTCGACGTTCGAGGAGCGGTACGCCAGCTTCCCCGTGAAGGTCGCCGCACTGTCGCGGTTCCAGAGCGACAAGGAGGCGACCGCCGTCAAGGCGGGGCTCCTCGACGGCAGCGTCGACGTCGTCATCGGCACCCACCGCATCCTGTCCAGCGAGGTGCGGTTCAAGGACCTCGGGCTCGTCGTCGTCGACGAGGAGCAGCGCTTCGGAGTCGAGCACAAGGAGCAGCTCAAGCACCTGCGCACCAACGTCGACGTCCTGACCATGTCGGCGACGCCGATCCCGCGCACCCTCGAGATGGCGGTCACCGGCATCCGCGAGATGTCGACGATCCTCACCCCGCCGGAGGAGCGGCACCCGGTGCTCACCTTCGTCGGCGCCTACGACGAGAAGCAGATCGGTGCCGCCGTGCGCCGCGAGCTGCTGCGCGAGGGCCAGATCTTCTACATCCACAACCGGGTCGAGTCGATCGACCGGGCCGCCGGCCGGATCCGTCAGCTGGTGCCCGAGGCGCGGGTCGCGACGGCGCACGGCCAGATGAACGAGCACGCCCTCGAGCAGGTCGTGCTCGACTTCTGGGAGAAGCGCTTCGACGTGCTCGTGTGCACGACGATCGTCGAGAGCGGCCTGGACATCTCCAACGCCAACACGCTCATCCTCGAGCGGGCCGACGTGATGGGCCTGTCGCAGCTGCACCAGCTGCGCGGCCGGGTCGGCCGCAGCCGCGAGCGTGCCTACGCCTACCTGCTCTACCCGCCGGAGAAGCCGCTCACGGAGACCGCGCACGACCGCCTGGCGACCATGGCCGCGCACAGCGACCTCGGCGCCGGCATGTGGATCGCGATGAAGGACCTCGAGATCCGTGGTGCGGGCAACCTGCTCGGCGGCGAGCAGTCGGGTCACATCGCCGCGGTCGGGTTCGACCTGTACGTCCGGCTGGTCGGCGAGGCCGTCGCCGAGTTCAAGGGCGAGGGCCTCGAGGAGCTGCGGGACGTCAAGGTCGAGCTGCCCGTCGACGCGCACCTGCCGCACGACTACCTGCCGGGGGAGCGGCTGCGCCTCGAGGCGTACCGCAAGCTGGCGGCCATCGGGTCCGAGGAGGACCTCGAGGCGGTGCGGGCCGAGGTGGTCGATCGCTACGGCGACCTGCCGACGCCCGTGGAGAACCTCCTGGCCGTCGCCCGGTTCCGCGTCCTGGCCCGGCGGGCCGGGCTCACGGAGGTGGCGCTGGCCGGCAACAGCGTCCGGTTCGCCCCGGTCGAGCTGCCGGAGAGCGCGCAGCTGAGGCTCCAGCGGCTGTACCCGGGATCGCTCGTGAAGCACGCGGTCCGTACGATCCTGGTGCCGAAGCCCATGACCGCCCGGGTGGGCGGGCAGCCGCTGCGGGACACCGCGCTCCTCGACTGGTGCCGCGAGGTCGTCGAGGCCGTGCTGCCTCCCGCGCCTGCGGAGCCCGCCGCCCCAGCCGCAGCAGAAGGACCCTGATGAGCCGCCTGACCCGCACTGCCGCCGCGTTCGCCGTCGCCACGCTGGCCGTCGCCGGCCTCGCCGGCTGCGGCACGCAGGAGCGGCTCGGTTCGGCCGCTGTCATCGACGGCCACCAGATCTCCGTCGACGAGCTGCAGACCAGCGCCCGCGCGTACCAGATGGTGGTGCCCGGCTCGAGCCCCGGAGACGTCCAGCGGGCCATCCTCGAGCGAGAGATCCTGTCCCGGATCATCTCGGCCGCGGCCCGCAACGTGGGCGTCCACGCCAGTGCGGCGGCGGTCGCCAAGGCGCGCGACGGCCTGCTCGCGAGCGTCGGGGGGCGGTCCGGGCTGCTGCGGCAGCTCGCCGCCGGCCAGACCCCGGTCGTGCTCGCCCCGTCGACGATCGACCGCTGGTTCAAGGACCAGGTCCTGTACCGGCGGATCGCCGCGAAGCTCGCCGTCGGTGGCGACCCCACCTCGCAGGACACCCTGGCGCGCACCACCCAGGAGCTCATCGCGACCGGGCGGGCGATGGAGATCCACGTCAACCCGCGCTACGGCACCTGGCGGACCCGCACCGGGGTCCAGCCACTGGTGAGCGGCGGGCTGTCCAGGACCGCCGCCGAGATCCGCGACCAGGGCTGAGCCGCGAGGGTGACCGGTCGGCTCGTCCTGCTCCCGACGTCGCCCCGGGTGGCCCCCGGCCTGCTCGCGGCGACGGCCTGGGACGTGCTGCGGTCCGGCGCCGCGGTTCTCGCCGCCCCGGGACATCCGCTGACGCCGTACGCCGGGGCCGAGGGCGTCTCGGTCCGTGAGCCGTCGACCGACGAGCCGCGGGCGCTCGCGCGCGAGCTGCTGGGGCTGGCCGGCGAGGGCACCGTGGTGTGGCTGGTCGGGGCCGACGGCGACCCCGCGCTGGGGCTGGCCCTGGGCGAGCTGCTGGAGAGCGGCGCCGCCGCCACGGTCGAGCTCGAGGTGCTGCCCGGCTCCTACGACCTGCCCGGCGCGCGGCTGCTCGACCTGGTGGCCGTGATGGACCGGCTCCGCTCGCCCGGTGGCTGCCCCTGGGACGCCGAGCAGACCCACGCCTCGCTGGCGACCTACCTCGTCGAGGAGACCTACGAGACGCTCGAGGCCATCGACACCGGCGACCGGGCGCACCTGCGCGAGGAGCTCGGCGACCTGCTGCTCCAGGTGGTCTTCCACGCCCGGGTCGCGGCCGAGGACCCGGACGACCCCTGGTCCGTGGACGATGTCGCCGGCGGGATCGTCGACAAGCTGGTCCGCCGCCACCCGCACGTGTTCGGCGCCGCGACCGCCGAGACGGCCGCCGACGTGGAGGCCGGCTGGGAGCGCCAGAAGGCCACCGAGAAGGGCCGGACGTCGGCCGTCGACGGCGTGCCGATGGCGCTGCCCGCCCTCTCGCTGGCGATCAAGCTGGTGCACCGGGCCGAGAAGAACGGCGTCCACGTGCCGCCGGTCGACGGTGACGGCGTCGGCGACCGGCTGATGGCCCTCGCCGTGGAGGCGCGGGCGAACGGGCTCGACCCGGAGGCCGAGCTGCGCGCCGCAGCCCGGCGGTTCGCCGACCGGGTGCGAGCCGCCGAGGTACCGGCTTCTGGGAAGTACCTACCCGGGACGGCTCCGCGCGCTTAGGCTTCGATCACGCCGTCGAGGGGGGCGCCGTGAATGCTGTTGTCGGCCGGTGCCTGCCGGCCCTGCTCGTCGTCGCGTCCGCGACTCTCGTCGCCGCGCCCGCGGAGGCCCGCTCCTGCGACCAGGTGACCGGGCTGATCACCACGACGGCACCGCAGGCGGGCGCGGTCCTGACCCTGCCCAGTGCGCTGACCGGTGCGGCGATCCCGACCGACGCGGTCAAGGTGAGCCAGGCCGGGAACCCGGTCCCGGTCCTCTCGTGGCGCCATGGCGACCGCGCCTTCACCGACGTGATGGTGGTGGTCGACACCTCGGCCGCAGCTGCCGCCAGCATCGACGTGACGCGCCGGGTCCTGACTGCGTTCCTCACCGCGTTGCCCGCCGCCACGTCGGTGGGTGTGCTCAGCGCCGGTGACTCGCCGGGCGTGGTGCGCGAGCGGGCGCCGGGACCGGTTGATGCCGCGGTCGTCGGCGCCACCCTCGTCCCGGCCGGGGCCGGGCCCGGGGTGCTGCGGGACGCCGTCAAGTCCGCACTCGACGACCTGCCCGCGAGCGCGGTGCGCTCCCAGCACGTCGTGCTGATCGGTGGCGGGACGGACGTGTCGAGCACGACGACCTGGGACGACCTACAAGTCCGGCTGGCGGCCCGCGGCGTGGCCCTGGACGTGATCGACGCCGGTGCGGCCCCGTCGCTCCCGGAGGCGTTGCCGCAGTGCCCGTCGGGACCCGCGGCCGCCGATCCAGAGGGCTTCGGTCGCAGCGTCGCCACCGCCATCGCCGACAGCCGTCGGCTCACCCTGGGCCCGATCGGGGCCGGGGCGGTGTCGGTCACGGTCACGGTCGGCGAGGTCACGGCTGCCGGGCAGCTGCTGCGCCGCGGGCCGGTCTCCGGGACGCAGGCCGCGGTCCCCACGGCGCCCAGGAGCGCCTCGACCGTCGACGGCAGCACACTGCTCCAGTCGCTGCTGCTCGGACTGGTCGGCCTGCTCCTCCTCGTCGTCGTGCTGAACCTGCTCACCGGCCGTGGAAGTGCCGTCCGGCGGACCGTCCACGAGATCGCCTGGACGGTCCGGGCGCAGTACGCCGAGCGCGGAGCGCCCGACGAGCGGCGGCGGGCGCCGCGCGCGGAGCTGCAGCGGATCCGCGCCGACGCGTGGCAGGACCTGCTGGCCGTCTGGGGAGACGCACCCAGCTCGCGCGAGGTCGCCGAACGCGCGGCACGCGACGAGGACCGGGCGCGGACCGCGGCGTGGGAGCACGAGCAGGCCGAGGCCGAACGACTGGTCGGCCGGGAGCGAGCCGCCGGACGACGCGATCGTGCCTACCGTCGAGCTCTGGAGCTGATGGCCCTCGAGCGCGCCGACCGGGAGCACCTCCGGCTGGCACAGGGGGACGTCGGGGCCGACCGGGTGCAGCCGTCGGACTGGGTCGAGGACGGCACCCTGGCAGCGCCCGACATCGTCATCCCCGCTTACCGGGCCAAGCTGGTCGCGGAGAACCGCAAGGCGGACGCCGCTCGGGCGGCGGCCGCGGCGATCGTCCAGGCCCAGGAGGCCGAGGAGGCGGCTGCCCGGGCCCGGGCAGCGCGCCAGGAGGCCGAGCAGGCTGCCCAGGCGGCGCGGTCGTCCGCGGCCAGCGATCGGCTCGCGACAGCCGACGCGGTCACGCGACGCCGTCTCGCCGAGGAGGAGGCAGCCGCTGCCGCGGCCGAGGCGGTCGCCGCCGAGGCACTTGCCGACGAGGCGCGCCTGGCCCGCCAGGCCGCCTTGCGGGAGGCCGCCGCCGGGGGGTCCCGGCCGACCGGCGCCGGGCCGCGGACGCCGGCCAAGCGCGCGGCGCGGAAGCGTCCGGCGGCGAAGCCCGCTGCCGGGCCGGCCCGCGACGACCGCGCCACCCCCGGCACGGGTGCGTCCAACGGGTCGCCGGCGTCGCCGGCGCCGGACGACGACGTCATCGACCTGCGGCCCACCGGGGCACCGCGGACCGGCACCCCCGGCAGCGCGGAGGCGGTCCTCGCCCTGCACGCCCCGCGGACACGGGTGACCATGTCGATCGCGCCGTCGGTCACGCAGCCCGTGGCGCCGCCGGGAGCGCCCGGTGCGGCGTCCGTGGTCTCGCGCGCGCCGACCCGCCTGTCGAGCGAGACCCACCCGCCGACGCCGGCGGCAGCCTTGGCAGTCCCGGCGGTGGCGATCGCGGCCGGGCACCACGCGTCGTTGTCGGCGGTCCGGGCCGCGCCCGTCCTGGTACTGGTCGCCCTGCTGGGCCGCCCGCTGGTCCATCCGGACGTCTGGCTCGGCACCTCGTCGGCGCCGCGGCTGGTGGTCCTGCTCCTCGGCGTCCTGACCGCGGTGTCCGGGGTCCGGCTGCTGCGAGCCGCCGCGCGACCCGCCGCCGTGCGACCGGTCCACCTGGAGAGGACGGCCGGGCTGGCAGCCGCAGCCGCCGAGGCGGTCCGGCGGCTGCACGCCGCCGACTGGGACCCGGCCACGACCTGGGCCGACTTCGAGAGCACCACGGGTGTCGTCGTGCCGCCCGACCTGCGGGACCTGATCGGCTTCCGTCCGGACGCCGACGCGCTGCTCCACCACCTCGCCCTCGAGGAGCCCGCGGCTCCCCCTGCCGGTAGCCGGCCCGACGGACGAGCCGGGCTGGTCCTGGTTCTGCTCGGGGCGAGCGCCGTCCTGCTGGTCTGAGCCAGCCGCTCCGGGCCGGTCGGACGATGTCCCACGAGGTGCGGACGGCAGGAATGTCAACGGCCGTACCCTGGGTCCCGACAGCGGCTGGGGGGACACGGCATGACGGGCACCTGGACGTGGCGCGGCCGGCTGGCCGCGCTGCTGCCCGCTGCCCTGACGGCGTCCGTGCTGCTGCCCGTCCTGGCGGCCGTCCCGGCCGCCGCTCGGTCCTGCTCCGAGCTCACCGCGACGGCGACGTCCACCGGCGGGCGCACGCAGGTCCTGCTCAGCCTGCCGGCCGGGCTCACCGGGGCGCGGCTGCGCGCCGGGGAGGTCACGTTCGCACAGGACGGGCTCGACCTCCCGGTCCTCTCGGTCGCGCCGGTGCCGTCCACCGAGACCGACCTCGTCCTCGTCCTCGACTCGTCGGCCGCGGCGGCCCCGGTGGTCGACCGCGTCCGGGCGGCCGCACGTGCGCTGCTCCGGGCGCTCTCGCCCGGGACCAGCGTGGCTGTGCTCACGACCGGGGGCCCGCCGACGGTCGTCCACGAGCTGGCCCGCGGGCCGAGGGCCGCGCTGCCGGGGGTCACGGACCTCACGCCGGCCGGTCCCCACGCCCTGGTCGACGCGGTCCTCGCCGGCGTACGACTGCTGCCCACTGACCCACGTCGCCAGCAGCAGCTGGTGGTCGTCTCCGGCAGCGCGGACGACGGCAGCGCCGCCTCGTGGCCCGCGGCGCGGCAGCTGCTGGTACGCCGCGGGGTGGCCCTGGACGTGGTCGACCTCGGGCCTGCGCCGTCACTGCCGGGTGCCGGCGCGCAGTGCCCGGGTGCCGTGCCGGCTGCCGCCGCTGCCGGCGCCGCTCAGGCCCTGGCTGCCCAGGTCGAGGACCGGCGGCTCGCGCTGCTGCCAGCGGTCACCGGCGCCAGCCCGGTGCAGGTGTCGGTGACCCACGGCGGCACGGTCGTGTCGACCACCCTGGCCACCCGCAACGACCTGCCGGCCGCTGCGCCGACGCAGCGGCCGACGTCGGCCGGCGACGGCTCCAGCGGGGCCGTGACGCTCGCGCTGGCCTTCCTCGTCGGCCTCCTCGGGCTGCTGTCGCTCGTGACGGTCCTGGCGGTCCGGTCGACCCGCGGTGGCGCCGTCCGGGCAGCCGTGCACGAGCTGCGGGACGCCCGCCGCGCCGGGCTGCCGCCCGCCGAGGCGGCCCGGCGCCGGGACGACGCACGCCTCGACCTGTCGGTCGCCCTCGGCGGCGGCCTGTCCGCCCGGCAGCGCGCCGAGCTGGCGGCCCATGACGAGACGCTGGTGCGCGCTGCGGCGGCGGAGCACCGTCGCGCGGCCGACGAGCGTGCCGCGGCCTTCGCCCGCTCGGCGGCGCGCCGCGAACGCAGCCTCCTGCAGGCGGAGCAGGCAGCGGCCACCGAGCGCGCTGCCCGCGAGGCCACCGCGCACCCCGACCAGCTCCGGCCGCTGCCCGCGACCGGCCCGTCGGGCGCCGACCCGGTGGCCGTGGCCGCGCTCGCCGACGCCGAGCGCGCCCTCGCCGCCCAGCGGCTCGCGGCGCAGGAAGCGATGACCCGGCGCGCGGAGGCCGAGCGGCTTGCCGACGAGGCCGAGGCGCCGGCCGAGCGCGAGCGGGTGGCCGCCGGCGAAGCGCAGCGCGACCGCGAGGCCGCCGAGCGGGCCGCGGCCGAGTCCGCGGCCCGGGCTGCGGAGGAGCTGCGCACCGTCGGTGCGGCGTCCGAGGAGCGCCGGCTCGCGGAGGAGCAGGCCCGGGCAGCCGCGGCCGAGGCCGCGGACGAGCGCCGGGCCGCCGATGGCGCTGTCGCCCGCCGGATGGTGGCCGAGGCCCAGGCGGCGGAGGCGGAGGCCGTCCAGGACGCCGCGGTGCATCGCGAGCTGACCGCGCTCGAGGCCGCCGAGGCTGCCGAGGAAGCCCGCTTGCAGGCGGTCGCCCGGCTGCGCAACGAGCCGTCTGCGGCTCCGGCGGACACGCCGCCGACGAACCTCGACCTCCGGGCTTCCACGCGGTCGCTCGTCGCGCCGGTCACCGGCACCGCGTCCCGCCGGGTCGTGGTCCCGGTGGGGCCGCGTCACCGCGCCGGGGGAGCGGGCGGTGCGGGAGCCGGTAGGCCCGGACCGGTCGACGGGCCGACACCGGTCGCTCCGGCCGAGGACACGGTGCCGGTCGAGGACACGGTGCCGGTCGAGGACACGGTGCCGGTCGAGGACACGGTGCCGGTCGAGGACATGGTGCCGGTCGAGGACATGGTGCCGGTCGAGGACACGGTGCCGGTCGAGGACACGGTGCCGGTCGAGGACACGGTGCCGGTCGAGGACACGGTGCCGGTCGAGGACACGGTGCCGGTCGAGGACACGCTTCCCGAGGACGGCGGCGCCGCCGCGGACGGGGGCCGTGCCGACGTCGTCGACCTGCGCGCGGCCGACGACCTCGCGGACGACGCCGCCGGGCTCGACGTGCAGCCCGACGAGGCGCGGGAGGTGCTGCCCGACGACGTGGCGCTGGAGCCGCCCGCGACCCGGTCGCCCGCGTCCGGCGCGTCCGAGGTCTCGTTCGGGAGCGACCGGTCCGAGGCGCCCCGGTGGCCCGACGCCGCCCGGCGTCGCGGCCCGCTGGTGCTGCTCGCCCGGGTCGTCGCCCTCGCGGTGGTCCCGGCGGCCGCCGCACTGCGCACAGTGGCAGCCGGCTGGACCGGGCTCGGAACGACCGGCGCGGTCGTCGTGGCGGTCGCCGCTCTGCTCACCCTGCTCGGCGTCCGCTGGGCGTGGCTCGCCACGTCCCCGCCGTACGCCCTGCAACGCCGGACGGCGCGTCGCATGGTCGCCGCGGAGACCCTGCAGCGCACCCAGACGGACGACGCCAAGCGGCTGCTCGCTGCGGTGCGTGTGGGCGAGGCCGACGGCGCGTGGGACGTGTTCGAGGAGCGCACCGGCCTCGCGGTGCCGGGCGCCACCCGCTCGGTCGTCGACGCGGGCATGGACCCGGCCGCGTTCGTGCGCTACCTCACGGCCCGGCAGCGCGACGGACTGGTGCGGCCCCAGCCGCTGGTCGTCGTCGCCCTCGTGCCGCTGTTCGGGTGCCTGCTCCCGGCGGCTCTTCTCGTGCTGGCTGCCTGACAGCTCCCCCGCGCGGGCTCGCGTTAGGGTGCCCGCCGTGACCGACCAGACCGCACCGTCCCCCGACGTCCACCGGCTCGCCTCGGCCGTCCTCGACGAGCTGCTGGAGCTGCACCCGGAGTGGGCGACGGCTCTCGGCGACCACCGCTACGACGATCGGCTCGCGGACCAGAGCCGGGAGCATGGCGCCGAGGAGCTCGCCTGGGCCGGCCGTCGACTGGCCGACCTCGACGCGATCGACCGGACGGTTCTCGCCGGCGCGGACCGGGTCGACGTCGAGACCCTGCGCACCGCACTGGAGTCGCGCCGGCTCGGCCTGGCCGAGCTGCGCGACACCGAGTGGGACGCCCTGGTCGCCAACCCCGGCACGGCGATCTACACCCTGCTGGCCCGCGACTTCGCGCCGCTGGGGGACCGGCTGCGGTCGGTGGCCGGCCGGCTCACGGCCGTCCCGGCGCGGCTGGAGCAGGCGCGGGCGAACCTCGGGGCGATGCCGCGGGTGCACGTCGAGACGGCGATCGGGCAGTTCACCGGCACGCGCACCTTGATCGCGACCCAGCTCGAGCGCGCGCTCGGTGCCGAGCCGGGCCTCAGGAGCGAGGTCGAGCCGGCCCAGGAGGCTGCGGTCGCGGCACTGGACACCCACCTGGCCTGGCTGCAGTCGAAGCTGGCGGGCGCCGCCGGAGACCCGCGCCTCGGCGCCGACCTGTTCACCCGCAAGCTCGCGCTGGCTCTCGACTCGGCCACCGGCGCAGACGCGGTCCTGGCGCGGGCCGAGGACGACCTCGAACGCATCGAGTCGCAGATCGAGGAGACCGCCGCCAGGCTCGACGGCGGGGCAGCGGACGGCCGGGTCCGCCGCGTCCTCGACCGGCTCGCCTCCGACGGCCACGTAGACGACCACACCATCGTCGGCCGCTGCGTCGACGCGCTGGCCGAGACCACCGAGTTCGTCCGCGCGCAGGACCTCGTGACCGTCCACGACGACCCGGTCGAGATCATCGTCATGCCGGAGATCCACCGCGGCGTCGCCGTCGCCTACTGCGACCCGCCCGGCCCGCTGGAGACCTCGTCGCTGCCGACCTACTTCGCGGTCTCGCCGACCCCGGCCGACTGGTCGGCCGACCGGGTGGCGTCGTTCTTCCGCGAGTACAACGCGCACATGCTGCAGAACCTCACCGTGCACGAGGCGATGCCGGGTCACGTGCTGCAGCTGGCGCACAGCGCGCGGTACGACGCCCCGGTACCGGTCCGCAAGGCTCTCTGGAGCGGCTCTTTCGTCGAGGGCTGGGCGGTCTACGCCGAGGAGGTGATGGTCGACGCCGGCTACCGCGCCGACAAGGGGCTGAACGACGCGCTGCGGATGCAGCAGCTCAAGATGCAGCTGCGGATGACGATCAACGCCATCCTCGACGCCCGCGTGCACGCGCACGGCATGACCGAGGACGAGGCGATGCGGCTGATGATGCAGCGCGGCCACCAGGAGGAGGGCGAGGCTGCCGGCAAGTGGCGGCGCGCCCTGCTGTCGAGCGCGCAGCTCTCGACGTACTACGTCGGCTACGTGGAGGTCGCCGACCTCGCCCGCGACCTCGCCGCAGCGCGGCCCAAGGCGTCGGTGCGCGAGCGGCACGACGCGATCCTCGCGCACGGCTCGCCGTCACCGCGGCACCTGCGCACCCTGCTCGGCCTCTGAGGGCACGCTCACCACACCCGAGCGAAGTGGCCCCGCTAGACAGCCGGAGTCCACGCTCGTGGCGGGGCCACTCCGTCGACAACGAGCACGGTCGGAGGTGCGCATGCCGCGGGCGGCGCCACACCGCCCGCCCGCCCCGACCGACGCCCACTCGTCGCCGAACCCGGGCGTGGGACGGGCGGCGCGGCAGGGGCCGCCGGTAGCCTGAGGCGGTCCGGCCCCGCCGGAACCCTGCCAGGACCAGCCCGGCCCCACCCGAAGGAGCACCCGTGGCGAGCATCGACGCCGTCGGAGCGCGCGAGATCCTCGACTCGCGCGGCAACCCCACCGTCGAGGTGGAGGTCGCCCTCGACGACGGCACCATCGCCCGCGCGGCCGTGCCCAGCGGTGCGAGCACCGGCCAGTTCGAGGCCCACGAGCTGCGTGACGGCGGCAAGCGCTACGCCGGCAGGGGCGTCGAGAAGGCCGTGATCGGCGTGCTCGACGAGATCGGCCCGGCGCTGGTCGGGCTGGAGGCCAGCGAGCAGCGCCTCGTCGACCAGACGCTGCTCGACCTCGACGGCACCCCCACCAAGTCCCGCCTCGGCGCCAACGCGCTGCTCGGCGTCTCGCTCGCGGTCGCTCGCGCGGCCGCCGAGTCGGCCGAGCTGCCCCTGTTCCGCTACGTCGGTGGGCCCAACGCGCACCTGCTGCCGGTGCCGATGATGAACATCCTCAACGGCGGCGCGCACGCCGACACCGGCGTCGACGTCCAGGAGTTCATGGTGGCGCCGATCGGCGCGGCCACCTTCAAGGAGGCGCTCCAGTGGGGCGCGGAGGTCTACCACACGCTCAAGTCGGTGCTCAAGGAGAAGGGCCTCGCGACCGGCCTCGGCGACGAGGGCGGCTTCGCCCCCGACCTCCCGAGCAACCGTGACGCGCTCGACCTCATCGCCGTCGCGGTCGAGAAGGCCGGGTTCTCGCTCGGCACCGACATCGCGCTCGCGCTCGACGTCGCGGCGACCGAGTTCCACACCGACGGCACCTACGCCTTCGAGGGCGCCAAGAAGTCGGCCGACGAGATGGCCGCCTACTACGCCGAGCTGGTGGCGGCGTACCCGCTCGTGTCGATCGAGGACCCGATGAGCGAGGAGGACTGGGCCGGCTGGAAGTCGCTCACCGACCAGCTCGGGGACAAGGTCCAGATCGTCGGCGACGACCTGTTCGTCACCAACCCCGACCGCCTCGAGCGCGGCATCCGCGAGGCCACGGCCAACGCCCTGCTGGTCAAGGTCAACCAGATCGGCACGCTCACGGAGACGCTCGACGCCGTGAGCATGGCGCACCGCGCCGGCTACCGCTGCATGATGAGCCACCGATCCGGCGAGACCGAGGACACCACGATCGCCGACCTCGCGGTCGCCACCGACTGCGGTCAGATCAAGACCGGCGCGCCGGCGCGCTCCGAGCGGGTGGCCAAGTACAACCAGCTGCTCCGCATCGAGGAGGAGCTCGACGACGCCGCCCGCTACGCGGGTGCCGGCGCGTTCCCGAGGCACCGGGCCTGATTCGTGACGACCGGCGACGACCGCGAGCCGCGGCGGACCAACCTCACAGGGCGGGCGGCGATGCTCGCCCTGGTGGTCTGCCTGCTAGCGATCTCGCTGGCGTACCCGCTGCGTGAGTACCTCTCGCAGCGCGGTGACATCACCGACTACCGCGCGAGCGTCTCCGCCCAGGAGGAGCGGGTGGCCGAGCTGCAGCGGCAGCACGAGCGGTGGGGTAGTGAGGCGTACGTGCAGGCGCAGGCCCGCGAGCGGCTGCACTACGTGATGCCCGGCGAGACGTCGTATGTCGTGATCGAGTCCGACGACGCCCCGGCGTCCGACGGCGTGGTCGAGGCCGCCCCCTCCGAGGTGCATCGCACGCCGTGGTTCACCGATCTGTGGCACAGCGTCGAGGTGGCCGGACGCTCCGGTACGCAGTGACTGCCGCCGCCGGCGACGACCGGCCGACCCCGCGCGACCTCGCAGCGATGGCGGCCCAGCTCGGTCGCGACGTGCGTGGTGTGCTCCGGGTGGCGCACCGCTGCCCGTGCGGTCACCCGGATGTCGTCGAGACCGCGCCTCGACTGCCGGACGGGACGCCCTTCCCCACGTTCTGGTACCTCACCTGCCCCCGCGCCGCCGGTGCCGTGGGCACGCTCGAGGCCGGCGGCACCATGCGCACGATGACCGACCGGCTCGCCGAGGACGACCAGCTGCGCGCGGGCTACCGCGCGGCGCACGAGCGCTACCTCGAGAGCCGTGGCGCGCTGGAGCAGGTGCCCGAGATCGCCGGTGTCTCAGCGGGCGGAATGCCCGACCGGGTGAAGTGCCTGCACGTGCTCGTCGCCCAGTCGCTCGCCGAGGGGCCGGGTGCGAACCCGCTCGGCGACGAGGCACTTGCGGCGCTCCCCGCGTGGTGGGGCTCCGGCCCGTGCGTCGCGGTCGGCGACGATGTTGTGGGTGACGCGGAGTGAGGGTCGCGGCCGTCGACTGCGGCACCAACTCGATCCGGCTGCTCGTCGCCGACCTGGATGCCGACGCGGCGACCCTCACCGAGGTCGCCCGCCGGATGACTATCGTCCGGCTGGGCGAGGGCGTCGACCGCACCCGCCGGCTCGCGCCGGCGGCGTTGGCGCGCACCTTCGCGGCGTGCGACGACTATGCGGCGGTTGTGCGCGAGACCGGGGCCGAGGTGGTCCGCTTCGTCGCGACGTCGGCGTCGCGCGACGTGGAGAACCGCGACGAGTTCGTCGCCGGTGTGCGCGAGCGCTTCGGTGTCGAGCCGGAGGTGGTGACCGGCGACGACGAGGCCACCCTCTCGTTCACCGGTGCCACTCGCGAGCTAGCCGGCTCCGCACTGGCCGAGCCGTTCCTCGTGACCGACATCGGCGGCGGCTCCACCGAGCTGGTCCTCGGCAGACCGGGCGCGGCCCCGGTCGCGGCCCGCTCGGTCGACGTCGGCTGCGTGCGGATGACCGAGCGGCACCTGCACGACGATCCGCCGACCGCCGGTCAGATCGCGGCCGCCCGGGCCGACGTCGAGGCGGCGGTCCGCCTCGCCGGCGAGGCGGTGCCGCTGGGCGACACGCGCACGCTCGTCGGTCTGGCCGGCTCGGTCACGACCGTCGCGGCCATGGCCCTCGACCTGCCGGCGTATGACCGCGACCGCATCCACCACGCGCGGATCCCGGCTGCCGCGGTGCACCGCG
>JBBRVW010000005.1:0-128701 GCA_038246545.1 Actinomycetes bacterium | reverse complement strand
CCGCGCCCGCCAGGTCCGCCTCGCTGCAGGAGCTCAGGTCGGTCCCGGCCAGCAGCAACCCCAGCAGCGGACCGGGATCGACCTGGTCCAGCAGCCCCGGCAGCGGCCAGCACGGTTCCTCCGCTACGGCCAGGTCGTCGTGGCAGGCGTCGTCGACCGGCATCGGCCCGTCATCGAGGACCGCGTCACACATCACCTCCCACTCCTGGGCATCGAGGTGGGCGCCGGGGTCAGCAGGCTCGGCGGGCAGCACCGGGTCGAGCAGCGACCCGCCTGTCTCACGCATCCCGCACCCCCAGACTCGAACGAATGTTCGAAGCCTAGCGCAGGCCCGCACCCGTGGAAACCCTTTGTCCACAACGGATTCCCGGAGATTCCCGCGAGCGGCAGCTACCGCGCGGGGGCCGAACGCGGCGGCGCCACCCGACAGGGCATGACCGTTGTGCCAGCGGCCCCCGTAGCGTCCTGCTCCTCGACCGGGCAGCAGCGAGAGGTCAACGTGAACCCATCGATCGACTGTCCGTGGCGCCTTGTCGTAGCTGATCTGGACGGCACGCTGGTCACGGGGACCACGGCCTTGAACCACCTGGGCGCATGGATCGGGCAGCCGATCGTCGAAGGCCTGGAGGACGAGCTCACTCGCGGCGAGGTCAGCGACCGAGAGGTTGCGGAGGGCCACGCTCCGTTCTACAGGGGCGTGGCGTTGGCCGATGCTGTCCACGTCATGTCACGGATTCCCAGCATCGATGACATCGGGCCGGGCGTCGCGATGCTGCGGCAGCGATCGGTGGAGGCGTTCATCGCGACGGTGTCGTGGAGCTTCGCCGCGCAGGCGCTCGCTGATCTCTGGGGCTTCTCCCAGGTGTGCGGGGCTGACCTGGAGCTTGACGGAGCCTCGGGACTCTTCACCGGCCGGGTCGCTCGCCACTTCGAGCCCGAGGACAAGGTCGCGTACGTCGCTGAGCATTGCCGTGGCGCAGGGATCGGGATGGACCAGGTCGTGGCGATCGGTGACGGTCGGTCAGACCTGCCGTTGTTCAGGGCAGTGGGTTTCAGCGTCGCGTTGAACGCGTCGAGCGAGGCACGCGCCGCAGCAAGCGTCACCGTGGAGGGCACCTCATTTCTGGCGGCCCTGCACGCTGTTCCCCACCTCCTTGCGTAGCCACTACGAGAGCACGCAGTGCCGGCTCCGGTCGCTGACGGCCGCCGGTCAGTGCAGGTCCCGGCGTCGGAGCCGCAGCAGACCGGCGGCGACGGCGACCGTGGCGACCGCGAGGGGCAGCAGCACCGCCTGCAGCCACAGCCGAGCACCGAATCCCTCGACCAGCGGGTCGGCGTCGAGGAACCAGAACCAGGGCGACAGCCATCGCAGCGGCTGCAGCGGCTCGACCAGGGCGGCGAGGCCGTACAGGACATACGTCCCGGCCGCCGCCGCGGAGCCGACTGCGACGGCGGTGCCGCGTGACCCGGTCGCAGCCCCGACGCCGTGGGTGATGCCGGCGACGCACATCGTCAGCGTCCAGACCGCGAGCCCGGCCGCCCACAAGGCGTCATCGGGCAGCGCGGCGAGGCCGAACACCGGCGCCGTGGCGACCAGCGCGATCGTCGTCGTCCCGACGACGACCAGCGTGACCAGCCCGATCCCGACCAGCCGCTCCAGTGCGACCCGGGTCCTGCTGACCGGGCTGGCGAGCAGCATCTCGAGGGTCCCGTCGGCCTCCGCCCCCGCGATCGACCAGGCGGCCGTTCCGATCCCGAGGACGACGAGCAGGACGGGGAGCACGTTCGCGTAGAGCTGGGAGCTGAGGTACCCGGCCGGTGTGCCGATACCGGTACCCGCGCCCAGCAGCTCAGACAGCCCCTGGGGCAGCGAGTTCATGTACGACTCGAGCTGGCGCGCCGAGTCGCGGACCGACGGGTACGCCGCGGCGAAGGTCACGGACATCGCGGCGACGGCGAGGGTCCACCACAGGGTCGACCGGCGCCGGTCGCGCAGCATGCCGGCGAGGACAAGCGGCCGCGGCCTCATCGTGGGGAACCCTCGTCCCGGTAGAACCTGAAGAACACGTCCTCGAGGTCCTGCTCGTGAGTGACGATGCGCTGGACGTCGTACGGAGCGACGGCCTTGACAAGTGCGCCGACCGGGCCGTCGACCTCGACGACCAGCCGGGTCCCGTCGGCCTGCCACGACACCAGGCCGGGCACACCGTCGAGCAGGCCCGGTGGTGGCGCTGCGCCCAGGTGTAGCTCGATCCGCTCGCGCGCCAGGTCCCGGAGGTCCGAGACGGTCGTCTCGTGCACCACTCGGCCGGTGCGGAGCATGACGACCCGGTCCGCGACGTCGGCCACCTCGGGCAGGACGTGGGAGGAGAACAGGACACCCGCCCCGCGGTCCCGGCACTCGCGCACCAGGGCCGCGGCCTCGCGCTGGACCAGCGGGTCCAGCCCGCCGGTCGGCTCGTCCAGGACGAGCAGGTCCGGCTCGTGCATGACCGCCTGGACCAGGCCGACCTTGCGCCGGTTCCCGGTCGACAGCTCACCGATCCGACGGCCGCGGTCCACCCCGAGCCGTTCGCACAGCGCCGAGATTCGTGCCGCCGGAACCCCTCCGCGCAGCGCGGCGTACCAGCCAAGCAGGGTGTCGACGGTGAGCTTGCGGTCCAGGCCGGCGTCCGCGGGGAGGTAGCCGACGCGCACCCTGATGTCGCCCTGGGACACGTCACCGCCGAGGACGCGGACGGACCCGGCCGTCGGCCGGAGGTAGCCCATCAGGCTGCGGATGATCGTCGTCTTGCCGGCGCCGTTGGGGCCCAACAGCCCGACGACCTCACCTCGTCGCACGGCCAGGTCCACACCCGTCACGGCCTCGACCGGGCCGAACCGCTTGACCAGGCCGGCGGTCTCCGCAGCGACCTGCTCATGCTCCTTCATTCGTGCGCCTCCTCCCGGCACGCCGCCAGTAGGCGACCTCGGGTCTTCAGGTCGTCAGGTCGGCGGTGTCGCGCGAGATCACCAGCTCCTCGTCCGTCGGGACGACCAGGGCCACCGGCCGGTCATGGGTGCTGACCCGGCCGCCGGTGCCGGCGCCGTCGTCGGCGTTGGCGGCCTCGTCCTCGGCGAGACCCAGGAAGGCCAGGTGCCCGAGGACCAGGCTGCGCACCTCCACCGAGTGCTCGCCAATGCCCCCGCTGAAGACCAGCGCGTCGAGCCCGCCCAGGGCAACGACCATCCCCGCCACGCCCTTCGCCGCCCGGTAGCAGAACACGTCGACGGCGAGCCTGGCCGGCGCAGAGCCGTCCGCGGCCGCCTCCGTCAGGACGCGCATGTCGTTGCTGAGCCCGGACAGCCCGAGCAGGCCGCTGTCGTGGTTGAGGACGTCGAGCACGCCGTCGACGTCGAGGCCGAGCCGCTTCGACGCGTAGCCGACGAGGTTGGGGTCGACGTCGCCGCTGCGGGTGCCCATCACGAGGCCCTCGAGCGGAGTGAGGCCCATCGTGGTGTCCATCGAGCGTCCGTCGAGCACCGCTGCCGCGCTGCACCCGTTGCCGAGGTGCAGGGTGACCAGGCGCAGCCCTTCGGTCGGACGGCCGAACAGCTCGGCGGTGCGCCCGGCGAGGTACCGGTGACTGGTGCCGTGGGCGCCGTAGCGGCGGACGTGGTGCTCGTCGTACCAGGCCTGCGGCACCGCGTACCGGTGGGCGACCGGCGGCATCGTGCGGTGGAACGCCGTGTCGAAGACCGCGACCTGGGCCAGACCGGGAAGCTCGCGGCGGGCGGCCTCGATGCCGGCGATGTTGGCCGGCACGTGCAGCGGTGCGAGGCCGACGACGTCGCGCAGCGTCGCGAGGACCGCGTCGTCGACGACGACCGACTCGGTGAGGAGCGGGCCGCCGTGCACGACCCGGTGCCCCACGCCGGTCAGCGCCCGCCGCTCCTCGCCGGTGAGGCTGCCCAGGACGTGGGCCACGATGCCGCGGTGGGTGGCATCGTCGGGCGAGGCGGAGTCCTCGTCGTCGCCGCGCCGCACGTGGACCACGGCGTCGTCGGAGCCGACCCGCTCCGCGTGCGCGGTCATCGACCTGGCGCCGGACACCGGGTCGACGACGGCGAGCTTGACCGACGAGCTGCCGCTGTTGACGACGAGGACCTGCACCGGACCAGGCGCCACCCCTAGGCCTTCGTCGCCCAGTCGCCGAGCACCCAGTCGCGTACCTCCGGCATGTCCTCGAGGTGCTCGACGACGTAGACCTCGTGCTCCGCGAGGTGCTGCTCGCACCAGGCCTTGAGGTCGCTGGCGCCGGGCGGCGTGCGGCGGGCGTTGTTCAGCGCGTCCATGACGAGGTGGTAGCGGGATGCGCGGTTGCGCACGACCATGTCGAAGGGTGTCGTCGTCGTGCCCTCCTCGATGAAGCCGCGGACCCGGAACCGGTCGGCGTCCGGCCGGCCGTGTACCAGCTGGTGGATGGCGCCGGGGTAGCCGTGGAACGCGAACACCACGTCGACGTGGTCGGTGAACAGTTCGTTGAACAGCGTCTCGTCCATGCCGTGCGGGTGGTCCTTGCGCCGCGGCAGCGTCATGAGGTCGACGACGTTGACGACGCGGGTGCGGAAGTGCGGCAGGTGCTCGCGGAGGATGTCGGCTGCGGCGACCGTCTCCATCGTGACCACGTCACCGGCGCAGGCCAGCACGATGTCGGGGTCGGCGGTGCCGTCGTCGGTGCCGGCCCACGACCAGACACCGGCGCCGCGGGCGCAGTGCTCCACCGCCTCGTCCATCGTCAGCCACTGCAGCTGCGGCTGCTTGTCGATGACGACGAGGTTGACGTAGGACCGGGACCGGAAGCAGTGGTCGGCCACCGACATCAGGCAGTTGGCGTCCGGCGGGAGGTAGACCCGGCCGATGTTGCCGCGGGTGGTGATGACGTTCTGGATGAGGCCAGGCCCCTGGTGGCTGAAGCCGTTGTGGTCGTTGCGCCACGCAGTAGAGGTGAGCAGCACGTTGAGGCTCGGGACCTCGGCGCGCCACGGCAGCTCGTCGGCCTCCTGCAGCCACTTGCTGTGCTGGATGGTCTGCGAGGCGCTCACCATCGCGAACGCCTCGTAGGTGGCGAACCAGCCGTGCCGGCCGGTGAGCGTGTACCCCTCCAGCCAGCCGTGGCAGTTGTGCTCCGACAGCACCTCCATCACCCGTCCGTCGCGGGAGAGCGCGACGTCGTCGTCGGTGACGCGCTCCATGAACCCGCGGTCGGACGCCTCGAAGACGGCGCCGAGCCGGTTGCTGTTCGTCTCGTCGGGGCAGAAGAGCCGGAACCGGTCGGGGTTCGCGCGGTAGATGTCGCGCATCATCTCGCCGAGCTTGCGGGTCGACTCCGCGCGGGAGGACGCCGGGCTGGGCACGTCGACGGCGTAGTCGCGGAAGTCCGGCAGGTCGAGGTCGCGGGTGAGGAGGCCACCGTTGGCGTGCGGCGTCGCGCTCATCCGGAGGTCGCCCTCGGGGTTGGCCCGGCGGACCAGCTCCGTGGGCGCGCCGTCGTTGTCGAAGAGCTCCTCGGGCCGGTAGGACCGCAGCCAGTCCTCTAGCAGGTGCAGGTGATCCGGGTTCTCCTTCACCCCGGACAGCGGCACCTGGTGGGCGCGCCAGGTGCCGCGCACCTGGATGCCGTCGACGACGTCCGGGCCGGTCCATCCCTTCGGCGTGCGCAGCACGATCATCGGCCACCGGGGCCGCGTGCCGTCCCAGTCGCCGCCGCGAGCAGCGGTCTGGATCCGCCGGATGTCGCCCCACGCCCGGGCCAGTGCCGCCGCGAAGCGGTGGTGCATCCCCGGCAGGTCGTCGCCGTCGACCTCGATGACGTCGTAGCCGTGGCCCTCGAGCAGGGATCGGACCTCGGCCGGGTCCTTGCGGCCGAGGACGGTCGGACCGGCGATCTTCGCGCCGTTGAGGTGCAGCACCGGGAGCACTGCGCCGTCGCGGGCCGGGTTGAGGAAGGAGACGCCCTTCCAGGACCCCTCGAGCGGACCGGTCTCTGCCTCCCCGTCGCCGACGACGGCGAGTGCGACGAGGTCCGGGTTGTCCATCACGGCACCGAAGGCGTGCACCAGGACGTAGCCGAGCTCGCCGCCCTCGTGGATGGACCCAGGTGTCGTGACCGAGACGTGGCTGGGGATGCCGCCGGGTGCAGAGAACTGACGGAACAGCCGTCGCACCCCCTCGGTGTCCTGGGTGACATCCGGGTAGATCTCGCTGTAGGTGCCCTCCAGGTAGCCGGCGGCCACCAGCGCCGGGCCGCCGTGCCCGGGGCCGGTGAGGTAGAGCACCTCCTGGCCGGTCTGCTGGATCAGCCGTGAGACGTGGGCGTACATGAACGACAGGCCGGGGCTGGTGCCCCAGTGGCCGAGCAGCCGCGGCTTGATGTGCTCAGCAATGAGCTCCTCGCGGAGCAGCGGGTTGGCCATCAGGTAGATCTGGCCGACCGTGAGGTAGTTGTTCGCCCGCCACCAGGCGTCCATCGCCGCCACCTCGGCGTCGGCGGGGTGGGCCAGCCGCTCCACGAGCTCATCCAGGGCTTCCGGTGCGCCCAGCTCCGTCGTGGCCACGGTTTCTCTCCTCCGTCGGGGTGCCCTGCCGTCACCCGACGCTACCGACGCGGTCGCGCACACGTCGTACGCCGCCATCATCTGGTCCACCGGGCAGGTCTGGGGCGCCAGCGGGGTCGGGTAGAGCTGGTGCCCGGCGACCAGACCGAGCAGCCGGGGCGTGCCGGACGTGTCGCAGAGACCGGCAGGGTCCGCCGGTCCCCGGCGCAGGGGACCTTCGCCCCGGCGGTGCAGCCCGTTGCGCCCTCGTCCGCGCCGGGCCGGGCTGCTGTGCTGGAGAAGGTCCCTATCGAGGAGGTCCCCATGACCGGGCACGCCCACTCCGTCGTCGTCGGCGTCGACTGGTCCGACACCGCCCGCGCCGCGATCGAGCAGGCGGCGGCTACTGCGGACCGTCGGCACCTGCCCCTGCGGCTGGTGCACGTCCTCGAACCACCGATGTACCCGGTCGGTCCGGCCCTGCGGCGGATCCACGATCTCGACCTCGTGCTCCGCAAGGCCGGCCAGCGCCTCCTCGACGAGGCGGTCCAGGTCCTCGCCATCGCCTACCCGGCGCTGTCGGTCACGGCAGCCGTCGTCAAGGGTCAGGCGGTGGAGGTCCTCATCGAGGAGTCCCGGCGGGCCGAGCGACTGGTGGTCGGGTCGCGCGGCGCCGGTCTGTTCACCGAGCTGCTCGTCGGCTCGACGGCGCTGCAGGTCGTGTCGTTGGCCGCCTGCCCCGTCGTGGTCGTTCCCGCACCGCCGTCCCACGACCTGCCGCGCAGCGGCGTCGCCGTCGGGGTGGACGGCTCACCGCGCTCCCAGGCAGCCCTCGCCTTCGCGTTCGACACCGCCGACGAGATCGACGAGCCGCTCGTCGCCGTGCACGCGTGGACCGACCCGGCGCGGCTCGCGCCGCACGAGCAGCTGCCGCTGGTCTACGACCCCGCCCTGGTGGCGCACGAGGAGCGCCTCGCCGTGGCCGAGTCGATGGCGGGCTTCGCGGAGACCCACCCGGACGTCAAGGTCGACGTCCGGGTCGTGCACGACCATGCCGTGCACGCCCTCACCGATGCCGGCGCCCTGGCCAGCCTCCTGGTGGTGGGCAGCCGCGGCCGCGGCCCGGTGGGGGCGCTGTTCCTCGGCTCGGTCAGCCACGGCGTCCTCCACCACGCCACCGGGCCGGTGGCCGTGGTTCCCGGTGGGCTGCCCCGCCCGCACGACGGCTGACGTCGTGACCTCGTTCGCCGACCAGGACCTGGGGCGGGGACTCAGCTCCGACACTGCAGCTCGGCTGCTGGCCCAGCACGGACCGAACGACGTGGCTGTGCCGGCCAGGCTCGGCGTGGTACGACGCGCGCTGCGCCAGCTCTCCGACCCGATGCTGCTGCTCCTCCTCGCCGCCGGGGCACTGACGACCTGGCAGGGTGACGCGGCCGACACCGCGGTGATCGCACTGGTGGTCGTGCTCAACACGGCGGTGGGTGTGGCGCAGGAGCTGCGGGCCGAGCACGCCGTCGCGGCACTGCGGCAGATGGCCGCGCCCACGGCACGGGTGCTGCGCGACGGGACGACCCGGACGGTCGCCGCCCGCGACCTGGTGCCGGGAGACATGATCGTGCTGGAGGCCGGTGACGTGGTCCCCGCCGACGGCGACCTCGCCGAGAGCGTCCAGCTGGTCGCCGACGAGTCCGCCCTCACCGGTGAGTCCCGCGGCGTCGGCAAGCACTCGGGGGACGCGGTGCAGGCCGGCACCACCCTGACCCGTGGCCGAGGCCGAGCCGTGGTGACCGCCACCGGAGCTGCAAGCGCCCTCGGGACGGTCGCGGCGCTGGTCGCGTCGGCGCGTCCCGGACCGACCCCCCTGCAAAGGAGGCTCACCAGCCTCGGCCGGCACCTCACCCTCGCGGCGGTGGCGGCCGCAGGTGTGGTGATGGCCCTGAGCCTGCTGCGTGGGCTCAGCTGGACCGACGCGGCGTTGCAGGGCGCAAGCCTGGCGGTCGCTGCCGTCCCCGAGTCGTTGCCCGCGGTGCTCACCCTGTCGCTGGCGCTCGGTGCACGCCGGATGGCCCGGCACTCGGCCATAGCACGCGAGCTGCGCGCCGTGGAGACGCTGGGCTCGGTCACGCTGCTCGCCACCGACAAGACCGGCACCCTCACCGAGAACCGGATGGTCGTCGTCGCGGCCTGGACCCCTGCCGACGAGTACGCCGTGACGGGAACCGGCTACGCCCCTACCGGGTCAGTCGTCGCCGGCTCCGGCCGACCGGTCGGCGCGGACCTCCAGCAGCTGGCCGGTGCCGTGCTGCTCTGCAGCGACGCCGACCTGGAACGCCGTCACGACGAGTGGCTGCCGCTGGGTGACCCGACCGAAGCGGCACTGGTGGCCTTCGCCGGCCGGGCGGGCCTGGACGCCGGCACGGTGCGGCGTGACAGCCCGCGGCTGGCCGAGCTTCCGTTCGACAGCGACCGCGGCTGGATGCTCACCGAGCACCGCGGTCTCACGCCTGGGACCCGTCGGTCGGTGGTCAAGGGCGGACCGTCCCTGGTCCTGCCCGCTGCCGACGACCCCGCGGCCCGCGCCCGCGCCGAGCGGTGGTGCCACGAGCAGGCCGCCGCGGGTCGGCGGGTCCTCGCCGTCCTCGACGGCTCGGCGCCGTACGACGGCACCGACCGCCTCCCGGACCAGCTCCGACTGCTGGGGGCGGTCGCGATGACCGACCCGCCGCGGGCCGGGGTCGCCCACGTCATCGCCGACCTTGCCGCCGCGGGCATCCGGCTCGCCGTCATGACCGGCGACCAGCCCGGCACCGCGGCGACGGTCGCCCGTGAGGTCGGCCTCGTCGGTACGGTCGTAGACGCGAGCCGGCTGGGCGACCGACCTCTTGGCCCGGAGGTCGGCGACGGCGTCGCCGTCTACGCCCGGGTGCGGCCGGAGCACAAGCTGGCGCTGGTACGCCGGTGGCAGGAGGCCGGCGAGGTCGTGGCGGTCACCGGCGACGGCGTCAACGACGGGCCGGCCCTGCGCCGCGCGGACATCGGTGTCGCCATGGGCCGCGGCGGCACCGAGGTGGCCCGTCAGGCGGCCGACCTGGTGCTCACCGACGACCGTCTGGAGACAATCGTCCGGGCGGTCGAGGAAGGACGGCGGATCCACGACAACCTGCGGCGGTTCCTCGGCTACGCGCTCAGCGGGGGTCTGGCCGAGGTCGCCTTCGTCCTCCTCGCGCCGTTCCTCGGCTTCCGCGTGCCGCTGCTCCCCGGCCAGATCCTGTGGATCAACATGCTCACCCATGGCCTGCCCGGCGTGGCGATGGGCGCCGAGCCTGCCTCCCCCGACGTCCTGCACCGGCCTCCGATTCCTCCTGGAACCGCGGTGCTCGACCGACCGCTGCTCACCCGGGTCGCAGCGACCGGCTCGGTCATCACCGTGGTGTCGCTGCTTGCCGCCGTCCTCGCCCGGCACGCCGGGGCCGACGGCCGCACGGCGGCCTTCCTCGTGCTCGGCCTGGCCCAGCTCGGTGTCGCGCTGGCCTCGCGCGACCGCGGCGCGGCACGGCACAACGCGTTCCTCACTGTCGCCGCGACAGTCGCCGCCGCCCTCCAGGTGGCCGCGGTGGTGCTGCCGCCGCTGCACACCCTGCTGCGCACCGAACCGCTGCCCGCGAGTACCTGGCTCGGCTGCCTGCTTCTCGCCGCCGTACCTGCCGCGCTCGTCCGCTCCGCCCGGCTGGTCCGGTCCAGGACCATGGGCTCTGGCGCACCACCAGGGCGGGCCGGACGCTGAAACCGAGGTGTTACCCGTGCAGGTAGGTACGACAGCCGACGAGGAGCTCGGGCTCGTCATGATCGCGCTCCGCGGCGCCGTCACGACGCGCTCCGCCGGCGCCGTGCACCGGGTCGTGGACGCCGCGCTGGCAGGCGGCTGGACCCGGGTGCTCATCGACCTGCGCCATCTCGACGACGTGGACCCTGCTCTCGCGCTGGTCCTGCTGGAGTGCGACGAGCAGCTCACGGAAGCGGGTGGATGGCTGTGGCTGGTGCACGGCGCCGGCGCCCCCGGCAGCTCCCTGCGCTTCATGGGCGTCCACGACCGGGTGCGGTCGGCCCCGTCCCGCCAGGCCGCCGGGTGGCCGGCCGGCAGGTGTTGACCCCCGCCACGGCGCCGACAGCTACGACTCGGTCCGCCACAGGTCCTGGACAGCGATCTCGTGGAGCTCGGCGGGAGTCAGGTCGACCCGGCCGGCTCCGTAGCGGAGGAGGAATGCGGGCCCCCGGCGACCCGAAGGTCCGTGGGACTGCCCGGTTCGGGACCATCGCCCCTCCCCCGCGGTCGTCCCGCCTCTCACCCTGGGAGCATGACGACCACCCAGCTCGACCTCATCGCCGCCGTGGACCTCGCCCGCCTCGCCCCTTCGGTGCACAACACGCAGCCGTGGCGCTTCCGGGTGGACGGCGGCGCGCTCACCCTCAGCCGTGACCCCGCACGCCGGCTCGAGGTGCTCGATCCGACCGGCCGGCAGCAGGTCGTCAGCTGCGGCACCGCCCTGCACCTCGCCCGCGTGGCGCTACGGCTGCAGGGCTTCGACACCGAGGTGCTGCCACTCCCCGAGGCGGACGACCCCGATGTGCTCGCCCGGCTGACCCCTGCGCCCGGCCACCGCGTGGTCGACGCGGACGTCGCCATGGCCGACGCGGCCCGGCACCGGCACACCCAGCGCGGAACGTTCGAGGACCGCGCGCTGCCGCCCGACGTCGTCGCGGAGATCCGCGCCGCCGCGGCGGAGCAGGGTGCCTGGGTGCGGGTGGTGGCCGACCCGGACGACCTCACCTCCCTCACCGTCCTGCTCGCCCGGGCCGACGAGGACGAGCGCGAGGACCCGGCGTACTCGGAGGAGCTCGCCCGCTGGACGATGCGCCCGGACGGTGCGGGGGACGGGGTGCCCACGAGCGCCACCCCCGCCGTGCACGACCGGGCGAGCAACCTGGCGCTGCGCCGGTTCGATGCGACGCCGGCGGACGCCGCGGCGTCCACGGTGCGCGGGACCGCCACGCCCCAGCCGGCCGAGCGACCGCTGGCCGTGGTGATCGGCACGGTGCTGGACGGTACCGCCGACTGGTTGCGCGCCGGCGAGGCCCTGATGGCCCTCCTGCTGCGCGCCACCGTCGAGGGCGTGCAGGCCCAGCCGCTCGGCCAGGTCGTGGACCGGGAGTGGAGCAGGGCACGGCTGGGCGCCGCCCTCGGCGTGGTCGGGCACCCGCAGATGGTGCTGCGGCTCGGCTACGGCCGGCCGGGCGCGGACACCCCGCGGCGGGGAACGGCGGACGTCCTCGACACCGGCGGCCCTGGCCGTAGCTGAGGCGCGCGCACACCGCGAGGGGCCTTTGGTCCCCGGACTTCCGGGGGCCCGGACCCGGGCCGATCGGAGCACTTGGGCACTGGGTCTCGTCCCGGCGCACGACGAGTCTGGGACCGCAAGGAACCGCAGCCGGCGCAGAACGCGTCGCACGATGAGGGAGACCGAGATGCGCCGCAAGACTTTCGACTCACTGATGGCAACCGGCGGCCTCGTGCTCGCCATCGTCCTGCTCGCCGCCGGCGGGATGCTCACCTGGGCGAACGGCTTCGTCCACGACCAGGTCACGACCCAGCTCAGCGCCCAGCACTTCGTCTTCCCCGCCAAGGGCAGCGAGAGCCTGGCCGACCCGGCCGTCAAGCCGTACCTCACGAAGTACGCCGGCCAGGAGCTGACGACCGGCGCGCAGGCCAGGGCCTACGCCGACCACTACATCGCCGTGCACCTCAACGGCATCGGCGGCGGCAAGACCTACTCGCAGCTGAGCGAGGAGTCGAGGGCCAACCCCGACGACCAGGAGCTGGCCGGCCAGGTCGCCACCACGTTCAAGGGCGAGACGCTGCGCGGCCTGCTGCTCAACGCCTACGCCTTCGACACGATGGCAACGGTTGCCGGCATCGCGGCCTTGGTCGCCTTCGGCGGAGCAGCCCTGCTCCTGCTGCTGTCGGTCCTCGGCTTCGTCCACGCCCGGCGCACCGACGAGGTCGTGGAGCTCGGCAGCCGCCGCACCCCCGCTCCTCGGCCGGCCACCGCCTGATCCGGCCATCTCCCTCGCGGAGGGGCGCCACCCAGCCGGGTGGTGCCCCTTCGTCCTGTGCGGGGACGGCGGCGCCCGGGAGGTCTTCGGCGTGCTCGGCACGCGACGACATCGTCACACGACCGCAATGATCTCGTCCGGACCGCTGCAACGCACGGGTCAGAGCATGGGCGGGTGGCAGTCGAGGGCCGCCACGACGACCGAGCCGGGAGAGGCCGCCATGACTGCACCTATGTTCGTCGCCGAGATGACGGCCCAGCTGGCCGCCGCCCGCCGGGAGCTGGCATCGGCCTGGGACCCGGAGGCCGCGGCGCTGGCGGCCGCGCGCGCCTGGCCGACCTCCTCGACATCGCCGCCCGTGGTGGCGCCGACCTCTCGCACATCGACGGGCTCGCGCCGGCAGACTGACCGGCGCGTTCGGCTCGGGCGTTGGTCAGGCCTGGCCCGGGCTGCGCCAGACGACGGCGGCGGCACCCGTTCGCCCGGCGGGCAGTACCAGTGAGAGCAGCTCGTCGGGCGGCATGCTGAGCACGGAGTCCGCGGGCATCGACAGGAGGCCGACAAGCCCGGAAGGTTCGGCCTCGAGCGTGTCGGCGGACAGCAGGAGCAGCCTGTCCTCGGAGCCGAGCTGCGGGTCTGGTCCGTCCGCACCGGACGGCAGCAGCCAGACGCCGCCGCTCTGCACCCACAGGGCCGGAGGCGCCGCCTGCGTCCGGACCGTCAGCGAGCAGTCGGCGCGGAGCGTCGCGACGGCGGCGCTGAGGTGGTGACCACGGGAGTCGGTGACCCCGTCGCCGACCCGCACCCCGAGAGAGCCGGCGCGCCGGACGGCGTGCGCCACGGCGGAGCCACGGCACGCGGTGGCCACCGACCAGGTCGCGTCGACGTGCTCGTCCCGCTCCGCCGTTCGGAGGGCAGCCGCGGTGATGGTCACGCCGTCCACCGCGCCCGCGTGGCCGCAGGCAGGAACAGCGGTCGCAAGCCGGTCCGGGCGAGCATCTCCCGGCAGGACCTGTTCGGAGACGCCTGACCGTGCGCTCCGTACCGGAACCGGGACCGGCGTCGGACCCGCGTCGGACGTCGCGCCGGCACCGGAGCATCCGGCGCGCATTGGACACCCGGCGTCGGAGTGCGATCTGGTGGGTGCCGCGGAAGACCGCGCACGCGTCGGAGCGGGCTGGGCGCCCAGCGTCCTCCTCCGACGGCTGCGCAGCAGACGACCTGACCATCACCGATCCGCCCGGGGGACCTCCATGACCCGCTTCACCCACCTCACCAGGACAGCAGTCGGCTACCCGCTGCTCGCACTCGCGCTGGCGCTCGCCCTCGCCGCACTGCTGCCCGCGACGGCGGCCGAGGCGGCCGCGCGGCGGCACGTCTCCCCCTCCTTCTTCGGGGTGCACGACACCCAACCGGTCTCCTGGCCGACGGCACCGGTCGGCGCCATCCGGCTCTGGGACTCGGGCGTGAGCTGGCGCGAGATCGAGACGGCGAACGGAGTCTTCGACTTCAGCCGGCTCGACGCCCAGGTCGACGCCGCACGGTCGCACCGCGCCAAGGTGCTGCTCGTCCTCGGCCAGACTCCGCGCTTCCACTCCCGCAACCCCGCGCGGCTGGGCAGCTACGGTCTCGGGGCCGCATCGATGCCGACCAAGTCGTCCTGGATCCGTTACGTCCGCACCGTCGTGCGGCGCTACGAGGGGCGCCACGTCGACTACCAGGTCTGGAACGAGGCCAACGTCTCCGGCTACTGGAACGGCAGCGCACGGCAGATGGCCAAGCTCACCCGGTGGACCGACAGGGTGGTCGCGCACCACGACCCGCGCGCCGACGTCGTCGCGCCTGCCCTCGCCACCCGCCTCACCGGTCAGCGCGCCTGGCTCCGGACGTTCTACGGCACGCGGGTGGGGGGCCGGAACGTCGCGTCCTACGTCGACGCTGTGTCGCTGAACCTGTACCCGATGCCGAAGCAGGGGCCTGAGCAGTCGATGGAGCTGCTCGACGCATCCCGCACCATGCTGGCCCGCGCGGGAGTGCACAAGCCGATCTGGAACACCGAGATCAACTACGGGCTGCTCGGCGGTGGGACGGCGCGCAACATCTCCCGGGCGAAGGAGGCCGCGTACGTCGCCCGCACCCTGGTGCTCAACGCGGACCAGAACGTCAAGCGGATGTACTGGTACGCCTGGGACCTCCAGCACCTGGCCAACACCCAGCTGACGTTCGCCAACGGCACCACGCAGACCCGGGCCGGCGTCGCGTACGAGGTGGCCCGCGGCTGGCTGCTCGGCACCCGCACGCGCGGATGCTCGCAGGACGGGCGCGGCACGTGGGCGTGCGAGCTGCGCTTCGCGCACGGCACGAAGCGGATCTACTGGAACCCGGCGCACCGGGTCACCGTGCACGCCGTGCGCTCCGCCCGGACGACGGTCGATCTGCGCGGGCACCGCGCTCGGCTCCGCGGCGGCGAGGCGATCAAGGTCGGCAGGGCACCGGTGATGGTGCTCTCGAAGCGGTGACCGGGCGCCGGGCGGCCGGGCCGTGAACGACGACGAGCCCACGTGCACGGTGACCCGCGGCATCACCTCGGCGGCGGGGGTGGGATTCGAACCCACGAACGGTTGCCCGTTGCGCGCTTTCAAGGCGCGTGCCATCGGCCGCTAGGCGACCCCGCCGGGTGGCTGACGAACAGCCGCAGCGACGGTACCGCGCGTGTTACCGGTCCGGGCCGACCGGACCGAAGAGGCCAAGGACCGTCCAGCCGCGGTCGGGGAGGCCCGCGGCATCGGCGACCTTGCCGGACGCGACGTTGGCCGGGTCGTGCAGGTAGGTCGGCACGATCCCCCGCGCCAGCAGCGTCCGCGCCGCCTGGGCCACCAGGCGCCGGGCCAGCCCGCGGCCGCGGGCGGCCTCCTCGGTGCCGACCGAGATCTCCTGGCCGTGCGCGTCGTGCCGCTTGAGGCCGACGCCGGCGACGTACCGGTCGTCGTCCAGCACCACCAGCACCTCACCGCCGAACGGCGTGAGCCACGCCGGCACCCGCGGGTCGCCGGCGGGCAGCCACTCACCGGCGTCGGGCAGCACGTCGGCCGTCGGGACGTCGACGGCCCACCGGCACACGCCGCGGTAGACGACGTGGTCCGGCCGGCCGAGCCGGCCGGGCAGCGCCGCGCGCAGCTCGTCGAGCGAGCCGCCGTCGGCGACGAACGCCTGCCCCCACTGGGCGTGCGCGGGGGGCACCGAAACCACAGCGCTGCCGGCTGCGTCGGCGACGCCGACGACGCCGTGCGCGGCGCCGTCCCACCCCGGCCGCTCGCGGGCGTCCGACCCGACGACGAGCACCTGGTCGCGGGCACCCGACCCGAGCAGGACCAGCTCGGCCGCGGAGGCCCCGGTCCAGGTGGACCAGTGCGCGAGCAGTGGCGCGGGGACCACAGCAAGGTCGGTCATGTGCCGATCATGACGGACGGAACCGGCGCAGCCGCAGGCTGTTGGTCACCACGAGCACCGAGCTGGCCGCCATCGCCGCCCCGGCGATCATCGGGTTGAGCAGCCCGGCGGCGGCGAGCGGCAGCGCGGCCACGTTGTAACCGAACGCCCAGCCTAGGTTCTGCTTGATGACGCGCAGCGTCGCGCGGGACAGCCGGATCGCGTCGGCGGCGGTGCGCAGGTCGCCGCGGACCAGGGTGAGGTCGGACGCCTCGATGGCGACGTCGGTGCCGGTGCCCATCGCCAGGCCGAGGTCGGCGGCGGCCAGCGCGGCGGCGTCGTTGACGCCGTCACCGACCATGGCCACCACGCGGCCCTCGGCCTGCAGCCGGCGCACCTCGTCGACCTTGCCGGCCGGCAGCACCCCCGCGACCACGTCTGTGGCATCGATGCCCACCTCGCGGGCGACCGTGGCGGCGGCCGCCTCGTTGTCACCGGTGAGCAGGACCGGCCGCAGCCCGAGCGCCCGCAGCCGGGCGACGGCCTCGACGCTGGTCGGCTTGACGGTGTCGGCGACCACGAGCAGGCCGCGGGCGGCGCCGTCCCAGCCGACCGCGACGACGGTGCGCCCCTGTTGCTCGTACGCCGGCAGCGCGGCATCGAGCTCGGCGGGCAGGTGCTGCGACCACTCGGCGAGCAGCGCCGGTCGCCCGACGACCACCGCGTGCGTCCGGCCGTCCGGCCCGGCGACGACGCCCTGGACCCCGAGGCCCTCGAGGCTGGCGAACCCGTCGACCGCGGGCAGCGGGCCGAGCTCCTCGGTGGCGGCCGCGGCGACGGCCGCGGCGACCGGGTGCTCGCTCGCGGCCTCGACCGCGCCGGCGAGACGGAGCACATCGGCCCGGTCGACGCCGTCGGCCGGCACGACCTCGACCAGCCGCATCCGGCCCTCGGTGACCGTGCCGGTCTTGTCGAGCACGACGGTGTCGACCCGCCGGGTCTGCTCGAGGACCTCCGGGCCCTTGATGACGATGCCGAGCTGTGCGCCGCGGCCGGTGCCGACGAGCAGCGCGGTCGGCGTCGCGAGGCCGAGTGCGCACGGGCAGGCGATGATGAGGACGGCGACCGCCGCGGTGAACGCCAGCTCCGCGCGCGCGCCGGTGCCGAGCCAGAAGCCCAGGGTCGCGAGCGCGAGCGCCACGACGACCGGCACGAAGACCGCGGACACCCGGTCGGCGAGGCGCTGCACCTCGGCCTTGCCGCTCTGCGCGGCCTCGACCAGGCGCCCGAGCTGCGCGAGCTGGGTGTCGCCGCCGACCCGGGTGGCGCGTACGACCAGCCGGCCGCCCGAGCTCACCGTCGCGCCGACGACCTCGTCGCCGGGACCGACCTCGACCGGCACCGGCTCGCCGGTGAGCATCGAGGCGTCGACGGCCGACGTGCCGGAGACGACGACGCCGTCGGTGGCGACCTTCTCCCCCGGCCGCACGACGAACTCGTCGCCGACCGCGAGGTCGGCGACCGCGACGCGCACCTCGTGCCCGTCGCGCAGCACGGCGACGTCCTTGGCGCCCATCGAGAGCAGGGCGCGCAGTGCGGCGCCGCTGCGGCGCCGGGCCCGCGCCTCGAGGTAGCGGCCGATCAGCAGGAACAGCGTCACGCCCGAGGCAACCTCGAGGTAGATCTCGGCTGCGCCGGAGCCGCGGGACGGCACCAGCGTGAACGGCATGGTCATGCCGATCGCGCCGGCGTCGCCGACGAGCAGGGCATAGAGCGACCAGCCGAACGCCGCGAGGACGCCGAGCGAGACCAGGGTGTCCATCGTGGTGGCGCCGTGCCGGAGGTTGGCCCACGTCGCGCGATGGAACTGCAGCGCGCCCCACGTGACGACCGGTGCGGCGAGCGTCAGCGAGAGCCACTGCCACCCGTCGATCTGGAAGGCGGGCACCATCGACATCAGCAGCACGGGCACGGTGAGCAGCGCGCTGACCACGACCCGCTGCCGGAGGGCGAGCACGTCGGCGGTGTCGGCGTCGGGCTCCTCTGCCCCGTCGGAGCCGTCGGACCCGTCGCGGACCGGTTCCGGTGCCGGGACGGCCGCGGTGTAGCCGGTCTTCGCCACGGTGGCGACCAGCTCGTCGGTGCTCACGTCGCCGGCGTACGCGACGTGCGCCTTCTCGGTGGCGTAGTTGACGGTGGCCGTCACGCCGGGCATCCGGTTGAGCTTCTTCTCGATCCGCATGGCGCACGAGGCGCACGTCATGCCGCCGATCTGGAGGTCGACGACCCGCGCGGGCGCCGCGGACGTGGCGGACGCTGCGGACGGCGCGGTCATCGCGGCACCTCGACCGTGAAGGCGGCTGTGCGCACGGCTCCACCGACGTTCACGTCGAGGAACAGCCGGTAGCTTCCGGCGCTCGGGAAGGTCGTCAGGAACGCGAGGCCGGGCCCGCCGGTCGTCCCCGCCGTCGCGTGGTCGCCGTCGCCGGCCGGGTGCACGTGCAGGTAGGCGAGATCGCCGCTGCGCAGCGCCACCAGGTGACCGAAGGCACCGAGGTAGGGCTGGAGGTCGGTGACCGGCCGGCCGCCGTGCGCGACCGTCAGGCGCAGCTCGCTCTCGGTGACGGCGTGCGGCGTCCCGGCCAGGCTGACGGTGTAGCCGTCACCCGCGTCGGCGGTGGCTGCAGGGGCGGGCAGGTCGGCCGGGGCGAAGTCGCCCGCGACGGCGAGGTCGGCGCCGAGGGTGATCGACCGGTCGAGCCCGCGCGGCTGGAAGTCGGCGAGCACCCGGTAGGTGCCGGGCGACGTGAGGTCCAGCGGCGCCGACCAGGTGCCGTCGACGGTCCGGGTGGGGTGCACGTGCTGGAAGGTCGTGAGGTCGCGGCGGACGACGACGAGGTGCAGCGCCTTGGTGTGCGTCTCGACGTACGAGGTCACGGGGCTGCCGTCGGGGCCCTCGACGACAAAGGACACCGGCACCGACGGCCGTGCGGTCGCTCGTCCGGTGCCGAGGCGCAGGGTGTACCCCGCCTCGGACACGGCCAGCCCCGGCAGGGCGGTACCGGAGGAGTCCTCGTCGGGACCGGTCATGTCACCGGTGCCGTGACCCGCGGCCGCTTGCGCGGTGCCGTCGACGACCGGTCCGACGGCCCGCCCGACACCTACGGCGGCGGCCAGCACCACGACCAGGCAGCCGGCGTACAGGCCGATCGTCGCACCCGGCCGCAGCGGCCTCAAGGTGTTGCCGCCAGCTGGTAGCCGGCCTCGTCGACGGCCTCGCGGACGGCTTGCTCGGGCAGCGGCTCGTCGCTGACGACGCGGACCACGGAGGTGCCGCCCTCGACGAGCTCTACCTCGATGTCCTGGACGCCGGGCAGCTCGCGCAGCTCGCCGCTGACCGCCTGCACGCAGTGGTCGCAGGTCATGCCGAGGACGCCGTACGTCGTGGTGCTGTGCATAGTCGTTGCTCCGTGTGTCGTGGGTGGGTGACGGTGCGCGGTGGCCTCAGCTGCGCACGAGCCGGGCGATGGCCTCGGAGGCCTCGCGGACCTTCTCGTCGGCCTCGGCGCCGCCGCGCTGGGCGGCCTCGACCACACAGTGCGCGAGGTGCTCGTCGAGCAGCTCGAGGGAGAACGACTGCAGCGCCTTGGTGGCAGCCGACACCTGGGTGAGGATGTCGATGCAGTACTTGTCCTCCTCGACCATCCGCTGCAGGCCGCGGACCTGGCCCTCGACGCGGCGCAGCCGCTTCAGGTGGCTGTCCTTGCGGGCGGTGTAGCCGTGGGTCGTCATCGCTGCCTCCGCGTCGAGTACCCCGATGGGGTATCAGGTCGATACCGCGAAGCGTACCCCCCAGGGGTACTATCCGCAAGGCCGGCCCACTCGGCCATCGACGCCAGCCGCCCACCCGTGACGTCGTAGGTGACGCCGTCGTGCGTGCCGGTCCGGTCCTGCAGGACTGCGACCGCCACGTCGGCGACGTCGGTGCGCGCGACCGGCGCGGACGTCCCGTCGCCGCCCGGACCGGCGATCACGCCTCGGTCACCGGCGAAGAACGCCACGAAGTCGAGGTACATCGAGTCGCGTAGGAAGGTGACCGTCACCCCGGCCCCCCGTAGCCGCTGCTCGGTGAGCCAGTGGTAGCGGGCCAGGGTGAACGTCGCGTCCGGCGCGGCGTTGAGGAACGACGTGTAGACCACCCGCAGCACGCCGGCGGCCGCGGCGGCGTCGACCGCCGTGTCGTGCTGCCGGACCCGCTCCGGGTGCTCGGCCGCGCTGACGAGGAAGACCGTGTCGGCGCCGGCGAAGGCTGCGGTCAGCCGGTCGGCGTCGTCGTAGGCGGCGACCGCCACCTCGGCGCCGGCGAGGTCAGGGGCGCGGCCCGCGTCGCGGACGACGAGCCGCAGCCGGGCACCGGTCGCGGCCAGGCGGGCTGCGACCGTGCCGCCGAGGTGGCCGGTGGCACCGGTGACCGCGATCAGGGGATCGTCCATGTGCGCCCCCAACCCGGGCGGCGGCCCGGCGCTTCCCGCCGGCCGGGTGCTAGCGTCGGCTCCGCACCACACCCACGAACCACAGGGGAGCGCAGCAGCGCTGAGAGTGCGGGGCCCACCCCGCAGACCCTCCTACCTGATCTGGGTCATGCCAGCGCAGGGAGTCGGTTTCCCCCGTGCCGCTCGTGCCGCGCTCGCGGCCCGGCCCGGCCCGGGCTCAGAGCACTACGCGTCCCTGTCCACCCTGGACAGGAGCGAGCACATGAGCACCACCACGCAGGGGACCGACCCGGTCGGCACCCACGCCCCCACCCGCGCCGGCTGGCGCACCGTCGACGTCGTCGTCGCGTCGTCGATCGCCGTCGCGTTCGGCGTCGTCTTCTGGGCCTGGGGCACCCTCTGGAACACCGTCCAGCCCGCCTTCACCGGCTTCCCGCCCGCCCAGGGCCTCATGTACGGCGTGTGGCTGGTGCCCGGCGTCCTCGGCGCGCTCGTCCTGCGCAAGCGCGGCGCCGCGGTGTACGTCGAGCTGGTCGCGTCGATCGTGTCGGCTCTGCTCGGCACGTCGTGGGGGCTCAGCGTCGTGATGTACGGCCTGGTCCAGGGCGTGGCGGCCGAGATCGTGTTCGCGATGGCGCTCTACGCCTCGTGGCGGCTGCACACGGCGGTGCTCGCCGGCGCCCTCGCCGGGCTGGGTGCGGCGCTGCTGGACCTGGTCCTCTACTACGCGGACTGGTCCGGCGGCTGGCAGCTCACCTACGCCGTGCTGCTGGCCGTGAGCTCGGCCGTCGTCGCCGGGGTCGGCTCGTGGCTGCTGGTCCGCGCCCTCGCACGCACCGGGGTGCTCTCGCCGTTCGCCGCCGGCGCCGACCAGGCCCGGGTCTGACCACCACCACGCCCACGACCACGACCACGACCACCCCACCCCCACCCCCACCCCAAGATCCTTTGTGCGCCGACACACCGGACCGTCGGCGTGTCCGGTGTGTCGGCGCACATTCGGTGGGGGCTGACGGTGTGAGCGGGGCCGACCACCCACGGCCGGCGACGGTCGAGCTGCGCGGCTGGGGCTGGCGGCACGGGGGCCGCCGGGCCTGGGCGCTGCGTGGCGTCGACCTGCGGGTCGGTCCGGGCGAGCGGGTGCTGCTGCTCGGGCCGTCCGGCGCCGGGAAGTCGACGCTGCTCGCGGCACTGGCCGGCCTGCTCGAGGCGGGTCAGGGCGGCGAGCAGGACGGCACGATCCTGGTCGACGGCCTCCCGGCCCGGGCCGCCCGGGCCCACGCCGGGCTGGTGCTGCAGGACCCGGAGTCGGCGCTGGTCATGGGCCGCGCCGGCGACGACGTGGCCTTCGGGCTGGAGAACCGCGGCG
The DNA here is from genome assembly GCA_038246545.1 of Actinomycetes bacterium. GTDB lineage: Bacteria > Actinomycetota > Actinomycetes > JACCUZ01 > JACCUZ01 > JBBRVW01. The sequence continues at coordinate 106,720 of JBBRVW010000005.1, read as the reverse complement.
TCGCGCCGGACGAGATCTGGCGCCGGGTCGACGAGGCGCTGGACCAGGTGGGCTTCCCCTACGGCCGCGACGCCGACACCGGGCGCCTCTCCGGCGGGGAGCAGCAGCGGCTCGCGCTGGCCGGGATCCTCGCACTGCGGCCCGGCCTGCTGCTGCTCGACGAGGTGACCGCCAACCTCGACCCGGCCGGTGTCACGCTGGTGCGCGGGGTCCTCGCGCGGGTGCTCGCGGAGACGGGGTCGACAGCGATGCTCGTCGAGCACCGGGTCGAGCAGGTGGTCGACCTCGTGACGCGCGCCGTGGTCCTGGCGCCCGGCGGCGGTGTCGTGGCCGACGGGACTCCGGCGGAGGTGTTCGGGGTGCAGGGCGCTGCCCTCGCCGAGGCAGGTGTGTGGGTCCCGGGCCGGCACCCTGCCGTGCGCCGCCGGGCCCGGTCCGCTCCCGGGCCGGCGCTGCTGACCGCTGACGCCGTGCGGTTCCGCTACCCCGCTGCCGACCGGGACGCGCTGGCCGCGACCGACCTGACGGTGCGGGCCGGCTCGGCGCTCGCCCTGACCGGTCCGAACGGTGCCGGCAAGTCGACCCTGGCGCTGGCCGTGGCCGGCCTGCTGGCACCGTCGTCCGGCGAGGTGCGGGCCGAGCCGGCGCTGGACCCGCCGCAGCCGCCGAGGCCGCTGTGGCGGTGGCGCGGCCGCGACCTGGTCCGCCGGGTGGGCACCGTCTTCCAGGACGCCGAGCACCAGATCGTCACGGCCACGGTGCGGGACGAGCTCCTGGTGGGGCCGAGGCAGGCCGGCGCCACGGAGCAGGACGCCGCCCGGCGCGCGGACGAGCTCCTCCTGCAGCTCGGGCTCGCGCACCTCGCCGCCGCCAACCCCTACACGCTGTCCGGTGGTGAGAAGCGCCGGCTCTCGGTGGCGACCGCCATCGCGACCTCGCCCGCGGTGGTCATCGCCGACGAGCCGACGTTCGGCCAGGACGCCAGGACCTGGGCCGGGCTGGTCGAGCTGCTCGCGGACCTGCGCGACGCCGGCTGCGGGCTGGTGCTGGTCACCCACGACCTCGAGCTGGTCGACGCGCTGTCCGACGCGACGGTCGCCCTCGGCGCCGTGAGCCGGCCGGTGGGGTCATGAGCCTGCTCGCGCCGCTCGCGCCGGACCCGGGTGCCGCCCTCGGCAGGTTCAACCCGGTGGCGAAGATCTCGGCGGCGGTGATCGTCCTCGCCGGCCTGCTGGTCACCCTCGACCCGCTCACCCCGGCACTCCTGCTGGCGGTGGAGCTGGCCGTCGTCCCGCTCACCGGCGTACGGCTGCGGCGCCTGGCCCGCCGCAGCATCCCGCTCGTCATCGGCGCCGCCGGCGTCGCGCTGACCAACCTGATCGTGGTGGGCGGCGGCCGGGTGCTGCTGGACGTCGGACCGGTCGACGTCACCTCGCACGCGGTGGTGTCAGCGGCCGGGGTGTCGCTGCGGCTGCTGGCGATCGCCCTGCCCGGCGTGCTGGTGCTCGCGACCACCGACCCGATGGACCTCGCCGACGCCCTGGTGCAGCGCTGGCACGCGCCCGCGCGGTTCGCGTACGGCGCGCTCGCCGCGCTCCGGCTGCTGCCGCTGCTGTCGGCCGACTGGCAGCAGGTGACCCGGGCCCGGCGGGCGCGCGGGCTGGACCCCGGCCGGTCGCCGCTGGCGCACCTGCGGGCGTTCGCGGCGCAGGTGCTCGCGGTGCTGGTGGCCGCCGTCCGCCGCGGCGTGCGGCTCGCGACCGCGATGGAGGCGCGCGGCTTCGGTGCGACCGACACGGTCCGCACCGTCGCCCGCCCGCAGCCGGTGCTCGCTCGCGACTGGTGGCTGCTGGTGGGGACCGCCTCGATCGTGCTCGGTGCGACCGCGGTGTCGGTGTCCGTGGGCGCCTGGCGGCTGCCGTTCGCCTGAGTGGCCGGGCCAGCAGGCGCACCGTGGCCCAGCTCGAGGAGGCCACCGGGCACCGGGCGAAACGGCCCCGCTGGGCGGCCGGATCCGGTCCCGGAGCGGGCCACGTCGCTCGCCGGTCGCCGGCTGTCCCCCTGCGGTCGGTCGGTACGGGCGTCAGGCCGCGGCGCGAGCCGTGCGGGCGTGCGCGGCGCGGGCGGCGGGGCTCTCGCCGAGGACCACCGCGAGCAGGCGGGTGGCGGCCCGGCCCACCAGCCTGGCGGGGACGTCCGGCAGCACCGGCCGGGCTGCGAGCAGCGGGCGCAGCGACGTCGGCAGGCTGGCGGCGGCCGCGGCGGCGAGCACCCGGTAGGGCGCCCGGACACGGGCCGGCAGCGGCGGGTCCAGCAGGAACGTGTGGGCGGCGGCGGTGGCGGGGGTGGCACCGAGCTCCGGGCGGTAGTGCGCCCAGGCCGCCGCCAGGCCCGCGGCATCGTGCGGCACGTGCGCCGCCCCGAGCCGCTGCCCCACCACCGCCATGTCGGCGAGGTAGCGGTCAAGGTCGAACGGCGTCCGGCCGAACCGCTCGACGGCCACGGCGAGGGAGTCGGCCAGCGCCAGGTGCACCCAGCCGAGCAGGTCCGGGTCGGCGGCGTCGTACGGCCGGCCGCCAGGGGTGCGGCCGCGCACCGGGCCGTGCGCGCGGCGGACCCGCTCGCAGGCGGCCGCGGCCTGGCGGGTGGTGCCGAAGGTGGTGACCGTGACGAAGGTGGCCGTGCGCTGGAGGCGGGTCTCGGGGTCCTCGCGGTAGTCGGAGTGCTGGTCGAAGCCGGCCAGCACGGTGGGGTGCATCGCCTGCACCAGCAGCGCCCGGATGCCGCCGACCAGGGTGGCGGCGTCGGCATGGACCGCCCAGATGGTCGACCCGGGACCGAACCAACCCTCGTCACCCGGCTCCCCCAGCGCCTTCACCCACGGCGCGACGCCGTCACCGTGCCCGGTGAGCAGGGTGCGGACGGCGGCCCGCGGCGGGCCCAGGCCGGGCAGGGACGGCGGCACGAGCAGCTCCTTCTCCGGACCGGGCGGCGGTTCCGGCGCGACAACCATCCACGAGGTCGCGCAGTCGATGTAGGTGGCTTCCGGGACGGACCCCTACCCAGACGCAGGCCGGGACCATCGACGGCCGACCGGCGGGATCCCACCATGGCCACCGCAGAGGCGCCTCTGGCTGTTCCTCACGGCCGCGCGGGAAGCACGCAGAACTCGTTGCCCGACGGGTCCGCGTAGAGCCGCCACGGCAGCTCGCCCCACTCCGGGTGGAGCTCGCGGCGGCCGCCGCGCTCGGCGATGCCTGCCTCGACGCCGTCGGGGTCATCGTCGGTCTCGAGCCGGACGTCGAGGTGCAGCCGGTTCTTGGTGGTCCCCTGGGGGGCCGGCTCCGGGCACAGCTCGAGGAGGGGACCGCGCAGCGACGGGTGGCGCAGGGACCGGGGTGCGACGCCGGCCACGTCGGTCCAGCCGGTCAGCCAGGACCAGAGCTCCGCGTCCCTGTCCGGGTCGGCAGAGTCGAGGGGTAGCGCCGCGAGGGGTCCGGTGTCGGCGTACGCCGCTCGTTCCTCCATGACGCAGCAGGGATTGCCCTCCGGGTCGGCAAGCACCACCCAGGGCACGTCGCGCTGACCGATGTCGAGGTGTCGTGCGCCCAGCCCGAGCAGCCGCTCGACCTCCTGGGACTGCCGGGCCCCGCCCAGGAGGTCCAGATGGAGTCTCGGCGACCCGACCGGCGGCTCCGGGACGCGCGGGAAGCACACGTCGAGCACCGGTCCGCCCTCGATGGTGAGCCGCGTCTCGAAGCCGTCAGGCTCGTCGGTCAGCCGTTCGCCGCCGAGCACCGCCTCCCAGAACCGGCCCAGCAGCTGCGGCTCGACGGCGTCGATGACGAGGTTCTCCAGGTACATGCCCCGACCGTAGGTCCGACGTCTCCCCCGGTCAGCCCTGCATCCGGGACATGGCCAGGGTCACCAGGGTGATGAGTGCCTGCTTGGTCGCCTGGCGGTTGCGGGCGTCGGTGTAGAACACCGGCGTCTCCGGCCGGACGGCGAGGGCCTCGCGCACAGCGTCCAGGTCGTGCCGCGCGACGCCGTCGAAGCAGTTGACCGCGAGCACGAACGGGATCTGCCGGGCCTCGAAGTAGTCAACGGCGTCGAAGCACTGGTCGAGCCGCTCGGTGTCGACGAGGACGACCGCTCCGATCGCGCCCTTGATCAGGTCGTCCCACATGAAGTGGAAGCGGTCCTGGCCCGGGGTGCCGAACAGGTACAGCCACAGGTCACCCGGCAGCGCGATGCGGCCGAAGTCCATGGCGACGGTGGTCGAGGTCTTGCGGTCGGTGACGCCGCCGGCGTCGTCGACGCCGAGCGAGTGCTCGGTCATCGCGGCCTCGGTCGACAGCGGCTCGATGTCGGAGATCGAGCCGATGAAGGTCGTCTTGCCGACGGCGAAGCCGCCCGCGACGACGATCTTGACGGTGATGGGCGCGGTCGGCGCACCTCCCCCGGGCACCTGCTGCGCCGGGGTGGCGTCGGCCACGACGTCAGAGCGCGGAAATGCCATTGAGAACACTCTCCAGGACCTTGAGGTTCGTGGCTGCGGGAGCGGCCGACGGGGAACCGGTATGGACGACGATCAGGCCCTCGTCGGCGAGGTCACCGACGAGGACGCGCACGACGCCGAGGGGCAGGGACAGGTGTGCCGACAGCTCCGCGACCGACAGGATCGACGCGGTGCTGAGCTCGATGATGCGACGGCGTTCCGTGGTGCTCGTCGGGTCCGTCGCGCCGGCGACGCCACGGACCAGCGCCTCCAGGGGCAGGTCGCCGCGGCCGGCGCGCGTACGGCCGCGGGTCAGCGCGTACGGACGGACGGTCCGCGCCTCCTCGACGACCTCGTCGTCGTAGAGGTCGTGAGCGCGCCGCCCCTCAGCGGTGGTGTCGTCGGTCATGCCGGGTCACCCCTCCGCGCCCACCGGCAGGCGGACGCCGTGCACCGGCAGGCGGGACCGCATCTCGGTCACCAGCTGCGGGGTCATCGTCGCCTCGGCGCGGCTCACCAGCAGGGTCATCTCATAGCCGACCATGCCGACGTCGCAGGTCGCGTCCGCCGCCACGGCGAGCACCGACCCGTCGCTGATGCTCGTGGTGAAGAGGAAGAGGTGGTCCATCTCGACGATCGACTGCCGCACCTCTCCGGCGTGCAGCTGGCGCGCCGCGCCCCGGGTCAGGCTGGCCAGCCCCGACACGATCGCCGCGAGCTGGTCACCCTGGGTGCGGTCGAGGTCGTCGGACATGGCCATGAGCAACCCGTCCGCGGACACGACCAGCGTGTGCTTGACCCCGGGTACGCTCTTCACGAAGTTGCCGAGCAGCCAGCTGAAGTTGGCAGCCTCGGTGCTGAGGGTGGTCACGTGAGTTCGTCCTTCGTCTCGGTGGTCAGCGGGTCGGGGAGTCGGAGTCGGAGGCTGCAGCCTGGTCGTCGGTGGCCGAACCGCGACCACGCTCGACGCCGGCCCGGAAGCCGGAGAGCATGCCGCGGACCTCGGCCGCGGTCCGGGTGCGGGCGGGAGGCGGCGCAGCCTGCTCGGCGGCGGCTTCCTCGGCGGCCTTGGGCGTACGGCGGGTGAGACCGCCGGCGGGAGCAGCGGCCGGCACGGGGGCGGGCGGCGCGAACGAGGGCTCGTAGAGCCCGCGCAGCTCCGACAGCGCCGACTGGTGCATCTCGGCCCGCGCCGCCATCCGGCCGAAGTCGGCGGACGGCGCGGGGCCGACCTCCTCGACGGTCGCCGGCGGCGTGCGGCTGGGGAGCAAGCCGACCACGGCGGGCACGGGGGGCACCTGGGCGGTGGCCGGACGGGCGACGAGCGGGACGACCGCCGCCTCCTGCGGCGGACCGTCGACGACCGGCGTCGGGGACGCGGCGGGTGCGGGCGATGCCGCGATGCCCGACCCGAACAGGTCGTCGGTCAGCTCGTGCCGTGCCGGCAGCACCGGCTCGGCTCCGACCGGCTCGACCACGGCGGTCGGGCCGGCTGCGACCGGCGGCGCGGGGACCGCCGGTTGCTCGGGGGCGACGGGGACGAGAGCGGCCGGCGGCTCCGGCGCGGACGCCACGGCGACCGGCTCGGCCTCGACCCGGCGCACCGGCTCGGCGGGGCGCTCCGGCGCCGCCTTGCGGTGCCGGCCGAACAGGCCGCCACCACCGGCGCGGCTCGACCGGACGGGCAGGATGTCGACCGCCTTGGCGTAGGTGACGGGCGGGCGGACGGGCTCCGGCTCGGCCACCGGCTCGGCCTGCGCCGTCGCGAACGAGTCGCGCTCGACCACGGGCGCCGGCACGGGCTCGGCGACGACGACCGCCTCGAGCTCCGCGATCGCGTGCTGCGGCTCGGCCTCGGGCGCGGGCTCCGCGACCGGCTCGACGTCGGGCGCAGGGGTGGGCTCGGGGGTGGGATCGAGACGGGCGGCCTTGCGGCCGCGGCGGGAGAACAGCGTGCGCGGCGCGGCGGCCGGGGCGTCGGGCGACTCCTCGACCGCGGGCTCGACGGCAGGCTCCGGCTCCGCGACCAGCTCGGCCTCGGGTGCCGTCTCGGCCACCGGCTCGACCACAGGCGGCTCCGGCTCCGCGACCAGCTCGGCGGCAGCGACCGGCTCGACGTCGGGCTCCAGGTCCGCGACCGGCGCGACCTCGGGCTCAGGGGTTGGCTCGAGACGGGCGGCCTTGCGACCCCGGCGGGAGAACAGCGTGCGCGGCGCGGCGGCCGGGGCGTCGGGCGACGGCTCGACCGCGGGCGACTCCAGCTCCGCGACCGGCTCGGCCTCGGGTGCCGTCTCGGCCACCGGCTCGACCACAGGCGGCTCCAGCTCCGCGACCAGCTCGGCCTCGGGTGCCGTCTCGGTCACCGGCTCGACCTCTGGCACCGCCTCGAGCTCGGGCTCCAGCGCGGACTCGACGTCCTGCTCGATCTCGGCGGCCGGCTCGTCCGCCGACGGGGTGCGCGACCAGCGGGCGAACAGGCCGCGACGACGCGAGCCGGGAACGGGCTCGGACCCCACCACTGCCTCGGTCGGCGCGTCCTCGGTGCCCTCGGCGATGTCCGGTCCGGCGACCTCGTCGAACGCCTCACCGGCGGGCTGGTCCACGTCGTCCTGCAGGGCCTCGTCGGCCAGCGCGACCATCTCGACCTCGAGCTCGACCGAGAGCTCGTCCTCGGGTGTCTCGACGGCCAGCAGCTCGACGGCCGGGAGCTCGTCATCAGCCGGCAGCTGATCGGCACCATCGGGGTCAAACGCTTCCACGGCATCGGCCGTCTCGTCCTCGGCAGCTGGCCCGGTGCCCACTCCGGCCGGGGGACGTGACCATTGGGCGAAGAGGGTGCGGCGGCCACCATGCTCCGGGACCGGCACGGCGACCGGCTCGGCCGGCGCGTCGACGACGGCCGCGGCCTCGGTCTCGGCGAACGGGCGGTACGCCGGCTCGGCCAGCGGGGCAGTCGCGGCGGCCGGGGGCAGCTCGGCGGTGACCGGCTCGGCGACCGTGGCGGCCTCGGCCACCGGCGCGGCCGAACGGCGGCTGGGCAGTGCACCGGTGCTCGCGGCGGCGACCTCGGGCACCATCGCCTCGCCGGGTGCGGGCAGAGCCGACGGCGGCAGCGGCGAGGAGCCGACCGAGACCGGCTCGGCTGTGGGCAGCGCGGGAAGCGCCGGCACCGCGGCGGGGTCGGTGACGACCCCGAGGGCGTCGGCGGGCGCCACCACGATCCGTGGTGCCGCGTCGTCGGGCAGCACGTCCGCGCCGAGCGCCGGCGTGACGAGCTCGTCCCCGACCGGAGCCTCGACGGCCATGCTCTCGAAGACAGCGGCGGGCAGTGCGGCGGCGACCACGAGACCTGCCGCCCGGCCACGGCGCAGCACGACGGAGGCACCCAAACGGGCGGCGAGCCGGCCCACGACGAACAGGCCGAGCCGCTGGGAGACGGCGATCTCCGCGACGGGCGGGTGCGCGATCTTGTCGTTCGACTCGGCGACCTCCTCCTCGGACATGCCGAGGCCGTAGTCGGTGACGGTGAGGTCGACACCGTGCCCGGTGACCGAGGCAGACACGACCACTCGCGTCTCCGGGTTGGAGAAGTGCGTCGCGTTCTCGAGCAGCTCGGCGAGCAGGTGCGCCACGGTGAGCGCGTGCCGGCCGGAGACGTCGGGGTCCTCCTGCATCGACAGGTCGATGCGGTCGAACGCCTCGATCTCGCCGACGGCGGTCCGGATCACGTCCGAGAGCGGCAGCGGCCGGCGCAGGCGCCGGGTCGAGTCGATGCCGGCCAGCACGAGCAGGCTCTCGGCGTTGCGGCGCATCCGGGTCGAGAGGTGGTCGAGCTTGAACAGGCTGTCGAGGACGTCCGGGTCCTCCTCGCGAGCCTCCATCTGGTCCAGCTGCGAGAGCTGGCGACCGAGCAGGACCTGGTTACGGCGGGCCACGTTGACGAACATCTCGGCGATGCTCGACCGCAGCGCGGCCTGCTCCCTGGCGACCTGGACGGTGACGTCGTTGACGGTGTTGAACGCCTCGGCCAGGCGGCCGATCTCGTCGCTCGACTCCACCGGGATGGGCTCGACGACGACACCGGGGCCGTCGCCGGGCGTCTGCATGCGCTCGACCATCCGCGGCAGCTCGGCACCGATCTCGCCCGCCGCCACCGTGAGGCGCCGCAGCGGGCGGGTGATCCGGCGGGCCAGGGCGACGGCCAGCATCAGCGCGAGACCGAGACCCAGGAAGGCCGCGACGACCAGGAGGAGCGCGCGTTGCCCCTGCTGGCTCCGGGTGTCGGCGGCAACGGTGGCGATGTCGGTGACGACGTCGGACTCGGTCTCGGTCATGGGGGCGATGCGGGAGTTCGCGGAGCCGACCCACGCGACCGAGCGGCCGATGTTCGGGTCGCGACCCTTCAGCAGGTCGGGGAGGTCGCGCCGGACCTGGTCGATCTCGAAGTTCTGGGCAGCAGCCAGCTGGTCGTCCAGGTGGCCGTAGGTCGCCGCGTCGGCGTTGCGCTGGAAGTCGGCGAGCGCACCGCGGGTCTCGGAGACCAGGGCAGCCGACTGCGCGAAGTCGGCCTCCGTGAGGGAGCCGCGGAGCAGCGCGGTCTCGACGATGTCCCGCTCGTGCGACGCGTACTCGATGGCCGTCGACACCGCTTCGTACGCCTGCAGCCGCTGGGCCAGCGCGCTGGTGCCGGACGGCGCGATGACACCGGGCAGGTCGAGGTCGGTGCGGATCACCCTGGTGTAGAAGACGTCGGTCTCGGTCGTGAAGAACCGGCCGGCGTCGATCGAGCCGCGGGCGCTGGCCAGCTCGTCGTGGCCCGCGGCGGAGCGGACCACGGCAGCCTGGATGGCGGCCGCCATCTGCGCGACCGGCGACTCGGCGACCAGCTGGCGCAGGCTGCGCAGCTGCTGGTCGGTGAACTGCCGCTGGCCCTGCATCCGGGCCTCGTTGCCCGAGCCCGGGTCCTGCAGGTAGCCGAGGGTGGCGCTGCGCTCCTCCTGGAGCGAGTGGACGACCCGGTTGACCTGGATGGCAACATCGGTGAGGGCGTTGACCTGGCCGGCCCGGCGGGCTGCGGTCACCTGACCGCCCACCAGCAGGCTCGTCGCGGCGACGAGCAGCAGGGTGGGGATCGCGAGGACAGCGAGCAGCTTGGTGCGCACTCCGGCGTCACGCAGCATGGATGACCCTCCGACGAGCCTTGAGGACGAGATGGTCGATACGGAGTGCTTCGGACGGCTTCGACATTTCCTTGAGGGTTGCCGGCGGGTCGCGCTAGTGCCTTCGATCTAGGCTGGTGCACCATGCGCGCCGTCGTCGTCACCCGTCCTGGCGGTCCCGAGGTCCTGGACTGGCAGGAGGTCGACGACCCGGTCCCCGCGTCGGGTGAGGTCCTGCTCGACATCGCCGCGAGCGCCGTCAACCGGGCCGACCTGCTCCAGCGGCAGGGCCACTACGACCCGCCGCCCGGCTCCTCCCCGTACCCGGGCCTGGAGTGCTCCGGCCGGGTGCTCGCGCTCAGCGACGGCGTGACCGGCTGGTCGGTCGGTGACGAGGTGTGCGCGCTGCTCTCCGGCGGCGGGTACGCCGAGCGGGTGGCGGTGCCGGCCGGGCAGCTGCTGCCGGTGCCGACGGGCGTCGGGCTGGTCGACGCGGCGGCGCTGCCCGAGGTCGCCTGCACCGTGTGGTCCAACGTCTTCATGCTGGCCGGGCTGCGGCCGGGCGAGACCCTGCTCGTGCACGGCGGCTCGTCCGGGATCGGGACGATGGCGATCCAGCTGGGCGTGGCGGCCGGCGCCCGGGTGGCCGTCACGGCGGGGTCCGCCGACAAGCTGGCCCGCTGCCGCGAGCTCGGCGCGGAGATCCTCGTCAACTACCGGGAGCAGGACTTCGTCGAGGCGGTCCGGGCGGCCACCGACGGCCGCGGGGCGGACGTGGTGCTCGACAACATGGGGGCGGCGTACCTGGCCAGGAACGTCGACGTGCTCGCCACCAACGGCCGGCTGGCGAACATCGGCCTGCAGGGCGGCGCCCGCGGCGAGCTGGACCTCGGCCGGCTGATGGCCAAGCGCGGCGCGGTGCTCTCGACCGGCCTGCGGGCGCGGCCGCCGGAGGAGAAGGCCGCCGTCGTCGCGTCGGTGCGCGAGCACGTCTGGCCGCACGTCGAGGCCGGCCGGGTACGGCCGGTGGTCGACCGGGTGCTGACGATGGCCGATGCCGCCGAGGCGCACCGGGTGGTCGAGGGGTCCTCGCACGTCGGCAAGGTGCTGCTCACCCCCTGAGCCCGGTGGGACCGCCGGCCCCGCCGGCCCCGCCGGCCCGGCTCAGCGCTCGGGCAGCAGGCGGTCGAGGGTGGCGGCCAGCTGGCTCGCGGCGATCCTGGCCAGCCGGATCTGGGTGAGGGTCCAGGGCTCGGGGACGACCCGGTGCAGGGCGAGCACCCCGAGGCTGGTCCCCCTGGTGATCACCGGGACGAGCAGCAGGGCCCCGAAGCCGGTCTCGCGCAGCCGGGCCACGCTCGCCGGGTCGGCCCGGGGGTCGGTGACGAGCACCTGGGCGGCGCGCCGCGAGTCGAGCACCCACCGCAGCTGCGGCTCGGCGTCCAGGTCGCGGGCCGACCCGGTCAGCCAGGTGTGGTGACTGAGTCGCTCGGTGCTCCGGCCGCCGGCGTGCAGCAGGTCGATCGCGACGTCGTCGGCCGCGACGAGGCGCCCGACGGTGTCGATCGCGTGGTGCACGTCCTCGAGGTCCTCCGCCTCGCTGAACCGGTCGGCGAGGCGCTCGAGCAGCACCAGGTCGTCCATCTTCAGGGACTGCTTGGGCGTGCCGCTCAGGGCCTCCCGGTGGACCTCCGCCGCTGCGCGGACCACCTCGGCCGTGAGGGTGGACCACGACGGCGCGGGCGGACCGAAGAAGTAGCCCTGGCCGTAGCCGATGTCGAGCTCCGCGACCACCTGCAGGGTGGCGGTGTCCTCGATTCCCTCGGCGCAGACGGCCGAGCCGCTGCGCGCGGCGAAGTGCACCAGGCTCTCCACCATCCGGCGGGTGACCGGGTCGGTGGCGAGCGCGACAGTCAGCGACCGGTCCAGCTTGATCAGGTCCGGTCGCAGCACGACCAGCCGCTCCAGGCCGGCGTAGCCGGTGCCCACGTCGTCGATCGCCAGCCGGGCACCACGGCTGCGCAGCCAGTCCGCGATCTCGGTCATGACCGGGTTCGAGACGTACTGCGACTCGGTGATCTCGACGGTGATGGCGGTCAGGTCCCGGTCCAGCACCGCCCGGACGCCCGGGGCGCTCATCGCCCGCGGGCTGAGGTTCACAGCCAGGTAGGCACCCGGCGGACGGTCGGGCAGGCGCAGGGCCGCTCGCACGGCCCGCGCCTCGAGCTCAGGCCCGACGCCTCGCGACCAGGCCCGCTCGAGCTGGACGGCCGGCGAGATGCCGGTGCCCGGGAACCGGGCCAGCGCCTCGTGGCCGGCGACCGTCCCGGTGGTGAGGGCCACGATGGGCTGCACCCAGGCCTGCAGGTCCGGGTCCTCGGTCACAGCCGACGCCGCGGTCGGACCTGGCCGCTGTGCCATCTGGCCTGGCCCCCCCTCGTCCTCGGGCGGACGACCTGCCCGCCATCGGATCTTCGGCACATCGGTCGACGGCTCAAGCGCTGTCCCCCGTCCGCAGCAGTGCCCGCGCCGGTCCCGGCGGCCGGCGACCACTCGAGCCGCCAGCGCTTGCGCAGCCTTGCCATACCCGGTATACATACGCCGTATCCAGTACCGGGTAGGTACGTACGTCCGCCACATCCCTGGGAGCCCGAGAGATGTCCATCCGCCAAGGCCTGCTGGCCCTGCTCGAGCAGGGGCCGATGTACGGCTACCAGCTGCGCGCCGAGTTCGAGACCCGCACCGGGGCGACCTGGCCGCTGAACGTCGGGCAGGTGTACACGACCCTGTCCCGGCTGGAGCGGGACGGGCTGGTGGAGCCGGCCGGCGAGGACGAGGACGGCCACGCGGTCTACCGGATCACCGACCCCGGCCGGGCCGAGGTGGCCACCTGGTTCAGCACCCCGGTCAGCCGGACCTCACCACCCCGGGACGAGCTGGCGATCAAGCTCGCGATGGCAGTGACCGTCCCCGGCGTCGACGTCCGCGCGGTCGTCCAGGGCCAGCGGTCCGCCACCCTGCGCGCCCTGCAGGACTACACCCGGCTCAAGTCGCGGGCCACCGGACCGGCCCCGCAGGACCTCGCCTGGCTGCTGGTCCTGGACTCGCTCGTGTTCGCGGCCGAGGCCGAGGTGCGCTGGCTCGACCACTGCGAGGCCCGGCTCGCCCGCGCGGCGTCCGAGCGGGGCACCGAGCAGCCCACCCCCGCCACGTCCGCCACGTCCGTGCAGGAGGCCCGCAGATGATCGCCGCACCCACGTCCGGCACCGGCCCGGTGCTCGAGCTGCGGGGACTCACCCGCGTCCACGGGCACGGCGAGTCGGTGGTGCACGCCCTGCGTGGCATCGACCTGCGGGTCGTCGCGGGCGAGCTGGTCGCGGTGATGGGCCCGTCCGGCTCCGGCAAGTCGACCCTGCTCACCTGCGCCGGTGGCTTGGACTCGCCCACGACCGGGGCGGTGCTGGTCGAGGGCATCGAGCTCGGCAGCCTGTCCCGCGCGGAGCTCGCCGCGCTGCGACGCCGCTCCATCGGGTACGTCTTCCAGGACTTCAACCTGATCCCGGCGCTGACCGCCGCCGAGAACGTCGCGCTCCCGCGCGAGCTGGACGGCGAGTCCAGCCGCTCGGCGCGCCGGTCGGCGCTGATCGCACTCGCCGAGGTGGGCATCGACGAGCTGGCCGACCGCTTCCCCGACGACATGTCCGGCGGGCAGCAGCAGCGGGTCGCTATCGCCCGGGCCATCGTCGGCGACCGCCGGCTGGTGCTGGCCGACGAGCCGACCGGGGCGCTGGACACGGAGACGGGCGAGCAGGTCCTGCGCCTCCTGCGCGCGCGCTGCGACGCCGGCGCGGCCGGTGTGCTCGTCACGCACGAGGCCCGGCACGCTGCCTGGGCCGACCGGGTCGTCTTCCTGCGCGACGGCCTCGCCGTCGACGAGACCGGCCCTACCGACGCCGCCGAGTCGCTGCTCGACGCCGGCACCGGCCGATGAGCCGTCGTGCCGGGCGGGGGTCAGGCTGGCGGCCGCTGCTGCGGATCGCCCGGCGAGACGCACTGCGGGCACGGGGCCGCAGTGCGCTGGTCGTGGCCATGGTGGGCCTGCCGATCCTCGCCATGACCGCCACGGACGTGCTGGCACGGTCGGCGCAGCCGGAGCCCGACGAGGTGGCGGCCCGGCGGCTGGGCACCACCCAGGCGCTGCTCGAGTCGGCCAACGGGAACCCCATGCTCCAGGCGCCGGACCCCCGCCAGGGCGCCCTCGAGGTGACCAGCTCCGAGAGCGCCTCTCGCAGGCCGTACGCGGACGCGCGGTCCCTGTCCTCGGTGGCACCGGCCGGCTACCGCCTGCTCACCAGCGAGTCCGGCGAGGTTCTGGCCCGCACCCGGGTCGGGTCGGCGCACGTCGAGTGGTCCGAGACACCGGTGGGGGACCCGGTCCTCGCCGGGCGGTACGTCCTGCGCTCGGGAGCCGCGCCGTCCGGACCGGACCAGGTTGCGGTCACCTCGGCGATGTCCCGGCAGCTGGGCGTGCCTCTCGGTGGCACCGTCCGCCTCACCGAGCCGGCGCGCCGGCTGACCCTGACGGGCATCGTCGACGAGGTCGGCAACCCTGCCGGGAAGGTGGTCTGGGCCGAGCCCGGCGCACTGCTCGGGCGGGGGACTCCCGCCACCGGCGCGCCGATGGTCTGGCTCGCCGGCGACCGGCCGGTGACCTGGACGGAGGTGCAGGCGCTCAACCAGCTCGGCCTGCTCGTCTCCTCCCGCCGGGTCCTGCTCGACCCGCCACCGGACTCGGCGGTCCCCTACTACGTGGCCGGGAACCGGATGGGGGTCCAGAACAAGTATTGGCTGCTGTGGATGCTGGTGGCGGTGGCGGCCGCTCTCGCCGCACTCGAGGTCTGCCTGCTCGCCGGTGCGGCCTTCGCGGTCGGCGCCCGCCGACAGGCCCGGGCCCTCGGGCTGCTGGCCGCCGTCGGCGGGTCACGTCGGCACGTCCGCTCGGTGGTGCTCGCCGGTGGGCTGGTGCTGGGCACGGCCGGAGCGGTCGGGGGGGTCGTGCTCGGCCTGGCGCTGGCGGCGGTGGCCCGACCGCTGCTCACCCGCGTGGCCGACGCCGACTTCGGCCGGTTCGACGTCCGGCCGGTGGAGCTGCTCGGCCTCGCGCTGCTCGGTGTGGCGACCGGCGTGCTGGCCGCCGTGCTGCCCGCGCGCACGGCGGCCCGGCAGGATCCCGTCGTCGCGCTCACCGGACGCCGCGGCCAGCTGCGGACCGCGCGCAAGGTGCCCGCGATCGGAATGGTGGTCGTCGCGGTGGGCATCGGCTCCGCGGCGCTCGGCAGCGCCCTGTCCGTGGCTCACAACACCGGCCTGAACCCCTTGAACGGCGGAAGCACGGCAGCGGTCGCGGGGCTCATCGCCGGCGGCGCGGCGCTGGCCCAGATCGGGTTGATCATCGTCAGTCCCGCCATCATCGGGCTGGCGGGGCGCTGGGCCGGGCGGTTGCCGCTGGCGACCCGGCTGGCGCTGCGCGACGCCGCGCGGCACCGCGGCCGGAGCGCACCGGCCATGGCCGCCGTGCTCACCGCTGTCACGGGGAGCACCGCCCTGCTGCTCTACGTCGCCTCGCTGGACGCCCACGACCAGGAGGCCTACCGCCCGTCGTGGCCCACCCTCAGTGCCGGCGTCGACCTGATGACCTACCGCTACGACCAGAGGACCGGGCAGGAGACACGGCACCAGGCGGACCCGGACCGGGTCCGCACCGCGATCAGCCCGGCACTGCCGCCGTTCACCGCTCACGTGGTCGAGGTCGTCGACTCGTCCTGCAGGTCGGACACCTCGGTCTGCACCCCCGCCTACGCCCTGCCCGTCATACCGCCGGAGAACGACTGCTTCGTCAACGCGCTGGACCGGCCGCCCACCTCGGCGGAGAAGGACCGTGCCGAGCTCGACCCGTCCTGCACCGGCGAGGGCCTGACCGTCACCGGCGGTTTCCTCGGCACGCCCGTCGGCGGTGCGGACACCGTGCGCGTCGTCACCAGGAGACGCGCGTCCGCCGCCGCCGCCCGGGCGCTGGCCGACGGCGGGGTCGTGGTGTTCCAGAAAAACGCGCTGCGCAGCGACGGAACGGTGCTCTTCGACGTCGTGTCGGCCGAGGAGGCGACCGCGGCCCAGCGGGAGGACCGGGAGCCGCAGGCCACGCAGGTCGCGCTGCCCGGCGCGTATGAGCCCGTGACCGAGGCGGCGTCCGACGCGGTCTACAGCCCGGCAGCCGCCCACGCCCTGGGTCTGCGCACCACACCGTCGACGCTGTTCCTCCGGTTCCGGGCGCTGCCCACCAGCGACGACGAGCAGCGCGCGCAGCAGGCCCTCACGGACGCCGGGGTAACGGCCTACCTCAGCGTGGAACGCGGGTACGTGAGCCAGTACGGCCTCGGCCTGCTGGCGCTGGTGGTGGGCGCCGCGATCATCACGCTGGGATCGGCGGGCATCGCGACCGGCCCGGCGCAGGCAGACGCCCGGGCCGACCAGGCGACACTGGCGGCCATCGGGGCGGCCCCCCGGCTCCGGCGCCGGCTCGCGGCGGCGCAGGCACTGTCGATCTCGGTGCTCGGGACGGCGCTCGGCGTGGCGGCCGGCTTCGTGCCCGGGGCGGCCCTCATCGGGGCGGTGCCCGGGGTGGACCTGGTGGTGCCCGTCTGGCGGCTGGCCGAGGTGCTGGTCCTCGTCCCGTTGCTGGCGGCCGGCGCCGCCTGGCTGCTCACCCGGTCGCGGCTGCCGTTGGAGCGGAGGATCGGATGAGGCCGCTCGACGTGCGCCGTGAGCAGCGCGCCGCCCGTCGGCGGTCGCTGCAGGTCCTGGTGCAGCGGCGGCTGGAGCGGGTGTGGGTCCCCTCCTCCGAGGGTCGCCGTCAGGCCGGTGACGCGGCGCCGGCGACCAGGTCGCCCTTGGCGAAGGCGTCGATCTCCAGCACGGGGCGCATGCCGACCGACTCGTAGAGCCGCAGGGCGCCGGTCACGTTGGCCACGTCGACGTGCAGCAGGACGGCCCGGTGGCCGGCGTGCCGGGCGGCCGCGAAGCAGTCCCGCAGCATCGCCTTCGCGACCCCGCGGCCGCGGCCGGCCGGGAGCACGCCCACCGTCCGGACGTAGTCCGCGTCCTCGTCCGTCGCGAACTGCCGGGTCGTCACCATCACGCCCAGCGGCTCGCCGCCGACCTCGGCGAGGAAGACGGTCGCCCCGTCCGGGCCCCGCGCCACGAGCCGCTCGCGCCACCACTCGTAGCTGCGGCGCACGTGGCCGTAGTGCTCGGTGAAGGACGCCTCCTCGATCTCGTAGGCCGTGCGCAGCCCGGGCTCGTCGGAGGCCCCGACCCGGCGCAGCACCACCTCGGTCGCCGGAGCGAGGTAGCCGGCGGCCGGGTCGAGGTCGATCCGCATCCGGGTGAAGGTGGTGCGGACGTCGTAGCCCGCCGTGGTCAGCCAGTCGCGGGTGCGCGCGTCAGCGCGGTAGACGCCCATGCCGAACCACGGCTCGCCGTGGCCGGCCGCGGCGGCCAGCTCGCGGCCGCGCGCCTCGAGGACGGCCAGGGCGTCGTGGCCCAGCGCACCGTCGTGCTCCGGGTGGACGTAGGCGTCGAGCTCGACCTGGTTGCTCCCGGCGGTCAGCGAGACCCAGCCGTACCCCTGCAGCGTCCCTGTGTCGTCGTACCAGCCGAAGGCCTCGAGGTCGTCGCGCCGGAGGTCGGCGGCGATCTCGTCGGGCGTGAAGTCGACGAAGCCGACCACGGCGAGGTCGCTGGCTTCGAGCAGCCGGCAGACGGCACCGAGGTCGTCGGTGGTGACGCGGCGGTGAGCCAGGCGGGGCGAGCGGGTGTCGGGCACAGGCCCGAGAGTCGCAGCGGGACCGAGGAGGGTCCACCGTTTTGTCGCGGGCGGGTGGGCGAGGATGGGGTCATGACCGATCAGCACGCGCAGCCGCCCGAGCCGGCCGAGCACGGACCCGAGCAGCGGGTCGTGATCGTCGGACCCGACGGCAGGTCCGTCGAGACCGCGCCCGGCGGCGACGAGGTCGACGACCGGTCGGTCACCGAGCTGGTCGACCAGCCCGCGAAGGTGATGCGGATCGGCAGCATGATCAAGCAGCTGCTCGAGGAGGTCCGCGCGTCCGACCTCGACGAGCCCAGCCGGGTCCGGCTCAAGGAGATCCACGCCCGCTCGATCAAGGAGCTGGAGGAGGGGCTGGCCCCCGAGCTGGTCGAGGAGCTCGAACGGCTCTCGCTGCCGTTCACCGACGACTCGATCCCGACCGAGGCCGAGCTGCGGATCGCCCAGGCCCAGCTGGTCGGCTGGCTGGAGGGTCTCTTCCACGGCATCCAGACCGCGCTGTTCGCCCAGCAGATGGCGGCCCGCGCCCAGTTCGAGGAGATGCGCCGCCGGGCCCTGCCCGGCGGCCCGGTGATGCCCGGCGGCCCTGGCGGTCCCGACGACGGCCCCGGCCCGCACCAGAACACCGGCCAGTACCTCTAGCCCTTCCGTGATCCACAGCGCGCCGTCGCCGTGATCCACATCGGATCTGTTGGAAATTATCCAAGGGATCCACTGTGGATCATCGCCTCGGGAGGGCCCTGTGGACAGGGTGGCCGGTGCCGGGCCGTGCTCCAGGCACGCTCCCGACATGGCAAGCTCGCAGCACGACCCCTGGCTCGACGACCTGGCCACGATCTCGGCACTGACCGGGTGCGGGTGGACCTACGACCGGGTGCGCCGACGCATCCGGACCGGGTCGTGGCAGGAACCGCTGCCGCGGGTCGTCCTGCGAACGACGGGTGAGCCGACGCGGCGTCAGTGGGAGCGGGCTGCCCTCCTGTACTCCGGCCCGGGTTCAGCCCTGAGCCACGCCACGGCCGTGATGCGATGGGGCCTGCCGGTCCGGACCGGTCGGATCGTCGTCACGCGGCCGGGCGGCACCCACCCCCGGTCGACCGAGCGCGTCTGGGTCCGGCAGTCCGTCCGGCCGTTCCGCGCCGTCCAGGTGAACGGCCTTCCCGTCACCCTTGCTCCTCGCTCCGTCATGGATACGGCACTCGATCTGCGCCGGCTGAGCGAGGTGGACGACCTGTTCGGACGAGCCGTCCAGGGCGGCCTGGTGACGGTCGACCTGCTGGGCGACGAGCTCCACCAGGCGCCCTCGGCCGGTTCCCGGCTTCCCCGGCTGGCGCTGTCGGAGCTCGCCAGCGGTTCACACGCCGCGTCCGAGGCGCAGCTCGTGCGACTGGTCCGCCGCGCCGGGCTCCCCATGCCCGAGCTCAACGCGGCGGTGACGACGGCGCTCGGCGTCCGCTACGTCGACGCGCTCTGGCGTGCGCTCGGCAAGGGCGTCGAGGTCGACGGCCAGAAGTACCACCTGTCGCCCACGCAGTGGCAGGCCGACCTGGTGCGGCAGAACGCTGTCCAGTCGGTGGGTGTCGTCCTGCTGCGTCTCGCAGCACGACGACTCTGGACCGAGCCCGACGCCGTCTTACGCGAGATCCGCTGGTTCCTCGGGCTCACCCAGGCCGCATGATCCACAGCGGATCCATTGGACAATTTCCGGCGGATCCGCTGTGGATCACCGGGGTCGCGCGCTGTGGATCACCGGGGGCGGGGCGGGGGCGGGTCAGAGGGCGAAGAGGTGCTCGAGGGTGCGGGCGACGCCGTCGCGCTCGGGCGGGTCGACGACCTCGCTCACCGCAGCGAGGACGTCGGGGTGGCCGTCGCTGATGCCGTACGACCAGCCGGCCCAGGCCAGCATCGGCAGGT
Source organism: Actinomycetes bacterium (assembly GCA_038246545.1). Taxonomy (GTDB): domain Bacteria; phylum Actinomycetota; class Actinomycetes; order JACCUZ01; family JACCUZ01; genus JBBRVW01. The sequence goes on along the minus strand of JBBRVW010000005.1, from coordinate 87,264 downwards.
CGTTGGGCATGTCCCCGAACGCGACGACGTCGGCGGCCTCGACGCCGCGAGCCGCTGCGAACCTCGCCAGCCCGGACGCCTTCGACACCCCGGCCGCGGAGATCTCGAGCAGCGCCGACCCGGCGGCCGAGTGGGTCACCTCCACCAGGTCGCCGAGGGCAGTGCGTGCGGCAGCCATCAGGTGGTCGGCGCCCATGGCCTCGTGCCGCGCCAGCAGCTTGAGCGCAGGAGCGGTGTAGAGCTCCTCGAGCGGTCCTACCGCCCGCTCGATCCCGGCGTCGTAGCGGGCGAGGTAGCTCGGCTCGTGGCTGAAGCCGTCGAGCAGCTCCACCGCGAACGCGACGTCCGGCACCGCCGCCCGCAGCCGCCGCGCGACCTCCAGCCCGACGTCCACCGGGATCGGGTGGTGCTCGACGACCTGCTCGGTGTGCAGGTCGTAGAGCACCGCACCGTTCGCGCACACCGCGAGCCCGGTGTGCCCGATCCGCTCGGCGACCTCGCCCATCCATCGTGCCGGCCGTCCGGTGACCAGCACCACGGGTACGCCGAGCGCCTCGACGCCGCGCAGAGCCGCCACCGTGCGGTCCGAGACCGTGCCGTCCCGGCACACGATCGTCCCGTCGAGGTCGGTCGCGACGAGACGAGGCGTACGGTCCGCGGCACCATCCACGCCCCTGATCCTTCCCGAGGCCCAGAGCGCGGGGCCGACCGGGGCGGCGTGGGTCCGGTGCTGCCTGTCGACCCCGGGCAACGCGACCCGGGGTCCAGCGCGTCTTGACAGGCGCACCGGCACACTGTGGGTGGCGGGACCGAGAGGTCGTGATGACGTGGCGGACGAGTCGGAGTTCGACGCGTTCGTCGTCGCCCGGTCGCCGGGGCTGCTGCGCACGGCGTACCTGCTCATGGGCGACCAACACCGCGCCGAGGACCTGCTGCAGACCGCTCTCACCAAGGCGTGGTTCGCCTGGCGCCGGATCGAGTGGGAGCCCGAGGCGTACGTGCGCCGGATCATGGCGACCACCTCGGCGTCCTGGTGGCGGCGGCGCTGGATCACTGAGACGCCGACCTCGGAGCTTCCCGAGACCGACGTGCCGCCCGAGTCGGAGCTCGCCGCCGAGCGCAACGACCTGTGGCTGGCACTGCGGCACCTGCCGCCCCGGCAGCGAGCCGTGGTGGTCCTGCGCTACCTCGAGGACCGCAGCGAGGCCGAGACGGCACAGCTGCTCGGCTGCTCGCCCGGCACCGTGAAGAGCCAGGCGGCGAAGGCGCTCGCCAAGCTACGACTGGACCCGGCCCTGAGCCCGCCGAGCTCACCTCGGGTTCCCTCCGTCGGCGACGAGTGGAGCACGCCATGACCATCGACGACCTCAGGGAGCTGGCGCGCCTCGCGGACGGCGTCGTCGGCCAGTCGCCGGACCGCCTCGCCGAGGTGCACCGACGGATCGGCCGGGCACGGCGGCGCCGGGCGGCGTCGGCCGTCGCAGCGTCGGTCGTGGTGGCGGTCGCGCTGGTGGCGGGTTCGTTCGCTCTGGGTAACTTCACCGGCCGGACTCCGGACCCGGCTGACTCGCACGGACCGCAGCCCAGCCCGACACAGAGCGACGAGCGGCCGACCGGGCGTTTCCAGCCGAGGGACGGCGCCCGACGGCTCACGCCGCGGCAGACCGTGCTGAGCTACAACGCGGTCCTCTTCCAGGGGGTGGCAGCCTTCGACGACCCCGACGTGCGGGTGTCGCTGTGGCAGACCACCTGCCTGGCCTGCCCGCCGTGCTCCGAGTGCCGGACCCACCCGTCGTTCCGGGCGCTCGCCGTGACCGACGACGGCTACCACACGACGACCTACCTGCGCCCCCAGCAGATCAACGTCCAGTCGATCACGCGGACGAGCGGCCACGCGTTCCTGCTCAACGACGAGTCGAACGCCCGGCAGCGGCTGCTGACCGTGGACGGCAGGCTGCGACCGGTGCGGATGGTCGGCGAGCAGCGCAGCACGAAGGACCCGGGCCTGGTGTACCAGTGCGACCGCAACCTGACCGACCCGGTCATCGGGCACGACAAGGGCGAGGCCGGCTGGTGCGTGCTCGACGTGCGCAGCGCCACCGCCGCGCCGCTGCCGGCGACCTGGGTCGTCGGCCGGTCGATGGGGCGGCCGAGCCTCGGACAGCGGCCCTGGGGCATCGAGTACGTCTACTCGGCGACCAGCGGCCCCCTGGAGGGCTACGACCGGGCCTGGTGGGCCGGCTCCGGCGGCCGGACGTACGCCGACCTGCCGCAGACCCCGCAGCTCGGACCGGTCGCGTCGCTCTCGGACGACGACACCCCGACGTACTTCCACTGGCCGCAGTGGTCGGACCGAGTCGACATCTTCACCGTCCCCGACCGCGCGTCCGGCAACCTGCGGAAGGTGGGGAGCCGTCCGTGGCTGCCCCTCACCCGGCGCGAGATGGGCGAGCAGGGTCACCCGAACGAGCCCGGATTCTTCCCGCGGTTCGCGCGGACCCCGGACGGCGGCCTGCTGGCCTGGTCGTACCGCGAGCTCACCGGACGTCCTGGCCTGACCGTCTGGCGCGCCGACAGTCTCACGCGCGGGGCGTTCGAGCCGGTGCACCAGGACGGGCGGCAGGTCGTGGACTCGTCGGGCCTGGGCCTGGACCTCACCGTGCACGACGGGCGGATCTACCTGGACACCCTGGTCTCGGACGACGACGGGCGCACCTGGACGGAGCCGGTCACGACGTGGCGCCCATGACCGCAGCCACGACCTCGCGCACCTCAGTGGGGGTGAAGTCCAGTGTCGCGTCGCCGACCGAGAGCTCGACCACCGACCAGCCCGGCGTCTCGGCGGGGAACGTGAACGACCAGGTCCAGACCTTCCGCTCGGCGGCCACCCGCCGGACACCGGCGAGCAGGTCGTCGGCCGGCCGGTCGACGTGCAGGTGCACCATCTGCGCCTGCGGCGGGTCGGGCACCAGCCGCACCCCGTCGAGCCCGGCCAGCGCCGCCGCGATCGCCGTCGCATGCTGGACGTACGCCGGCATCCGCGGGCCGCGCAGCCGTAGGCCGGCCAGCCCGGCGGCGGCGTAGGGCCAGAGCCCGAACAGCGTTCCGCCGTGCCGGTGCCGCCACTCACGCGCCTCGGCGACGAGCTGCTCGTCGCCGGCGAGCACGCAGCCCGCGATGCCGCCGAGCCCCTTGTAGAGCGAGAGGTAGACCGAGTCGAACAGGGCGGCGACCTCGGCCGCGGGGCGCCCGTAGAACGGCAGCGACTCGAGCAGCCTGGCCCCGTCGAGGTGCCGGGCGGTCCCGTGCGAGCGGGCCAGCGCGGTCTGGGCCACCAGGTCGTCCCACGACGGCAGCTGACCGCCGATCTCGCGCTGCGGCAGCTCGAGCAGCAGGGTGCCGGCGTGCTCCGCGACCTCCTCGAGGTCGGACAGCTCGATCAGGCGCCGCGGGTCGCCGACCGGCCGCGGGTGCAACCCGTGCAGCCGCTCGACGGCCTGGTCCTCGTGCAGGGCAAGGTGACAGGTCGGGTGCCACAGGACGGTGCGACGGCCGGTGCGGTCGGCGTGCACGCGCAGCGCGATCTGCTGGGCCATCGTGCCGCTCGGCATCAGGACCGCCGCGGGCTTCCCGAGCAGAGCGGCGACCTCGGTCTCGAGCTCGGTGACGACGCCGCCGTCCCCGTAGCGGTCCGGCTCGACGTCGCCGAGGACGTCGTGGACCTCGGCCAGCACCGTGGCCGGCGACCGCTCGCCGTGCCCGAGCAGGAACCGGTCGCAGCCGGCCCGCAGCTCGGCGGCGGTGGGACCGTCCGTGGGGCCGTCGACACCGACCCGGTCCGCCACGACGACGGCCTACGCCTTCGCGACCGGCTCGAGGACCTCGCGGCCGCCGAGGAACGGCCGCAGCGCCTGGGGCACCACGACCGAGCCGTCGGCCTGCTGGTGGTTCTCGAGGATCGCGACGATCCACCGGGTGGTGGCCAGGGTCCCGTTGAGCGTGGCCAGCGGCCGGGTGCCGTCGGCGTCGCGCAGCCGCACCCGCAGCCGGCGGGCCTGGAAGGTCGTGCAGTTGGACGTCGAGGTGAGCTCGCGGTAGCGGCCCTGGGTCGGCACCCACGCCTCGCAGTCGTACTTGCGCGCCGCCGAGCCGCCGAGGTCGCCGGCCGCGACGTCGATGATCCGGTAGGGCACCTCAACCTTCGCTAGCATCTCGCGCTCCCAGCCGAGCAGCCGCTGGTGCTCGGCAGCAGCGTCCTCGGGAGCGCAGTAGGAGAACATCTCGATCTTGTCGAACTGGTGGACGCGCAGGATGCCGCGGGTGTCCTTCCCGTACGACCCGGCCTCCTTGCGGAAGCAGGTCGACCAGCCGGCATACCGCAGCGGCAGCCGGTCGGCGTCGATGACCTCGTCCATGTGGTACGCCGCCAGCGGCACCTCGGAGGTACCGACGAGGTACAGGTCCTCGTCCGGCAGGTGGTAGACGTTCTCGGCGGCCTGGGCGAGGAAGCCGGTGCCCTCCATCGCCTCCGGCTTCACCAGCACCGGCGGGACCACCGGCACGAACCCGGCGTCGGCGGCCTGGGCCATCGCCAGGTTGAGCATCGCCAGCTGCAGCTGCGCGCCGACACCGGTCAGGTAGTAGAACCGCGCGCCGGACACCTTCGCACCGCGCTCGGTGTCGATGGCGCCGAGCCGCTGCCCGAGCTCGAGGTGGTCGAGCGGTTCGAAGTCCAGCTCGCGCGGCTGGCCGACGTGCTCGAGCACGGCGTAGTCGTCCTCGCCGCCCTCGGGGACGCCCGGCTCGATGACGTTGGAGAGCCGGCCCATCAGCGCGGTGAACTCGGCCAGCGCTGCGCCCGAGTCGGCGTCCGCCGCCTTCACCTCGGCGGCCAGGCCCTTGGTACGGGTCAGCAGCACGGCCCGGTCGTCACCGGTGGCCCCGGCCACCTGGCGGCCCAGGTCCTTCTGCTCGCCCCGGGCCTGCTCGTACCTGAGGATGGCGGCGCGGCGGCGCTCGTCGGCCGCGAGAACCTCGTCGACGATGCCCGGGTCCTCGCGACGGGCTCGTTGCGAGGCGCGCACGGCCTCCGGGTCGTCCCGCAGCATCCTGAGGTCCAGCACCCGGCGAGCGTATCCAGGCGGTCGCCGCGCCGGCCAACGACTACCGCCTCCGGCGCAATGCCCCACAAGCCGGACGCCTGCCATTCCAGCCGCATGCGACGCGGTCCCGCGGGGTACGTCGCCCGGGTGCGCAACCTCCTGTACCGCCCGGTCGACGAGCGGAAGCCCGGCACGGAGCCCCAGCGGTCGATCGGCGCCCGGCTCGCGCTCGGCGCGGTGGTGGCGGTGCTGGTGTCCGTGCCGCTCGTCCTGCTGCTGCTGCTCGTCGAGTCGTCCTGGCAGCCGCTGGAGGACCTCGACCGGTCGACGGCCGACTCGCTGAACTCGGTGACCCGCGGCGACGGGACCCTGGTGCACCTGCTGGACATCGCCGCGGTGGCCCTCGAGCCGTGGGTGTTCCGGCTCCTGGTCCTCGGCGTCGCGGTCTGGTTGTGGCGCCGCGGGGCCAAGCGGCTGGCCGGCTGGGCCGTCGTCACGATGGCGGTGGGCGGGCTGCTGGGTATCGTTCTCAAGATCATCGTCGCCCGGGCCCGGCCGGCCTTCCCGGAGCCGGTCGCGCACGCGAGCGGCTACAGCTTCCCGAGCGGCCACGCGCTGAACTCCATGCTCGGCGTCGGAGTCCTCGTCCTGGTCTTCCTGCCGGTGCTGAACCGCACCGGCCGCCTGCTGGCGTACCTCCTCGGCGCGCTCGTGGTGCTGCTCACCGGCTTCGACCGGGTCGCGCTCGGGGTGCACTTCGTCAGCGACGTGCTGGCCGGCTGGGCGGTCGCGCTGGCGGTGCTCGCGGGCACCTCGGCGGCGTTCGAGATCTGGCGCCGCGAGCAGGGCCGCCGGCCGTCGACCGTGGCCGAGGGGGTGGAGCCGGAGGCGGGACCCGAGATCGGGGAGGCGCACCGCCAGCCCCAGACCTGACACCCTGCCACCTGCCGACACCGCGTCGGCGCCCCAGGAAGCGAGTCACCCTGCCATGAAGGCCCGCACCTCCACGAAGGCGAGCATCACCCGCACCGCCGGGATCGTGCTGCTCCTGCTCGCCCTCGACTACCTGCTCCTGCTCGGCATCGGCCTGCTGCTCACCAGGACCTTCAAGGGTGACGCCTGGCTGACGTCGGAGAACGACCTCAACACCGACCTGGCCGACAACCGTGACCCCGGCCTGAACCGGGTCAGCGACATCCTGTCCGGCCTCGGCAACACGGCGGCGATCGTCGGTGCCCTCGTGGTGGTAGCGGTCGCCCTCGCTCTGGCCATGAGGAAGTGGCGACCCTCGATCTTCCTGTTGGTCGCCGTGGCCGGCCAGGCATTGGTCTTCCTGTGCGTCCAGTTCGCGGTGAAGCGGCCTCGGCCCGACGTCAAGCGCCTCGACAGCGGCATCCCGACGTCGAGCTATCCCAGTGGTCACACCGGGGCGGCAACCGCCCTGTTCGCCGGCAGCGCGCTGCTCGTCGCCTGGTACGTCCGCAAGCGCTGGCTGCGCACCCTTGCGGTCACGGTCTTCCTCGCCGTGCCGCTGCTGGTCGCGCTCAGCCGGCTGTACCGGGGTGCCCACCACCTGTCCGACGTCCTCGCCGCCTACCTCAACGGCGGGATCACCATCGCCATCGCCGCCGGGCTGATCCTCGCCCGCGGGCCGTTGGCGCGGTTCTGTCAGCTGGAGCGCGACCCGGCGGACCCTCAGGAGGCCCCCGTGGCGGCGGGGGCCAGGTGAAGCGCGCGGCAGTCGTCTACAACCCTACGAAGGTCACCGACCTCGACCCGCTGAGGCAGCGGGTCGAACCCTTCATGGCACAGCACGGCTGGGAGCCGCCGCTGTGGCTGGAGACCTCCGTCGAGGACCCGGGCACCGGCATGTGCCGGCAGGCGATCGACGAGGGCTGCGACCTCGTGTTCGTCGCCGGCGGCGACGGCACTGTCATGGCCGCAGCAACCGCGATGGCGTCCTCCGGCGTGCCGCTCGCGATCCTGCCCACCGGCACCGGCAACCTGCTCGCCCGCAACCTCGACCTCCCGCTGAACGACGAGGAGGAGTGCCTGCGCATCGGCCTGTCCGGCCGCGACCGGAAGATCGACGTCGCCGGGGTCGCCGACCGCAAGTTCGTGGTCATGGCCGGCCTCGGCTTCGACGCCGCGATCATGCGCGATGCCCCGGAGGGGCTGAAGAAGACCGTCGGCTGGCCGGCGTACGTCGTCTCGGCTGCCAAGCACCTGCGCGGACGAGGCATGCGCATCACGCTGACCCTCGACGACGGCACGCCGATCCACCGGCGCGTCCGAACCGTGGTGGTCGGCAACGTCGGCAAGCTGCAGGGCAACATCCCGCTGCTGCCCGACGCGAAACCCGACGACGGTGTCCTGGACGTCGTGACCATCTCGATCCGCAACGTCGTCGACTGGGTGCGGGTGGGCGGCCGCGTCATGCGCCGCGCCGACGTCCCGGACCGGCGCATCGAGCGGTTCACGGCGAAGCACGTCCTGGTCGAGGCCAGCCACGCGCAGCCGCGCCAGCTCGACGGCGACGTCATCGAGCCCGGAAAGGTCATGGACATCCGGATCGAGCCGGGCGCGCTCATCGTCAAGGTGGCGTGACAGGTGCCGTCCGTGGCGCGGGTGCCGCAGACCCGCACGATGAGCTTCGCCGACACGACCTCCGACGACGCCCGCGAGGTGCTCCGCCACTACGGGCGGCTGCACCTGGTCAAGTCCTCCTTCGTGCGGTTCCGCTACGGCGACGGCTTCAGCCACGCACGGGCGCTGGCGCTGCAGCTGGTCCTGTCGCTGATCCCGCTGGGCATCGCGTTCATCGGGCTGTCCAGCACGATCCACGCGCAGAACCGGGCGGGGTGCTCCGCGAGGTTCTGCTCCGGATCACGCCCGGAAGCACGGACGAGATCGTGCAGAAAACCCTCGACCAGGGCTCGGGACAGGCCGGTAGCGGCGGAGCGCTGGCGCTGTGGGCCGGCCTCGCGGTCGCGCTCCTCGCGCTGACCACCTCGATGGGCCAGGTGGAGCGCGGCGCAAACCGCATCTACGGCATCGAGCGTGACCGGCCACCCCTGCAGAAGTACGGCCGCGCCGTCCTGATGGCGCTCTCGGCGGGGCTGCTGTCGATCATCGGCTTCCTCATCATCATCGCGGGCGGTACGGTCGGCGACGTTCTGGCCCAGACCTACCACTGGCAGGGCTTCGGGTTGCACGTCTGGCAGGCACTGCGCTTCCCGGTGGGCGTCCTGCTCGCCTTCGGCGCGTTCGCGATCATCGTCGAGAAGGCGCCGCGCCGGCGGCAGCCCGGCTGGTCGTGGGTGGGCATCGGCGCCGGCGTCTCGCTGGTGCTGTGGATCGTCTTCACCTACGCGCTGTCCCTGTACGTCGCGAAGAGCGGGTCGTTCGGGTCGACATACGGCCCGTTGACCGGGGTGATGGCGTTGCTGCTCTGGGCCTACCTTACCTCGATCGCCCTGTTCCTCGGCATCGCCTTCGCCGCACAGCTCGAGGCGGTCCGGGCCGGGGTGCGCGACGCCGACCCGGGCGACCCCGAGGCAGGCCGCGCCGAGGCGGTCGCGCGCGAAGGTTCCTAGCGACTGAGCGACGTGACGCGCTCCGGTCAGGACCGGCCGGTGCGGATCCGGCCGAGCCAGGCCGAGGCGTCGCGGTAGACCGCGTCCTTCGCCGCGGCGTCGGCCTCCGCGGCCTCGGCGGCCGGCCCGCGGTCCGCGCGCGGGTACGACCCGAGGAACCGCACGTCCGGACAGATCCGGCGCAGGCCGGACAGCGCCTCACCCAGGCGGGTGTCGTCCACGTGCCCCTCGCAGTCGATGGAGAAGCAGTAGCGCCCGAGCCGCTCGCCGGTGGGCCGGGACTCGATCCGGGTGAGGTTGACGCCGCGCACCGACAGCTCGGTGAGGACCTCGAGCAGGGCACCCGGGTGGTCGTCGGAGATGAACGCCACCAGCGAGGTCTTGTCGTGGCCGGTCGGCAGCGGCGGCTCGCCGGGCCGGCTCACCATGACGAACCGGGTGACGGCGTCGGGGTTGTCCTCCACGTCGCGCGCCAGCACCTCCAGCCGGTAGCGGTCGGCGGCGATCGGCGCGGCGATGGCGGCGTCGTGGTTGGCGCTGCCGTCGGCGAGGCCCGCGGCGGCCGCGGCGGTCGACAGCGCAGGAACCACGGTGGCGTCCGGCAGGGCGGTCGCCAGCCAGCGGCGGCACTGGGCGGCCGCGTGCGGGTGGGTCGCCACCCGGCGTACCTGGTGCAGCCCGGTGCCGGGCCGCGCCATCAGCGCGAACGACACGGGGAGCAGGACCTCGCGCGTGACCATCAGCAGGTCGCCGACGGCGAGCTCGTCGAGGGTCGCCGACACCGAGCCCTCGACGGAGTTCTCGATGGGCACCAGCGCGTGGTCGGCCTCGCCCCGGCGGACCGCGTCGAGCGCGGCGGTCACGCTCGTCTGCGGCTGCAGGTCGCCCTTGGCCGCCGCCGGCAGGGTGCGCAGCGCGGCCTCGGCGAAGGTGCCCTCGGGGCCGAGGTAGGCGTAGCGCGCGGGCGGGACTCCAGGCATGCCCGCGACCCTAACCGCGCCCCGCCACCCCGCGCTGCCGCCGCCTGCGAACCGGACACGCCGGGGCGGGCGATGTGTCGGCGTCCACCACGTGGTCACCCGCGACGGGCGGCGGTGATCGCCTCCTGCTCCTCGGGCGAGAGGGTGTGCTCGCTCTGGCCGCCGACCAGCGCCTTGGCGTACGTGCGTGTCTCGGACCGGCCGTTGATCGATGACAGCACCAGTCCGTCGCCCTGGTCGTCGAGCAGCGCCGCCGAGAACGACAGCCGGCCGCCCATGTCGCCGAAGGCGTCGTACCGCACGACCGCCACGTGCCGCAGGGCGCGCGGGTCGGGGCCGGCGGCCTCGGTCGCCGCCCGGGCGGCGGGACCGGCCCGGCGTACCCGCCTCGTCAGGACCCTCAGTCGCGCGAGCACGACGAGCAGCAGCAGGAGGCTGACTGCCGCCGCAGCCGCGGCCGCCAGCGTGACTGCCTGGTAGGTCTCGGTCGACCAGCTGGGCACGGGTGTCCTCGGGGTGGCGGGGCGGGAGGTGCGCACGTTACCGGCCGCCGGTCGGGGTGCCGGCGCGCGGCAACTAGATTGCGCGGTGTGGACCGCGCCGAGCTGACGTCGCTGCTGCGCGAGGTGGCCGCCGGCGGCGTCGACGTGGACGCGGCCGTCGAGCGGCTCGCCGACGGGCCGATGCACGGCGCCCTGGACCTCGGCTTCGCCCGCGTCGACACCCACCGCGGTGTCCGCACCGGCGACCCGGAGGTGGTCTACGCCGCCGGAAAGACGCCGGAGCAGACGGTGGCCATCCTGCGTGCGCTGGTCGACCACGGCGACCGGGCCGTTGCCACCCGGCTGCCGGACGCGACCACTGACGCCGTCCTCGCCGCCTTCCCGGAGGCGCTGGTCGACCCGGTCGCCCGCGCGGTCGCGATCGGTGTCCTGCCGGAGCCGCGCGGCACGGTCTGCGTCGTCGCGGCGGGCACGTCCGACGGCCCGGTGGCCGCGGAGGCGGCGTTCGTGGCGCGGGCCTTCGGGGCCGGCGTACGTCGCGTCGACGACGTCGGGGTCGCCGGGCTGCACCGGCTGATGGCGGTGCGCGCCGAGCTCGACGACGCCGACTGCCTCGTGGTGGTGGCCGGCATGGAGGGCGCGCTGCCCAGCGTCGTCGGCGGCCTGACGGGGGTCCCGTTGGTGGCCGTGCCCACCTCGGTCGGCTACGGCGCGTCGTACGGCGGCCTGGCGGCACTGCTGGCGATGCTCAACTCGTGCGCGCCCGGCGTCGCCGTGTGCAACATCGACAACGGCTTCGGCGCCGGGGTGTTCGCCGCCCGGGTCGCCCGCCGGGCAGCGGCCCCGACATGACTGGCGCCCCGGGCCGGATGCTGCTCTGGGTGGACGCCTCGGCGGGGGCGTCCGGCGACATGCTGCTCGGCGCCCTGGTCGGGGCCGGGGCCGATCTCGCGGTGCTGCAGGCAGCGGTCGACGGGCTCGGTGCGGAGCCGGTGCGGCTGGTCCGGCGCCAGGTCACGCGCGCGGGGCTCGCGGCGACCAAGGTCGACGTCACGGTGGCACCGAGCGACGCACTCCGCACCTGGCCCGACGTCCGCGCCATGGTCGAGCGCGCCGGCCTGGCCGTGCCGGTGCGCGACCGCGCGCTGGACGTGTTCGCCAGGCTGGCCCGCGCCGAGGGCACGGCGCACGGCATCGACCCGGAGCAGGTGCACTTCCACGAGGTCGGCGCGCTCGACTCGCTGGCGGACGTCGTCGGCGTCAGCGCGGCCCTGCACGACCTCGGCGTGACCGAGGTCCGCTGCTCGCCGGTGGCGCTCGGCCGCGGTGAGGTCCGGACCGCCCACGGCGTCCTCCCCGTCCCGGTCCCCGCGGTCCTCGGCGTGCTCGCCGGCACGGGAGCGCCGGTCGTGGCCGGTTCGGCCGACGGCGAGGCGTGCACCCCGACCGGCGCCGCACTGCTCGCGTCCGTGGTCACCGACTGGGGGCCGGTGCCGGCGATGTCGGTCCTCGCCACCGGCACCGGGGCGGGTGGTCGCGACCCGGACGGCCGGGCGAACGTGGTGCGGGTGGTGCTCGGTGAGCCGGCCGGGGACGCGCCCGGCGGCTGGGCCGACGAGACCGCCGTCGTCCTCGATGCCAACGTCGACGACCTCGACCCGCGGGTCTGGCCGGCTGTTCTCGCTGCCCTGCTCGCAGCCGGCGCCTCGGACGCGTGGCTCACGCCGATCCTGATGAAGAAGGGCCGGCCGGCCCACACCCTGTCGGTGCTGTCGCCACCGGCCGCACTCACCGCCGTGCGCCGCGTCGTGTTCACGGAGAGCACGACGATCGGCGTCCGCGAGCACCGGGTCGGCAAGCGGTCGCTGGACCGCGAGCTGCGCACCGTGCAGGTCGACGGGTGCGAGATCGCGGTGAAGTTGGCCCGTCTCGACGGGGCCGTCGTCAACGTCTCGCCGGAGTACGACGACGTGGCGGCGGCGGCGGCCCGGCTGGGCCGGCCGGTCAAGGCTGTGCTCGCCGCAGCGGTCGCGGCCGCCCAGGGCCTCGCCTGACGTGGACCTCGCCGTCGTCGCGACAGCGTTCGCTCTGATCTTCCCGGTGGAGCTGCCCGACAAGACCTTCGTCGCGTCGCTCGTGCTGGCCACCCGATACCGGCCGCTGCCGGTGTGGATCGGCGTCTCCGCGGCGTTCCTCGTGCAGTCGCTGGTCGCGGTGACCGCAGGCTCGCTGCTGTCGCTGCTGCCGCAGGCCGTGGTCGCGGGCGTTGCCGGCCTCCTGTTCCTGACAGGCGGTGTCCTGCTGTGCCGCGGCGCCGCCAAGGCGGATGCGAAGGAAGCCGAGGAGGAGGCCGAGTTCGCGGCGAAGGCGACCCGCGAGGTCACCGGCCTGCGGGCGGCCGCGACGAGCTTCGGCATCCTGTTCCTGGCCGAGTGGGGTGACCTGTCGCAGCTGCTCACCGCCGGGCTCGCCGCGCGCTACCACGACCCGGTCAGCGTCTTCGCCGGCTCGTGGCTCGCGCTGGTGGTGGTCGCCGGCCTCGCCGTCGTCCTCGGCCGGACCCTGCTGCGTCACGTGCGCCTGTCGACGATCCGCCGGGTCGGCGCCGTCGTGTGCCTCGTCCTCGCCGCCGTCGCCGCGTACGACGTCGTCACCACGCTCTGACCACGTGGCAGCCTTCAGAGGTCGGCGCGGTCGGTCATGGTGAAGCGCAGCTTGGCCATCATGTTCTCGACCTCGGGGTTGATGCCGCTGGCCTCGAACAGCTCGTGCGCGCGGGCCGCGATGCCCTCGGCGGTGAACCGGGTGTCGTGGTTCTGGATCACGGCAGCCGAGGTGAACGGCTGGTACAGCTCGACCGCGTCGCCCTGCACGCCGAAGACCTTGCCGCTGGTCGTGCCGGCCGCGTCGCTGCACAGGTAGGCGACCAGCGGCGCGACGTTGTCCGGGTGCCAGAAGTCGAAGACATCGGCCTCGTCCCCGCTCTGATCGGGACCGGACGGGTCCTTGGAGGCGCCGTACGCCGACTCGGTCATGCGCGTGCGCGCGGCAGGCGCGATCGCGTTGCACCGCACGCCGTAGCGGGCCATCTCCATCGCCACGATCGTCGAGAACGCCGCGATGCCGGCCTTGGCCGCGCCGTAGTTGGTCTGGCCGAAGTTGCCGAGCAGGCCCGACGACGACGCGGTGCACACGATCCGTCCGCCGGTGCCGGTGTCCTTCCAGTGCGCGCAGGCGGCCCGGGTGGGGAGGAAGTGGCCGCGCAGGTGCACCCTGATGACAGAGTCCCACTCCTCGACCGACATCTTCGCGACGGTGCGGTCGCGCAGGATGCCGGCGTTGTTGACCAGCGCGTCGAGCTTGCCCCAGGTGTCCAGCGCGGTCGTGATCAGGCCGGCGGCGGTGGCCTCCTCCGAGCAGTCGCCGGTGTCGAGCACCGCCTCACCACCGGCGGCGGTGATCTCGTCGACCACGGCCCGGCCGGCGTCGGCGTCGAGCTCGTTGACGACGACCCGGGCGCCTGCACGGGCCAGCTCGAGCGCCTCGCCGCGGCCGATGCCGCGCCCTGCGCCGGTGACGATCGCGACCTTGCCGTCGAGTAGGGACATGCCGGCGACCTTATGCGTCGCGCGGTCCGCGTTCCCACTCGACCCGGCGCGACGACGGGCGGTAGCCGAGCGTGGTGTTGACGGCGAGCATCGGCGCGTTGGTCTCGTCGTTGTCGGTGGCCGCCACGGTGACTCCGAGCTCGCCGGCCCGGTGCAGGCTGTGCGACTTCAGCAGCCTGGCCAGCCCGCGGCCACGATGCGCGCGCCGAACGCCGGTGATGTTGTTGTGGGCCCGGCCGGTCGGCCGGTCGACGCGCAGCAGCGTCAGCCCGGCGGGCTCGTCGCCGACGTAGAGCAGCAGGCTGCAGTCGTCGTCGACCACCGGCGAGCGCCAGAACCGCGCCGACCAGTCCGCCAGCGTCATCGACTCGAAGCTCTCGTCGCCGGGAACGTCCTGCGAGACCTCGAGGTCGAGCGCGAAGACCGGCGCCGGATCGTCGAGGTCGGCGAACGGCACCAGCCGGACGCCCGGCGGGACCGGGCCGGGGGAGACGGTCCGGGGGTCGACCGTCGAGGTCGTCGACGCGAACGTCTCGCGGAACCCGTGCCGGGCCGCCATCGCCCGCGCCGAGGCGGTGTCGAGGGACATGGCGCGCACCGTGTGCAGGCCGAGGTCGGTGCAGTGCTGCCGGACGCGCTCGGCGAGGACGGTGCCGACCCCCTCGCGCTGGCGGCCCGGTGCGACGACGACGTCGACCGAGCCGATGCCGTCGTCGGGCTGGGTCCAGGACCGCATCGCCATCGCCCACCCGACCGGCCCGCCGTCATCCGCCGCGAGCCAGCTGCCGAGCGCGGCGCGCTCCGGCAGGTCGCCCATCCAGACCGTCATGCCCTCCGTGCTGATGATGCGGTCCGGCTCGTTCGCGGCCCGGATCGCCGCAGCGGCCGGGAAGTCGCCGACGCCCGCGTCGCGCACTGTGAAGGTCGCCATGCAGGGCACGCTAGCCAGGTGGCGCGGCCACCGTCGCGCCGGTTGTCGTGGGGTAGACCCGGTGCAGCTCCGTGGTCAGCTCGGCACTGCCGGCGACGTCGCGGCGCAGGACGACGAGGGTGTGCCCCGCGGCGGCCGCGGCGAGGTCCGGGGCGTCGACGTACGGCGGCCTGGGCGACGCGTCCGACAGCGTGACCGTCACCCCCGACGGCGGCACGAGCACCCACGACGAGCCGTCGGCCACGGTGAGATGCAGGGTGCCGTCGGGCAGCTGCGCGACAGCGGACGGCGGGGCGGCGAGCAGGAACGACGCCGACAGCGGCACGCTCGCGCCCGCCGAGGACGTCACGTCGTCGCGGACCCGGACCGCGCCGTCGGCCACGGTGACCCGGCGCTGCCAGCTGGCGACGCCCGGCAGGGCCGACGTCGAGGTCATGACCAGGTCGGTGCCGTCGACGGTCACGGCCCCGGCCCCGGACCGGTGCTGCAGCACCGTGCCGTCGGGCTGCCCGACCCCGACGGTGCTGTGGGCCTCGGTCGACGCCCGCCACACAGGGCTGCCGGTGAACGCGTAGCTGCGCTGCCCGAGGTCGTCGAGCAGCGTCGTCTCGCCCTGCTTCACGACCACGTTGCCGACGTCGGCGTGCGCGTGCGGGGAGTCGTTGGGCACCGCGGTCACGAGCGCGTACGTGTCGCCGGCCGTCGCGCAGCCGTAGGACCGCGCCGAGGCGGACCCGCCGGCCACGTGCAGGTCCGGCGGTGCCGCGGGCGCGGCAGTACCCGGCGTCAGCTGGGACCGGACCAGCTCCGCGATGCCGTCGGGCACCGCCCACTCCCCGACCCCGGGCAGCGTCAGCCGGCCGCGCGCCTGCAGGGCCTCGTACAGCCCGAGCAGCCGCGGCCCCGAGTCCGGGTAGCGCGCCATGTCGGCCAGCGCCGTGGTGCGGTCGACCCACGGGTAGAGGTCCCAGCCGTCCTGCACCGCGGGCTCGACGACCCGCCCGCAGTGCTCGTTCCACGACGCCAGCGCGTCGAGCGACGGCAGGGCGGCGGCGAGCCGGCGCGTCAGTTCCGGCTGGCCACGGGTGGCCCGCACCGTGGCGTCGAGCAGCGCGACGCTGGCCGCCTCGTAGTTCGTGTACATCAGCCCCTCGTCGGTCGGACCGTCGGCGAGCGACCGGCCGGACCCGTCCGTGGCCGCGTGCCGGCCCAGGGCCGCCGAGCCGCTCTGCACCGCCTGGTCCGCCCAGCTGCGCTCGCCGCGCGCCGCGAGCCCGGCGAGCAGCACGGCCGCCCCGACGACCGTGGCCTGGTTGCCGTCGCCGTCCCGACGGGCGGCGAGCCCGCCGGCCCCGCAGACGTACGGCGACACCAGTCGGGTCTCGAGCGCGGCCAGCACCTCGACCCGCTCGCCGGTCGACATCCGGGTGCGCGACCAGGCGTAGCCGAGGGCCACCGCGGTGCCGACCTGCGCGGTGTCGAGGGGGTGGCCACCCGGCAGCTGGTTCCAGTCGGGCCAGCGCGCGGCGCGGACGGTCTGCGCGGCCATGGCGTCCAGGTAGCGAGGGTCGTCTGTGGCGGCGTAGGCGTAGCCGAGGACGCCGACGACCCGGCGGAGCGCGACGCCGGCGTCGTAGAGGTACCGCAGCCGGTCCTCGCCCGGGACCGGGCGCGGCCGGACGACCGGGATGGTGCCCGCGAGCACCTGGTCGGCGCCGGCCAGCAGCGCCGCCCTCGACGGGCTGTCGCGCACCACCACCGTGGCCAGGTCGGCGACCAGCGGGACCGGGCGGTCGGTCACCAGGACCGGCCCGTCCGGGCAGCGGGTGACCGTGCGAACCCTCGGTACCGGCTCGGGGCCCGGCCGGTCGAGGACCGTCGCCGCCTGCACGCCGACCACCGCGGCCGCGGTGACGGCGGCGGTGAGGACGAGGACGGGGACGCGACGCATCCGGTCCATGGTTGCCGACGACCGGGCCGGACCGGACCAGCCCGCGCCGGGCGGGTGACCTGCGCCACAACGCCGGGGGACGCGACGGCGCGCCACGGCTACCCTTCCGGCCATGAGCGAGACCCCCGCCCGCGCGGCCGACGAGCGCGCTCCCGCCCCCCTCGGCGTCGACAGCGAGGTGGGCCGGCTGCGCACGGTGCTGCTGCACCGGCCCGGCCCGGAGCTCAAGCGGCTCACGCCGCGCAACAACGACAAGCTGCTGTTCGACGGCATCCCCTGGGTCGGCCGGGCGCAGGACGAGCACGACGCGTTCGCCCAGGCGCTGCGCGACCGTGACGTCGAGGTGCTCTACCTCGCCGACCTGCTGGCGACGGCGCTCGAGGTCGAGGCCGCGCGCACCGAGGCGATCGACGCGGTGCTGCGCGACCCGCGGCTGGGCGAGACGCTGCACGGCTTCGTCGCGTCGTACCTGGGCGGGCTGCACCCCACCGACCTGGCGGGCGCCCTCATGGCCGGGCTGGCGCACGAGGAGATCGCGCCGGTCGGCGGTCTGGTCTATCGGTTGATGGACCGGCACGACTTCGTCATCGACCCGCTGCCGAACCTGCTGTTCACCCGCGACTCGAGCGTGTGGATCCGGGACCGGGTCGCGGTCACGAGCCTCGCGATGCCGGCCCGCGAGCGCGAGACGACGCTCACCCGGGCGATCTACCGGCACCACCCGCGGTTCGCCGGCACCGAGCTGGTCCACGGCCCGGAGAACGAGCCGGTCGAGGGCGGCGACGTGCTGCTGCTGTCCCCCGGCGTCGTCGCCGTGGGCGTCGGCGAGCGCACCACACCGGCGGGCGCCGAGCGGCTGGCGCGCACGGTCTTCGACCGCGGCCTCGCGACCACGGTCCTCGCGGTCCCGATCGCGCAGGAGCGGGCGACGATGCACCTCGACACCGTCTGCACGATGGTCGACGTGGACGCCGTGGTGATGTACCCCAACATCGCCGACACGCTCCAGGCCTTCACCGTCACGGACGGGGGCGGGCTGCACGTCGACGGCCCGGAGCCGTTCCTGGTGGCCGCGGCGAAGGCGATGGGCATCGACACCCTGCGGATCATCGACACCGGGCTCGACCCGGTGACGGCCGAGCGGGAGCAGTGGGACGACGGCAACAACACCCTCGCCATCGGCCCGCGTCTGGCAGTGGCGTACGAGCGCAACGTGGAGACCAACGCCCGGCTCGAGGAGGCCGGCATCGAGGTGGTCCGGATCGCCGGCTCCGAGCTGGGCAGCGGCCGGGGCGGCCCGCGCTGCATGTCGTGCCCCATCAGCCGCGAGGCGCTACCCGTCTGACCCATCGACCAGGTCCGACCGATCCCATTCTCACGAACCGTCGTGGACGACGGATTTCGTTGTCAGGAGGCATCCTGACTGGGGACATGAAACGGCCCGAGCGCAACCGACGGGGGATGCAGCAGCGCTCGGGCCTGTCGGCAACGATATCCGAGACACCAGGCCGCGCAAGGCGAACCGCCCGGCTCGCGGGTCACTTTTTCACCGATCGATGACAGACCGGTGGCCGCGGCCACCGGGAGAAGATCCTTCGTGCGCCCGCTCAACCGACAGGCCGCACGTCCGGTGTGTCCACGCGCAAAGGATCATGAGGGTGACGGTGCAGGCGCCAGGCCCATCCCCAAATCAGCGCAGCGTGAGCTGACGGCTGCGGAGGCCGTCGCGGGCCCGGCGGGCCGCCGCCGTGAGCGGTGCGGTGTCGGCCAGGGCGTCGTCGAGCCGGCCGGCGAACGCGTCGACCGGCTCCTCCAGCGACTCGGCCGACGTGCCGGGCGCCAGGTCCCACACCGGGACGACCAGGCCGTGCGCCCGGAACGAGCCGACGTACCGCGAGCCCTCACCCAGGGTGTCCGCGCCCGTTGCGTGCAGCCGGGCCAGGGCGTCGAGCAGCGTGTCCTCCTCGTGCGGCACCACCCAGCGCAGGTGGTGCCGCTCCCGGATCCGGCACCAGTACGCCGCCTGAACCGAGGTCAGCCGCACGGTCGGCACCACCGCCTCGTTGGCCCGCTCCATCGACGCGACCACGTCGGGGCTGCGGTCCTCGACCCCCTCAAGCCAGAAGTCGAACCCGTCGTGGACCGTCACCTGCAGCGGCACCGTCGTGTCGAGCAGGTCCTGCAGCCGGGCGCCGGGCCCGGGCAGCGCGCTGGGGGCGATCGGGGTGCCCGGCTCGGCCGCCAGGCCCAGCTCGAGGGCGTGCGCCACGTCGCGGTTGGCGTCGCCGGAGCCGCCGGGCACCTGCAGCCCGACGAAGAGCTCGCCGTCCTGCCGGACCAGCCCGGGCCAGGCCATCGGCAGCACCGTGGCGAGCGTCGCCTGCCGCCCGGCGTGCTCGCCGGCCAGCGTGAGGGACGCGGTGGCAGCCGGGACGACCTCGCGCATGGCGACCCAGTCGCACTCGCCGGCCAGCCCCACGAACGGGCGCGCGACGTAGGCCTCGGCGGCCTCGCCAGCGGAGCGGCCGTGGCAGGCCTTGTAACGACGCCCGGACCCGCAGGGACAGGGCTCGCGAGCGTTGACGACCGGGACGTCACCGGCCGTCGCGGGGGCCCCGACTTCGCGGACCGTACGGCGACGGGTCGACTTCTTGCCCATGCTGCGCGGCTCCGGGGGTGGGCTTCTGGGGGACGCCGGCACCCTACTGGGGGCGCCCGGGCGTGCAGGCGGCGCTAGGAGGTGGACGGGCGGGTGGCGCCGCGGGGCACCTCCGCCCAGACGGTCACCGACCCTTCCGACTCGGTGACCCCCCAGTGCCGGCTGACGCTGCGGACGATGTCCAGACCGCGACCGCCGAGGGCAGACAGTGCGGCGACGCCGGCACGGGGCCGGGTGCTCGCTCCCCCGTCGGTGATCTCGAGGTGCAGGACCTCGTCGTCGACGCTCCAGCGCACCGTGATCTCACCGCTCGGGAGCGGCGCTGCGTGCTTCACCGCGTTGCTCACGAGCTCGGAGAGCACCAGCATCGCGTCATCCCGGGCATCATCCTCGACACCGGCCGCGCTGACCTGGTCGGCGAAGGCGTGCCGCGCCAGCCTTACTCCGGTCCGCTCGTGCGGCACGCCGATGGACACCGCGGGTGCGACGTGCACCGGGGCCGCGGACGCGCGCGCCCCCGGCGTGGTGTCCCCCGTCGACATGGTTCTCCCTCGGGCCGCTGTTCTCGTCCCTCACACGTGCCCTTGTCCGGCCCGCCGAAACGGGCCGTCAGGTGGGCGTTCGATCACGAGCGCTCCGCGCCGGGTGGGCGGCCGACCGCGGCGAGCACCTTTCCCGGCCGGTTGGTGATGATCGCTTCGACGCCCAGCTCGAGGCAGAGCTCGACGTCCGCCGTCGTGTCGACGGTCCACACGTGCACCGGGTGGCCCTGCCGGCGGCAGCGCTCGACGTAGCGCGGGTGGGCACGCACGATCTCGATGCTCGGGCCGGCGGCGTAGACGCCCTCGGGCAGCGTGCCGTCGCGGAACCGCAGCGGGACCCGCTCGAAGAGCATCACCGACCGCAGGTCGGGCGCGAGCGAGCGCAGCCGGCGCAGCGACAGCTGGGAGGACGACATGACCCGCACGGGGGCGCCCGCGCGGGCCCAGCCGAACTCGTCGAGCAGGGCCACCAGGCGCCGCTCCACCAGGCCGGCGTACCGGGTCGGGTGCTTGGTCTCGATGGCGAGCTCGACCCGTCGGTCGGCCGCGGCGACGGTCTCGAGCAGCCGGCGCAGGGTGAGGATCTGGGACTTGTCGCGGTCCGGCATCTCCGGGTCCTCGAAGTCCTCCCAGGTGTCGCGCCACGAGCCCCAGTCGAGCTCGGTGAGCTCCGCCAGCTCGAGCGTCGAGAGGATGCCGCGACCGTTCGACGTGCGGTCGATGCGGCGGTCGTGGACACAGACCAGGTGCCCGTCCTTGGTCAGCCGCACGTCGCACTCGAGTGCGTCGGCGCCGTCGGTGATGGCGCGCTTGTAGGCCTGCAGGGTGTGCTCGGGTGAGTCGTCCGAGGACCCACGGTGGGCGACGACCTGGACGGCCGGGCGTCCCGACGTCCGCTCGCTGGCCGTCACGACACTCATGGTCGCACCGGTAACCCGCGCAGGCGTCGCCCGCCACCCCGATGGGTACCGTGTCGGGACCATGCGACGAGCCCCCTCCCCCATCGCCGCCCTGACCGCCCTCCTCCTCGTGGGTGCCCTCGCCGGCTGCTCGTCGGGGTCCGGAGGGTCGGACCGGCCGGACGAGAACGACGTCCCGACGCCGCGCCCGACCCCCACGACGACACCGGTCCCGGGCGGCCTCGAGCCGGCGTTCTTCGGCGTTCACGACGCCGACCCCGTCGGCGACTCGTGGCCCGACGGCCCGGTCGGCTCGATCCGGGTCTGGGACTCCGGCGTCGTCTGGAACCAGGTCGAGACCGCGCCCGGCGTGTTCGACTTCAGCCGGCTCGACGCCATCGTCGACTCGGCCCGGGCGCACAAGGCACAGACACTGATCGTCCTGGGGCAGACGCCGACGTTCTACAGCCGCAAGCCCAAGAAGGTCGGCGCCTACGGCGCTGGCGCGGCGTCGATGCCGAAGGTGAAGGCCTGGAAGGCGTACGTCCGAGCCGTCGTCGAGAAGTACAACGCACCCGACGTCGCGTTCCAGGTCTGGAACGAGGCCAACGTCGAGGGCTACTGGAGCGGCACCTACAAGCAGATGGCCAAGCTGACTGCAGCCGCCCGCAAGGCCGTCGACTCGGTCACCCCCACGCCGACCCTGGTCGCACCCGCCATGGCGGTCCGCACGCTGGGCCAGCGCGCCGGGCTCCGGCTGCTGTTCGCCGAGAAGGTCAAGGGCGTGCCGATGGCCGACCTGGTCGACGTGCTCTCGCTGCAGCTCTACCCGGAGGACGGCGAGGGGCTGGTGCGCAAGGCGGCGCTGCTCACCGAGGCCCGGCGCATCCTCGGCCTGCTCGACGTGCCCGCGGACAAGCCGGTCTGGGACACCGAGATCAACTTCGGGCTGCAGGGCGGCGACGCCGCCACGCCGATCTCCGCCGAGGCACAGATGACCAACGTCGCGATGAGCTACCTGCTGGACGCGGCCGACGGGGTCGGCCGGGTCTACTGGTACGCCTGGGACCTGCACGGGATCGCGAACACCGAGCTGGTCACGGCGGACAACGCGACCCTGACGGGGGCCGGCCAGGCGTTCGGCACCATGGAGCGCTGGATGCTCGGCTCGACCGTCGACTCCTGCCGGCCGGTCGACGGCGTGGACGTGTGGGTGTGCACCCTAAGGACGCCCCGCGGGCAGGCGCGCGTGTACTGGAGCCCCGGCGGGTCGGCGCGGGTCAGCACGGCGTTCGAGGCGACCTCCGCGGAGACCCTCGGCGAGACTGCCTCGGCGCTCTCGCTGGGCGGGACCACGCTGCAGGTCGGCGCGCTGCCGGTGCTCGTCCTGAGCGACGCGTCGGGCGCCCCGGCCCTGCCACCGCGGATCTGAGCGCTACTGCGACCAGGTCCGGGGATCGACGGCCGGCTCGCCGGTGGCGGCCAAGCCGGTCCAGCCGAGGGCGGACGAGGGGTGGTCCTGCGCCTTGTCCCACGCCACGAGAACCTCCTGGAGCTGAGCCACGGCAAAGGCACCCACGAGGACGGCGTCTGCTCCGGTGGCAGACCGGGCGAAGGCTGTCGCCAGCTCGAGGACAGAGCACCCCACGGCAGCTGCGGCGTCGCGCACCCTTCGAACGGCGGGAGCCAGTGGCGCGAGCGGCCCGTCCAGGTAGTCGGGGTCCGCGAGGAGGACGCCGTTGAGAAAGACGCTGCGGGCGTGCACCTCGACGCCCGCGGAGATCAAGTCATGCAGGCAGCCCGACTCGATGAACCGTTGGTCGAGCAGGTTGCACGGCAGCTGGACGAGGTCAGCTCCGAGGATCTCGACCGCTGCGGTGGCCTCCTCCGGCGAGTAGACCGACACGCCGACCCGGTCGGCCAGGTCGGCATCGCGGATCGCCGCCACGACGTCCCGCCCGCGCCCGTCGGCACTGGTGGCGGCCGACGCGTCGTGCAGCAGCACTCCGGCGAACCGGTCGACCCGGGTCCGCTGCAGCGAGCGCCGCAGCCCCGCCACCGCACGCCCCGCGGCGTCCGGCTCGGCCATCACCGCGGCCGGCACCTTGCTGACCACCCTGGCCCGGCCGGTCAGCACCGAGCCGACGAGGTCCTCGGCCCCCCCGTACGCCGGTGCGGTGTCGACCATCCGGTGGCCGGCCGCGAGGAACGCCGCTGCCAGACCACGCGCGGTCTGCTCGCCGACCGTCGCCTCACGGCCGGGCGCGCCGTAGCTACGGCCCCAGTTGGCAGTGCCGAGCGCCAGCTCGGGACGGTCCCCTCCGGCGTTCGTCATGGGACCCGACGCTACCCAGCCGCCGGCGAGCCCTCCGGCTGGACCTGCGGACCGGCGCCGGAGCCGCCACCGGAGGAATCCCGACGACGGTGCAGGAACAGCGCCCCGGCCGCGACCAGTGCCACGACGAACAGGGCAGGTCGTACCACCAGCGGGGCGTCGGCAGCGGTCGCCCACGACCCCGCCACCCCGACCGCCATCGACGCGCCGGTTGCCAACCAGACCACGCCGGGGACACCCTCCCCGGGGCCGCCGCGCGCGAGCAGGACCAGAAGCGCCGCGAGCAGGCTGAACGAGACAAGCGCCACCACGGGCGGCCCCGCCAGCGGGTGGTCCCGGTCGAGCACCAGGTTGCCCGCAAGGTGCACCGCCGCCACCACCGCAGAGAGCGGCGCGAGCGCCGTGAGCCGGCCGTGCCACGTGAGCAGGTGCGTGCGGGAGTAGTGCAGCACCTGCAGCGCACCGAGCGGCAGCAGCAGACAGGCGGCCACGGTGATCCCGGACCGGTCGTACGTCGGCGGCGCCAGGATCGCGACGCCCACGGGCGCGAGCGCCACCCCGGCGCCGACCAGCACGACCATCCCGAGAGCGATGTCGGAGGTAGTCGCCGCGAGGAATGCGGGTCCGGCGCGCAGCGACCGCAGCACCTCCGGTCCCCAGGCCAGGTTCACGGCACCGAGAGCGGCGACGGTCGCCCCGCCGACGGTGTACGCCAGCTGGTAGCGGCCGGCCGCGTCCGGTCCGTGCAGCGACGACAGCACGAAGCGGTCGACGTAGGTCAGCGAGGTGAGCACCGTGGCGTACGCCGCCGAGGGCAGGCCGATCCGCAGTGCCTCGCCGAACTGCGCGGCTGCCCTCGGGCCGCCGGCGAGCAGGGGTCGAACGACGAGCAGCGAGCCGAGCGTGCCGAGCCCGGTGCCGACGACCCAGCCGGTGACGAACGCCGCGGCACCCCCGCCGGCGAGCACGGCCAGCATGCCCATGAGCTGGCTGAAGACCAGAGCGACGACCGTCCACAGCGCGAAGGCGCCGGACTGGCGGCGGCTGCGCATGAGTGCCTGGTCGACCTCGAACACCGCCAGCAGGACAGCTCCGAGGGCGGCGAGCAGGACGAGGCGGACCGGCAGCCCCAGCCAGGCATCGGCCGACCAGACGAGCAGCGCGGCAGCGACCGCCCCCAGCACGACGATGACGAGCACCGCGCGGGACACGAGCGCGCGAGCGGCGGCCGAGTCGTGGTCGCTGCGGAAGTAGAGCCGGGAGACGGCGGTGGGGAACCCGGCGTTGAGCACGATCGCCACGACCTGCGCCAGGACGACCGTCAGTATGCTCTGACCGAACTCGTCGACAGACAGCGAACGGGTCAGGAACGGGGTCACGAGCACCGGCGCGAGCAGCTGCGCGGCGACGATCAGCGAGTAGGTCGACGCGGAGGCGGCGAACTCGCGACGACCGTCGCCCAGGGAGGCCGTCGCGTCGGTCCCGCTCAGGGCGTCAGGGGTTCCGTCGGCGGACTCGTCGGCCATCCAGATCCCTCCCGCTCGCCCGTCCGCACCACACATCGCTACACCGTCAGTCGCCACCAGGGCGCGCAGCGCCCGCGAGGAGGATCTGTTCCGTTGCTGTCGCTGTCACCGGGCTCGGTGCTGCAGGCCGAGAACCGCGCCTACGGGCACGCCCAGACGCTGTCAGAGTACGCAGGGTTCACCCGCGCCCGGTGGGTGCCCGGCGCGCTGCAGCACGGGTGGAACCCGTTTGACGGCATCGGGATGGACGACGGCGTCTGGCGGCGGCTGCCCAAGTTCGTCTGGAGCGACGACAACGTGGAACGTGGCCGCGAGCTTGGTGGCCGCGGCTACCGCGCGATCGGCGCACCCTGGTTGTACCTGTTGCGTATGACCGGCCGACCAGCGGACGCGAGGCCGACCGCTCGGGCGCCGGGTGCCGGGTCGACGATCGCGTTCCCGTTCCACGCGACGGTGCACACCCGCCTGGTCGGCAGCCACGCCGACTACGCCCGAGACCTGGCCGAGGGCGAGAACGGGAGGTCGCTCACGGTCTGCCTGCAGTGGATCGACGCGGACGACACCGCGACCCGGCGGGCCTACGAGGACGTCGGAGCAACCGTCATCACGCTGGGTCGGGGTACCAGCGGCGCACCGGGAGCCGAGCACTTCCTGCACCGGCAGCTCGACGTGATCGGCGGCCACGACCGGCTGGTGAGCAACCGGCTGGCGACCTGCATCTTCCACGGCGCGGCAGCTGGTCTCGAGGTCGGCGTCTACGGCACCGACATGTCACTGGAGGGCCAGCCGCGGTACGCCGACTCGGAGCTTCCGGAACGCTGGCCGCAGATGCACGAACACACCATCGACGTCGTGGCGGCCGACGAGACCTGGCGGCACCAGCTCGGGGACGAGCACGTCCTGGAGCCGGCCGCTCTGCGCCGGCTGATGGGCTGGGACGACGGGCTGCCGGGTGCTGCCACCCGGTTCGCGTTCCTCGGCCGACGGGCTGCCGACCTGGTCCGGCTGAACACTCGTCCGGTCGAGGGCAGGCGGCACTTCCGGGCCTACTGATCGGCGCGCAAGATCGACGCCTGTCCGTATCGGTGCCTGTCGGGTCCGGGGCACTAGCCGCCGAGGGAGCCGGACACGGACCAGCCGCCGTCGACGACCAGCGTGTGGCCGGTGACGTAGGCCGCCGCGGGACTCAGCAGGTAGAGCACGGCAGCCGCGACGTCGACCGGCCGGCCGCCGCGGCCCATCGGGATGTGCCGCTCGAACGACCCGCGCGTCTCGTCGTCGGCGAACAGCCCCTCGGTCATCGGGGTGCGGATCCGGCCGGGAGCCACCGCGTTGGCGCGCACGCCGGACGGCGCCCACTCGACAGCCAAGGCCCGGGTCAGCTGCTGCACGCTGCCGCCGCGGGTCGCACCGTAGACAGAGAGGGACGGCAGGCCGAACTGCGCGGTGAGCGAGGTGACGTTGACGACCGAGCCGCGGCCCTGCGGCAGCAGCACGCGGCCGGCTGCGGCGCACAGCAGGTACGTCGCCTCCAGGTTGACGTGCACCATCGCGCGCAGGTCGTCGCGGCTGACGTCGACGGCCGGCCTCCTGAGCTGAACGCCAGCGACGTTGACCAGGCCGGTGAACCCGTCCATCGCCTCCACCGCAGCCGGCACCAGCGCATCGACCTGGCCTTCGTCGGCGAGGTCGGCGACCACGGGGACGGCCGCCAACCCGCGGCCGACGAGCAGCCGGGCGGCCGCCTCGGCCTTTGCCGACGTCCGCGCCGCGCAGGCGACAGTGGCGCCGGCCTCGGCCAGCATCCCGGCCACCGCTGCACCCAGGCCGGACGAGCTGCCGGTGACCAGGACCTTCTCGCCGGCAAGCGAGAACAGGTCGGTCACAGGAATCGCGTCACGGGCGGAAGGGGTGCTGGCCCCACCACGCGTTGCTCGTCCAGCCGCCGTCGACCACGAGCACCTGGCCGGAGATCCAGGCCGCGTCCGGGCCGGCGAGGAACGACACGGCGGCGACGACGTCGGGCAGCTCGCCAATCCGGCCCGCCGGGGTGCGCCCGATCATGCCGGCCTCGTTGGCCGGGTCGGAATCGAGGAAGAACTGCGTGCGCGGCGTGCGGATCGGTCCGGGCGCGACCGCGTTCACGGTCACCCCGCGGCCACCCCACTCCACCGCGAGCCCCTTGACCAGGCCCTCGACCCCGCTCTTCGCCGCGACGTACGCAGCCCGCTGCGGGTAGGTCGCGACGGTGTGGAAGCTCGTCATGTTGACGATCCGGCCGTACCCGGCCTTGAGCATCGGCCGGCCGAACTCACGGTTCGAGAGGAACGTGCCGGTGAGGTCGCACTCCAGGGCGTCACGCCAGGCGGACAGCGACAGCGACTCGGTCGGCCCGGCAGCTGCTCCGGCTGCGGCGCAGGTCACGAGGGCACTCGGCGCGCCGTGGTCACGGGTGACCTGAGCGGCGACGTCGACGACGGAGTCCTCGACGGTGACGTCCATCGACAGCGAGACGACGGAGTCGTGCTGGGCGGCCAGCTCGCCGGTCGCATCGGTGGACCGCGCCAGCGCGACCACTGTGGCTCCCTGCCGGGCAAACGCCTCGGCGACCGCCCGCCCGATGCCACTGCCCGCACCGGTGACGACGACCGGCCCGCGGCCCGGGTCAGCCACGGTCGTCGACGACGGTCGTGATGGACAGGGCCAGGGCACCGGCGCGGGCGTGCTCGATCGCCTCGTGGTAGGTCGTGCCGTCGGCGACGACGAACGCGGGCCGGGCACCGCAGTCGATGTAGGGCTCGACGACCTCGCCCGGTGCGGTCCGCAGGAACACGTCGTGCACGCCGGTCAGGGACCTCACCTCCTCGAGGTTGTCGATGGAGACGACCCGGCCGGGGGCCGGCAGCGACGCCCAGGCGGCGGCGTAGGCGTCCCGGGCCGGGGTGATGTCGGCCTCGTCGAACGGCATCCCCACGGCCAGCCGCATCGCGGCCCGGATGAAGTTGCGGCCGGTGGCGAGCGGCGTCGTGACCTGCGCGTCGAAGCCGCCGGAGAGCCGGCTGGCGACCTCGAGGATCCGTGGGCCGTCCGCGGTGAGGATGGTGTCGGACTTGAAGACCCCGAAACCGACGCCGCAGGCCTCGGCGGCGGTCTCGGCCAGCGCGTACAGCGACTCCTGGTCGGACTGCGGCAGCCCGGTCGGGTTGACGTGACCGAGCTCCAGCGCCCAGCCTCCCTCGTGGGTGAAGAGCCGGTCGACGATGTTGAGGCGGTGCAGCTTGCCGTCTGCGTCGAAGATGGTCTCGACACTCTGCTCGGGTCCGACGTAGCACTCCTCGACCAGAGCGGTGCCGGTCGTGGAGTTGACCATCGCGTGCCGGACGGCGGGCAGCAGCTGGTCGGCGGAGTCGACCCGGCTGGTGCCGCGGGACGCCGAGTTGTCCAGCGCCTTGACGTAACAGGGCAGGCCGACGGCCTCGAGCGCGGCGCCGGCCTCGCTCTCGTCGCGGACCTCGACCCAGCGCGGGTTGACGACGCCGGCCTCGTCGAACGCGGCCCGCATCAGCGCCTTGTTCTTCGTCCGCTTCGCGGCGGCCACCGGGATACCCGGCAGGCCGAGCGCCTCCGCCACCGAGGCGACAGTCACCTCGACGTCGGCGCCCTGGCAGAACACGCCGCGCAGGTCCCAGGTGTCACGGAGCCGCCGCGCGAGTGCGACGTGGCCCTCGGCGTCGAAGATGTCGACGGTGTGGGCCTCGTCGGCCCGTGCGAGGGCGGGAGCGTCCGGGTCGCGGTCCGTGAGGATCGCGGCCAGCCCGAGGTCGTGCGCGGCCTCGATGGCCGGCACCTGCATGACGCCGCCGGACACGACCAGGACGGCGGGCCGCTTGTCAGGCATAGCCACCGACGTCCTCGGCCCAGCGCGCGTACACCTTGGGGATCGGGCTGAGGTAGAACCATACGTACAGCAGCTCGCTGGTGACGCCGGCACCGACCGGGTGGTCGCCCAGCGGCACGACGGCGGCGTCGCCGTTGTGCACCTCGACGACGTCGTCGACCCGGCCGCCGTCGGTCCACAGGCCGTGTCGCACCTGCACACCCCAGCCGCCGGCCGGCTTGGTGAAGTAGAGGAAGACTTCCTCGAACTTGGGCGCCAGCTCGGGGTTCGCGTCGAAGTCGTGGTGCGGCCAACTCGACCACTTGCCCACCGGGTTGACCGTCTCGCCCAGGCGCATCCGGCTGGCACGCTCGGGGCCGCCGATGACCTCGCGCACCGACCGCTCGTAATGGCCCTCGCCGATCTCGTGCACGTCGACGTCCTGCGGCCGGATCACCAGCGGCTGGGTCGAGGCGCCGGCCGCGGCGGGCGCGCTGCCGACCGCGATGTCGACCGAGCGCACCACGTCGAGCACCTCGTAGGTCGAGCCGGGCCCGACGACGACGGTGGTGGGCAGGCCCGAGAACACGTCACGGCGCTCGCCAAGCTCCGTGTACTCCACGGCGACACCGTCAGCGGGCGTGACGCGGATCGTGCAGCGACCGACCAGCACGTGCAGCGCCACCTCGGCGTCACCAGTCTGCGCCGACCAGGTGTCCGAACCCTCCGCCAGACGCAGCCGGCTCACGCTGAGGTCGTTCAGCGGCGAGTTGGAGCCGTCGAACACGAGGGTCAGCCCCTCGCTCGCCTCGCTCCTCGGCTGATGCGTCAACGTCATCGGTCACCACTCCCGCGTCCGTGCCGCACCGGGGCCGGCGGGCGGACCGAGGCTAGCAAGGCGGCGGCGACCCGCTCCGCCCCGTGGCCGTCGACCAGCCCCGGCCCCCGGCGGGCGACCTCGCGCTGCCACCCGTCGTCCGCGAGAGCCGAGGCGACAACTTCCCTCCAGGTCGCGTCGCTCACCCCGTCGCGGGCGTCGACGACGCGCAGCAGGCCGTACGGCTCCAGCCCGCGCGCGTCGCGCAGGTGGTCGTCGCGGGTGCAGACGGTGACCACCGGCGTGCCGACGCACGCCGCCTCGAGGGCGGTGGTGCCGAAGGCCGTGACGACCAGCCGGGAACGGCGCACCTGGCGCGCGAAGTCGGGCGGGTCGCGCAGCACCCGCCCGGGCACCTCGGCTGTGCTGCCAGCCCCCACCACGGTCACGGCAGGCGGGTCGACGTCGGCCAACGCGGCCGCGGCCGGGGCCGACAGCCCGTAGGGGTCGGTACCACCGAAGGTGAGCAGCACCTGGTCCCGCGGGCCGTCGAGGTCGCGCGCCGC
Source organism: Actinomycetes bacterium (assembly GCA_038246545.1). Taxonomy (GTDB): domain Bacteria; phylum Actinomycetota; class Actinomycetes; order JACCUZ01; family JACCUZ01; genus JBBRVW01. The sequence continues at coordinate 57,372 of JBBRVW010000005.1, read as the reverse complement.
GGCCCACTCCCGCCGCAGCAGGGTGTGCGGGAAGCCCTGGAGGGTGAGCCCGGTGGCCGGCGGCCAGGCCGCGAAGGTCGGCGGGTCGATGACGACGTCGGCCACCCCGCGCGCGGCCCCCAGGTCGTCGAGCAATGCCACGGTCGCGCCGGTGGCCTGCAGCCGGGTCACCTCGTCGGGGTCGACGGCCGTGACCCGGTCCAGGACCACCACCCCGGCGCCCGAGGCACCGGGGGCGCTGCCCGGTCGCGCCGCGGGCAGGCCGCGGTCGCCCAGCCAGTGCCGGGCGTGCTCGTCGTCGACGAGGAAGGTCACCACCGCTTCCCGGACGACGAGCTGCTCGCCGAGGGCGGCCAGCCGGCCGACGTGCCCCAGCCCGATCCCGGGGCCGCTGTCGGCGACGAGCTCGACGCGGGCGCCCACGGGCCCCACCCTAGGTCCACTGACGCCCCGCTCCGCGGGCCGGGCGGGGCGGCGCTTCCTCTAGACTCCCGGGGTCGTCGACACGAGGGAGCACCCATGACCAGGGCGGTCGTCACCGGGGCCGCCGGTTTCATCGGCAGCCACCTGACGGAGCGGTTGCTGGCCGACGGCTGGGACGTCCTGGCGATCGACCGGCTATCCGACTACTACCCGCGCGCGACCAAGCTGGCGAACATCGCGGCGTACCGCGACCACCCGAAGGTCGCCTTCCACGAGGCCGACCTGGTCGAGGCCGAGCTCGACGCGTTGTTCGAGGGCGCCGACGCGGTGTTCCACCTGGCCGGCCAGCCCGGTGTCCGCGCCAGCTGGGCAAACGGGTTCGACGCCTACCTGGTCGACAACGTGCAGGCGACCCAGAGGTTGCTGGAGGCCGCGGTGCGGCAGCACGTGGGCCGGGTCGTCTACTCCTCGAGCTCCTCGGTCTACGGCGACAACACCGACTACCCGTCGACCGAGCGCTCGCTGCCACAGCCGGTCAGTCCCTACGGCGTGACCAAGCTGGCCGCCGAGCACCTGGTGGGCCTCTACGCCGCCAGCTCCGGACTGTCCACGGTGGCGCTGCGCTACTTCACGGTCTACGGCCCCCGGCAGCGTCCAGACATGGCGACGCACCGGCTGGTCGAGGCGGCGTTGAGCGGCGCCCGGTTCACGCTCAACGGGGACGGCGGCCAGCAGCGCGACTTCACCTACGTCGGCGACGTCGTGGCAGCCAACGTCGCGGCAGCGACCGCCGAGTGCACGCCGGGAACGGTCGTCAACGTCGCGGGCGGGTCGAGCGTGACCATGGCGCACCTCATCGACCTGGTCGAGGAGCTGGCCGGCGGGTCCATCGACCTGGCGCGCACCGGCGACCAGGCCGGAGACGTCCGGCGCACCGGCGCCGACACCACGACCGCCCGGATGCTGCTCGGCTGGGCACCGACCACCTCGCTGCGCGACGGTGTCGCGGCCCAGGTCGAGTGGCACCGGGCCCGCGACGTCGACACCGTCGGTGCGGTCGTTCCCGTGGGGGCCACCGAGGGGAGCCGCAGGTGACCGGCACCGTCGCCGGCGGGCCTACCGGCGCCCGCCCTCACCTCGGCCCGGTGCTCTCCTCAGGAGAGCGGTGGGACGTCCTGGACTGCCAGGACTGCGGCTTCGTCCACCTGGACCCGATCCCGACCGACGACGAGCTCACCGCCCTCTACGCCAGCGTCGAGTACTACGAGGAGTACCCCGGCTGGCTGGAGAAGGACGAGCGCGAGAAGGACTACTGGCGCCTCGAGCACACCGACAAGCTGGACGCGTGGCTCCGGCTCGGCGCCCACGGCGGCGGAAAGGTGCTCGACGTCGGCTGCTCCGGCGGCCTGCTGCTGGAGGACGCCCGCGACCGCGGCTTCGACGTCCTCGGCATCGAACCCTCGCCGACCGCCGCCAAGCACGCGCACGCCAAAGGCCTCGACGTCCACGAGGCGCTGTTCCAGGACGTCGACCTGCCGGCCGCGAGCTTCGACGTGGTGCACGCGAGGCTCCTGCTGGAGCACCTTCCCGACCCGCGTGACTTCGTCACCTGGGCGTCCCGCCTGCTTGCCCCGCGCGGCGTCCTCACCCTGCAGGTGCCCAACGAGTACAACCTGTTGCAGCGGACGGCCCACACCGTGCTCGACAAGCCGCAGTGGTGGGTGGCCCCGCCGTTCCACATCAACTACTTCACGTTCGACGGCCTGGAGTCCCTGGTCGCCCAGTGCGGCCTGCGGCCGGTCGAGCGGGACACCACGTTTCCCGTCGAGTGGTTCCTGCTGATGGGTCAGGACTACATCGGTGACGAGGCCGTCGGGACGTCCATCCACCTGCAGCGGATGCTGCTCGAGCACCGGCTCGAGCTGGCCGGCGAACGCCGGCCGCTGCACGAGTACCTGGCCGCCCGCGGCCTGGGACGAGAGGCGATCGTTCATGCCCAGCTCTCCGCCTGAGGCCGTCGACCGCGGCCGCGTCGTCGCCGTGGTCCAGTCCCGGCTCGGATCGACCCGGCTCCCCGGCAAGGCCCTCGCCGACCTCGGCGGACGCCCGCTGCTCGCCGTGCTGCTGGACCGGCTGCGGGCCGCGACGACCCTCGACGAGGTCGTCGTCGCCACCACCGAGGACGTCGCCGACGACGAGATCGAGACGGTCGCGACCGGCGCCGGAGTACGCGTCGTGCGCGGGTCCACGGACGACGTGCTGAGCCGCTTCGTCGCCGCCACCACCGGCGCCGGCACCGTCGTCCGGGTGACCGGCGACTGCCCCCTGGTCGACCCGGTCCTGATCGACGAGCTGGTCACCGTGTTCCGGGCCCACACCGCCCTGGACTACCTGGCGCTGGGTCCTTCGTGGCCGGAGGGCGCCGACGCCGAGGTCTTCTCCAAGGCGACCCTGGACGCCGCGGACCGGGACGCCACCTCCGCGCCCGACCGCGAGCACGTGACGTTGTGGGTCAAGCAGGCCGAGGGCACCCGGATGCGGCTGCTGGAGCGCGGCGCCTCCCTCGGGCACGTGCGGCTCACCGTCGACGAGCCCCAGGACCTCGACGTCCTGCGCGAGCTGGTGGACAAGCTCGGCGCGGCCCCCGCGACCGGCATCGAGGAGTACGCCGAGGCGTACCTGGCGACCGGGCTCGCGGAGCGCAACGGCGCGATCGGGCGCAACGAGGGCCTGTGGCGCAGCCGCAACCTCGCCGACCTCGAGCAGGTCAAGCGGGGCCAGACCGCCGCCGGCGACCGGTCCGCCGAGCTGCTCGAGCGCGCGCACCGGCTGGTGCCCGGCGGAACCCAGACGCTGTCGAAGGGCATCGATCAGTTCGTCAAGGGCGTGACCCCGGCGTTCCTGGAGCGCGGATCCGGCTGCCACGTGTGGGACGTCGACGGCAACGCCTACATCGACTACCCGATGGCCCTCGGGCCGATCCTGCTCGGCTACGACCACCCGGCCACCGTCGACGCCGTGCGCCGGCAGATCGGCGAGGGCACGGTCTTCACGCTGCCGCACCGCTTGGAGGTCGAGGTCGCCGAGCGGGTCATCGACATGGTGCCGGCCGCCGAGATGGTGCGGTTCGCCAAGAACGGGTCCGACGCGACGTCCGCGGCGATCCGGCTGGCCCGCGCGGTCACCGGTCGCGACGAGGTCGCCGCCGGTGGCTACCACGGCTGGCACGACTGGTACGTCGGACTCACCGAGCGCCGGGCCGGGGTGCCCGAGGCGGTCCGGTCGCTGACCTCCAAGTTCACCTTCAACGACGTCGACTCGTTCGAGACGGCACTGGCGCACAGCCCCGCAGCGATCATCCTCGAGCTTCCCGCGGAGGACCCCGCGCCCGGCTTCCTCGAGCACGTCCGCCGCCGGTGCACCGAGACCGGCACCGTCTTCATCTGGGACGAGATCGTCACCGGCTTCCGCTGGGGTCCGGGCGGTGCCCAGGAGTACTACGGCGTCATCCCCGACATCGCGTGTCTCGGCAAGGCGATGGCCAACGGCCTGCCGCTCGCAGTCGTGGCCGGGAGCGCCGAGCTGATGAAGGGTTTCAGCTCGGTCTTCTTCTCCGGCACATTCGGCGGCGAGACGCTCTCGCTCGCGGCCGCCAAGGCCACCCTCGACGAGATCGAGCGCGGCGTCGTCTGCCCGACGATCTGGGAGCGGGGCGAGCGTTTCCGTGCCGGCCTCACCGCTGCCATCGCCGGCAGCGGCCTCGACGTCGACCTGATCGGGCATGCACCGCGCAGCGCGTTCGTCTTCAAGACCGACGGTCAGGTCGACATGCAGCTGCGCGGGCTGTTCCTGCAGGAGACCGTCCGACGCGGCATCCTCTTCGGCGGCCCGATCTTCGTCACCTGGGCGCACGAGGACGCCGACCTCGACTACACCGTCGAGGTCGTGAACGACGCGCTTGCGGTCCTGCGCGAGGCGGTCGAGACCGACTCGGTCGCCGCCCGCCTCGACGGACCGCCCCCCGGCGTGGTCTTCCGCCCCCAGCGCTGACCCGCCCGGCTGGCCACGGCCGCCTCCGTCTGACCGCGTCGGCGGATTCGGCCGGACGCGCGGCGCTCGTTAGGCTCGCGGCATGGACACGTTCAGCACGTCGGTCCCGATCGGCGACCACCGGGTCGCGGTCGGCGCGGACGCCTACGTCATCGCCGAGATCGGCTCCAACCACGACCGCAGCCTCGAGACGGCCGTCGAGCTGGTGAAGGTTGCCGCCGGGACCGGCGCCGACGCGGTGAAGTTCCAGTCGTTCACCGCGGAGACGCTGGCCGCGCCGTCGGCGGAACGGCTGCAGACCTTCTTCCGCGACAACCGGCTGCCCGACGAGTGGCTGCCGACCCTCGCCGAGGCCGCCCGGGACGCCGGCATCGACTTCATGTCCACGCCGTTCCACCTCGGGGCCGTGCAGACACTGGTCGACGTCGGCGTGCCTGCCCTCAAGGTCGCCTCGGGGGACCTCACCAACCACCTGCTGCTCGAGGCCTGCGCCGCCACCAAGCTGCCGGTCATCGTCTCCACCGGTGCGGCCTACCTCGGCGACATCGAGCGCTCGCTCGGGGTCCTGGCCGACGCGGGCGCCCGCGACGTGATCGTGCTGCACTGCGTGTCCAGCTACCCACCCGTGCTCGCTGACCTCAACCTGCGCGCGATGTCGACCATCGCCGACGCGTTCGGCGTGCTCGTCGGGTTCTCCGACCACTCACCCGGCCACACCGCCGCGACCGCCGCCGTCGCGCGCGACGCGGTGCTCATCGAGAAGCACCTCACGACCGACCGGTCGCTCCCCGGCCCGGACCACCCGTACGCCCTCACCCCGCCGGAGTTCACCGCGCTGGTGCGGGCCGTCCGCGACACCACGGCAGCTCTCGGCTCCAGCCGCAAGGCGCCCAGCTCGGACGCCGACGAGCGCTACTGGGCCTGGCGCGGGCTCTACGCCGCCACCGACCTGGCGGCCGGCCACGTCGTGCGCCGCGAGGACCTGGTCGCGCTGCGCCCCCGTGAGGGTGTCGGCGGCGACCACCTGCACGAGGTCCTCGGCCGCACGCTGAGCGGTCCCCTCGCGTCGCACGACGCCGTCACCTGGGACTCGCTGGCCCCCGGCTCCGACGCCTGACGGCAGGACGGTCCGCCGACCGGTCAGGCCCGGCCGGTGAGGGTGCCGCTGACCCTCAGGCCGATGCGGCGGACCGCCCAGTCGTCGACCAGGGCCGCGGAGAGCGCGCCGAAGGCCTCGTAGGCGATGCCGAGCCGCAGCCGGCCGCGGAAGCGGGGTGAGCCGGTGTCGGCGGTCTCGGCGAAGGACGGCACCAGCCGGACGAACGGTCCCTCCGGGGTCGCCTCGTACTCCAGCAGCGGGTTGCCGGCGGTCAGCGTCCGGTCGACGTGCAGCGCGACCCCGCCGCGCGGGCCGAGCACCGCTGCCCAGCCCTCGGTGGACCCGAGGCACGAGCTCACCGAGACGCGGTGCGACGGGCTCGCGGTCTGCCGTACCACCTCGCCTCCGAGCGCGTGCTCCGCGGCCTCGGTGCCGCCGTTGACGGTGGCGAAGCGCACGTCGCCGGGCGCCAGGCTGCGCGGGTCCAGGGTGAGGATGCCGGCGTGCAGCGAACGCGGCGCGATGTTCGGGAGGGTCAGGGCGATGTCCAGGTCGACCCGCGGCTCGCGGCGGGACACCCACGTGGTGCGTACCACGCTCATGCCGTCCGCGTGCACCTCGGACACGACGGGGACCCGCACCGGCCACGCGTCAGGGACGTCCGGCAGGTGCACCGTGGTCCCGGTCAGGTCGGTGCGCTGGGTGCCGGTCTCGTCGACCAGCACGACGTTGCCGGTGTACCAGTCCGGGGTGAGGTGGATCGGGCTGAAGCGTCCGTAGGGCACGTGCCCCAGGGCGACGCCCGTGCTTCCGGGGAACGCCACCCGGGCCAGCGTGCCGCCGCGCCGTGGCAGGAAGGTCGCCTCGACCGTGGCCGTGGTGACCGACGGCTCGGTCGCCTCCGACAGCCGGAGGTCGGCCGCTGCCGCCTCCCGGGCCGCGAAACCGGCCCGCTCGCCGGGTCCGAGCTCGACACCGACCAGCACCAGGCGGACGCGGCGCAGCGATCCGTCCGGGTAGCGCTCCACCGTCTCGACCTGCTGGACCGGGCGGTCGCCCGAGCCGGCGGACACGAGCTCCACCGATACGGGGAACCGACCCGGCGGCAGCCGCAGGTCCACGGTCACCGGCCAGCCGCGCCACGGGCCGCCGGCGGCGTTGGCCAGCACCACGTCCGCGAGCTCAGCGCGTTCCTGCTGCGCCCCGGCCAACCGGCCGGCGTCGGCCGTGAGCCGGCCGACGTCGGCGAACATCGCCTCGGACTTGGGCTGGGTCAACGAGGTGCGCAGGTCCGAGGCGTGCAGCAGCACCAGCTGCTCGTCGAGGTCGTCGACGACCTCGAGCTCGTCGTCGGTGGCGCCGTTGCGCGCTCGCACGACCTCGCGCTCCAGCCGGGCGCAGGCCGTGTTGACGTAGCTCGCGGTCGTCCCGCACAGGGCCCACCGGGCGGGGTTGTACTTGGGCTGCTTCTTGGTGAGGATCGGCGACTCGGCGCTGCTCATGGTGACGGCGTCGTCGGTCCGGTACGCGTCGAGCACCTCACCGGGCAGCAGGAACTCACCCAGGCCGGCCTCTCGCGCCGCGCGCAGGACAGCGAGGAACCGCGGCATCTGCTCAGGCGCCGCCGGCGGGAGCAGCTCCGCGCGGGGCGGTCGACCCGGGTGGTAGTCGAAGACCTCCCAGTCGTTGCTGTAGAGGCACAGGGGCCGGCGTTGCTCGCCGCGGGCGTCCGCGACGTCGGCGAGCAGCTCGTCGGCGGTGAGCTGCCCGTAGCCGACCCGCTGGGTGCGCTGGAACATCACCGTGGAGGCCCACAGGACGTGCAGGCCGCCGCCGGCGAGGCGTGGGGCCGTCCAGCGTGCGGACGCCGGCAGCCGGCCGTTCTGCGAGGCGTTCTCCCAGTCGATGACGATCGCCTCGTAGCCCGCCTCCTCGTAGAGCCGCGCGGCGCCGTCGCTCGAGGTCTGCTCGTTCGCGTAGGCGATCCGCGGCCGCACACCGAGGACGTCCTCGTAGACCCGGTTGCCGAGCTGGAGGTTCCGCAGCCCGACGTAGGCCGGCACCAGCGGCTGGATCGCCTGCGTCAGACCCGAGCCGACCAGCTCGGCCCGGCCGTCGTCGAGCAGCCGGCGCAGCGCGTCGACGAACGAGCTGTCGTGCCGGGCCACCCACTGCAGGCTGGCGCCGGGGAACTCCAGGCCGAGCCGGAGCCCGGAGCCGCCCGACAGCTCCTGCACGACCGGCCAGAAGCAGCGGTCCAGGACCACCGGGTAGTCCTCGACGGGGATCGAGCTGAAGCCGAGGTTCCCGTGCAGCACGGCGAACAGGTCGAACGGCGCGGCGGTCATCCGCGCAGGACGCATCCGAGCACCTCGACCACCCGCTCGAGGTCCTGGTCGGCCATCCCCGGGAACAGCGGCAGCGACAGCTGCTCGGCGTACGCAGCCTCCGCGACCGGGCACATGCCACGGCGGTAGCCGAGGTCCTCGAACACCGGGTGCCAGTGCACCGGGATGTAGTTCACCTGCACGCCGATGCCCTCGGCCCGAAGCCGGTCGAACACCTCGCGGCGCCGGCCGTCGAGGACCCGCACGGAGTAGAGGTGCCAGGCGGGCTCGACGTCGCCGCGGCGCTCCGGCAGCCGCAGACCGGGGACGGCGGCGAGCAGCTCGTCGTAGCGCGCCACCAGCTGCGCCCGGCGGGCCACGAACGCCGGCAGGCGGCGCAGCTGGCTGCTGCCGAGCGCGGCCAGCACGTCCGGCAGCCGGTAGTTGAGCCCGAGCACGGACATCTCGTAGAACCAGGCACCCTCATCGGTATGCCGCACGGGCTGCGGGTCGCGCCCGATCCGGGCGAACCGCCGGGCCCGGGCTGCCACCTCGTCGTCGAGCGCGACGACGGCGCCGCCCTCGGCCGTGGTGAGGTGCTTGGTCGGGAAGAACGAGAACGTCGTGACGTCGGCGACAGACCCGACCGGGCGGCCGGCGTGCGTCGCGCCGATCGAGTGCGCGGCGTCCTCGAGCAGGGCGGCGCCGGCCTCGTCGGCAACCTTGCGCAGCGCGTCCAGGTCGGCCGGGTGCCCGGCGTAGTCGACGGCGGCGACGACCGTCGTGGCGGACGTGACGGCATCCGACGCCGCACCCGGGTCGAGGTTGAGGGTGTCGTCGCTGACGTCGGCGAACCGCACTGTGGCGCCCAGCATGGCCGCTGTCGTGGCCGTCGCCGCGAACGTCATCGGGGTCGTGACGACCTCCTGGCCGGGCCCGACCCCGAGCCCGGCGTAGGCCACGTGCAACGCTGCCGTGCCGGACGTGACCGACACGACGGGATGGCCGCCGACGTGCGCCGACAGGTCTGCCTCGAACGCGTCGACCGCCGGTCCGGTCGTCAGCCAGTCGCCGCGCAGCACGGCTGCGACGGCGGCGACGTCCTCCTCGTCGACGTCCTGGCGCCCGTACGGGAGGAACCCCCCGGTCACAGCGCCGAGACCATCTCGGACAGCTCGTCGTGCGTCAGCCACTGGTCGTTGCGGTCCGACCGGTAGACGAAGTCGTCGGCGACCTCGTCGCCACCGTGGGTCTCCTCGCCGCCCCAGTGCGAGATGACCGGCTTGACGACGTAGTGGTCGGCGAACCGCAGGGTCCGGTGCGCGTCCTCCACCGAGATCATCTCCTCGTGCAGCTTCTCGCCCGGCCGGATGCCGATGATCTCGGTCTTGAGGCCGGGTGCGAGCACCTCCGCGAGGTCGGTGATCTTCATGCTCGGGATGCGGGGCACGTAGAGCTCTCCGCCGTGCATCCGGGCGAACGCGTCGAGCACGAACTGCACCGCCTGCGGCAGCGTGATCCAGAACCGGGTCATCCGGTCGTCGGTGATCGGCAGCACGGTGGCGCCGCTGTCGACGAGCGAGCGGAAGAACGGCACGACCGAGCCGCGGCTGCCGACGACGTTGCCGTAGCGCACCACAGCGAACCGGGTGGCCGACTTGGCGGCGTAGTGGTTGCCGGCGATGAACAGCTTGTCGGCGCAGAGCTTCGTGGCGCCGTAGAGGTTGATCGGGCTGGACGCCTTGTCGGTCGAGAGCGCGACGACGCGCTTGACGCCGGAGTCGATCGCCACGTCGATGACGTTCTGCGACCCGAGAATGTTCGTCTTCACCGCCTCGAACGGGTTGTACTCCGCGGTGTCGACCTGCTTGAGCGCCGCGGCGTGCACCACGTAGTCGATACCGGACATCGCGCGGCGCAGCCGGTCCTTGTCGCGGACGTCGCCGATCAGGAACCGCAGCCGCGGGTGGTCGCCGAGCAGCCGACGGACCTCGTACTGCTTGAGCTCGTCACGGGAGTAGATGACGATCCGCTCCGCCTGGCCGTCGTCGAGGAGCCGGCGGGTGAAGGCCTTCCCGAAGGACCCCGTACCTCCGGTGATCAACACCGATGCGCCGTTCCAGGCGGTCATGCACTCCTCCAGCCGTTGTGGGCGAATCGCTGCGAAACTGTAGCCTGATCGCCGAGAACGCCGGTCATCGGCGAGCGGGCGCCGCCGGGCGTCCCCCCTGCCGTGAGGAGCGGAGACGGATGTCGATCACGCAGTCGGACGTCTGCGTCGTGATCCCCGTCTATAACGAGGCCGCCGTCGTCGGCGACGTCGTGCGGGAGCTGCGGCAGACCTACCCGCTGGTCGTGTGCGTGGACGACGGCAGCGGCGACGGGTCCTCGCAGGCCGTGCTGGATGCCGGGGCGCTGCTGGTCCGGCACCCGATCAACCTCGGCCAGGGCGCGGCTCTTCGGACCGGCATCGAGTACGCAATGACGTTGCCGCAGGTGCGCTGGTTCGTCACCTTCGACGCCGACGGGCAGCACGACATCGTGGCCATCGAGCCGATGGTCGAGCTGCTGCGGACCGCCCAGGCCCAGATCGTGTTCGGTTCGCGGTTCCTCGACCGCCGGAGCGAGATTGGCGGCGCCAAGCGCGCCGTCCTGCGCGCGGCGATCTGGTACACCCGCTCGAGCACCGGACTGGCGCTCACCGACACCCACAACGGGATGCGGGTGTTCGACCGGGAGGTCGCCGAGGCCCTCGACCTGCAGATGAACGGCATGGCGCACGCATCCGAGGTGCTCTCGATCGTGGCCCGCCGCAAGTTCCGCTACGCCGAGCTGCCGGTGCACATCCGCTACACGACGTACTCCAAGAGCAAGGGACAGCCCCTCATCAACGGGGTCAACATCCTGTTCGACCTGCTGCTGAAGTGAGGCCACCATGCTGATCCAGGTCTTCCTCATCGCCGCCACCCTGGGGCTCGTCGTCGTGCTGCTGCAGCGCCGCGGCACCGCCCGCACCCGCGCCTGGAAGCGGCTGATCATGGTCGCGCTGGCCGGCGCCGCAGTGGTCTCGATCCTCTACCCGGACCTCACCACCCGGGTCGCCAACTTTGTCGGCGTCGGTCGCGGCACCGACCTGCTGCTGTACCTGCTCGTGGCGGTTTTTCTCTACGTCGTGGTCGGCTTCTACCTGAAGTTCCGCGACGTCGAGCGGCAGCTCACCGTGCTGGCCCGCCGCCTCGCGATAGACGAGGCGACCCAGCGCCAACTGGGAATCCGAGTGGCCGCCGCGCCACGCGCGTCAGCCGACGACTGAGGCCGATGAGTCGGCCGGGGAGTCCCGGAGCCACCGGTGCAGAGCGGCGAGACCCTCCGACAGCGGCGTCGCACGCCCCCCGGCAGACGGCTCCGCCCGAGGGGCGACGCAGGAGGCGTGGCGGACGTCGCCAAGACGGTACTGACCGGTCACCACCGGCTCGGGCCCATCGGCCAGCCGCGAGATCTCTGCGGCCACCTCCGCGATCGTCGAGACCGTGCCAGAGCCGACGTCCAGGAGTGAGTCCCCCTCGTCCGCCAGTGCGGCCCGAAGAGCATCAACGACGTCCCGGATGAAGACGAAATCCCTCCCGATCAGACCGTCCTCATAGACCGGGATAGGAGAGCCCGCCGTGGCGACGCCAAAGAACAGGGTGGTGATTCCGGTGTACGGGTTCAGCGGTGACTGGCCCGGTCCATAGACGTTTTGCAGCCGAAGCACCGCCGTGCAAGCGCTCCTGGCGACCGCCCAGCTCTGGAGGAGGTGCTCCTGGGCCAGCTTCGTCGCCCCGTAGACGTTGCACGGCCGCGGCGGCGTTACCCCCGCGGTGCTCGGCAACGGACGGAGTCCTGGGAAGTCCCACTGCCCGGCCTCGAGCATCTCCAGCGTGCGGCCAGCAGGACTCGACAGGCGACCTTGGCGATCGAGCCAGTGACCCTCTCCGTAGACCGCACGGCTGCTCGTCAGGATCACGCGCCGCGTCACGTCGGGATTGGCGTCTAGAGCTTCGAGCAGCCTCGCCGTCCCGGTGACGTTGACGTCAGCGTGGCGCGACGGCTCGGTCAGCGATTGGCCCGTGCCCGTTTCGGCGGCCAGGTGCACGACAACGTCCGGCTGCGCCTCGCGGACAACGCGGTGGATGGCCTCGGGGTCGCGAACGTCGCCGACGACGAGTCGAACAGAGCCGGGGAGGTCCAGCTGCGGGTCCGGCCCGTGCACCTGCGTCAGCAGATTGTCGAGCACTACCCATTCGTCGGCCTCCTGTGCGCCCGCTCGGGCGAGAGCTGTGCCGATGAACCCGGCGCCTCCTGTGACGAGAACTCTCATGACCTCAGACTCACGATTCGGACGACGATGATCTTGTCTCGGGCAGCGCGGTGGCCCGAAAACCGCCTTGGTAGGGTCTGGGAACCATATAGGGGCAAGTTCTGGCTCGGATGACCCGCTGGGAGTGGTTCGGTCGTGCTCAGCGTCGTCGTTCCTGCCTACGGTACGTCGCCCTACCTCACCGAAACGCTCACGTCCCTGGTGGCGCACTTGCCGGCCGACTGCCCCATCGGCGTCCAGGACGACGCCAGTTCCGATGACGCCGTGCGGAGTCAAGTTGTTCCGTTCCACGGTCGTGTCGAGTACTGGCGCAACGAGGAGAACCTCGGGGTCTCAGGGGCGTTCAACCGCGCCGCCGGCCGCGTCAAGACCTCGCACGTCCTCCTCGTAGGCCCGGACGACCGCGGTGTGCCAGGGATGTACGACGTGTATGCCGACGCACTCGGCCGCTGGCCCGAGGCGGCTGCGGTCCACCCGGCGGTGGTGTCGATCGATTCCAGCGGCGCCCATACGGTCGGCCTCGTCGACCGCACGAAGGCACTCCTGCGACCGCGGCGGATCGGCCTGCTCAGCGGGCAGCCGCTGGCGACATCGCTGCTATGGGGGAACTGGACGTACAACCCCTCGATCGCGTGGCGCACCTCGTTCGTCGCGGCGGAGCCCTTCGACACCGATCTGCACACCGCGATGGATCTCGACCTTCTCCTCAGGCTCGCGCTCGCCGGCGAGTCCCTCGCGCTGGTCGACGGCCTGGGGCTCGAGTACCGACGGCACTCCCAGGCTGTCTCAAGCGTGAACGCAGGCCGGAAGCGCCTCACGGAGGAGTTGGCCGTCCACTCGGGTTTCCGTGACGAGGCGGGCAAGGCCGGCTGGCGCCGAGCAACCATGGCGGCTCGGCTGGCCCCGACCGCACGAGCACACGGCCTCCTTCAGGCCGTGCGCCCCGCCGGAAACGACCGGCTCGACACGATACGGCTGACATTCTCGTCCGGGTCGCGCGACGGCTCCCCCTAAGTCAGGCGACAGGGAGCCGCGGCTGCTCATTCGCCGCGGTCTGCGAGCCCAGGGCGTACGCGGTGGCGCTGCTGTGCGCAACCGACGCGAACGGCGCCCACCAGGTCATCCCACCCGGTCACGAGCGTGTATCGGCGCCGAAGGCGTCCGCGCAGGCACTGGAGGGCGCCCGCGACGCCGAAGCCCAAGATACTCCACCTCCGGGCCAGCGTCGCAGCGAGGTAGGGCGACTCGCCGTACGCCGGCACCAGGACGTACAGAAAGCTGCTCAACCCGACGATCAGCCCGTTCGCGAATAGACATAGCGCCGACTGCCACCGAAGTCGAAGCTCTCGCGCTGCTCCAGACAGCTCGCGGACAGCGGTGCTCGGCTGACCACGAACCCGACGTCCAGACGGTCGAGGGCTGGTCCGCAGGGGTCGACCGTGACCACGATGACATCCGTGGAGCGAAGTTCGAGCGTCGGCACGCTGCCCGAACGGCCGTAGGCGAAGTTGATGTACGTTGCCCCACGGTTCCACGTCAGCTCCTCCGAGTCGTCAGGGTCCAGCACCTCCCACGCGTCCCGGTTGGGGCCCGCCCATTGCTGTCCGGAGACGGACGGGATGGCGTTGGCCATGAGCAGGGCGTCGGTGAAGATGTCGTCGCTGACCCAACGATTCTGACCATCCTCGACGGGGTCCGAGGCCAGCGCGTCGACCGACTGCGCGGCATGGCCGTGGCGCAGGCCGGCGAACCCAACCTGCCACGGTGAGACGGTCGCGACGACGCACGCCGCCATGGCTGCGACGGGGACCAGGAACCAAGACCGCCTCGCCGTGACGATGGCTGCCCCCAGAACGGCAGCGGCGAGGAGGGACACCCCGATGACGTAAACGGCTCGGTATACCGGCAGGTGAGCGGCCCGGAATGTGCTACCGCCGACCGCTGTCAGGAAGAACACGGTGACAGCCACCACGACAGCCGAGCCGAACCGTTGCCGCGAACCAGTGGAACGCCAGGCCGCCAGGAACATTCCGAACGTCAGGGTGGCCGCGAGCCCGATGACCTGCGCGAGGCGTCCCGGGGAGACGAGGCTCATCGGGAAGAGATGAGAGGCCGGCAGCGGCCACGACATGAGGCACCAGGACGCCAACGCGGCCAACGTGACACCGGAGGCCACGACCGGCGCTGCGACACGACGGTTCAGACGACGCCACCGGATGGCCGGCACCAAGAGCAGCGCGACGACACCGAGCACGGTGTAGCCGGTGGCGGCCTCCGACAGGTTGGTGTTCACGAGTGGGGGCGTTGTCTGCGACACCCAGAGGTGCGGCCCCGCAAGCAGGACAGACGGATCGACCAGGTCACCCGCGAATCGCCGCTCACCTGGGTAGGCCGTGTTCGAGAGCACCTTGAGCGTGCTCGCGTGCTCCCGGATGTAGCTGAACAGCGAAACGCCGGCCGCGACCATCGCCAGCACCAACAGCCCGAGTCGCGGCCACAGGCGGGCCTTTCCCTGCACGAGGGCGACGGCCGTCGGGACGAGGATCGCCGCACCGAGCGGAATAGACCACGGCTGGTACGTCAGGGCCAACCGGGCCAGGCAGATGCCGGAAACGAGGGTCAGCAACCAGCCTCGCCAGGTCGGAACACCGCGCTTGCGGACCTCGTCGATGGCGTACCCGGCAGCGACGGCTGCTGCGAACGCCCACTCGAGGATGGCCACGGGTGACCAAGACCACCACACGCACGCCGGCGACAGGATCGTTATAACGGTGAGCGGCAGGGAGATCTCCGGTCCGACCCCGAACCGGCGGAACCACCGTGGCGCAAGGAGCGACACCAACAGCAGGGGGAGCCACCAACCAGCGGCAAATGCCTGACTTGGGAGCCACTTGCCGAGAGTGATGACCGACCGGGTGTCGGGGTAGAGCAGGGTCGTGAACGGACCGCCCAGCGGCGTGGCTACCAGCGCTGAGTCGCGGTACGTCAGAGGCGTGCGGAACGACGTCCCGCCGGCCTCCATCAGCCCGCTGATCCACGGTGTGGACCGGACGAACTCGTCGGAGCGAATGGAGTCAGGCGAGCCGACGATGAGGCCGGGGGCGCGAGCGGCCGGGTCGTCCAGGAGCGGTGCCGAACCCACCGACGAGGTGGTGATGCCGAAGAGAACCAGGACGAGATAGCCGACCACGACCACGCGGTCCCAGACGGACAGTGTGCCGCGGGTACCGCGGACCCAGCGCGACCACCCGGTACGTTGGGCAGCGGTGTCGATCATGCAGAAAGACATCCTGACGTGTCGGGGCACTCGCGGACTCGAGCCGAACTCCGAAGTCCGGACTGCGAGAGCCTAACGACCCCAGGGACTGTGACGCGAGGAGGGAGCCGCCCCCAGTGCGAGTTTCCGGCTGGGCGGTCACCGTCGTGGTCGTCACCTGGGACGCGGTCGAGCTGCTCGCCGGCTGTCTCGAGTCCCTGCGCGCCCAGCATTGGTGCGGGAGAGGTCCGCGTCTCCTGGTCGTCGACAACGGCTCGACGGACGGCACCCGGGAATGGCTCGGCGCGCATGCGCCGGACGTCGAGGTTCTCGCGACCGACGTGAACCTCGGCTTCGCGAGCGGAGCTGCACTCGGCATCGCCGCCAGCAACACGGCGTACGTCGCACTGCTCAACAACGACGCGACCGCGGACACGGGTTGGTTGGCCGCGATGGTCGAGGTGCTGGACGCCCCCGGTCACGAGCGGGTAGCCGCCGTCACGCCGCGCGTGCTCCTGGCCGGTAGGGACCTGGTCAACTCAACCGGCAACATCGTCAGCCGTACCGGCCGCGGCCGGGACCGCGACTGGAGGACGCCGGCGTCCACGGTTCGACCGGCCGATGAGGTCTTTGGGTTCTGCGGCAACGGAGTGCTGCTCCGCAGGGCGGCGATCGACCAGGTGGGCGGGTTCGACCCGAAGCTCTTCCTCTACTACGAGGACACCGACCTTTCGTGGCGGCTCCGGGCTGCTGGCTGGACGGTCCGGTACGAGCCGACCGCTGTTGTCGAGCACAGGCATGCGGCCTCGAGTGGCGAGGGCAGCCCGCGATTCACGTTGTGGAACGAGCGCAACAGCATGATCGTCTTCACCCGCCACGCACCCGTGCTGCTGGTGGTCGGCGTGCACCTCCGCCGGATGGTCGGGCTGGTCCTGCACACCCTGAAGGCGCCCGCCTCGCCTGTCACGCGGGCGCGGTGGCGTGCCATGGCCGAACACCTCGGCCGGCTTCCGCGCACACTCGCCGAGCGCCGGCGGATCTGGGCCGGGGCTCAGGTACCGAGGGCCGAGGTGGCGAGATGGCTGGAACGGTCAGCTTCCTGACCGCCGCTCGTCGCGGACCCGGCGTGCTCGCCGGGCGACCCGTTGCAGGACGTGCGTCGGGCCGCCCTCGGTCAGCTGGGAGCGCAGCTTGCGGAGGTCGTCGCGAAGGGTGGCCCGGCTGAGCAGGCGACTGCGCGGGGCCGGGAAGCGGTCGGCCACGTTCTCGCCTCGGTCCGGCGCCCGGACCGGGGCAGCGCAGAACGCCGTGAGCGCCCGCAG
Organism: Actinomycetes bacterium; assembly: GCA_038246545.1. Classification (GTDB taxonomy): domain Bacteria; phylum Actinomycetota; class Actinomycetes; order JACCUZ01; family JACCUZ01; genus JBBRVW01. The sequence goes on along the minus strand of JBBRVW010000005.1, from coordinate 40,535 downwards.
GGCGACGGGCCACGCGAGGTCCGGGGCCACCCGCGCGACGGCAGCCCGGGCCGCGTCCCGCGCCGGCTCGTCGTAGAGCATCTCCTCGAGAGCCAGCTCTAGGGCAGCGACGTCCTCCTCCGGGACGGTGCGACCCAGCCCCTCCCGCTCGACCAGGGCGGCGAGGCTGTCGCCGCGGGTGGCCACCACCGGCAGCCCCGCCCACAGGTAGTCGAGGACCCGCGTGCGGAAGGAGAACGCTGTCTCGACGTGGTCGTGGTGGGTGGTGACGCCCAGGTCGGACTCGAGCAGGTAGTCCTGCCGCCGGTCGTAGGGAACCCAGCTCTCGTTGAAGTGCACGACGGTGCCGGTCAGCCCGAGCTCGTCGGCCAACGCCCGAGTCTCGACCGCTGCCCGCATCTCGGAGACCTCGGGGTTGGGGTGCTTCATCCCGAGAAAGAACAGTCGCGCGTCGGTGTGCCGTCGAGCCAGCCGGTGCATCGCGCGCACCAGGGTCAACGGGTCGAACCAGTTGTAGACGCCGCCGCCCCACAGCACGACCTTGTCCTGCCGCCCGATGCCGGGGACCACACCCTTGAGCACCGGCGTCCCGGTCGCAACCGGCGGCTCGGTCGGGAAGCCGAACGGCGCCACGGTGATCAGCGACTGCAGCGAGGGATCAGCGTCGTAGGTGAGCGGGTTGACCCGGCCCAGCGAGGCGAGGTGCCCGATCCAGAAGTCGCGCTGCTTGTCCGACGCGCAGAGGACCAGGTCGGCCCGCTGCAGCTGGGTGTTGAGCGACCGCCGGTTGTTCTCCACCGCCCGGGCCCGCAGCCCCTCGTCGTGGCCGCGCAGCTGCTCCAGCACCTCGAGGTGATACGGGTCGTAGACGTCGGCGACCAGCACCTTCCCCGACTGCACGAACCACGGGTGGTACTCCAGCAGTGACCCCTGGAACACCACGACGTCGCACCACTGCTCCAGCCTGCGCAGCTGGGCGTCGGTGGCGCTCGTCGTCCGGAACTCCGGGTGCGAGCGCTGGCAGACCGGGCTCAGAGTGGCGAGCGTCACGTCGGCCTGCGCGGACAGCAGCCGCGCCATCTCCCAAGCGCGGATGGCCGGCCCGGCGAGCTGCTCCTTGAGCGGTTCGCCGGTGACGACCACCACGTGCACCCGGGGGGCGGGCTCGATCACTCGCGGCGCCGCGAGGCGAGCTTGGCGCGCGACCGCTCGACGGCGAAGGCTGCTGCTCCCCGCGCCCCCAGCGCCTTCGCCTTCCGGGCGCGATAGACGGCCCGGACCAGGTACGGGTAGTCGCGCAGGATCCGGTCCGTTCGCTCCACGCTCTCCGCCAGCGCGGCGCGATCGGCCGCAAGCGGCGCGCGTGGGCCGCTGATGATCTGGCCCCGGCGATGCGTCACGTCCTCGAACACCGCCCGCAGCTCCTCGGTGACCCGCCCGGCACGTGGCCGGTACGCCCGTGACTGCGCCCAGCGCCAGGGCTCGCGCAGGACGCCGCGCAGCGGCTCGACCGCCACGCTCCACCGGAAACCCTGCGCCACCGTCCGCGACCGCTGGGACATCTCGGCGCGTTGCACGGGGTTCTGCAGCAGCCGGACGAGGGCGTCCGTCAGCGCCTTCGGGTCACCCGGCGGGACGACGGTCCCAAGCCGCTCGTTGCGGACGAGGTCGCTGAGCACGTCACCCTCGGTTGTCACGACAGGCAGCCCGGCCCACAGGTAGTCGAGCACCCGGGTCCGGAAGGAGAGCCGGGTCTCGGCGAGGTCGCGCGCGACCGTCACGCCGAGGTCGGCCTCCAGCAGGTAGGACTCCCGCAGGTCGTAGGGCACCCAGTCGCCGAAGAAGACCGACGTGTCGGTGAGCCCGAGCTCTGCGGCCCGGACGGTGGCGCGGTGCGCCACCCGCATGTGCTTCACGTTGTCGGTGGTGAGGTGCAGGCCGAGGAACCACAGCCTGGCGTCGGGCACCTGTTCGACAACGGCCGGCCACGCCTCGACCAGCGTGAGCGGGTCGAACCAGTCCCAGGCGCCCCCGCCCCACAGCACGAGCTTGGCGTCGGCGGCGATCCCTGGGTGGATCCCCTTGAGGACCCGCGCCCGGCGCTCCGGCTCGCGGTCCGGCAGACCGAACGGCACCACGTCGATCAGGTGGCGCAGTGTCGGGTCGGTGGCGTACTGCGCCTGGGTCAGGCGGTGCCGGGCGGACAACATGCCCAGCCAGTAGTCCCGCTGCCGCTCCGACGCGCAGACGAAGAAGTCGCACTCGTCGATGATCCGGTTGAGAACCGCGGCATCACCGCGGAGGACCGCGTCGCCCATGACCTCGCCGGTGTGCAGCTCGATGTTCTCGAACAGCCACGGGTCGTAGAGGTCGGCAACCAGCACGGCCGACGTGTCGGCCAGGCTGGGGTACTCCTGCAGCGTGTAGCCCTGGAAGAGGACCACGTCGGCGGACTCGGAAAGCCGCCGCAGGTCGGTCTCGTCCTCGAAGGTCGCCACGGTCACGCCGGGGACCTCCACCTCGGGTGCGGTGGGCACGGCGAGGGTGACCCGAGTGGTGGACGCCAGGTTCTTGGCGATCTCGACGGCCCGGATAGCCGGCCCGCTCATCCGCTCGCCGACCCCGTCGTTGCAGACGACCAGCGCGTGCGTGCCCTGCGGCTGGGCGAAGAGATCCTCGAGCCCGAAGGCCCGAGTCACCGACTCGCTGGCACGCACGTAGGCACCGTCGTCCATCACGGGCCACATCGGTCGCTTGAACCGGGTGAGGACCTCGTGGTCCGGGCGGCGGCGAGCCCGCTGGATCACGGCCCTTGCCCGCATCAACCCGTCGAGGTCGTCGACGATGTCGCCGATCGCGTGCAGGTGCGCCAGCGCGAGCCGGGGCACCGTCTCCTCGGTGCGCGGGTCCCCGGCGATGTCGTAGGGCGCGCGCTCGAGGCCGCCCCGCAGCAGGGCACGCTTGACCGCGAGCAGCAGCGCCGGCGCGAGGACCCGCTGCAGATTCTCGTCGGAGTAGTTCTTCACCACCATCCGTAGCGCGTTGCGCTCATAGAGCACATACCGCTGGTGGAGCGGGAAGCGCCCGGACGTCCCGTGCATCCGGTGGTAGGCGACGGCCCGCTCGGCGAGCACGACCCGATGACCGGTCACCCACAGACGCCACCCGAGGTCGACGTCCTCGAAGTAGGCGAAGAAGCCCGGGTCGAGTCCCCCCAGGTCGACGAAGGTCTGCCGGTGGATCAGCATCGCGCCGCCGCAGGCGAAGAGCAGCTCGGCGCCGTCCTCCACCGGGACGTCGGCGACGGGCTGCCCGTACGACATCTGTTGCCCCATGCCGTAGTAGTTGACCGCGCCCTCGATGAAGTCGATCGTCGCGCCGTCCCAGGACAGGATCCGTGCTGCGACGCACACCGCGCCGCTGCCCGGGTCGAAACCCGCGACCAACTCCCGGACGAACGACGGTTCGACGCGCGCGTCGTTGTTGAGCAGCACGACGCACTCGGAGTCCAGGGCGGCCACCCCGGTGTTGACCGCCGGTGCGAACCCGGTGTTGGAGTCCTGCGGCAGCACCCGCACCCACGGGTACCGCTCGGCCAGCAGCTCGCGGGAGCCGTCGGTGGAGTCGTTGTCGACCAGCACCACCTCGACCAGCTCGCGCGGATAATCCTGCGCGGCCAGCGAGTCCAGGCAGTCTCGGAGGTGGTCTGCCCCGTTGAGGTTGACCAGGACCACGCCGACCGTCGGGAGCGGCGCGTCGTCTGCCATCGGCCCGGGCTCGTCGGCCTCCGGCTCAGGCGGTCCCGGCGGCATGTCGAGACCGGCGATGGCATCCAGGACTCTGTGGAGGTCCTGCGCGGCGATGGCCACCGGGCCTTCGCCGTCGCGGTGCGCGGCGACCCAGGAACGGAGGCGGGAGCCGTCGTCGAGCGCGTCTGTGCCGCGGGGCAGCGCGATGCTCAGCTCAGAGGCGAGGGAGGCCAGGCGGGCGAGGTCGCCGTCGACGTCGTCGCCGCCGGCTTCCTCGGCCTCGATCGGGGCGGGCTCGAGGCCTGCCGGGGGCCGCAGCACGATCGCCCGGCGGTAGTTCGGCCTTCGCCGGTCGGCGTCGCGCAGCAGCAGGTTGAACGCGGTGTCGACCCGGCGGTGGGCGTCGTGCTCCTGCTCGCTGAGCAGGTGGATCTTGAGGATCATGAACGACAGCCAGTGGTAGAGCCACCCGTCGGAGCGGAGCTGGTAGTCAATCCCCTGGTCCTCAGCCCAGCGCAGGACCTCGCCGAGGTCCGGGAGCCCCGACGCGGCGTGCTCGGTGAGCTGGTACATCTCGTAGCCCAGCCGCGCGACGTAGTAGGCGTTGGCCATCTCCTCGCACCGGCTGGTGCGCGGGTCGGCGAACGGGGCGACGACCAGCACCGGCCCGCGCGAGACGCGCAGCAGCTCGGCGATGAACTCCGTCTTCCGCTCGAGCGGAACGTGCTCCAGGGTGTCGTGGCAGGTGACCAGGTCGAAGGAGCCGTCCGGGAACGGCAGCTCGAAGCCGGAGGCCAGCACGTGCTCGTGCCGCTCGCGCGGCGGGAGCTCCTCGGCGTAGACGTCGGCCGACACCGTCCGGTCGTCGGGGAAGAGCCGGTCCAGCGTGCCGTAGGGGTCACCCACGTCGAGGATGTCCAGCGGCACCGGTCCCAGCGCAGCTCGCACGCTCTCGACGTGCTGATAGCGCGCGAAGCGGTCGAAGCTCTCGTTGATCAGCGGATGCACGGGCGGGTTCTTCCCTCGGCTCTATCGGGTGTGCCGCACGGCGGCGACGACATCGGACTCGGAGTAGCGCCAGTCCCCGCCCAGCGACACGACGCCGACCCCCTCGCGGGGGACCCCCGGGACGACGTCGAAACGGACCAGGCGGTGCCGGTGGTCGAACGGGTGCTGGCAGGTGTAGTCGTAGACGGCAGCAGTGAGCTCGTAGCTGCCGGGCAGCAGAGTGAGCCGGTCGACACGGAAGTCGACGTGGCCGGTGCCGTGCAGCGACTCGGGGACGTCGTCGGTGTCGCGGGTGTTGGGGCCGGTGACGTCGTGGCCCTCGAGGGTGGTGATGCCCAGGCCGAACACGGGCCGTTCGACCCGCTGTGACGCGCGATAGTGCAGCCGGATGACCACCGCGTCCCCGGTACGCAGTGTGCGGGTGTCCTCGCCCGCCGGGTCGAGGACCTCAACCCGGTCGACACGGATCTCGCCGGACCCCCAGCGGGCGTCGTCGCCGCCACCGACCCCGTCCCCGGCATCGCTGGGCACTTCGCGGTCGGCGTGCGTCTCGTCGACGTAGTCGTCGACCACCGACCCCGCAGGTCCGACTGCCTGGAGCTTTCCGTGCTCGAGCCACGCCACCGTGTCGCAGAAGTTGCGCAGCGAGCCCATGGCGTGGCTGACGACGACGACCGTGCGGCCGGCCCGGCGGTAGTCGGCGAACTTCTCCATGCACTTCTGCTGGAACGACGCATCCCCGACGGCAAGGACCTCGTCGACGAGCAGGATGTCGGGGTCGACGTTGATGGCGACCGAGAAGCCGAGCCTCACATACATGCCGGAGGAGTAGTTCTTCACCGGCTGGTCGATGAACGCCTCGACGCCGGCGAAGTCGACGATCTCGTCGAGCCGTTTGTCGATCTCGCGCTTGGACAGGCCGAGGATGGAGCCGTTGAGGTAGACGTTCTCGCGGCCGGAGAGCTCAGGGTGGAAGCCACTGCCGAGCTCGAGGAGCGCGGCCAGCCGGCCGTTGGTGGTGATGCCGCCGGTGTCGGGTCGCAGGATCTTCGCGACGCACTTGAGCAGTGTCGACTTGCCGGAACCGTTCTCGCCGATCAGGCCGAACGTCGAGCCCTGCGGGATCTCGAAGGACACGTCCTTGAGCGCCCAGAACTCCTCGAAGCTCGCCCGGCGCCGCTGGAGGACCGCTTGCTTGAGGGAGCGGGTGCGGTCGCCGTACAGCCGGAACCGCTTGGACACGCCGTCGACGACGACAGCAGGGTCGCTCACAGCTCCTCCGCCAACCGACCCTCGTAGCGGCCGAACACCAGCAGCCCGGCGGTCAGCGCCACCGCTGCCGTGACCACGCACCACACAAGGTCTGTGCTGTCCGGCCAGCGGTTGTCGTACAGCAGGGCGCGGAACGCCGAGACGAAGTGCTCCATCGGGTTGAGCTTGAACAGCGTCACGAGCGGCAGGTCGCGGCCCTCGTCGGCGAGCTGCTTCTCCTTGTCGGCGACGTAGGACACCGGGTAGAGGATCGGCGTGAGGTAGAACCACATCTGAAGCAGGATCGCGATGAAGTGCTGGGTGTCGCGGAAGTAGACGTTCGCGATGGCAAGGAGCAGGCCCATCCCGACCGCGAAGGCTGCGAGCAGCAGGGCCATGACCACGACCACCGGCACCCAGGGGAGCGGGTTGGCGCCGAACAGGACCAGCACGACGGTGAGCACGGCCAGCTCGACCAGGAAGGTCACACCGACCGCGAAGACCGCGGCCACGACCAAGGCCGCCCGGGACAGGTAGACCTTGAGGACCAGGCTGGCGTTGACCACCAGCGAGTTCATACCGGCGGCGATGCCGACCGAGAAGAACGTCCAGGGAAGCAGGGCGCAGAGCAGCCAGAGCGCGAAAACGTGCAGGCCGCTCGGGTCGCCGCGGTCGGGAGTCACCTTGAGCAGGAAGCCGAAGACCACTGTGAAGATCAGCATCGCCGCGAGCGGGTTCAGCAGCGACCAGACGTTCCCCAGAACGGTGCGCTTGTAGCGGCTGCGGACGTCACGCAGCGTGAGGTTGCCCAAGAGCTCGCGGGAGCGAGCCAACTCGGCGAGCGTGCTCACGAGCTCTCCCAGCAGCCATCGGTGGTCGCCCCCGGCGGCGCGGGGCTCCCGACACGATACAGAGCGTCCGGGACCGGCCGCGCCTGCCGGCGACCCCGCGGGGTCACTCGTGCGGGTCGGCGCCCCGGCGCAGCGCGGCCGATACCGGCCCGGCCGAGGCCGCCCAGGTGAACCCGGTCGAGCGGCTCGCGCCGGCGGCTACCAGCCGGGACGACTCGACGGGCTCCAGGGCGCGCTGAAGCGCGTCCGCCCAGGCCCCTGGATCCTCCGCGGGCACGACCACACCGGCGTCCCCGACTACCTCGGGCAGCGAGGTCCGGTCCGACACGACGACCGGCAGGCCGGCCGCCATCGCCTCCAGCGCCGGGATCCCGAACCCCTCGAACAGGGAGGGGAATGCCAGCACGTGCGCCGACCGCAGCTCCCGGGCCAGTTGTTCACGTGGCACGTACCCGGTCCACGAGACGGCGTCCCCCAGCAGCCGGCGCGCCAGATCCGCATCCGCCTGTCCCGACGAGTGCACAGTGCCGACCACCCTCAGCACCACGTCGGAGCCGCGGTCCCGCAGCAGCCGGACCCCCCTGGCCACCACTGGAAGGTTCTTCCGGGGCAGCACGTTGCCGACCATGAGGACGGTCGGCGGCCCACCCCGGTCCTCCGGGGTCGCTGCGAGCAGCTCGACCAACCGCGGGTCGACCGCGTTGGGCACCACCGTCACCGATGACGGGTCGAGCCCGTAGCACCGCACCAGGTCGGCCTTGCTGTACTCGCTCACCGTCAGCACGTGTGCGGCCCTGCGCACCGAGGCGCGGATCGTCGCGCGGTAGCGCAGCCGGGTCGCGAGCGGCAGCCACTCGGCGGCGCGCGGGTCCTCGAAGGACAGGTCGTGCACCATAACAACCGCCGGGACGCGCGAGACCGGCACCGTGTACTGCACCAGGACCACCGGGGTGCCGAGCCGTCGCATCGCCCGCGGCAGGTCCACGGCGAGCCGCCGGGTGCTGCTCCCGGACACCGGGACCCGCTCGCGGTACGGGAGCAGCGCCAGGTCCTCGGCGGGGGCTGCGTCGGTCAGCGCTACGTCGTACGCCTGCGGCCCGTCGAGCTCGAACAGGGCAGCGGCGATGGACCGGGCCCAGGACTCGTTGCCGGTCTGCCGGTGGCCCAGCGCGTGCAGGTCGAGCAGCGGCCGGCCGGTCACCGGACCGCCGGGAGGAGGTCCGTCACGGCGTCGCGCACCACAGCGTGGAACGAAGCCGGGTCGTACGCCGCCGCGCGGGCGGCCACGGCGTCCGCAGCGGCCGTCCAGGCCTCCTCGTCGAGCAGCGGGCCCATCGCGGTGACGAGGGCACCACTCGTGACGCCGTGTGCGTCGACCTCCGGCAGCACCCGGGGCATCGCACCGCGGCCGGAGTGCACGACGGGCAGCCCGTGCCGCGCCGCCTCGACGAGCGGCAGCCCGAAGCCCTCGTCGTAGGAGGGCTGGAGGAGCAGCCATGAGGAGGCGTAGGCGGACTCCAGCACCGTCGCCGGCACGTCGACCTCCCTGGAGGTCCACGCGCCGCGGGCATCGGCGGCTGCCAGGGCCGACCGGACGGCGTCCTCGGCGCGGCCGGCCGGACCGATGACGCGCAAGCCCAGGTCGGCCCCGGTGGACCCGCGCAGACCGGCCACCGCCTCGATGCCGCGCACCTGGTTCTTCACCGGCTCGGTGGCGCCCACCATGAGCACGGTCTTGCGCGCCGGGAACGGCACCCGCGCGGTGCTGCCGCCCGCGTGCGACCAGGTGACGACCCGGACGTCGGAACCCGGCGCCATCCCGCGCAGCACCCGCGCCGAGTGCTCCGAGAGCGTGAGCACGCGGTCGGCGTCCCGGACGCTGCGCGGCACCAGCAGCCGGAAGTACGCCGCGAACCTCCGGTCGAACAACTCGGGGTGCTCCACCGGCATCACGTCGTGCACGACGAGCAGGTGCTTGCGGGCCGGTCCGCGGCGACCGATGTTGCACGGCGACACCAGCAGGTCGGCGCCCGGCAGCGCGCGCGACGCCTGCCGCAGGTCCCACCGGGCGTCCGCGACCGCGTTGAGCACCGAGGACCGCCCGCGCTGCCGGGTCGGGGCCACCTCGCGCACGTCGACGTCGTCGAGCCGGCGCAGAGCTTCGACCAGCGCATGGGTGGCCGTGGACGACCCGGAGGTGCCGTGCCGGTGGATCGCGGAGTTCACGGCGATGCGGCGTGGGCTCACCGGGCCGTCCGCCGGGCGCTCAGCCGCTCGCACAGGATCTCGTAGTCGCGCGCCACGTCGTCCCACACGTAGGCGGTGCAGGCCCGCTCGCGCAGCACCTCGCCGCGCTCCTTGGCGGCCACCGGGTCCTGCTCGTCGGCCAGCAGAGCCGCCGCGACCTCGGCCGGCGTGCGCACGTAGCGGGCCGCCCCGTCAGTGACCTCCTGGTTGAACACGACGTCCCACGCCGTGACCGGGGCTCCCGCGCCCATCGCCCGCAGCAGCGACGGGTTGGTGCCGCCCACCGAGTGCCCGTGCAGGTACGACGTGGCGCCGGCGTAGAGCTGGTCGAGGAGCGCCTGGTCCTCGTAGACGGCGCCGAGGAAGCGCACCCGGTCGTCGCCCGCGGCCCGGGCGCGCACCCGCGACTCGTAGCCCTCGGCGTACGGCGCGCCGCCGACGACGACCAGCGGCTGGCAGGCGGTGCTGAGCAGCCGGCCCTCGACCAGCTCGTCCAGGTGGTTCTCGGGCTCGAACCGCGCCACGACGAGGTGGTAGCCGCGCGGCTCCAACCCGAGGGTGCCGAGGCGGTCGGAGCCGGCGTCGACGAGCGGCGCGCCGTAGGGGATGAACACCGCCTGGCGGCCGTGCGCCGCGTGCAGGTGGTCGGCGATGCCGCGGGCGTCGGCGACGACCTCGTCGGCCCACCGCATGCTCCACCGCTCGGCTGCCTTGTAGTAGCGGGCGCCGAGACCCTGCCACTTGGCGCGCTGCCACTCGAGCCCGTCGACGTGCACCGCAGTCGGGATGCGGGCCGCCCGCAGCAGCGGGACCAGCGGGGCGTTGGCCGCGTTGAAGACCAGGGCGACGTCCGGGCGGACACGCACGGCGGCGTGCACCGCCGAGAGGAACGTGTGCGACAGGGTCTCCAGCTCGCGGCGCCGGACCGCCGGGAGGTTCACCAACCGCATGCCGTCGTGCTCGTGCAGGGTCTGCCCGGGGTTGCGGCAGTAGACGACGACCTCGTGGCCGGCCTGGACCAGCCGCCGGCCCACCTCGTCGACCGCGGTCTCGAACCCCCCGTACCGGGGCGGGACCCCACGGGTGCCCAGCATCGCGATGCGCACCCGGCTACCGCCCGGTCACGGCCGGCGCCGCGGCGTGCAGCATCGCCCGCCACTCGCCCGGCGCGGCGACGCCGGCACGATGCCAGGCGTCGTGGCCGAGCACGCTGAACGCCGGCCGCGGCGCCGGCCGCGGGAAGCGGTCGGTCGTCGTCGCGCGGACCCGGTCGGGGTCGGCACCGATCTCCTCGAACACCGCGCGGGCCAGCCCGCACCACGAGGTGCGGCCCTCGGCGGTCGCGTGGTAGGTCCCGGCCGGCGCGTCGGCGCTGACCAGCCGGTGCACGGCCTCGGCGACCTCGCGGGACCAGGTGGGCGAACCCACCTGGTCGTCGACGACCTCCAGGGTGTCCTTCGTCTTCTCCAGGGTGGCCATCGTGCGCACGAAGTTGCCGCCGTGCTCGCCGTAGAGCCACGCCGTGCGCACGACGTACGACGTGTCGGGCAGCAGCTGCCGGACAGCCTGCTCGCCGGCCGCCTTCGACCGGCCGTACGCCGTCCGGGGCGCCAGCGGGGCGTCCTCGGCGTACGGCACGGTCCCGGTGCCGTCGAACACGTAGTCGGTCGAGACGTGCACGAGGCGCGCACGCTCGGCCGCGCACGCCGCCGCGAGCAGCTGCGGGCCCAGCCCGTTGACCCGGGTCGCGTCGGCCTCGCTCGTCTCCGCACCGTCGACGTCGGTCCACGCCGCCGCGTTGACGACGACGTCGTGACCAGGCACGGCCGCCGCGACCGCACCGGCGTCGGTGACGTCCAGGTCCGAGCGGGTCACCGCGGTCAGCTCGGCGCCGCGGGCCGCGAGGACCTCCACGAGGTCGCGGCCGAGCATACCGCCGGCGCCCGTGACGAGCCACCTCACCGCCGGACCGACCTCACGGCAGTGGCCGCACGCTGCGCATGAAGCGGAAGTCTAGGGCGTCCCCCGCGGCCGACCTCGCCCTCTGCGCGGCGGGGCCCACCGGCGGTGCACCCGCTAGCGTGGCCCCCCATGCGCGGGATCATCCTCGCCGGGGGATCAGGGACCCGGCTGTACCCCATCACCCGGGGGATCAGCAAGCAGATCATGCCGGTCTACGACAAGCCGATGATCTATTACCCGCTCTCGACGCTGATGATGGCCGGCATCCGCGAGATCCTCGTGATCACGACGCCGGAGGACCAGGCGCAGTTCCAGCACCTGCTCGGTGACGGCAGCGACCTCGGGATCCGGCTGGAGTACGCGGTCCAGCCGCGACCCGAGGGGCTGGCCCAGGCCTTCGTCATCGGTGCCGACTTCATCGGCGACGAGTCGGTGGCTCTGGTGCTCGGCGACAACATCTTCTACGGCGCCGGGCTCGGCCGGTCGCTCAAGGCGAACAACGACGTCGCCGGCGGCCGTGTCTTCGCCTACCGGGTGGCCGACCCCACGGCGTACGGCGTCGTGGAGTTCGACGAGGACGGCTCGGTCGTGTCGATCGAGGAGAAGCCCGAGCAGCCCCGCAGCCGCTACGCCGTCCCGGGCCTCTACTTCTACGACAACGACGTGGTCGAGATCGCCCGCACCCTGAAGCCCAGCGCCCGCGGCGAGCTCGAGATCACCACGGTCAACGCGGAGTACCTCGACCGCGGACGCCTCACCGTCACGGTGCTCGACCGCGGTACCGCGTGGCTCGACACCGGCACCTTTGAGTCGCTCATGCAGGCCGCCGCCTTCGTGCAGGCGGTCGAGGAGCGGCAGGGCATCAAGGTGGGCTGCATCGAGGAGGTCGCGTTCCGCGAGGGCTTCATCGACGGCGCGCAGCTACGGGTGCTCGCCGAGCCGCTCCGCAAGAGCGGGTACGGCGAGTACCTGCTCGACGTCCTGTCCGAGGTCGAGGGGGCTTGAGGTGACGGCCAGAGGGATGCAGGTCCGGGAGCTGAAGGTCCCGGACGCGTTCGAGATCACGCCCGTCCAGCACAGCGATGACCGCGGCGTGTTCCTCGAGTGGTTCAAGGGCCGGGCGTTCGCCGAGGCTGTCGGCCACCCGCTGGTGCTCGAGCAGGCGAACATCTCGGTGAGCAGCAGGGGCACCGTCCGCGGCATCCACTTCGCCGACGTCCCGCCCGGCCAGGCGAAGTACGTCACCTGCCCGTCGGGTGCGCTGCTCGACGTCGTGGTCGACATCCGCGTCGGCTCCCCGACCTTCGGCCGGTGGGACTCGGTGCTGCTCGACGGCACCGACCGCAAGGCTGTCTACGTCGCCGAAGGACTCGGCCACGTGTTCGTCGCGCTGACCGACAACACCGTCATCTGCTACCTGTGCTCCGAGGGCTACGACCCCGGTCGCGAGCACGGCATCAACCCCCTCGACCCGGCCATCGGGATCGAGTGGCCGGCGGGGGTCGAGCCGCTGCTCTCGGCCAAGGACGCCGCCGCCCCCACGCTGGCTGAGGCCGAGGCCGCCGGGCTGCTCCCGTCGTACGACGAGTGCCGCACGTACTACCAGTCCCTGCGCGCCTGAGCGCAGCGGGTGTCGGGACGCGGCGAGGGCCGCGACCCGTGCGGGTCGCGGCCCTCGCGCGTGCGGCGTGCGGAGCTCAGCCGGTCTTGACGATCCGGGTGCCCGGCGCGAGCGGCTGGTAGCCCGGGTTGGCCGTGAGGTAGCGGGCCAGCGAGTCGATGTCGAGGCCACCGATCAGCTTGTCCTGACCGAGCCTGAACGCGGCGAAGTTGTCGCCGCCGTCGGAGAGGAAGCTGTTGGCGACCACGCGATAGACCGTGCCGCCGCCCAGCTGGGCACCGTTGAAGGTGACGTCACCCAGGACCCGGCCGCCGGCGACGCCTGAGTAGGTGTAGCGGAAGCCGTCAGAGACCTCGAGGAACTTCTCGTTCGCCGAGCCGCCGTTCGACCCGGACCACTGCTGGCGCAGCAGGTCCTTGACCTGGGCCCCGGTCATGTCCATCGACACGACGTAGTTGTTGAACGGCTGCACCGTGAACGCCTGCTCGTAGGTCACGTCGAACGGTGCCGTCGTGTCCGTCGAGATCAGGTCGGCCCGGATGCCGCCAGGGTTCATGAACGCGATCTGCGGAACCTTGCTCCCCTTGACGACGCTCGGGTCGGTGCGCTGAGAGTCGGCGATCAGGTCGCCCAGCGGCGATTCACCGTTGGTCTTCGACCGGCTGATCGTCTTCGTGCCGATCGTGCCGATCACCTTGTTGGCGATCGGCGCGATGAGCTGCTTGTACATCGCGATGAGCGAGTTCTCGGTGGCATCCGGAGCGACCGTCCGGGTCACGACCTTGTTCGCCCCCTTGACCGAGGCGCGCACGATGTCTCGCGACTTCGCGTTGTAGACGAGGTCGGTCTCGGTGAACAGCCGACCGAAGGACGAGGCACTGGTGACGAGGCGGCTGTTGCCGTCCGGGTCGGGAATGTCGCAGACGTAGGGCTGGTGGGTGTGGCCCGAGATGATCATGTCGATCTGCGGGCTGAGGTTCTCCGCGATCGGCAGCACGGCGCTCGTCGGGTCCAGCCCCTGGCTCTGCCCACTGAGGTCGCAGGCCCAGTCATAGCGGTGCTCGAGCGTCGTCGACGAGGTGTTCGGGCCGGTGAAGCTCGCGGTGCGCAGCGGCGTGGCGCCCTGGTGCAGCAGCACCACGATCGCCTTGACACCCTGCTTCATGAGCTGCTTGGCCGCAGCGTTGGCCGTCGTGACCTCGTCGGTGAACTCGAGGCCCTGCACACCGGCCTGGGTGACGATCGACGGCGTCTCCTTCAGCGTCATGCCGATGAAGCCGACCTTGGCGCCGTTGGGGAAGGTCTTGACCCAGGTGCCGGGCAGGATGGTCTGGTCCGTGCCGGCGTACTTGACGTTCGCGGCGAGAATGGCGAAGTCCGCGCCGGTGAACGACTTGCCAGCCGGGCAGGAGTCCTGGTTGTCCTTGCCCGCACCGTCGTCGAGGCAGCCACCCGCGTCGAGTCGCTGGAGCTCCTGGAAGCCCTCGTCGAACTCGTGGTTGCCGACCGCCGTGGCCTCGAGGCCGAGGTTGTTCATCGCCTCGATGGTGGGCTCGTCGTGGAACGCTGCACTGAGCAGCGGCGAGGCTCCGACGATGTCGCCGGCGGCGACCGTCACGGTGTCCGGGTGTCCCTGGCGGGCCTGGGAGAGGTGGGTCGCCAGGTAGCTGACGCCGCCAGCGTTCACGGTGTCCGCCGTGATCGCGTACGTGGTGTTCCCGTTGGTGGTCGTCGACGTCTCGCGGTAGTTGTCGCTGACGATGACGCGGCCGCTGGACCCCGACGGGGGCTCGAGGTTCCCGTGGAAGTCGTTGAACGACAGGATCTGCAGGTTCAGCAGGTGCGGGTTGCCCTGGGCGGGCGCTGCGGTGGCGGCTCCCGACCCGAGGAGTGCGGTCGCAGCGAGTGCTGCGGCAGCGGCGGCCGTGGTGAGTCGCAGGTGACGGACGGACATGGTTCTCCCCGAGGGTTGCGAAGCGGTGCCGCGCAACCTATCCATGCTGGCTGACCCTGCCAAGACGCATCGGGTGACGGCCGGCTACCTCTTGGTGAGCAGCACCTTGAGGACCTGGAGGTGGTCCATCGGCACGCTGGTCGCGACCGTGTCGCCGTCCGAGGTCCAGCCCTTGGCCGGCTGGGCCACCCAGCCCTTCGGCGCCGCCACGGTGAGGTCCAGCGTGGGGCTGTTGAGCATCGCCTGCGGGGCGACGTAGTCGCGGAAGTACATCCGGTCGCCCTTGACCACGGCTGCGTTCTTCACGAGGTAGCTCCAGCTCACGTCGGCCGAGCCGTCCGGGGGGAGCGAGACAGCCGCCTTGGCATACGTGTGGCCGTCCTGGTCCTGGCCGGAGGCGACGGTGGCGGCCAGCGCGACGACCGGCTGCTTGGTGACCTTCGCGCCCACGGGCATCAGGTTGATGACGAGGTTGGTGGCCCAGCGGGTGTCGTAGCCGCGGTGCCGGTCCGGGAACGGAGCCGTGTACGGCGGGGTGGGGTTCTCGAGGTGGACGGTCCGACGGACCAGGGCGGAGCCGTCGGCGCGCAGCTTCACGGTCTCGCTGACCGTGCGCTTCTGGAACACGTCCATCTTGTTGCCGTTGCCGTTCTGGGTGTAGACGGCCGAGAGGTTGCCGGTCCTGCGTACCGGGACGGTGCCGCCCAGCCCCTTCTCGACGACGACCTTCTGCAGCTTGGGGTCGCGGAAGTACATCTGCAGGTGCCGGCCGGGGATCGCCAGGCCGAGGGCCCGGGCCTTGCCGATCAAGCCGCCGCCGTCGGTGAGCCGGCTGAGCATCACGGTCATCAGCTGGTCGTTGACGTCGTGCCGGATGCCCACGGACGCGTCGTCGCTGCCGAAGGTATACGCCTTGACGACCAGCTTCTTCGCGAGGTTCTTGCCGGTCAGGGTGCCGTAGAAGTCGGTCTTGATCGGACCGGTCAGGTCGAGCAGGTGTCCGATGGCGGCGATGTCGAGCGCGATGACGCCGTCGGTCTTGCGGCCGAAGTTGGCGGGGGTGGCCCGCACCATCTGCTCGCCGGAGGTGGCGAAGTCCGGGTTGAACGTCGTGTTGACGAACCGCTCCGCCGCACCAGCCGGCAGCGCGAACGGGTCGTTCTTGCCGCTGAGCCGGTCCCAGTAGAACTCGGCGTTGGTGTTGGTCAGCGCCGAGGTCTGGCCCTTCTCGGGCACCGACATCTTGCCGTCGTTGAACCGCACGAACGCCACCGAGAGCGGGGCACCACCGGAGGCCCGCATCTCGGCCGGGTTCATGATCGCGACGAGGTAGGTCTTCTTCCCGTTGGCGCCGACCGCGTCCGGCATGGAGTCGAGCAGCGGGCCGAGGGACACGATCTCCTGGCGCAGCGAGGCGATCTGCGCCAGCGCCGACTTCTTCTTCTCCAGCGCCTGGCCGCCCTTGGGCCCGTGGCCCGTGACCTGCTCGAGCTGGGCCTGGGCCCGGTCCATCGAGGCCTTGATCCTCTCGGCCGAGCCCTGCGCCTGCCGGATCGCCGGGATGCTAAAGCGCCCGTTCGTGAACAGCTTCGAGTCCTCGCCGGAGAAGTTCTCGTAGACCTTGAGGGCACTGGTCCCGGACCGGGTCATGATGCCGGCCGCTGCGAGCAGGTGGTCGAGGTCGTCGACCGTGCTGCCGACGTAGGGCAGGCCCTTGGCCATCCGCACCTGGCGGACCTGGGCGGCGTCCCTGGCCTCGGCCAGCGCCTTCTGCCCGGCGTCGAGGTGCGCCTTCGCCTGCACCTCGTCGCCGGCCTTGAGGGTGTCCCGGAACTGCTCGAGCTCGGTCTGGGCCACCGCGGCGCGGTCCTGCACGGTGCGGGCGGCGTCGAGCAGACCGGTCGCGAGCCACCAGACCCAGATCCCGAGGAGCACCAGGCCGACCAGCGCCAGGGCTGCCACCGGGCCGGCCCAGCGCCGTCGCGGGGTCGGCTTGACCCGGCGCCGACGACCGATCGACCGGGTGCGCACCTTCGCCGACACGTCAGGCGGGGTGGCGGTCGAGGTCACGGGGTCCTGTCCTGGGCGGGCCGGCGGGAACTCCGGCTGGCGGCGGTGGTGCCGATGGGTCAGGCACGCACAAGTGCCCGGGCACATGCCGCACCCGGACTCACCAGTCTAGACGTCGCGGAGAGTGACGAGGTTCACCCCGAGAGGGGGAACTTTCACCGGTCGCCTGAAGGTCCCCCCTACTTGAGGAGGCGGGACAGGCGCCGGTCGGCCAGCGGCTTGCCACCGGTCTGGCAGGTGGGGCAGTACTGCAGGGACGAGTCCGCGAAGGAGACCTCTCGGATCGTGTCGCCGCAGACCGGACAGGCCGCGCCGGTGCGGCCGTGCACCTGCAGGGCGAGCTTCTTCTCCTTCTTCAGCTCGCCGGCTCGCAGCCCCGTCGCCCGGGCGACGGCGTCGCGCAGCACGGTCTGCAGTGCCGTCCACAGCTCGTCCACCTCGGCGTCGCTGAGCGAGGAGCCGAGCCGGAACGGGGACAGCCGGGCCGCGTGCAGGACCTCGTCGGAGTACGCGTTGCCCACCCCGGCCAGCACGGACTGGTCGCGCAGCAGCCCCTTGAGCTGCTGGCGGGATCCGGTGAGCAGCGCGGCCAGGTCGTCGCGGCCGAACCCGGGGGAGAGCGGGTCGGGGCCCAGCCGGGCGATGCCGGGCACGTCGTAGGGCGAGTGCACGACGTAGACGGCCAGCCGCTTCTGGGTGCCGGCCTCCGTGAGGTCGAAGCCGGAGCCGTCGTCGAGGTGCACGCGGGCGCCCAGCGGTCCCTTGCCCATCCGCGGCGGGACGTCGGACAGCGCGTCCGACCACCGGAGCCAGCCGGCCCGGGCCAGGTGCGTGACCAAGTGCAGCCCGGAGACGTCGAGGTCGAGGAACTTGCCGTGGCGGGCCACACCGGTGATCTCGAGGCCCTGGAGCGAGCTGACCGGGGGGTCGTAGGTCTTCAGCACGCTCAGGGCGGCCAGGTCGACCCGCGCCACGACGCGGCCGACCGCGCGTTCGGTGAGGAAGGCAGCCAATGCCTCCACCTCGGGCAGTTCAGGCACGCGTCAAGTGTGCCGCACGGCGCGTCACCCGATCAGCGGAGTCATGCCCCGGCCGGCCGGCGCCGACGTAGTGAGGGCACCACTCCCGACTTCGGAGACGACACCACGTGGCTCACACCCCCTCCCGCCAGACCGCGCCGCACGGCGCGCAGGTGGGCTCGGCGCGCGCTCCCCGGCGGACGGTCGCCGCGTTCCTGACGGCGCTCGCCGTCGTCGTCACCGCGCTGGTCACCGGCGCCGCGACCGCGGCTCCTGCGGGCGCCAGCTCGGTCGAGGACGTGTTCACGACCAGGCTCAACCACGAGCGCGCCACGCGCGGCATCCCGCGGCTGACCCCGCGGGCCGCACTGGTCGAGGTCGCCCGGGCCCAGGCCCGCCGGATGGCCGGCCGGACCTCGCTGTACCACAACCCGACACTCACCTCGGACGTCACCAACTGGCGCTGGGTCGGCGAGAACGTCGGCTACGGCCCGGACGCGCTGACGGTGCACGTGGCCTTCATGCTGAGCCCCGCCCACAAGGCCAACATCCTCGACCGCGACTACACCGAGGTCGGCATCGGTGCGGTGACCGTCGACGGCCGGGTCTGGGTGGCCGAGGTGTTCCGCCGCCCGCTTCGCCTCTCGACGAGCACCAGGCGGACGTCGTCCGGCACGGTCGCCACCTTCTCCCACACCCTGCGCCGCGGCAGCACCGGCGCGACGGTCAAGCGGGTCCAGGGACGGCTGCACCTGCGGCAGACCGGCTACTACGGCACGTACACCCGGCACGCGGTGGCGCGGTACCAGAAGGCCCAGGGCTGGCGCGGCCGCGGGAACGTCGGGCCGAAGACCTGGTCGCGGATGTTCTGACCGCCGAGGCCGCCGGCAGCTCGACCCCGCGGCGCACGGCACCCGATCGACGGCGTCGGTCGCGGGAGGAGGGGCCCGCGACCGGCGCCGTTGCACGTCCCGGCCGCGGCCGGGGGTCCGGTCTCCCAGCCGGAGCCCAGCGATCTCGCAGCCACTCCCTGCATCCCGGGGCCTTCCGCGCGCGGGCCCGGCGCCGCAGAATGGACCTGTGGCCGCCACCGGTGCCGGGCAGGGACAGGTCGTCGCGCTGCCCACGGGCGGCGCCGTCCTGCGCGACGCCCGCGGCGACGACCGCTGGATGCGGGTCACCTGGCACGACGACGAGGGACTCGTGGTCCTGAGCGTCTGGCGGGCCGGCTGCTGCGTCGCCACCATGCGGGTGGAGCGCGGCGACGTCCCCGAGCTGGTCAACGCCCTGGTCGAGGGACTGGCGGCTGACCCCGCCGGCGCTGGCAGCGCGTGACCGGGACCGTCCGCACGCCGCTCCCCCCGCACGACCAGGCCGCCGCGACGGCGATGTGGGCCGGCTACGCCGCGGCCCACCCGGCCACAGCGGCCGGCGAGACCGACCCGCCGGTCAGTCGCTTCGGCGACTCGGTGGAGCTGGCCGACGAGCTGCTCGGGCTGGTGACCCAGGGTCCCAAGCGCGCCACGGCCGGCCTGGTCGCCGACTTCGTCGCCGAGCGGGAGCCGCTGCCCCGGATCGGCGGTCACTGGGTGGTCTGCGACGGCGCGGGCACCCCCCGGGTGGTCCTGCGCTCGACCGAGCTGCGGGTCGGCGTCCTCGAGTCGGTCGACGACGCCTTCGCCTGGGACGAGGGCGAGGGCGACCGGAGCCGGGCGTACTGGCTGGCGGCGCACCGGGACTTCTTCGCCCGCATGTGCGCCACCAGGGGTACCGAGCTCACCGACGACCTCGAGGTGGTCTTCGAGCGGTTCCGCGTCGTCTGGCCACCAGCCCTCGCCGACTGAGACGGCCGGGGGCGGGCGGTCCGGCGTGGTCCGGCACGGTCCGACCGCCCGGAGACGCGACCGGCGCCGGACCGTGCGGGTCCGGCGCCGGTCGCAGCTGGTGCGCGAGGGGGGAGTTGAACCCCCACGTCCTTTCGGACACACGGACCTGAACCGTGCGCGTCTGCCTATTCCGCCACTCGCGCGAGCCCCGGAAGGATATCAGGGGGCGAGCGTGCGACCCCACCTCGATCCGGCTCGTGCCCGACGCCGAATGTGCGCGGACACACCGCGCGGACGGCGTGTCCGGTGCGGCAGCGCACAGTCGGAATCCGCCGGGGGACTACGGCGGCGCGTCCCGGGGAAGGGAGCGGGGCAACGGGCCCGGCTACGATCACGTGGCCGGGCTCACCCGACTTCTCCGCGACCGCCCGACCCTGCGCACCCGTCCGCCCACCGCGACCGACCCGCCCCCGGGGCCCACCCCGCCCCGGCCGGCCCTGCCCGAGGAGGTGACCTCACCGATGGGCGTCCTGCAGCGATTCGAGCGACGCATCGAGGAGATGGTCAACCGGCCGTTCGCGCGGGCCTTCAAGGCCGAGGTGCAGCCGGTCGAGATCGCCAGCGCGCTCCAGCGCGAGTGCGACGACCGGGCCGCGATCGTGGCCCGCGGTCGCACCATGGTGCCGAACGCGTTCACGGTGGCCCTCGGCGAGAGCGACCACGAGCGGCTCAACCTCTACGCGGAGGCGCTGGGCGCCGAGCTGGCCGCGATGGTCCGCGAGCACGCCGACGAGCAGGGCTACGCCTTCATCGGCCCGGTCACCGTGACCTTCGAGCGCGACGACGAGCTGGCCACCGGCCGCTTCCAGGTCCGCAGCGCTGCGGTCGCCGGGGCCACGGCCAACGAGGCCGCGGGTGCGGCCACCGCTGTGCCGGCCGGTGGCAGCGGCACGGCGGTTCCGTGGGTCGAGGTGGGCACCACGACGTACGCCCTCACGCGGGCCGTGACCCGGATCGGCCGGGGCGCCGAGAGCGACCTGCGCATCGACGACCCGGGCATCTCGCGCAACCACGCCGAGCTGCGCCGCTCGGGCGGCGACGTCACCGTGGTCGACCTCGGCTCCACCAACGGCGTCGTGGTCGACGGCCGACGGGTCGACGAGCAGCGGCTGCGCGGCGGCGCCCAGGTGCGACTCGGCAGCACCGTCATGGTGTTCCATGAAGGTGCGAGGTGACCGCCCGGTGAGCGAGATGAGCGAGCTCACGCTCACGATCATCAAGCTCGGCTTCCTCGCCGTGCTCTGGCTGTTCGTGCTCACCGCGGTGTCGGTGATGCGCTCCGACCTGTTCGGACGCCGCGCACCGCAGCGCGGCGCCGACCCTCGTCGCCCCGCGACGCCGCCGCCCATGGCATCGCGCAAGGACCGCTCGCCGAAACCGGCGAAGGGCAAGCGGGGCGTGCCCAGCACCCTGGTCGTCACGCAGGGTGCGCTGTCGGGGACGACGGTCCGGCTCGCCGACTCCCCGATCACCCTCGGCCGCTCGCAGGAGTCCACGATCGTCCTCGACGACGACTACGTCTCGAGCCGGCACGCGCGGTTCTTCCCTCGCGACGGTCAGTGGCTGGTCGAGGACATGGGCTCGACCAACGGCACCTACATCGACCGGACGAAGGTCACCAGCGCGACGCTGGTGAAGATCGGGGTGCCGATCCGTATCGGCAAGACCGTCGTCGAGCTCCGGAAGTAGCGGGTCGACGCCGATGGCGCTCGCTCTGCGCTACTCCGCACGCTCCGACGTGGGCCTGCTGCGCGAGATCAACGAGGACTCCGGGTACGCCGGGCCGCGGTTGCTCGTCATCGCCGACGGCGTCGGCGGCCACGCGGCCGGCGAGGTGGCGTCGACGGTGGCTGTCGGCGTCCTCAGCGGGCTGGACGAGGACTCGCCCGGCGGAGACCTCCTCGAAGCGCTGTCCGGTGCCATCCACACGGCCAACAACCACCTGCGCGACATGGTGAGCGGCGACCCCGAGCTCGCGGGCATGGGCACCACGGTCACCGCGATGCTGCGGGCCGGCGGCCGGTTCGGCCTGGTGCACATCGGCGACTCCCGCGGCTACCTGCTGCGCGACGGCACGCTCCAGCAGATCACCAAGGACCACACGTTCGTCCAGAGCCTGCTCGACGAGGGCCGCATCACGGCCGAGGAGGCCGACCACCACCCGCAGCGCAACGTCATCACGAACGCACTGGACGGGCGCGAGGACATCGAGCTCGACCTGTCCGTGCGCGAGACCCGTCCCGGCGACCGCTACCTGTTGTGCAGCGACGGCCTCTCCGGCGTCGTCAGCGAGGACACCATCCGGGACACCCTCGCCGCCGAGGCGAGCACCGACGTCGCCGTCGAGCGACTCGTCGAGCTCGCGCTCAAGGGCGGCGGCCCTGACAACATCACCGCGATCGTCGCCGATGTCGTCGAGGTCGAGACGAAGCCGCCGTCCGCCGTTCCGGTCACCGTCGGCGCGGCCGCCGAGGGCGCGGTCAAGCACCAGCGCCCCGACACCCCCGCCGCCAAGGCCGCCGCCCTGCGCCCGGCTCGCGACGAGCCCGACAGCGACGAGTACGACTTCGCCGACGACCACCGCCCGCACCGGCTCCGCCGCTTCCTGCTCGCCCTGCTGGTCCTGCTGCTCGTGGCCGGCGGCGCGTACGGCGCCTACCAGTGGTCGCGCACGCAGTACTACGTCGGCGCGCAGGACAACAACGTCGCCATCTTCCGCGGCCTCACCCAGGACGTCGGGCCGATCCGCACCTCCACGCTCTACCGCGCGGAGGACATCGCCCTGAAGGACCTGCCGACCTACCAGCAGGACCAGGTCCGTGCCGACATCCCGACCGACGGCCTCCCCGACGCCCAGCGGCTGGTGCGCCAGCTGCGCGAGCAGGCCGACGCCTGCCGGGCGCTCGCGACCGCAGCACCGGCACCGAGTGCCACGCCGGCACCGTCGCCGTCCGACACCGGCGGCGCGTCCCCGTCCCCGTCGACGGCGACCGCGGCGCCGGCCACCCCGGAGCCATCGACCAGCGCCACGACCAGCGACGGCACCGTCATCGGCGCCAACGACTGCGGGACCCCGCCGTGAGCCCGCGCACCAGCGTCCGCACCCGCAACCCGCGCACGATCGAGCTCGTCCTGCTCGCGTTCTCGCTGGCGATCTCGATGGCGGCCTACGCGTCCGTCGGGCTGGCGCACGACGGCGCACTGCCCACCGGCATGCTCGGCTACGGCGGCGGGCTCGCACTCCTCTTCGTCGGCGCGCACGTCGTGCTGCGACGGTTCGCCCGCGACGCCGACCCGGTGCTCCTGCCGGTCGTCACCACGATCAACGGCCTCGGCCTGGCGATGATCCACCGGCTCGACCTGGCCTACGCCGACCGGGCCCGGCAGCTGGGAAACGACGTGCCGTCGGCCGCCGCGCCCGCGCAGCTCACCTGGACCACGGTCGGCGTCCTGCTGTTCGTCGTCGTGCTGCTGCTCGTCCGCGACCACCGGGTGCTGCAGCGGTTCACCTACACCGCGATGCTCGCCGGTCTCGTGCTGCTGCTGCTACCGCTGTTCCCGTTCATCGGCACCACGATCAACGGTGCGCGGATCTGGATCCGGCTGGCCGGGTTCTCCTTCCAGCCCGGCGAGCTCGCCAAGCTGTGCCTGCTCGTGTTCTTTGCGGGCTACCTGGTGGTCAAGCGCGATGTGCTCGCCCTCGCCAGCCGTCGGGTGGCCGGCATCGACCTGCCGCGCGCCCGCGACCTCGGCCCGGTCCTCGTCGCGTGGGCGGCCAGCCTCGCCGTCCTGGTCTTCGAGCGCGACCTCGGCACGTCCCTGTTGTTCTTCGGGGTCTTCGTCGCCCTGCTCTACGTCGCCACCGAACGGCTGTCGTGGCTGCTCATCGGCGTCCTGCTGTTCCTGTTCGGCTCCTTCGCCGCGTGGTCGATGTTCAGCCATGTGCAGCAGCGGGTCGACATCTGGCTGCACGCCTTCGCGCCGGGCAACATCGACAACGACAGCTACCAGCTGGTGCAGGGGCTCTTCGGCATGGGCAGCGGCGGTCTGCTCGGGAAGGGCCTCGGGCAGGGCCGGCCGGAGATCGTGCCGTACGCGCAGACCGACTTCATCGTCGCCGCCTTCGGCGAGGAGCTCGGTCTCACCGGGATCATGGCGATCCTCGTGCTGTACGCGATCGGCGTGCAGCGCGGGCTGCGTACCTCGATCGCCGTGCGCGACTCGTTCGGCAAGCTGCTCGCCGCCGGACTCGCTTTCAGCGTGGCGCTGCAGGTCTTCGTCGTCGTCGGCGGAGTCACCCGCCTGATCCCGCTCACCGGTCTCACGATGCCGTTCCTGTCCTACGGGGGCTCGTCCCTGGTCGCGAACTGGGCGCTGGTCGCGCTGCTGCTGCGCGTCAGCGATGCCGCGCGCCGACCGGCACCAGCTCCGGCCGCGCCGCTCGCCGACGCCAAGACACAGGTCGTGCGACTGTGAGCAGCCGGGAGGGAAGCGCGTGAACACTCCGCTCCGCCGGCTGTCGGTCGCAGTGATGCTGCTGTTCGGCCTGCTGCTGCTCAACGCCAACTACCTGCAGGTGGTCAGGGCCGACTCGCTGCACCGCAACAACCACAACCCGCGCCTCATCGCCGAGGAGTACTCCCGACAGCGCGGTCCGATCGTCGTCGGTGGTCAGCAGATCGCCCGCAGCGTCGAGACCGACGACCGGCTGAAGTACCTCCGCACGTACACCGACGGGAAGCTCTACGCGCCGGCCACCGGCTTCTACTCGCTGGTCTACGGCGCCAGCGGCGTCGAGCAGGCGTCCAACTCGGTGCTGGCCGGCACCGACAGCTCGCTGTTCGTCCGACGCATCATCGACCTGCTCACCGGCACCCAGGCCAAGGGCGGCAGCGTCGCCCTCACGCTCGACGCAGCGGCGCAGAAGGCGGCGTACGACGGCCTGCGCAAGCTGAACGCCCGCGGTGCCGTGGTCGCGCTCGACCCCACCACCGGCGCGATCCTCGCACTGGTCAGCACACCGTCGTTCGACCCCGGCCTCATCTCCGGCCACGACACGTCGACGGTCCGCGACAACTACGCCCGCCTCAGCTCGATGAAGTCACGGCCGATGCTCGACCGGGCGCTGCGCGAGACCTATCCGCCAGGCTCGACGTTCAAGCTCGTCACCGCGGCGGCTGCCCTCGAGAGCGGCCGCTACACACCCGACAGCAAGGTCGACAACTCCGCCGAGCTGAAGCTCCCGCAGACCTCCGTGCCGCTGCCGAACGAGAACGGCGGGCCATGCACCTCCGCGGGGGAGGCGACGCTCACGGTCGCGCTGGAGAACTCCTGCAACGTGTCCTTCGGTGCGGTCGGGCTCGACCTCGGCGCCGACGCGCTGCAGGCGCAGGCCCGCAAGTTCGGCTTCGACACCGCCTACGAGGTGCCGATGCGCAGCGTGGCGAGCCACTTCCCGGAGAACATCAACGCCCCGCAGACCGCGCAGTCGGCGATCGGTCAGTTCGACGTCCGCGCCACCCCGCTGCAGATGGCGATGGTGGCCGCGGCGATCGCCAACCGCGGCGTGGTCATGGCGCCGTACCTCGTGCAGGAGGTGCGCGGGCCGAAGCTCGAGGTGCTCAACACCACCAAGCCACGCGCGATCGGCGAGGCGGTCAGCCCGCAGACCGCGTCCGCCCTCACGCAGATGATGCGCAAGGTCGTCGAGCAGGGCACCGGCACCAACGGCCAGATCCCCGGCGTCGCGGTGGCCGGCAAGACAGGCACCGCGCAGCAGGGCGGCGGCCGCACGCCGCACGCCTGGTTCGTGTCCTTCGCGCCGGCCGACACCGACCCCAAGGTCGCAGTCGCCGTCATCGTCGAGGACGGCGCCAACGCGCCCGAGATCAGCGGCAACGGTCTCGCGGCACCTATCGCCCAGGCCGTCATGAGGGCGGTGCTGAAGAAGTGACCACCCACGGGACCGAGCGGGTGCTGGGACATCGGTACCGGCTCACCGAGCGCATCGCCGCCGGTGGGATGGGCGAGGTCTGGCAGGCCGAGGACACGGTGCTCGGCCGCACCGTCGCGGTGAAGCTGCTGCGCCGCGAGTACGCCGACGACGCCACCTTCCTCGCGCGGTTCCGCAACGAGGCCAGGCACACCGCCGGCCTCTCGCACCCCGGGATCGCCGCGGTCTACGACTTCGGCGAGGGCGGCGCGGACGTGGACGAGTCGCCGTACCTCGTCATGGAGCACGTGCCGGGTGAACCGCTGTCGACGCTGGTGTCGCGCGAGGGGACGTTGTCGCCGGAGCGCACGCTGGACATCGTGGGGCAGGCTGCGCTGGGGCTCCAGGCAGCGCACGACGCCGGCGTCATCCACCGCGACGTGAAGCCGGGGAACATCCTCGTCACCCCGGACGGCGTCGTGAAGGTCACCGACTTCGGCATCGCCCGCGCAGCCAACGCGGTGCCGCTCACGCAGACCGGCGCCATCATGGGCACGGCCTACTACATCTCGCCGGAGCAGGCCTCCGGCCGGCCGGTGACCCCGGCCAGCGACGTCTACTCGCTCGGCGTCGTCGCCTACGAGTGCCTCACCGGTCGGCGCCCGTTCGACGGCGACACGCCCGTGAGCGTCGCGCTCGCGCAGGTGAGCCAGGAGCCGCCCGCGCTGCCCGGCGACCTGCCGGAGCCGGTCCGCGGCCTGGTCATGCGGATGCTCGCGAAGGACCCCGTCGCGCGCCCTGCCAGCGCCGGCGAGCTCGGGCAGCAGGCCCTGGCGATGCGAGCAGCCGCGGCCACCGGGCGCCCCGCCCCGGGCCCGACCCGCACGTTGCTCCCGGTCGGGGGCGCCGACGAACCCGCCGAGGGTCCTACCACCGATCCGCCGCACGACGGCGGGACCACGGTCGTCGCCCGCCGGCTCGACACCGACACCGATCCCGGTTTCCGGCTGCCCGACCCCTCGTCGCTGCCGCGCTGGCTGCCGTACGCCGTGGGGCTGGTCGTCGCCGCCCTCGTCCTGCTGCTCGTGGCGAGAGCCTGCTCCGCCGACCCCACCGGCACCTCGACGCGACAGCCGGGGACGTCGAGCAGCGCCGGGGGGTCGACCGTGCCGAGCACCGTCGATGTCGTCGCCAAGGACTTCCTCGGCCGCCAAGAGTCCGACGTCCAGGCTGACCTGAGCGGGCTCGGACTCACGGTCGTCGTCGCCTCGTCGGCCGGCGGCGGCGTAGTCGGTACCGTGAAGGACGTGAGCCCGACCGGCACCCTCGACGCCGGCGGCCGCGTCACGATCGCCGTCGTGGCAGCGCCCGCTGCCCAGCCGAAGGCACCAGGCAAGTCCGACAAGCCCGGCAAGGGCAACGGCAAGGGCAAGAAGAAGGGGCGCTAGCAGTGGTAGCCGGAGTGCCAGAGGAGCTGGGCGGTCGCTACGAGATCGGCGACCTGCTCGGCCGTGGCGGCATGGCCGAGGTGCACCTCGGCCACGACACCCGGCTCGGGCGCTCGGTCGCCGTGAAGATGCTGCGCCCGGACTTCGCGCGCGACCCGTCGTTCCAGGCCCGCTTCCGACGCGAGGCGCACTCCGCCGCGTCGCTCAACCACCCGTCCGTCGTCTCGGTGTACGACACCGGCGAGGACGAGTACGCCGGCAACCCGGTGCCCTACATCGTCATGGAGTACGTCGAGGGCTCGACGCTGCGCGACCTGCTGGGCTCCGGCCGCAAGCTGCTGCCCGAACGGGCCTTCGAGATCGTCGACGGCGTCCTCGCAGCACTGGCGTACAGCCACCAGCAGGGCATCGTGCACCGCGACATCAAGCCGGCCAACGTGATGCTCACCAAGAGCGGCGACGTGAAGGTCATGGACTTCGGCATCGCGCGGGCGATGGACGACATGGGCGCCACCATGACCCAGACCTCCGCGGTGATCGGCACCGCGCAGTACCTCTCACCGGAGCAGGCACGGGGCGAGCACGTCGACGCGCGCAGCGACCTCTACTCCACCGGCTGCCTGCTGTTCGAGCTGCTCACCGGTCGACCGCCTTTTGTCGGTGACTCACCGGTCTCGGTGGCCTACCAGCACGTCCGCGAGGCCCCCGTGTCGCCGTCGGAGCTCGATCCGGACGTGCCTCGCAGCGCGGACGCCATCGTGCTCAAGGCCCTGGCCAAGGACCGCACCGACCGCTACCAGAGCGCCGACGACATGCGCCGGGACATCGCCGCGGCGCTGGCGGGGCGGCCGGTGGCCGCTGTCGTGCCGCCGGTGCCGGCGCAGACCCAGGCGATGTCGCACACGACCGTCCTCCCCGGCACCACCACGATCCCCGCGGTCGAGGGCCGACGGCGCGCGGAGCCGCCGCGCGACGCACGCGGCGGCCGGGTGCTCGGCTACGTCCTGCTCGCCATCGCCGTGATCGCCGTCTTCGTGATCGCCGCCCTCATCGCCAAGTCGCTGATCGGCGGGGGTGGCGCGAAGCAGGTGACCGTACCCGACGTCCGCGGCATCTCCGTCCAGCAGGCGCAGGCGAAGCTGGAAGCCGAGGGGCTCAAGCTCGGTCAGCAGAGCGAGCAGAACGACAAGAACGTCGCCGAGGGCGACGTCATCGACCAGAGCCCGGAGACCGGCAACCAGGTCGACGAGGGCTCCGCCGTGAACCTCGTCGTGTCCAGCGGGGTGAAGGAGACGACGGTCCCGACCCTCGTCGGGCTCTCGCTCGACCAGGCGCGGCAGGCGCTGCGCGAGGCCGGGCTCGAGCTCGGCGACTCCTCCTCGAAGCCGTCCGACCAGGACCGCAACACCGTGATCAAGGTCAGCCCGAACGAGGGCGAGACCGTCCCGGACGGGAGCCGCGTCGACGTGACGTACGCCAGCGGCAACAACAGGGTCCCCGACGTCACCGGGGCCAGCGAGTCCGAGGCCCGGCAGAAGCTGCAGCAGGAGGGCTTCACCGTCGGGACGTCGCAGGAGGAGGAGTCGGCCGACGCCACGCCGGGGACCGTCCTGCGCAGCGCGCCGTCGGCCAAGTCGAGCGCGCGGCTCGGCACCACCGTCACCCTGGTGATCGCGACCGCGCCCCCGCAGCCGACCGAGACGCCGCCGACCGACACCCCGCCGCCCACCGACACGGCGACCGTCACGCCCCCGCCCGGCGGCTGACGAGCGCGCCGTCAATGCGCATCGAGTGGCGCAATCCTGTGGTAAGCAATCGATTGCAAACAGCAGCTTCGCGCCACTCAACGCAGGGAGACGGCGGGACGCGTGACGACCGGCGAGAGTCCCGCGCTCCGCGCGAGCGCGCCGGGGTCGCCGCAGGCCACCAGCCAGGTGGCGAGCAGCTGGTGACCGCCCTCGGTCAGCACCGACTCGGGGTGGAACTGCACGCCCTCCACCGCCAGGTCACGGTGCCGCAGCGCCATGACGACCCCGCTCGCCGTCCGGCCGGTGACCTCGAGCTCGGGCGGCAGGCTGTCCTCGCGCACCGCGAGGGAGTGGTAGCGGGTGGCGGTGAACGGCGACGGCAGACCGGCCAGCACCCCGGCGTCGTCGTGCAGCACCTCGCTGGTCTTGCCGTGCAGCAGCTCCGGGGCCCGCTCGACGACGGCACCGTGCGCGACCGCGATCGCCTGGTGGCCCAGACACACGCCCAGCACCGGCACGTCACCTTCGACCTCGCGCACCAGGTCGACGCAGACGCCGGCCTTCTCCGGCGTTCCGGGTCCGGGGCTGAGCAGGACCCCGTCGAAGGGGAGCGCGTCGCGCGGCGCGAGGTCGTCGTTGCGCAGCACGGTGCAGTCGGCACCCAGCTGCGCGAGGTACTGCACCAGGTTGAAGACGAAGCTGTCGTAGTTGTCGACGACGAGGATCCGCCGCCGGCGTGCGTCGTGGGCGGCGGGATGCCCGACCGAGGGATCGTCCACGGGAGCGGTCACTGGTCCACCGTCACCTTGAGGAAGGGCAGGGAGTCCTCGGCCCAGGGGAACACCGTCGTGAACAGGAGCAGCACGACGGCGGCCAGCAGCGCCGCGGTGACCAGGGTTCGCACCGGCCACGGGCCGGGCAGGTGCCGCCAGATCCACGCGTACATCAGGCCTTGCCTCCCGACTGCACGAGCGCTGACGGTGGTCCTTCGCCCTTGGAACGCGTCTCGACCAGGTGACCGAACACGATGAGCCGCTCGTAGGACGCCCAACGCGGGTTGCACGTGGTGAGCGTCACGAGCGACTCGGTGGGGGTCCGGGCGGGCTTGCCGGGCACCGGGTCGAGCACCCAGACCGACGTCGGCGACACGATCTTCGTGCGGTCGACGACGTAGGTGAACCAGCGTTGCCGGGTCTCGGCGACCACGAGGTCGCCGACCTGCACCTGGTCGAGGTAGGCGAAGGGTTCGCCGTTGGTGGCGCGGTGGCCGGCGACGGCGAAGTTGCCGACCTCGCCGGGCAGCGCCGTGCCGGGGTAGTGGCCGATGCCCCGGGCCAGGTCCGGCAGCGAGACGCCCTGGACGACCGGGACCGACCAGCTCCTGCCCAGCCGCGGGATGTGCAGGAACGCAAACCCCCTGCCGTTCTTGAGCTTCGTGGTCTGGACACCGGTCGCGGCCGGAGCGGGCGGTCGTTCCCACCCGTCGCGCAGGCTGCCGGCGACCTGGTCGGTCCGCCGGTTTGCCTCGTAGTTGGTCCACAGCAGCTGGTAGGCGACGAAGAGCAGCAGCACCAGGCCGGCGCTGATGAGCAGCTCGCCGGAGCCGCGGACGACGGCCCGCATCAGGAGCCGGCCCGCGCGTGCAGGAGATCGAGCGACCCGTCGTACGCCGGCAGCTCGGTGCTCGTCGATGCGTGCGTCTCGTACCCGAGCCCGAACGCGTCGACGTAGTAGCGGTAGCCCCGCACCTGGGGAGAGTCCTCGAGCGCCTGGGCCAGGCGCTCCGGCGACCCGATCGCGGTGACGGTGTACGGCGGGGAGTAGACCCGGCCCTGCAGGATCAGGGTGTTGCCGACGCAGCGGACCGCGCTGGTCGCGATGACCCGCTGGTCCATGATCTGCATGGCCTCGGCGCCGCCCACCCAGAGGGCGTTGACGACGCCCTGGATGTCCTGCTGGTGCACGACGACGTCATCGGGCGTGGCGCCCGGGGGGAGCACCCGGTCCGCTGAGCGCGGCGCGTCGTCAAGGGTCACCGAGATGCTGGGTCCGGTGACGGCAGCGGTGCCGGCGGCCAGCTCGAGCCCCTCGGTCCGGCGCTGGGCCGCCGCGACCCGGCGGTCGGCAGTGCCGGCCCGCCCGGTCGCCAGGTCGACGTCGGCCCGGAGCCGCTCGACCCGCTGGGTGAGCTCGTCGGCACCCTGCTGCTCGGAGCGGATCAGGTCACCGAGGTCGCCGAGCGTGCCCCGCAGCTGGCCACCGTTCGCGGCCCCGGCACTGGTCACGAAGAGCACGCCGGCCGCGCCGAAGGCGAGGGGCGTGGCAAGCCGCCAGAGCGTCCGCACCGGTGGCCTCCTCGCTGGTCGGGCTGCCGGGACACGACCGGTCACCGGCACATCTGTGTTGCGGCCGTGACGCCCGTGGCACCCGGGAGCACGCTCACGACTACGCTAACCGACGAACGGCACCCGCATGCGGTGCCCGGAGGTGCCCGCGGCCCGTCGCCACCCGGACGGGTCACCGCGCACCATGCTCACCCGCCCGACGGAACCGAGGAGCTCGACCGGTGCCCAAGTCCCGCCTCCGCCGCCGCAACACCTACGTCCCGCCCGAGGGGGCGCCCAAGCCGGTGCGGGTGGGTTCGCCGCCGTGGCTCGTCCCGGTGATGGTGGGCTGCTTCGTGTTCGGCCTGCTGTGGGTCGTCACCTACTACGTGACCCAGACCGACTACCCGATCGGCGCCATCGGCCTGTGGAACATGGGCATCGGCTTCGGCTTCATCATCATGGGCTTCGTCCTCAGCACCCGCTGGAAATAGCCGGCCGTCCGCGCGTGGCGGGTGAACGGACGGCAGCTCACCCGTGAACGGCCGGCCGACCTGCGGAAACACACCGGTGTAAGTCATCCACACCGGTTATCCCCAGTGTGGACAACTGCCGCTCCGCCCCGCAACCGCCCCGTCTCAGGGGCCACGCCGGCGGGCCCCTGGTCCGGCTACAGCCGCTCGACGACGGTGGCGTTGGCCATCCCGCCGCCCTCGCACATGGTCTGCAGCCCCCAGCGGCCGCCGGTCTGCGCCAGGTGGTGCAGCAGGGTCGTCATCAGCCGCGCACCGGAGCCGCCGAGCGGGTGACCGAGCGCGATAGCCCCGCCCCGCGGGTTGACCCGGGCCGGGTCCGCCCCGGTCTCGGCCAGCCAGGCACCCACCACCGACGCGAACGCCTCGTTGACCTCGAAGGCGTCGATGTCCTCGAGGCTCAGCCCGGCGCGCTCCAACACGCGGGCCGTGGCCGGGATCGGGGCCGTGAGCATGGTGACCGGGTCGACACCGGCGGTGGCGAACGCGTGCAGCCGCGCCAGCGGCCGCCACCCGTGCCGGGCAGCGACCTCGGAGGTGGTCACCAGCAGTGCCGCCGCACCGTCGGAGATCTGCGAGGAGTTGCCGGCAGTGACCACGCCGTCTGCCCGGAACGCCGGCATGAGGGCGCCGAGGGTCTCGAGGGTGCTGCCGGGGCGGATGCCCTCGTCGGCCACGACGTCCCCGACCGGGGCGAGCTCACCGTCGAACGCACCGGACGCTCGCGCCGCCGCGGCGTTCGCGTGCGAGCGGACGGCGAGCTCGTCCAGCCTGGTGCGGCTCAGGCCCCACCGGTCGGCGATGATCTCGGCGCTGATGCCCTGCGGCACCAGCGTGCCGCCGTAGCGGGCGAGCATCCGCGGTCCGAACGGCTCACCAGGACCCTGGGTCACGGTGCAGAGCATCGGCACCCGGGTCATCGACTCGACGCCCCCGGCGACGGCCACGTCGTACTGCCCCGCGATGACGCCCGCCGCGGCGAAGTGCACCGCCTGCTGGGATGAGCCGCACTGCCGGTCGAGGGTCACGCCGACCACGTCCTCGGGCCAGCCGGCCGCCAGAGCGGCGTTGCGCCCGACGTTGACCGCCTGCTCACCGGTCTGCGAGACGCAGCCCCACACCACGTCGTCGACCAGCGCAGGGTCGAGCCCGGTGCGCGCCACCAGCGCGTCCAGGACGTGCGCCGACAGGTCCACCGGGTGCACCCCCGCCAGGGCCCCGTTGCGGCGGCCGACCGGCGTGCGGACGGCGTCGACGACGACGACAGCATCGCGCCCGGTCATCGCAGGCTCAGCGTCCGGAGGACCACCACCACCAGCACGACGGCGAGCACCGCGACGATCCCTGCCACCTGCAGCTGGGTGCGACGTCGCTCCGGCGCGTAGGCGATGGCCACCGCGCACAGACCGCCGGTGACCAGGCCACCGAGGTGCGCCCGCCAGTCGATGTTGGGAGCGATGAAGCCGAACGCCAGGTTGATCGCCAGCAGCACGAACAGCCCGGTCGAGTCCCGCCCGAGCCGCCGGTTGACGACGAAGAACGCCCCCAGCAGGCCGAAGACCGCGCCGGACGCGCCGAGGGACGGCTGGCCCGGCCCGGCCACGGCGTAGGACGCCGCGCTGCCGCCGACCGCCGCGACGAGGTAGAGCGCGGCGAACCGAGCGCGGCCCAGCGCGGCCTCGAGGGGCGGCCCGAACAGGTACAGGGCATACATGTTCAGGAGCAGGTGCACGACGCCGCCGTGCAGGAAGGCCGCTGTCAGCAGCCGCCAGTACTCGCCGTCGGCCACTCCGACGACATGGCCCAGCCGGGGGTCGAAGACGGGGCCGCCGATGAGCCAGAACCGGTGCTCCACGACGGTGCCCAGCCCCATCTGCAGGACGAAGACGACGACGTTGACGGCGATGAGGACCTTGCTGACCCAGCCGGGGTCGCCGGTGACCTTGCCGCCGAAGACGGTGGTCGCGCGGCGGACCGACTTGTTGCCCTCACGGACGCACTCGGGGCACTGGAAGCCGACCGACGCCGGGATCATGCAGTCGGGGCAGATCCGTCGGTCGCACCGCACGCACCGGATGTGCGCTTCACGGTCCGGGTGGCGGTAGCACACCGCGGGGTCCACCCCCGGCGGGCGGCCGCCGCCTTCCGCGTCCCCGGAACCGGAGGGTCCGGCGGTCTCGCCGCCCGCGGCGTCCGACACCGGCGTCAGGACTGCTTGCGCTCGATGAGGACGCTCTCGATCACGACGTCCTCGACCGGCCGGTCCATCGGCCCCGTCGAGGTGCTACTGATCGCGTCGACGATCTCGCGGCTGGGACCGTCGGCGACCTCGCCGAAGATCGTGTGCCGGCGGTTGAGGTGCGGGGTCGCGCCCACCGTGATGAAGAACTGGGAGCCGTTGGTGCCGGGGCCGGCGTTGGCCATCGCGAGCAGGTACGGCTTGTCGAACTGCAGCTCCGGGTGGAACTCGTCGGCGAACCGGTAGCCCGGACCGCCGGTGCCGGTGCCGAGCGGGTCGCCGCCCTGGATCATGAAGCCGGTGATGACGCGGTGGAAGATGGTGCCGTCGTAGAGCTTGGCGGTGCTCTTCTCACCGGTGCCCGGGTCGACCCACTCGCGCGTGCCCTCGGCCAGCTCGGTGAAGTTGGCCACGGTCTTCGGCGCGTGGTTGGGGAACAGCTGCACCACGATGTCGCCACGGTTGGTCTTCAGGGTGGCGTAGAGCTCCTCGGCCACGGGGGTCCCTTCTCGAGACGGTCTGTCGGGCGGTGGTCTCACATCCTCGCACGCGGACCCGGACGTCGTACGCCGGGCAGCGGGGGGCGCCTCGGCCCTCCGGTTTCGGGGGGAGGACGCTGGGCAGGAGCCGACCACTCGCTCGTCCGACCGGAGGTTCCCTGTGTCCGCCCTGACGACACTCAAGAAGAACAACGACGTGAAGAAGGCCCGCCGCAAAGTGCGCGGAGCCACCAAGAGCGCCTCGAAGACGGTCGCCCCGGTCGCGTCCGACGCGCGCGAGGCCACCCTCCGAGCGGCCGACGCCACCCGCGACTGGGCCGCCCCGAAGGTCGAGACCGCCGTCGACTGGGCAGCTCCCCGCGTGAGCAGCGCCCGGGACTGGGCAGCGCCGCACGTCGACACCGCGAAGGACTGGGCCGGGCCGAGGGTCGAGCCCGCGGTCGAGAAGGTGCGCGCCGACGTCCTGCCCGCTGTCACCGCCGCCCTCGCCACCGCCCTGGCGGCCACCGAGCCGCAGCGGCACGAGATCGCCGACCGCAGCGCCGCCGCCCTGGCCGCGCTGCGCGGCGAGGTGACGGCGCCGAGCCGCAAGAAGCACCGGGTGCGCAAGGCGTTCCTGGTCGCCGGTGTCCTCGGGGCCGCCTGGGCGGCCTGGAAGGCCTGGGTCGCGAAGAACCAGGACCCGGTCGATGCCTGGACGACGCCGCCCTCGCCCGCGATCAGCCCCACGACGCCGGCGGGCAACGTCACGGCGGTCAGCACCCCGGCAGCCGCCGCTGCGACCGCGCCGACCACCGATGACCCCGCCGGTGCCGGGCCGGACGAGGCCCTGGCCGACGCCGCCGACGAGTCGACCGGCGCCCCGCCGGCCGCCACCACCGAGAAGGTCCCCCCGGCCCGCGCGAAGAAGGTGTCCGACGCCGCGGCCAAGGGCGCGAAGGGCTCCGGCTCGACGAGCTGACGCACTGACCGACCGCGAAGGCCGCACTCGGCAGGTCATGTCGAGTGCGGCCGTCGGTGGTGGAGACGAAGGGACTCGAACCCTCAACCCCCGCCTTGCAAAGGCGGTGCTCTGCCAGTTGAGCTACGTCCCCGCGGCGCGAGCGGGCGACCGGTCACGCACGAGGAGGGGAGCAGTGGGCTAGTCGACCCGGTCGGTCGCCTCGGCCCAGAGATCCGCCTCGGCGCTGCGGTCGGCGGTGATCTTCTTCCAGGCCACTACACCCCCGACGGCGGCGACGACCAGCGCAAGCAGCTTCTTCATCGCGCGTCCTCCCAGCTCTCCGTGACGCACGTTCCGCGGTGACGCCCGGCCGGGCTGCGGTCGGACGCCGGAGTGGGCCTAAGTGGATTTGAACCACTGACCTCTGCCTTATCAGGGCAGCGCTCTAACCAACTGAGCTATAGGCCCGGGTGAACGGGGTGCGATCGGTGCCGCGCAAGACTACCCCAGCCGCGGTGGCCGCCAGACCCCAGATCCGGCGGTCCGTTCCCGGGATGCCGGAGCGGTCAGACGTCCTCGGTGAAGGTGAGGTGCAGACCGCCGACCAGGCTGGCGGCCATGTTGTAGAGGAACGCCGAGAGGGTGCACAGCGCGGTCAGCAGGACGGCGTTGACCGCCGAGAGCACCATCGTGATCGAGAGCACCTTGCCCAGCCCGACGTAGTCGAGGATGTTGACGCCCTGGGCGTTGTCGGAGGAGCGGGTGACGCTCTCGACGGTGCTGCCGACCGAGTCGAAGACGCCCATCGCGTCGAGCACCGACCAGAGGACGAACACCGCGACGACAGCGACGATGGCCAGCGCGATCGCGAGCAGGAACGCCAGCTTCATCACCGACCACGGGTCCACTCGGCTGAGCACCAGGCGGGCGCGCCGGGCGCGCACCCGCGCTGCGGGGCGCACCTGGGTGGCGCCGGCCAGCGTGTCGGTCACAGGAGGCATGGTGGCGGTGGGGGGACCGCCACGCCACTCCCGTCCGGAGCCCTGGGGGGTGCTCACCACGCGCCTCGTCTCGTCTCGTGCGTCACTCGGTCGGTGTCCCGGCCGGGCCTTGCTCCGCGGAGTCACCCTCGGTCACCTCGGCCGTGGGCTCGACCGCCGTCTCCGCTGGCTCCTCGGACTCACCGGACGGGTCGTCCAGGTCGTCCTCGGCGGCGGCCCGCTCGGCGTTGCGAGCGATCGCCACGACGGTGTCATCGTCGGCGAGCGAGATGAACCGCACTCCCATGGTGACACGTCCGGTGGGGTTGACCTCCCCGACAGACACCCGGGTCACACCTCCACTGGCCTTGATCGAGAAGACCTCGTCGTCGTCGCCGACCACGACGGCACCCACGATCGAGCCACGCGCCTCGTTGAACTTCATCGCCTGAACGCCGGTGCCACCGCGGCCCTGGAGGCGGTACTCCTGGACGGCGGTCCGCTTGGCGAAACCGCCGTCGGTCACGGTGAAGACGTAGTCCTCCGGTTTGGCGACCTCCATCGCAAGCAGCTCGTCGGACCCCTGATCGGGATCCTTCTTGAACCGCATCCCGGTGACGCCGGACGTCGGGCGTCCCATCGGCCGCAGCGCCTCGTCGGTGGCCGTGAACCGCACCGACATGCCACGGCGGCTGACCAGGAGCAGGTCGTCGTCGGCCGTGACCAGCTTCGCCGAGATGAGCTCGTCGCTCTCGCCGTCGTCGTCCTCGCGCAGGTTGATGGCGATCAGACCGCCGGAGCGGTTGGAGTCGTACTCCGTGAGGCGGGACTTCTTCACGATGCCGCGCTTGGTGGCGAGCACGAGGTACGGGGCCACCTCGTAGTCGCGCAGGTCGATGATCTGCGCGATCTGCTCGTCGGGCTGGAAGGCCAGCAGGTTCGCGACGTGCTGGCCGCGCGCGTCGCGGCCGGCGTCGGGCAGCTGGTAGGCCTTAGCCCGGTAGACCCGGCCCTTGTTGGTGAAGAACAGGATCCAGTGGTGGGTCGTCGTCACGAAGAAGTGCTCGACGAGGTCGTCCTGGCGCAGCTGTGCACCGCGCACGCCCTTGCCGCCCCGACGCTGCGCCCGGTAGAGGTCGCTGCGCGTGCGCTTGGCGTAGCCACCACGGGTGATGGTGACGACGACGTCCTCCTCCGGGATGAAGTCCTC
The DNA here is from genome assembly GCA_038246545.1 of Actinomycetes bacterium. GTDB lineage: Bacteria > Actinomycetota > Actinomycetes > JACCUZ01 > JACCUZ01 > JBBRVW01. Next base: position 3,060 of record JBBRVW010000005.1, on the reverse strand, counting down.
GGCCGACATGTCGCCTTCGTAGGGCACCAGCTGGGTACGTCGCTCGTCGCCGTACTTCTCCACGACCTCTGCCAGCTCGTCACGGACGATCTGCCGCTGCCGCTCCTCGGAGGCGAGGATCGACGTGTACTCCTCGATCTCGCGCATGAACTGCTCGTAGCGCGTCAGCAGCTCCTGCCGCTCGAGGGCTGCCAGCCGGCGCAGCTGCATGTTGAGGATCTCGACGGCCTGGATCTCGTCGATCTCGAGCAGCTCGATGAGGCCGTCGCGGGCCGCCTCGGCAGTCTGGCTGGCCCGGATCAGGGCAATGACCTCGTCGATCCGGTCGAGCGCCTTGAGCAGCCCGCGCAGGATGTGCGCACGGCGCTCCGCCTCCGCGAGCAGGTAGCGGGTCCGCCGGACGATGACCTCGATCTGGTGGGTCACCCAGTGCCGGATGAAGGCGTCGAGCGCCAGAGTGCGCGGCACGCCGTCGACCAGCGCGAGCATGTTGCAGCCGAAGGTGTCCTGCAGCTGCGTGTGCTTGTAGAGGTTGTTGCGCACCACGCTGGCGACGGCGTCGCGCTTGAGGACGACGACCAGGCGCATGCCGGTGCGTGACGACGAGTCGTCGCGCAGGTCGGCGATGCCCTGCACCTTGCCGCTGTCGGCGAGCTCCGCGATCTTGCGGGCCAGCGCGTCGGGGTTGACCTGGTAGGGCAGCTCGGTGATGACCAGGATGGTGCGGCCCCGGTTGTCCTCCTCGACCTCGACGACGGCGCGCATCGTGACCGACCCGCGGCCGGTCGTGTAGGCGTCGCGGATGCCGTGGGTGCCGACGATCAGGCCCTTGGTCGGGAAGTCCGGGCCCTTGATCCGCTCGAGCAGCGCCTGCAGCAGCTCCTCCTGCGACGCGTCCGGGTTGTCGAGGTGCCACCGCACGCCGGACGCGACCTCGCGCAGGTTGTGCGGCGGGATGTTGGTGGCCATGCCGACGGCGATGCCGCCCGAACCGTTGACGAGCAGGTTCGGGAAGCGCGCCGGGAGCACCGTCGGCTCCTGCTGCCGCCCGTCGTAGTTGGGTGCGAAGTCGACGGTGTCGCGGTCGATGTCGCGCACCATCTCCATGGCGAGCGGCGCGAGCCGGCACTCGGTGTATCTCATGGCCGCTTGACGGTCGTCGCCCGGCGAGCCGAAGTTGCCCTGGCTCTGCACCAGCGGGTAGCGCAGCGACCAGGGCTGGCCGAGCCGCACCAAGGTGTCGTAGATCGCCGTGTCGCCGTGCGGGTGGTACTGGCCCATCACGTCACCGACGACGCGCGAGCACTTGGAGAAGCCACGGTCCGGCCGGTAGCCGCCGTCGTACATCGCGTAGAGGACCCGGCGGTGCACCGGCTTGAGGCCGTCGCGCACGTCGGGCAGCGCACGCTGGACGATGACGCTCATCGCGTAGTCGAGGTAGGACCGCTGCATCTCGACCTGCAGGTCGACCGGCTCGATCCGGCCGTGCGGGCCGACCGGGGGTACGTCGGTGGTGTCAGTCACGGAAAGCTGCTCCTAGAAGAGGCGCTGCGTCGGCAGCAAGGCGTTCAGGAATCAGGGGGCGATCAGATATCCAGGAACCGGACGTCCTTGGCGTTGCGCTGGATGAACTTGCGGCGGCTCTCGACGTCCTCGCCCATCAGCTCGGTGAAGAGCACGTCGGCCAGTGCGGCGTTCTCCAGGGTGACCTGCAGCAGGATCCGCTTCTCGGGATCCATCGTGGTGTCCCACAGCTCGTCGTTGTTCATCTCGCCGAGACCCTTGTAGCGCTGCACCCCGTCGTCCTTGAGCAGCTTCTTGCCGGCCGCGAGACCGGCGTCGGTGAGGGCGTCCCGCTCACGGTCGGAGTAGGCGTACTCCGGATCGGCCGGCCGGGCCCACTTCAGCTTGTAGAGCGGGGGCTGCGCCAGGAACACGTGCCCCTGCTCCACCACCTCTGGCATGAACCGGAACAGCAGGGTGAGCAGCAGGGTGCGGATGTGCTGACCGTCGACGTCGGCGTCGGCCATCAGCACCACCTTGTGGTAGCGAAGCCGGGCCAGGTCGAACTCGTCGCCCTGGATGCCGGTGCCCAGGGCGGAGATGATCGCCTGCACCTCCTGGTTGCCCAGGACACGGTCGAGCCGGGCCCGCTCGACGTTGAGGATCTTGCCGCGGATCGGGAGGATCGCCTGGGTGCGCTGGTCGCGCCCCTGCTTGGCCGGCCCGCCGGCCGAGTCGCCCTCGACGATGAAGAGCTCGCACTCCTCGGGGTTGGTCGACTGGCAGTCGGCCAGCTTGCCCGGGAGGCTGCCGCCGCCGAGCAGCCCCTTCCGGCTGCGGGCGGCGTCGCGTGCCTTGCGCGCGGCCAGCCGCGCGAACGCTGCACCCTGGGCCTTGCGCGCGATCTCCTTGCCCTCGGTCGGGTTCTTCTCGAACCACTCGCCGAGCTTGTCGTTCACGACCTTCTGCACGAACGACTTCGCCTCGGTGTTGCCGAGCTTGGTCTTGGTCTGACCCTCGAACTGCGGCTCGGCCAGCTTGACGCTGACGATGGCGGTCAGGCCCACGCGGACGTCGTCGCCGGTGAGGTTGGCGTCCTTCTCCTTGATGATGCCCCAGTCGCGGGCGAACTTGTTGACCAACGTCGTCAGCGCTGCCCGAAAACCCTCTTCGTGCGTGCCGCCCTCGTGGGTGTTGATGGTGTTCGCGAACGTGTGCACGGACTCGGTGAAGCCGTTGTTCCACTGCATCGCGACGTCGAGCGACAGACCGCCGTTGATGTATTCGGACTCTGCCTCGAAGGACACGACCGTGCGGTGCACGGGGTCCTTGCGGGCACCCAGGAAGTTCACGTAATCGACCAGACCGCCGTCGTAGCGGTAGACGACCTCGGTCGGCGCCTTTTCGTCGGACTCGGCGATCTCGTCGTGCGCGCTCGCCTCGGCAGCATTGGGCCGCTCGTCGCGCAACACGATGGTCAGGCCCCGGTTGAGGAACGCCATCTCGCGCAACCGGTTGGACAGGGTCTCGAAGCTGTAGTCGGTCGTCTCGAAGATG
>JBBRVW010000004.1:0-138122 GCA_038246545.1 Actinomycetes bacterium | reverse complement strand
CCTCGGCCACAGGTGCCGCGTCGGCCGGGACCTCGGCCACAGGTGCCGCGTCGGCCGGGACCTCGGCCACAGGTGCCGCGTCGGCCGGGACCTCGGCCACAGGTGCCGCGTCGGCCGGGGCCTCGGCCGCAGCCGGGGTCCCGGCGGTGGCCGGCGCCTCGACGCCGGCGCCCTCGACGGTCTCGCCCTCGGCCGGGGTGCCCTCGGCCGCCGTGCCGCTCTTCAGCAGCTCCTGCTCCCAGGCTGCCAGCGGCTCGTCGGTGGCGAGGCCCTCGGGCTTCTCGTCGCCGTCGACCTGGGTGCGCACGCGGGCCATCAGGCCCTCGGCGACCGCGTCGGCGATCACCCGGGTGAGCAGGGTGACGGAACGGATGGCGTCGTCGTTGCCCGGGATCTTGTAGTCGACCTCGTCGGGGTCGCAGTTGGTGTCGAGGATCGCGACGACCGGGATGTGCAGCTTGTGAGCCTCGCCGACGGCGATGTGCTCCTTCTTGGTGTCGATGATCCAGACCGCGCTCGGGACCCGCGACATGTCGCGGATGCCGCCGAGGGTCTTGGTGAGCTTGTCCTTCTCGCGACGCAGGACCAGCAGCTCCTTCTTCGTCATGCCCGAGCCGGGCACGTCGTCGAAGTCGAGCTGTTCGAGCTCCTTGAGGCGCTGCAGCCGCCCGTGGACGGTCTGGAAGTTGGTGAGCATGCCGCCCAGCCAGCGCTGGTTGACGTAGGGCATGCCGACGCGGGTCGCCTGCTCGGCGATCGCCTCCTGAGCCTGCTTCTTGGTGCCGATGAACATCACCGAGCCGCCGTGGGCGACGGTCTCCTTGATGAACTCGTACGCGCGGTCGATGTAGGAGAGCGACTGCTGCAGGTCGATGATGTAGATGCCGTTGCGCTCGGTGAAGATGAAGCGTTTCATCTTCGGGTTCCACCGGCGGGTCTGGTGCCCGAAGTGAACGCCGCTCTCGAGCAGCTGCTTCATCGAGACGACCTGGTTGGTGCCAGCCATCGTGGCTTTCTCTTTCCTGCGCCGCGGCCCGCGTCAGCGAGCGGCCTGCGCCTGTCGGTTCTCTCGTGCCCGGCCGGTCGGTCGGTCACGTCCTGACCCCCGCGAGCGCGCTCGCCACCGTCTCCTCGTCGCGAGGTCGGGCGGACCGGTGAGCGCACTCCCGCCGGCGCCGGCTCAGGGAGCCGAGCGGTGGCGGACTGCGGGCGTGCGAAGTCGGCCCGCCGAGACGGGCCGCTGGCAGCAGTGTACGCCGGGCCGCGCCCGCGGCCGAATCGGGCGACCCTCCACAGGGAGGCCGCCCGGCGCCCGCGTCCACAGAAGCTGTCAGACGCCGCCCGCGAGGGCTGCCGGCCCCCAGGCTCGAGGGCATGCAGCTGCGCCACGCTTCCCCTCCCGGCCGAGCCCTGCGGTCCCTCCGGCGCACGCTCGCCGCCCTGGTCCTCCTCGGCCAGGCCGGCCTGCTCGGCGCGGTGGGCGCGCCCGGTCCCGCGGCGGCGTCGCCCGCGACCACCGCCGAGCAGGCCGGCGCGGGCGCCGGGGGCTGGCGGCTGCCGCTGCAGCCGCCGGCCACCGTCGTGGCCGGGTTCGCGCCGCCCGCCGGCCCCTATGCGCCAGGCCACCGAGGCGTCGACCTCGGGGCCGCTCCGGCTGCCCGGGTGCTGGCGGCGGGGGCCGGCGTGGTCGCCTTCGCCGGCCGGGTCGCCGGCCACGGGGTGGTCTCCGTCGACCACGCCGGCGGACTGCGCACCACCTACCTGCCGGTCACCCCCGCGGTGCACCGCGGCGACCCGGTGCAGGCGGGAGCGCTGCTCGGGCTGCTCGCGGCGGCCGGCAGCCACTGCCCGCCCGTCGCGTGCCTGCATTGGGGACTGCGCCGCGGGACCACCTACCTCGACCCGTGGGGGCTGCTCGGCGCCGTGCGGGTGCGCCTCCTCCCGGTGTGGTCAACGGGACCGCCGGGCGGATGAGCTGCGGGGGCGGGCGCCGGGCCGGGTCGGCGGCGCGGCCGGTGCGGACCGGGGCCGCCGGGCGGGCATCCGGGCGGGCATCCGGGCGGGCATCCGGGCAGGCATCCTGGCGGGCATGACACCTGACGTCGACCCTGTCGACCTTGCCGCCGTCCTGGCCGGCGTCGACGAGCCGTGGCAGCCGCGAACGGTCGCCACCCTCAACGACTACGACCTGCGCGTGGTGCGGGCCCTCGGGGAGTTCACCCGGCATGCCCACCCCGAGACCGACGAGGTGTTCCTCGTGCTGCGGGGAAGGCTCACGATCGAGCTCGACGACGCGGAGGTGAGGCTCGGCCCGGGCCAGCTCTACGTCGTGCCGCGCGGGGTGCCGCACCGCCCCCGATCGCCGGAGGGGGCGGAGGTGCTGCTCGTCGAGCCGAGCGCGACCGTCAACACCGGGGACACGCCGAGCCACCTCACCGCCGAGCGCCGCGAGGCGTGAGCGGGCCCCACCGGCCAGGCCACCTCAGATCAGGGACGGGAGGTCGGCGGCAAGCCTGCGGTAGTCGGCGGGTGCGTTGTACGCGTGCGCCGACAGGCGCACGAACCCCTGCTCCTGCCAACAGGTGACGGCCACCTCGACGGCCGACTCCTCGCCGATCCTGGCCTGCAAGGCGGTGGCGTCGTCCCGGGTCGCCGCGATGCCCGTGGGCAGCGGCACGAGCTGCATCGACACGGCGGCGTCGCGCGGGAGGTCACGCGTGGGGACACCGAGCGCCCGTCCCACCTCGTGCTGGCCGGCCACGGCGAGCTCGACGTTGTGCCGGCGCACCCGGTCCAGCCCGAGCTGGCCCAGCACCCGCAGGGCGCGCGGGGCGGACAGCCAGGCGGTCGGGTCCTCGGTGCCGGTCTCGTCGAAGGCCAGCGGGAACCCGTCCGCCTCGCCCCACGATGCGACCAGCGGCCGCAGCACCGGCCGCCAGCGCTCGGCGGCGTGCAGCACCGCTGTGCCGCGCGGCGCGCACGCCCACTTGTGCAGGTTGCCGAGGTAGAAGTCGGCACCCACCCCCTCGATGTCGAGGTCGAGCATCCCGGGCGCGTGCGCCCCGTCGACGAGAACCGCGACCCCGCGCTCCCGCAGCTCGGGCACCAGCATGACCAGCGGCATCCGCCGTGCGGTGGGCGACGTGACGTGGTCGAGCACGACCAGCCGGGTCCGGTTGGTGACGGCAGCGAGGACCCGGGCCACCACGTCGGGGTCGTCGGCGTCGAGCGGCACCTGGACGGTGTCCAACGCCGCGCCGCGGTCCTGGGTGAACCGCTGGGCGGCGATGCGGACGGCGCCGTAGCTGTGGTCGGTGACCAGGACGCGGTCGCCGGCCTCGAGCGGGAACACCGCGAGCACCGTGCTGGCGCCGGTGGTGGCGTTGGGGACGAACGCCAGCGACCCCTCGCCCGCCCCAAGGAAGGCGCCGACCTCGGACCGGGCGGCGGCCAGCGCGCCGGCCAGCTCGCGGGCGAAGAAGCGGTCCGGGTTGGCCTCCATCCGCTCCCGCCAGGACTGCTGCTCCTCCAGCACCGCGGTCGGGACGGCGCCGTACGATCCGTGGTTGAGGTGCGCCACGGTCTGCTCGAGCGGCCAGAGGTCGCGGACCTGCGGCCAGTCGTCGCCCCAGACCGGGTTCGGCAGGTCGTCGGTCACTGTCGAGGGCTCGGCGGGCATGATGGCAACCCTAGGGGCGAGCACCGCGGCAGCCGCCGACCGCCGCGGCCAGCCGTCCGCCGGTGGGCCGTCGTCGCCGGACACCGCGCCCTGCCCGTGCGCCGGCTGTCGGCCGCCCTTCTCGTCCACCTGGTCGTCGTCGCGATGGTCGCGGGACCGGTCGCCGCCGCTCGTGTCGCCGCCGGCGGCACCGGCGGCCTACCACCCGAGCCGGCTCGCCCACGTCGACGACGCGGGTCAGGTGGTGGTGGTCACGGGGCGGTCCTGGTCGACCAGCCGCGCGGTGCTGCGCCGGTTCGAGCGCCGGCCGGACGGGTCGTGGCGGCAGGTCGGCGAGGCTGTCCTGCCCGCGTGGGCTACGGCGGCTTCGCACCCGCCGCGCAGCGTCGGCAGCGGTCCGGCACCAGCCCGGCCGGGACGTTCGGCGTGGTCGCTGCCTTCGGCAACGGGGCGGACCCCGGCACCGCCCTTCCCTACCGGGAGGTCGACCGGTCGGACTGGTGGGTTTACGCCCGCGCGACCCGCAGACCTACAACGTGCTGCAGCCCCGCCGGGTCGCGGGCTCGGCCTGGCGCCGGTCGTGGGCCGAGGACCTGTCGGGGTACGGCGGGCAGTACCGCTACGCGGCGGTGCTGGAGTTCAACCTGCCCTCGGGCGTGCACCGGGCGCCGGGCGTCGGGCGGGTGGCTGACACGCCGGCGGACACCCGGCTGGGTGGTGGCATCTTCCTGCACCTCAGCGGGCCCGCCGCGACCTCGGGGTGCGTGTCGGTGCGCCGCGCCACGATGCGCCGGACGCTGCGGTGGCTGGACCCCGCGCAGCACCCGGTGCTCGTGATGGGTCCGCTGTCGGCGGTCGACCGGCTCTGAGCCACGGCCGCCGCCCCCGCGGGGCTCGGTCGTCGGTGTGCCGGTCGTGGCGGGGTCAGTCCTTGCTGTCGGCGAGCTTGCCACGCAGCTGGAGGACCGCCTTGGTGTGCATCTGGCAGATCCGGCTCTCGGTCACGCCGAGGACCTGCCCGATCTCGGCCAGGGTGAGGCCCTCGTAGTAGTAGAGCGTGACGACGATCTTCTCGCGCTCGGGCAGGGTGTTGATGGCCTTGGCGAGGAGGAACTTCGTCTCCTCGGACTCGAAGGCCAGCACCGGGTCCTCGGCCTTGGTGTCCTCGAGGGTGTCGACGAGGCTGAGCTTGTCGCCCTTCTCGCCGCCGACGCTGAGCAGCTCGTCGAGCGCCACCACGTTGACGAAGGACACCTGGCTGAAGATCGTGTGCAGGTCGTCGAGCTTGATGCCCATCTCGGCGGCGACCTCGGCCTCGCTCGGCGTGCGGTGCAGCTGCGCCTCGAGGGCGGCGTAGGCCTTCTCGACCTCGCGGGCCTTGTAGCGGACCGAGCGCGGGATCCAGTCGATCGCGCGCAGCTCGTCGATGATCGCGCCACGGATCCGGCTGATCGCGTAGGTCTCGAACTTGATCGCGCGATCGAGGTCGAACTTCTCGATCGCGTCGATCAGGCCGAAGATCCCGTACGAGACGAGGTCGGCCTGCTCGATGTTCGGCGGGAGGCCGACGCCCACGCGTCCGGCGACGTACTTCACCAGCGGCGAGTAGTGCAGGATCAGCCGCTCGCGCAGCGGTCCGTCGCCGGTCTTCTTGAAGTCCTGCCAGAGCTCGCGGAGCGCTGCCTCGGCAGCACTCTTCGCGGCGACGGCCTCGTCGACGACGATGTCGTCCGCGGCGGCGCCCACCCCCCCGGAGGGCGAGGCGGCGGCGCCGTCAGGCCCGTGGGTGCGCTTGGTCATACGTTGCCTTCAGCCGGTCGACGGACACATGGGTGTAGATCTGCGTCGTGGCGAGCGTAGCGTGACCAAGAAGCTCTTGAACGCTTCTCAGGTCGGCTCCCCCTTCCAGCAGGTGAGTGGCAGCCGAATGGCGGAGGCCGTGCGGCCCGAGGTCCGGCGCTCCCGGGACGTGCGCGAGCAGGGCGTGCACCACCCGGCGGACCGTGCGCGGGTCGATCCGGCTCCCCCGGGCACCGAGGAAGACCGCCGCACCGCTCCCCGGGCCCAGGAGCTGTGGGCGTCCCTCGGCCAGCCACCGGTCCACGGCGCGGACGGCCGGCGCCCCCACCGGCACGGTGCGCTCCTTGTCGCCCTTGCCGAGCACCCTGAGCACCCGCCGGACGCGGTCGACGTCGTCGAGGTCGAGGCCGCAGAGCTCCCCCACCCGGATCCCCGAGGCGTACAGCACCTCGAGCACCGTCAGGTCGCGGACCGCCGTCGGGTCGTTGTCGTCGGCAGCGAGCCCGGCCACGTGCAGCAGGGCGTCCGCCTCGTCGCGGCGCAGCACCCCGGGCAGCGTGCGGCCGCTGCGGGGGGTCGCGAGCAGGGCGCCGGCATCCTTCTCGACCAGACCGTCGCGCAGGGCCCACGCGGTGAACCCGCGCGCGGCCGCCGCCCGGCGGGCCAGGGTGGCCCGTGACATGCCGCGGCTCGACTGCCCCGCCAGCCAGCTGCGCAGCACCAGGAGGTCCACGGCCGCCGGGACGGTGCGGCCCATCCGCCGGGCGTGCTCGAGGAGGGTGAGCACGTCTCCGCGGTAGGCGCGCACCGAGTGCTCGCTCATGCCGCGCTCGGAGCGCAGGTGCCGCGCGTAGCCGTCGAGGGCGTCGGCCAGGGCGGGCGGCAGCTCGGTGTCATGCGACTGCTCCACTGCCCCACCCCCTCCGGCCATGGACGACACGGTGTCCCGAGGTGGTGCGCCATGCAAGGACCGGCGCGCCGGTCGGGTCACAAGCCTTGCCGACCACCTCCCTCCGGCGACCGGCGCCAGCGGCCCTGCCGGCTGTCGGCCAGCCCGCGGGCGGCCAGCAGCCCCAGCGCGCGCAGCACCGTGGGCGCGTCCAGCCCGGCGACCCGCCCCACGCTGTCCGGTGCCGCCCGCCGGCTCAGCGGGAGGGCCTCGAGTACCCGCAGCGTCATCGGGTCCAGCCCGTCGTGCGGGCGGGCCTCCCCGCGCTCGGGCTCGTGGCCTCCCTCACCGACCGGCGCCAGCAGGTCGACCACGTCGGCCGCACACGTCACCAGCGAGGCGCCCAGCGTGCGCAGCAGCAGGTGGCAGCCGGCCGACGCGGCGGACGTGACCGCACCCGGGACCGCCATCACGGTCCGGGACAGCTGCTCGGCGTGGCCGGCGGTGTTGAGCGCGCCGCTGCGGGTCGCCGCCTCGACGACGACGGTGCCCCGGCCCAGGGCGGCGATGAGCCGGTTGCGGTCCAGGAACCGGGCCCGGGTCGGGTGCGAGCCGGGAGGAAGCTCCGAGACGACGCAGCCGGCGGCGCGTACCGCGTCGAAGAGCGACTCGTGGGCCGCCGGGTAGGCCACGTCGACACCGCAGGCCAGCACCGCGACCGTCGTGCCACCCACCGCCAGTGCACCGCGGTGCGCCGCGGCATCGATCCCGTAGGCGCCGCCGGACACCACCGACCACCCGCGGTCGGCAAGCCCGGACGCCAGGTCGGCGGTCACGATCTGGCCGTACTCGCTGCACGCACGAGCGCCGACCACGGACACGGCGCGGCCGACCACGTCCGGCAGCCAGGCCTCCCCCGCCACCCACAGGGCCAGCGGCGCCCGTTCCTGCAGGTCGTCGAGCGACGCCGGCCACTCCGCGTCCCCGGGGACGACCAGGCGGGCGCCGGCCCGCGCCGTCAGCTCGTCGTCGGAACCGAGCGCCGGGATCCGCACGCGGTACTGCGCGAGCCGGTCGGGCTCGCCCTCGCGCGGCGTGAGCACGCGGTCCAGCACCGCCGCCGCCCCGATGACGGCGACCGCCCGGCCGAGCCACGCGTCGCCGGGCTCGGCCAGCCGGGCGAGCGCCGCCCGGGCCGCCCGGTCGTCGGCGCCGGTGGCCGCGTCGCCGGTCATGCGGCCCACCGCGAGACGCCCCGGCAGTCCAGGGCCACCCGGATGTCACCGGCATCGGGTGCGTCACGTCCGGCCAGATCGGCCACGGTCCAGGCCACCCGCACGACCCGGTCGACCCCGCGCGCCGTCAGTGCTCCGCGGTCGAGCAACCGCTCCGCCTCGCCCACGACCTCCCAGGGCAGGCGCCAGCGTCGGCGCAGCACGTGCCCGGGCACCTCGCCGTTGGCCCGCCACGGCGTGCCCGCGAGCCGGGCCGCCATCCGGTCGCGAGCGACCGCGACCCGCTCGGCGACGACGGCCGTGCTCTCCGCCGCGCCCGGCGCGGCCCGCAGGTCGGCCCGCGACGCCGGCAGCATCTCGATCTGGAGGTCGACCCGGTCGAGCAGCGGGCCGGAGAGCCGGCCCAGGTAACGGATCCGGGCCATCGGCGTGCAGCGGCACCTCGACACGGCACCCGGGGCCGTGATCGCCAGCCCGCACGGGCAGGGGTTGGCCGCCAGCACGAGTTGGAAGCGCGCCGGGAACCGGACCCGGGCCGCCAGCCGGGCGACGGTGATCTCGCCCGACTCCAGCGGTTCCCGCAACGCGTCGAGCACCGCGGGCGCGAACTCCGGTGCCTCGTCCATGAACAGCACGCCGCGGTGCGCCAGCGACGCCGCGCCGGGCCGGACCTGGGTCGAGCCGCCGCCCACGACCGCGGCCACGGACGCGGTGTGGTGCGGCGCCTGGAACGGCGCTCGGCCGACCAGCGGACCGGCGCCGTCGCCGAGGACGCCGGCCACCGAGTGGACGGCCGTCACCTCGAGCGCCGAGGCGCGGTCCAGCGCAGGCAGCAGCCCCGGCAGCCGCTCGGCCAGCAGCGTCTTCCCCGCCCCCGGCGGTCCGAGCATGAGCAGGTGGTGACCGCCGGCGGCGGCCACCTCGACCAGGTAGCGCGCCGTGGCTTGCCCGAGCACCTCGGAGAGGTCGGGCACGTGGGCCGGCACAGCGTCGTCCGGCGGCGGTGACAGCACCGGCTCGGCCACCAGCTCGACCGCGGGCGGCTCCTCGCCGCGGGCCCGCGCCACCAGCCCGGCCAGGGTCCGGTGCCCGGTGACCTGCACCCCGGGGACCAGCGCAGCCTCCTCGGCGTTGCCGATCGGCACGACCGCCGCCGTCGCACCCACCCGGGCGGCGGCCGCGACCGAGGGCAGCACACCGCGCACAGGCCGGAGCCGGCCGTCCAGCCCGAGCTCGCCGAGCAGGACCGCACCCTCGAACGCGCCGGCCGGCACCACCCCCTGCGCGGCGAGGATCGCGACCGCGATGGGCAGGTCGAAGGACGACCCCCGCTTGGGCAGCGACGCGGGCGACAGGTTGACCGTGACCCGCTTGGTCGCCGGCCAGTCGTGCCCACTGTTGACCATGGCGGCCCGCACCCGGTCGCGCGACTCGGCCAGCGAGGCGTCGGGCAGGCCGACGAGGGTGTACGACGGCACGCCGACGCCGAGATCGGCCTCGACGTCGACGAGGTGGCCCTCGACACCGACGAGTGCGACCCCGCGGGTGCGCGCCAGGCCCATCAGTGCGTGTCCCCCCACTCGCTCTCGACGAGCGAGCGGCGAGCCGGGACGGGGTGAGCAGACACGGCCTAAGCCACCCCCCGGACGTGCTCGACCGTGGCCCGCCCGCGGCGCGGCCGGATCACTCCGACCAGGTCGACCCGCACGTCGGCCGGGTGCACCTGACGTTCCTCGATCCAGGCCGCCGCCAGCAGCCGCAGGCGCGCCGCCTTGGCGGGTGTCACCGCCTCGAGGGGGTGCCCGCGGCCGGTGGAGGACCGGGTCTTCACCTCGCACACGACCAGCACGTCGCCGTCGCGCGCCACGATGTCGAGCTCGCCCAGCGGGCAGCGCCAGTTGGTGTCGAGCACCGTCATGCCCGCGGCCCGCAGGAGCCCCGCGGCCACCCGCTCGCCATAGGCGCCCAGGGCGTCCTTCTCGCGTACCGCCGGTCCGTCCGTCACGTGCTCGAGCCTGCCGCGGCGGCGGGGGCCGGCACGGCCCCGGGCGCGGTCTGTGGACAGCGTCGGGCAGTGCAGCATCCTTGTGGACGGACCGCGACGGGTGGTGCGCAACCCCCGCGTGCTGGTACGCCGGGTACTCGCGGCCGTCCGGTACGGGGAGACCGTGCCAGCTGCGTACCTGGACCTGGTCGACGACCTCGCCGAAGGGGCCGCCGAGGTGGCCGACGCGCTCACCGCACGCATCGAGACGTCGGAGGTGCGGCCCGCGCTCGAGGCCGTGGCCCGCGCGTCGTCGACCGCGCGGCACTCCGCGGTCAGGTCCGCGGTCGTGGTGCCCGCCCGGGTGCGGTCGATGGTCGTCGACCTGCTCGAGCTCACCGGGCTGGACGAGGACCAGGCCCTGGCCAGGATGCCGCGTCCGGCCCCAGCGACCGGCCCGCTCGGGACCCTCGGTCGTCGTCAGGCCGCTGCGTCCGCGAGAACGGCCCGCACGACGGCGACGCGACGGGCACAGCGGTCGGGCATCGTGGCCCAGTAGTACGGGAAGGTCCGCAGCGCGAGCGACAGCGCCCACGCCCTCCCGCGCAGCCAGGTCGCGTCGTCCGCTCCGACAGCCCGGCGGAAGCCGTCGCGTGCCTCGGCGGCCAGCAGCTCCCAGGCGACCGTGAGATCGACGGTCGGGTCACCGATCGAGAGTCCCCCGAAGTCCAGGACCGCGACCAGCCGGTCGGCACGCACGAGCAGGTTCTCGGCCACCAGGTCGGCGTGGTGCCACCGTGGCGGCACGGGTTCGGCGACGCCCGGCAGGGACATCGCCTCGTCCCACACCGCTTCGGCGGCCGCCAGGTCAAGGTCGAGACCGGCGATGCCCCGGCACGCATCGAGCGAGAGACGGGTGTCCTCGTCCTGGCTGGTCAGCGGGGTACCCCGGTACCAGCGCAGCTCGGGGTCGACCAGGGCCTCCGGCGGGACCTCGATCGACTGGAGCCGCGTCAGCACCGCCACGAGGTCGGCGGCCAACGCGGCGCCCGCGACGCCGCTCGCCGCAGCCGTGGGCGTCGCCCCCTCGAGCCACCGCACGACCGACCACTGCTCGGGGTACCCGAACCCGGGTTCGCCGACGACAACCACCTCGGGCACCGCGACGGGGACGCGCGGGCCGACCAGCGGCAGCCAGCGCGCCTCCTTCGTGATGGTGGCCGAACCACCGGGCTGCCGGGGCAGCCGCACCAGCAGCTCGTCCCCCAGGCGGAAGAGCGCGTTGCTCGACCCCGACGCGGCCAGCCGGCGCAGCGGAAGCGCGCCGGCGTCCGGCAGCGTCCGGTCGACGAGGGCACGCACGGTAGCCGGCTCGATCGTGAGCTCGTCGTCGTGCAGGGGCATTGCCACGGCCCTGATCCCACCGGCGCGGGTCGCCGTTGTCGACCGACTTCCAGCGACGACGCGGCCCTGTTCGGTCAGTCGTTGTCCGGTGTTGCCAGCCGCGGGGCCGCGCGTCGGGGACGGTGCCTACTCGGGTGGGAGCTCCACCGACAGCTCCTGGCGGGCCAGCTCCTCGACGTTGACGTCCTTGAAGGTCAGCACCCGGACGTTCTTCACGAACCGCGCGGGCCGGTACATGTCCCACACCCAGGCGTCGGACATCGTCACCTCGAAGTACACCTCGCCGCCGTCGGTGCTGCGCGGGGTCACCTCGACGACGTTGGTGAGGTAGAAGCGGCGCTCGGTCTCGACGACGTAGCCGAACAGCCCGACCACGTCGCGGTACTCGCGGTAGAGCTGCAGCTCCATCTCGGTCTCGTACTTCTCCAGGTCCTCTGCGCTCACCCGGCGTACGCCTCCTCGACCTCGGCCGACACGTCCACGACCTCGACAGCCTCGACGACCTCGTCGGGCACCGGACCCTCCTCGAGCCGGGCCACGGTGCGGGCCGGCACCCGCTCGTCGCCCGGCACCCGGCGGGCCACGTTGACGTAGGAGAACCGGTGCTCCGGGCACGGGCCGTGCTCGTCCAGTGCGGCGTCGTGCACCGGGGTGACGTATCCCTTGTGACCGAGGAAGTCGTACCGGGGGAACTGCTCGTGCAGGCCCGCCATGATCCGGTCCCGGGTGACCTTCGCGAGCACCGACGCGGCGGCGATCGACGCGCTCACCCGGTCGCCCTTCCACACCGCGAGGCCGGGCGCGGGCAGCCCCCGCACCGGGAACCCGTCGGTGAGGACGTACGCCGGCGCGACCGACAGCTGGGCCAGTGCGCGCCGCATCCCCTCGACGTTGCAGACGTGCAGGCCGATCCGGTCGACCTCCTGTGCCGGCACCACCACGACCGACCACGCGGCGGCCCGCCGGACGACCTCGTCGAACACGCGGTCGCGCGCGGCGGGGGTGAGCAGCTTGGAGTCGGCCAGCCCCGGGACCTGGCCGCGGCGGCCGGTCGGCAGCACCACGGCGGCCACGACGAGCGGCCCGGCGCACGCGCCGCGGCCGGCCTCGTCGGTACCGGCGACCGGGGTCAGCCCCGCCCGCTCGAGCGCTTTCTCGTAGGCGTAGAGGCCAGCCTCTCGCCGTACGACGAACTTCCGCACCATCCCCATCGCGAGGAGCCTACGACGCAGCCGGGACCGAACCGGCTCAGTGGGCGGCCGCGGCGAGTCCGGGCTGGTCGAACGTCGGGGGCCGGTGCAGCAGCCGGGCGCGGTCCAGCGGCCACACGATGGTGAAGGCCCGGCCGATCACGTCGTCGACCGGGACGAAGCCCTTGCCGGGCTGCTGCTGGTGCGCGCGGCTGTCCTCGGAGACCGACCGGTGGTCACCCATGACCCAGAGCTTGCCCTGAGGCACCGTGATGGAGAACTGCTCGCCGGACGGGTCGTCGCCCGGGTAGAGGTAGGTCTCGTCCAGCGGCTTGCCGTTGACCGTGAGGTGGCCACCGTCGTCGCAGCAGACGACCTTGTCGCCACCGACGCCGATGACGCGCTTGATGAGGTCCTCCTCGCCCGCGGCCGGTGCCAGACCGACGAAGACGAGCACGTTGCGGACACCCGTGACCAGGCTGCCGCGGGACGACGTACCGCTCCCGCCGAGCCAGCCGCCCGGGTCCTGGAAGACGACCACGTCGCCGCGGTGGATCTCGTCGGGCTTGTCGGCGAGCTTGTTGACCAGCACCCGGTCGTTGACCAGCAGGGTGTTCTCCATCGACCCGGAGGGGATGTAGAACGCCTGCACGAGGAAGGTCTTGATGAGCACCGAGATGACCAGCGCGGTGATGACGATGCCGGGCAGCTCGCGCAGGAACGACTTCCGCTGCGGCTGGGCCCGGCGGGTGCGCACAGGGGGTCGATCGGGTTCGGCAGCCACACCGGTCGGGGGCGGCGTTGCGGGGTCGGCAGCGCGCTGACCGTCCTCGGTCGTCATCGCGTCCGTCCTTCCGTCCCCGCTGTCCCCGCGGCGCCCCGGTGTGCCGGGTGCGCCGTCGCGAAGCCTACGTCGGCACCGGAGCGGGACCCGAGCCGGTCCAGCGGCCACACGACCACGAGCACCCGGCCGATCACCCTGTCGACCGGCACGAACCCGCCGCCCGGATCGCCGAGGTGGGCGCGCGAGTCCAGCGAGTCGGACCGGTGGTCACCCATCAGCCACAGCTTGCCCGCCGGCACGGTGACGTCGAAACGCATCTGGGACGGCTCGTCGCCGGGGTGCAGGTAGCGGGTCTCGTCCAGCGCCTTCCCGTCGACGGTGATCCGGCCCCGGTCGTCACAGCACACGACGTGGTCGCCGGGCAGGCCGACGACGCGCTTGACGTAGTCGGTGGTGCCGCCGCCGTTCAGCGAGCCGAAGGCCTCGGTGCCGTCGAACACGACGGCGTCGCCGCGCCGCACGTCGTGCAGCCGGTAGGACAGCCGGTCGACGAGGATGCGGTCCCCGGGCCGCAGGGCGTTCTCCATCGACCCCGAGGGGATGGAGAACGGCGCGACCAGGTAGGTGCGCACCAACCAGGTGGCCAGCACCGCCAGCACCACCAGCACGGCGAGCTCGACGAGCGACCGGGCGCGCCGGCCGGCCCGGGTGCGCGACGGCGCCTCGCCCTCCACGCGCGTCGGCGGAGGTGGGAGTCGCTCGTCGAGGGGAACGGTCAGCGGGCGACGGGGGTGTCGCGGCGCTCCTTGATCTTGGCTGCCTTGCCGCGCAGCTCGCGCAGGTAGTAGAGCTTCGCGCGGCGGACGTCACCGCGGGTGACGACCTCGATCTTGTCGATCACCGGGGTGTGCACCGGGAAGGTGCGCTCCACGCCGACGCCGAAGCTGACCTTGCGGACCGTGAAGGTCTCGCGCACGCCCGAGCCCTGCCGGCGGATGACCACGCCCTGGAAGACCTGGATGCGAGAGCGGGTGCCCTCGATGACCTTGACGTGGACCTTGAGGGTGTCGCCGGGTCGGAACTCGGGGATGTCCGAGCGCTTCGAGGCGTCGTCGAGGGCGTCCAGCGTCTGCATCGGGTTCTCTTCTCTCGCGGTGCCACAGGTCACCCACGGTGGGTGGGGTGCAGTTGTGTGGCGGTCGTGTCGTGGAGCAGTGCCCTCCCTGTGGCGGGGGCGCTCGCGGCTGACCTCAGCGAGTCAGTCTGCCACAGGGTCGCTGGAGCGGGCCAATCGACCGGCGGCGCCCGGCGACCAGCCCAGGTCGGCGAGCACCGCGAGGTCGTGGCGGTCCAGACCGGCCGGGTCGAGGGCCTCCACGAGGTCGGGACGGCGGTCGGCGGTCCGGCGCAGCGACTCGTCCCGGCGCCAGCGGGCGATCCGGGCGTGGTCGCCGGAGAGCAGCACCGCCGGGACCTCCCGACCGCGCCACGCGGCCGGCTTGGTGTAGCCCGGTGCCTCGAGCAGACCGCCGGCGTGCGACTCGTCCTCGAGCGACGCAGCGTTGCCGATCACGCCGGGCAGCAGCCGGGCGACGGCCTCGACGATCGCGAGCACCGCGACCTCCCCGCCGTTGAGGACGTAGTCACCGAGGCTGACCTCGGTCACCCGGGCCCGTGTCGCGACCTCGTCGAGCACCCGCTGGTCGACGCCTTCGTAACGACCGCAGGCGAATACCAGCCGCGGCTCCCCCGCCACCTCGTGCGCCAGCGCCTGGGAGAACGGCACCCCGCCGGGCGTCGGCACCAGGACCCGGACGTCCCGCTCGTCCCCGAGGACCTCGTCCAGCGCGTCGCCCCACGGCTCCGGCCGCATGAGCATCCCCGGCCCGCCGCCGTACGGCGAGTCGTCGACGGTGCGATGCCGGTCGGCGGTCCAGCCGCGCAGGTCGTGCACCCGCAGGTCGATCAGGCCGTCCTCGACGGCCCGGCCGATCAACGAGAGCCGCAGCGGCGCCAGGTAGTCGGGAAAGATCGTGAGGACGTCGATCCTCATGACGGGTCGTCGGGCCGGTCCGACGGCCCGGCCTCGTCGGCGACCTCGTCGGGGACCTCGGCGAGCAGCCCGGGCGGCGGGTCGACGACGACCACCCCGGCGTCCAGGTCGACGGTCGGGACCATCGCCGCGACGAAGGGCACCAGCACCTCGGTGCCGTCGGGACGCCGTACGGCGAGGACGTCCTGGCCGGGCAGGTGCAGGACCTCGACGAGCTCGCCGACGTCGGCGCCGCCGACGGTGCGCACGGCGAGGCCGAGCAGCTGGGAGTCGAGGTACTCGTCCGGGTCGTCGAGCCGCTGGGACGGGTCGACGTCGGCCACCAGCAATACGTTGCGCAGCCCCTCGGCAGCGCCGCGGTCGGCGTACCCGTCGAAGGTGAGCAGCAGCCGGCCGGAGTGCACCCGGCCGTCGGTGATGGTCAGCGGGCCGGCCGAGGCGGGGTCGGTGCGCACCGTCGTCCCGGGGGCGAACCTGCCCTCCGGGTCGTCGGTACGCACCTCTACCGACACCTCGCCGTGGAGGCCGTGCGGACGGCCGATCCGCGCGACGACAACCTCCACCACGGGAGATCCGCTGCTAGCGCTCGTCGACGTCGAGGAAGTCGACGCGGACGCTCGTGCCGTTGCCGAGCGCGCCGATCACGGTGCGCAGGGCCTTGGCGGTGCGGCCACCCCGGCCGATCACCTTGCCGAGGTCCTCGGGATGCACGCGCACCTCGAGGGTGCGACCACGGCGGTTGGTGCGGTCGCGGACGGAGACGTCGTCGGGGTTGTCGACGATGCCGCGGACCAGGTGCTCGAGGGCTTCCTCGAGCACGGCCTACGCCTCGTCCTTGGCAGGCTCGTCGGCGGCAGGCGCCTCGGCAGCCGGCGCCTCGGCCTCGACGGCCGGAGCGGTCTCGGGCGCCGCAGCAGCGTCCTCGGTCTTCGGCTCCTCGACGACGGTCGCCTCCGGTGCAGCAGCCTCCGGCGGTGCGGCCTCGGCGGCAGGCGCCTCGGTCGCCGCCGGAGCGTCGGCCTTCTTGGCGGCCCGCTTCTTCGGCGTCGTGGCGCCGTCCTTGGGCTGGCCGGCGGAGTCCTTGGCGGCCGCCTCGAACACCGACTTCTTGTCGGCCTTCGGCTCGGCGACGCGCAGGGTGCCCTCCTGGCCCGGCAGGCCCTTAAACTTCTGCCAATCGCCGGTGATCTTGAGGATCGCGGCGACGGGCTCGGTCGGCTGCGCGCCGACGGAGAGCCAGTACTGCGCGCGCGGCGAGTCGACCTCGATGAGCGAGGGCTCGCGGGTGGGGTGGTACTTGCCGATCTCCTCGATGGCCCGACCGTCACGCTTGGTGCGCGAGTCGGCGACGACGATGCGGTAGTACGGCGCACGGATCTTGCCCATGCGCATCAGCTTGATCTTGACAGCCACGGTTGAGGAAGCTCCTGCTTCTGCGAGCGGGGTGGCGGTACGGACCGCGTGGGGTGCGGACGTTCCCGACCGGGGGACGCGGCGTGCGCCGGGATGAGAGGGCCCGTCGTACGCCGAGTACAGCGGGCCATCATGCCAGACCCTGCGCCGCCCGCCGAATCGTCCCCACCCCAAGATCCTTTGCGCGGCGACACACCGCACCTGCGGCGTGTCCGTTGCGGGGGCGCACAGTGGATCTCCGTCAGGCGACGACCCGGCCGCGGAGGACGACGGCCCGGGGGTGGGCGAGCACCCCGAGGTCGGCGCGGGGGTCCGCGTCGTACACGACGAGGTCGGCGGACTCCCCCGCCTCGAGCCCCGGGCGCCCGAGCCAGTCGCGGGCCGCCCAGGAAGCGCCGCCCAGCGCGACCTCCGCCGGGAGCCCCACCTGCTCGTGGAGGGCCAGCACCTCGCGGGCGACCAGCCCGTGCGGGAGCACTCCCCCGGCGTCGGTGCCGCAGTAGATCGCAACACCCGCGTCGTACGCCGCCCGCAGCGTCGCGTCGCAGCGGGCGTGCAGGTCGCGCATGTGCGCGGCGTAGGCCGGGAACCTGGCGCCGCCGTGCTCGGCGTACGCCGGGAAGTTGTCGATCTGCACGCGGGTCGGCACCAGCGCGGTACCCTGCCGGGCCATCGCCCTGACCACGTCCTGGGTGACCCCGGTGCCGTGCTCGATGCAGTCGATGCCGGCGGCCACCAGCTCGGCGACGGACTGCTCGCCGAAGCAGTGCGCCGTGACCCGGACGCCCAGCTCGTGCGCCCGGGCGATGCCGGCGGCCGCGACGTCGGCGGGCCAGCACGGGGTGAGGTCGCCGGCGTCGCGGTCGATCCAGTCGCCGACCAGCTTGACCCAGCCGTCGCCGCGCGCGGCCTGGGTGGCGACCTCCGCGACCAGGTCGTCGGGCTCGATCTCCGCGCCGTAGTTGCGGATGTAGCGGGTGCTGCGCGCGATGTGCCGGCCGGCGCGGATGATCCGCGGCAGGTCGTCGCGGTCGTCGATCCAGTGGGTGTCGGCGGGCACGCCGGCATCGCGCAGCAGCAGGGCGCCCGAGTCGCGGTCGGCGACGGCCTGCGCCTCGGTGGCTGCGGCGTCGATGGCCCCGTGCGCGTCCAGCCCGACGTGACAGTGCGCGTCGACCAGGCCGGGCACGACCCAGCCGTCGGTGGTCACCGTCTGCGCACCGGGCACCTCGTCGTCGCGCACCAGCCCGCGGTCGTCGACCCACAGGTCGCGGCGCTCGGCGCCGGGCAGGACGACGGCGCGCAGGTGCAACGGCGTGACGGGTCCGCGTTCAGCAGCCATGCCCGCCACCCTGCCACCCGGGTCCTGCGGTGATCCACACGGGATCCGTCGATGATCCGTCGATCATGATCCGAAAGGGCGGTGCGGGCAGGTCGCGCATGCCCGGTCGGGGGGGACTCAGCCCGTGCCGGGCGGCAGCAGGCCCTTGAGCTCGTCGGGCAGCTGGAAGTCCTCGGGCAGGTCGGGCAGCCCCGGCACGACCTCGCCGTTCGCGCGCGCCTCGGCCTGCTTCTGCTCCAAGGCGCGCTTGGCCGGGTTGCCCGACCGGCCGCCCTTGACCTTCTTCGGCGGTGCCTGCTTGCCCTTCGCCTTCTTGCCGCGGCCCATGCCGGGCAGTCCCGGCATGCCCGGCATGCCCGGCATGCCACCACCGGCCGCGAGCTGGCGCATCATCTTCTGCGCCTCGGTGAAGCGCTCGACGAGGCCGTTGACGTCGGACACGGTGCGGCCCGCGCCGCGGGCGATGCGCTGCCGGCGGGAGGCGTTGAGGATCTTGTGGTTGCGGCGCTCCTCCGGCGTCATCGACGTGATGATCGCGGTGGTGCGGTCGATCTCGCGCTCGTCGATGTTCTCGATCTGCTCGCGCATCGCCCCCATGCCGGGGAGCATGCCGAGCAGCTTGGACATCGAGCCCATCTTCCGGACGCTCTCCATCTGCGCCAGGAAGTCCTCGAACGTGAAGTCGTCGCCGCGGCCGAACTTCGCCGCCATCTCCTCGGCCTGGCCCTTGTCGAAGGCCTTCTCGGCCTGTTCGATCAGGGTCAGGACGTCACCCATGCCGAGGATGCGCTGGGCCATCCGGTCGGGGTGGAAGGTGTCGAAGTCGTCGAGCTTCTCGCCGTTGGAGGCGAACATCACCTGCCGGCCGGTGATCTTGGCGACCGACAGCGCCGCGCCACCGCGGGCGTCGCCGTCGAGCTTCGTGAGCACCACGCCGTCGAAGCCGACGCCGTCGAGGAAGGCCTGCGCGGTCACCACCGCGTCCTGGCCGATCATGGCGTCGACGACGAACAGCGTCTCGTCCGGCTGGACCGCGTCGCGAATGTCAACGGCCTGCTGCATCAGCTCGGTGTCGACGCCCAGCCGACCGGCGGTGTCGACGATGACGACGTCGTACATCTTCTGCCTGGCGTGCTCGATCGCCAGCCGCGCGACCTCGACCGGGTCGCCGACACCGTTGCCCGGCTCGGGCGCGAACACCGGGACGCCGGCCCGCTCGCCGACGACCTGCAGCTGCGTGACGGCGTTGGGCCGCTGGAGGTCGGCGGCGACGAGCACCGGCTGGTGCCCCTGCCCCTTGAGCCAGTGGGCGAGCTTGCCGGCCAGGGTGGTCTTCCCGGAACCCTGGAGGCCGGCGAGCATGATCACGCTCGGCGGGTTCTTGGCGAACCGCAGCCGCCGGGTCTCGCCGCCCAGGATCGCGACGAGCTCCTCGTCGACGATCTTGACGATCTGCTGGGCCGGGTTGAGCGCCTGGCTGACCTCGATGCCACGTGCGCGCTCGCGCACCGCGGCGATGAAGTCCTTGACCACCGACAGCGCGACGTCGGCCTCGAGCAACGCCACCCGGATCTCACGGGTGGTCGCGTCGATGTCGGCGTCGGTGAGCCGCCCCTTGCCGCGCAGGGTCTTGAACGTGGCGGCGAGACGGTCGGAGAGGGTGGCGAACACGCGAGTCCTTCGGGCATACGACGAGTGGTCGGGCTGGTCGAGCATGGTCGGGCAAGGCCCCCAGCCTAGACGGCGGCGATGCGGCCACCGGCCGTGCAACCCTGCGGGCGACCGGTCCGTAGTGAGGGGTGAAAGAGACCGTAGACAGGCTCAGGGGTGCCCGACATGAACGACAGAGACAGGCATGGCGGCCGAGACGCCCAGCCCGGCGCGGTCGTGCCCGCCCGAGAAGCGGCACTCCTCCGGCTTGCCACGCTGCTGGCCGCCGGCGACGGCCACCTGGCCGAGGACCTGGTCCCGACCTCGCTCACCGGCTGTACCTCGCCCGGTGGCGGGTCGAGAAGGACCAGGGCGCCGAGGCGACGCTGGGCCGTCTCCTCGAAGGGGTCGCGGTGCTCGACGGCGCGAAGGCATGCCCCGTGGGACGTCGTCCGCTCGCGGTTGCCTGCTGCCGGCATCAGCCGTGGCGGTCCGGGCGGAACGTGCTCCGGTAGGCGCTCGGGGGGACGCCGACCGCAGCCGCCATCTGGGCCCGGAACGCGGCGGCGGTGCCGAAGCCGGCCCGCCGGGCGACCTGGTCGACCGGCAGGTCGGTGGTCTCCAGCAGCAGCCGGGCCAGGTCGACGCGCTGCTGCGCCAGCCACCGGGCCGGGCTGACCCCGGTCTCGTCGCGGAACCGCCGGGTGAAGGTCCGCACGCTCATGTGCGCGACGCCCGCCATCGCCGCCAGGTCGACGACCTCCCCGAGGTGGCCGAGGGCCCACTCCCGGGACTCGGCCGTCGAGGCCGCGGACGGGGCGGGGACGTGCCGCTCGATGTACTGCGACTGTCCGCCGGGCCGCCACGGCGGCACCACGCAGCGGCGGGCAACGCGGTTGGCCACCGCCGAGCCGTGGTCGCTGCGCACGACGTGCAGGCACAGGTCCACCCCGGCACCGACGCCGGCCGAGGTGAGGACGTCGCCGTCGTCGACGAAGAGGACGTCGGGGTCGAGCTGCACGAGCGGGTGCAGCGCCCGGAACCGGTCGGCCCAGAGCCAGTGGGTGGTCGCCGGCCGGCCGTCGAGCAGGCCGGCGGCAGCCAGCACGAAGGCACCGGTGCAGATCGACACGGTGCGCTGCCGACCGGCCGCAGCATGCAGCGCGTCGAGGACGGCGGCCGGGAACGGTCCCGCGGTGCGCGCCCCCTCGACCCCGGCGACCACGACGGTGTCGGCCCACCCCAGCGCCTCGAGGCCGTGCTCGGGCAGCACGGCGAAACCGGACGCCGATGCCACCGGCCCACCGGGGCCACAGACGCGGACGTCATACAACCGGCGCCCGGACGCGTCCCGGGCCCCGCCCAGCACCTGCGGCGGGGTGCCGAGGTCGAACCCGACCACCCCGTCGAGGGCGAGCACGGCGACCCGGTGGGCCCGGGCGACCAGCGGGTCGGCCCGGACGGGAGGGAGGTCGGCAGGGGTCTGCGCGGTCATGGCCGGATACTTGCACATGGTGGCTGCCCGGCCACTGGCGTCACGCGGGCCGTCACGGCACGCTCGGGGGGTGAGCTCCCCGCCGACCGCCGCCCGGCCGACGCCTCCCTCGCCGGCTGCGCGTCCGCGGCTGCACCGCGCCTGGCCGGTGGCCGCGGTCGCCTTCGTCGCGCTCATCGGTGCGGCCGGCTTCCGCTCGACCCCCGGGGCGCTGATCGACCCGCTGCAGACCGAGTTCGGCTGGTCGCGCGGCACCATCTCGCTGGCCGTCTCGGTCAACCTGCTGCTCTTCGGCCTCACGGCCCCGTTCGCGGCCGCGCTGATGAACCGCTTCGGCATCCGCCGGGTGGTCGCGTGCGCGCTGCTGCTGGTCTCGGCCGGGTCGGGCCTGACGGTGTTCATGCAGTCCAGCTGGCAGCTGGTGCTGCTGTGGGGGGTGCTGGTCGGGCTCGGCACCGGCTCGATGGCCCTGGCGTTCGTGGCCACCGTGGCGGGCCGGTGGTTCGTGAAGAAGCGGGGACTCGTCACCGGCATCCTCACCGCCGGCGGTGCCACCGGGCAGCTCGTCTTCCTGCCGGTCGTCGCGTGGCTGGCCGAGCACCACGGGTGGCGCTCGGCCGCCCTGGTCGTCGCGGGTGGTGCGCTCGCCGTCGTCCCGCTGGTGCTGCTGCTGATGCGCGACCATCCCTACGACGTCGGCCTCCCGCCGTACGGCGGCGACCAGCTCGTCGTGCCGCCGCCTCGCACGGGCAACGCCGCCACCGCCGCGATCGACGCGCTGCGGATGGCGTCACGGACCTCGCAGTTCTGGCTGCTCGCCGGCGGCTTCGCGATCTGCGGCGCCACCACCAACGGCCTGATCGGCACGCACTTCATCCCGGCGGCGCACGACCACGGCATGCCGAACACGACGGCCGCCGGGATGCTGGCGCTGGTGGGGCTCTTCGACATCGCCGGCACCATCGCGTCCGGCTGGCTCACCGACCGCGTCGACTCGCGGCTGCTCCTCGCCGGCTACTACGCGGGCCGTGGCGTCTCGCTGCTCGTCGTCTCGCAGCTGTTCGCCGCGTCGCCGCACCCGAGCATGCTCGTCTTCATCATCTTCTACGGTCTCGACTGGGTCGCCACGGTGCCGCCGACCGTGGCGCTGTGCCGGCAGTACTACGGCGACGCCGGCCCGGTCGTCTTCGGCTGGGTCTTCGCCGCGCACCAGGTCGGCGCCGCGATCGCCGCGACGGCAGCCGGCATCACCCGCGACCAGCTCGGCACCTACGGGCCGGTCTGGTATCTCGCGGGCGGCATCTGCCTGGTGGCCGCGGCTTTCTCGGCCCGGCTGCCCGCGCCGCCCGGCACTGCCGAGCCGCTACCGGTCCAGCCGGTGCTCAGCCCGCAGCGTCCGTGAGCAGCCGCACGGCCTCGCGGGCCGCCGGGTCCGACAACGGCCGGCCGACGGAGTCCTGCAGGTAGAACACGTCGACCGCCTCCGCGCCGAGGGTGACGACCCGGGCCCCGCGGATGTTCACGCCCATCAGCGCGAGGGCCCGACCCAGCCGGTACAGCAGCCCCGGACGGTCGCCTGCGCGCACCTCGACGACCGTCGCGGTGTCCGACGCCGACTCGACGACCTCGACCCTCGGCGGCGGCGGGACCACGGCCGGCTGGCGCCGGCCGGCGTCGCGGGCCGACAGTCGCTGGGTCACGTCGAGCTCGCCGTCGAGCGCGCGGGCGATGTCGTTGCGCAGGGCCTCGGACCGTGGCTCGTGGTCGCGGTCCGGCACGACCGTCCACACGTCGAGGGCCACGCCGCCCTCCGTGCGCACCTGCGCCGAGCGCACCGAGAGCCGGTGCAGCGCCAGCACACCGGCGATGATCCCGAACAGGCCGGTGCTGTCCGGCGCGACGACGGTGACCGTCCAGGTGATGGCCTCGTCCGGCTCGGCGACGATCGCGAGCCGGCCGGCCGCCACCAGCTGCGACTCGGTCGGGGTGAGCGGCGGGGGCGGCGATGGAGGCGCCCCGTGCAGTCGCAGTGCCGTGCGGCGTACGAGGTCGTCCACGAGACCCGCCTTCCACTCGCTCCAGGCCGCCGGTCCGGTGGCCCGCGCATCGGCCGACGTCAGGGCCGACATCAGCTCGAGCACCTCGGTGGCGCCGAGCAGGTCGGCGACGGTGGTCACCGTCGAGGGGTCGTCGAGGTCGCGCTTGGTGGCGCTGTCCACGAGCAGCAAGTGGTGACGGACGACGAGGGCCAGCATCGCCACGTCGTCGGCGTCGAAGCCCATCCGCGTCGCCGCACCGACGGCGAGCGGCTCACCCGCCTCGCTGTGGTCTCCCGGCGACCCCTTGCCGATGTCGTGCAGGAGGGCCGCCACGAGCAGCAGGTCCGGGCGGTGCACGTCGCGCACCAGCGGCGCTGCCCGGACGGCGCACTCGAGCAGGTGCCGGTCGACGGCGTAGCGGTGCACCGCGTTGCGCTGCGGCAGGTGCCGCACCAGCGACCACTCCGGGAGCAGCCGGTCCAGCAGCCCGGCCTGGTCGAGGGCCTCCCACACCGGCACCAGCGGGGGTCCGGAACCGAGCAGCTCGACGAACAGGTGCCGGGCGTTCTCGGGCCAGGGCTCCGGCAGTGGCGGGGTGTCGGCGGCCAGCCGGTCGACCGAGCTCGCCGACAGCGGGAGCCCGGCCCGCGCGGCCCGCGCGGCCATCCGCAGCACGAGCAACGGGTCGGACCGCGGGTCGGCCTGGGCGGTCAGCACGGCCTCGCCGTCGTGCTCGGCGAGCCCGGGGCCGAGCAGCCGGAGCACCGGCCGGCGACCGCGTACGAACCGCGACCGCTGCGGCCGGGTGGCCTGCAGGGCGCGCCGCCACGTGACCTCGGCGGCGTGGGTGACGGCGGAGGCCGACGCACCGACCTCGCGCAGCAGCGCGTCGGCGCCGGGCAGACCGAGCTCCTCGGCGACGTGGTCCTGCTCCTGCAGCAGAAGCTTGTTGCCGGAGCGGCCGGTGACCAGGTGCAGCGCGTCGCGCACGTCTGCGAGCCGGCGGACCGCGTCGTCGACGTCGCGGTGCGGCCGGTCGGCGACCCAGGACGCGGCGACGGCGCGCAGCGAGACGACGTCGCGCAGCCCGCCACGGCCCTCCTTGAGCTCCGGCTCCAGGTCGTGCCGGAGGTCGCCGTGTCGCTCGCCGCGCTCGTCCCAGGAGGCCCGAAGCTCGGGCAGCCGCCGCCGGGCACTGGCCCGCCAGTCGCCGAGGACAGCGGTGCGCAGCCGGCCGACGAGCGCCGGGTCGCCGGCGACGGGACGGGCGTCGAGCAGTCCGAGCAGCACGGCCAGGTCGTGGCTCGCGAGGCGGCGCGCCTCCTCGAAGGTGCGCACCGCGTGGTCGAGGTGGACGCCGGTGTCCCAGACCGGGTACCAGATCTTCTCGGCCAGGGCGTCGACGGCGTCCCGGTCCGCGTGCAGCAGGACGAGGTCCAGGTCGCTGCCGGGGGCCAGCTCGCCACGTCCGTAGCCGCCGACCGCGACGAGCGCGGCCTTGCCGGGCGCCACCCCCGTGGCGGCCACGGCGTCGGCGAAGACCTGCCGCAGCCAGGAGTCGGTCAGCGCCGCGAGACCGCGACGGCGCATCGACGTGCCGGGACCTCCGACGGAGCCGGCGACCCGCCCTTCGGCGAGCAGCTCACGGCGGCGGGCAGCGTAGTCCGACGGCAGGGCGGAGGTGGGAACGGTCATGCCGTGCCCCCTCACCCTGCCGTCGGATGTCGCTGTCGCTGCCGCTGTCGAGGGTGAGTTCAGAGTGCGTCGACGCCGCGCTCGCCGGTACGGACCCGGACGACGGTGTCGACCGGGACGCACCAGACCTTGCCATCGCCGATTCGACCGGTCGCGGCGGACTTGGTGATGACCTCGATGACGTCGTCGCTGTCGGCATCGTCGACCAACACCTCGAGCCGCACCTTGGGCACCAGGTCGACGGTGTACTCCGCCCCCCGGTAGACCTCGGTGTGACCCTTCTGCCGGCCGTACCCACTGGCCTCGGTGACGGTGATGCCGTGCACCCCGAAGGACTCCAGCGCGCTCTTGACGTCATCGAGCTTGAACGGCTTGATGACGGCGGTGATGAGCTTCATGCGTCGACCCTCTCCTTGTTGGTGCCGACGCCGGCACCGGTGTGGAAGCCGCTGCCCGTGAAGGACCCGAGCTCGTACGCCGACTCGGCGTGCGTCCTGAGGTCGACACCTGACACCTCGGACTCCTCGTCCAGGCGGAAGCCGATCGTCTTGTCGATGGCCGTCCCGATCACGTAAGCCATGACGAAGGAGAACACGAGGACCGCCCCGGCCGCGACGGCCTGCCGCCAGAGCTGGTCGACGCCGCCGCCGTAGAGCAGGCCGTCGACGCCGGCCGGCGCCTTCGCGGTGCCGAGGATGCCGATGAGCAAGGTGCCGGCGATGCCGCCGACGAGGTGGACGCCCACGACGTCGAGCGAGTCGTCATAGCCCCACCTGAACTTCAGCGCCACGGCGAGAGCGCAGAGCACTCCGGCGATCGCGCCGACGAGGATCGCGCCGACAGGGTTGACCGCCGAGCAGGCCGGCGTGATGGCGACCAGGCCGGCGACCACGCCGGACGCGGCACCGAGCGAGGTCGCGTGACCGTCCCGGATCTTCTCGGTGGCGAGCCACGCGAGCGACGCCGCCGCGGTCGCGACCAGGGTGTTGATCCAGGCCACGGCCGCGACGTTGCCCGCGCCGAGCGCCGAGCCGGCGTTGAAGCCGAACCAACCGAACCACAGCAGCCCGGCGCCGATCATGACCAGAGTCAGGTTGTGCGGACGCATGGCCTCCTTGCCGAAGCCGATGCGCTTGCCGAGCACCAGGGCGAGCGCGAGGCCCGCGGCACCGGCGTTGATGTGCACCGCGGTGCCTCCGGCGAAGTCGATCGCCTTGAGGTCGTTCGCGATCCAGCCGCCGACCTGTGCGGTGTAGCCGTCGAAGGAGAACACCCAGTGCGCGACCGGGAAGTAGACGACGGTCGCCCAGATCCCGGCGAACACCATCCACGCACCGAACTTGGCGCGGTCGGCGATCGCACCGCTGATCAGGGCAACGGTGATGATGGCGAAGACGGCCTGGAAGCCGACGAAGGCGAGCGGCGGGAGGCCGGCCGCCTCCCCAGCGACGCCGCCGAGCGGGTTCGCCGCGAGCAGGCCCTTGAGGCCGACGAAGTCGAAGTTCCCGACCAGGCCGCCGCCGACGTCGTTGCCGAACGCCAGCGAGTAGCCGTAGAGAACCCAGAGGACGCTGATGAGCCCGAGTGCGCCGAAGCTCATCATCATCATGTTGAGGACGCTCTTCGCGCGGACCATGCCGCCGTAGAAGAGCGCGAGACCGGGGGTCATGAGCAGCACGAGAGCGGCGCTCGTGAGGACCCAGGCGGTGTCGCCGGAGCTGGGTGTCACGTTGGTTCCTCCAATGGGGGGACGACGGCAGGAGCCGGTGGTCTGCCCAGGAGGCTGGTCGGAGCGGGTTACCACGCCGCGCGCGCGACGTTTCCGCGATGTATCGATGTGCGCGCTCGTGTTACGGGACCGTTTCGCCCAGCGGGGCCGTCCGGATGCCGGGAAGCTCAGTCGCGCCGGCGGCGGAGCACGAACGTCGCCGCGGTGACCGCGAGGAAGGCGCCGATGCCGCCGGAGGTGGCCCGCAGGAACGGCAGCAGCGCGAACAGCACCCACACACCGGTCCCCGCCACGGCACCGGCCAGCAGGGCGGCACGCAGCCGGGCCCGGACCCGGCGACGGGGCCGCTCGTCGGCGCCGGCACGCTGGACCGGTCCCGCGCTCGCGCTCGTGCCGGTCAGCATCCCCTCGACCTCGGCGAGCAGCCGCTCGGCGTCGCTGGGCTCCCGGTGCTGCGCCATGCCTTCATGGTGCCGCTCCCGGAGGCTGCTCGCCACCGTCGGACGACGCTCGTCACCGTCGGACGGCGACAGGCCGACTACGCGGCGGGGTCGCCGAGCAGCGCGTCGACGAAGACCTCCGGGTCGAACGGTGCCAGGTCGTCGGCGCCCTCGCCGAGCCCGACGAGCTTGACCGGGACGTCGAGCTCGCGCTGGACCGCCACGACGATGCCGCCCTTGGCCGTGCCGTCGAGCTTGGTGAGCACGATGCCGGTGACGTCGACGACCTCGGCGAAGACCCGGGCCTGGATCAGGCCGTTCTGCCCGGTGGTGGCGTCGAGGACCAGCAGCACCTCGTCGACCGGCCCGTGGCGCTCGACGACTCGCTTGACCTTGCCGAGCTCGTCCATCAGGCCGATCTTGTTCTGCAGCCGGCCGGCGGTGTCGACGAGCACGACGTCGTAACCGCCCTCGCCGCCCTGCTTGACGGCGTCGAACGCGACGCTGGCGGGGTCGCCGCCCTCGGGGCCGCGGACGACCGGCGCGCCGACCCGCTCCCCCCACGTGGTCAGCTGGTCGGCGGCGGCGGCCCGGAAGGTGTCGGCGGCGCCGAGCAGAACGGTCCGGCCCTCGGCGACGAGGACCCGGGCCAGCTTGCCGACGGTGGTGGTCTTGCCGGTGCCGTTCACGCCGACGACCAGCACGACGGCGGGGCGGCCGTCGGTGCCCCTGGTGCGCAGCGACCGGTCGGTCGCCGGGCCGACGAGGGCGAGCAGCTCCTCCCGCAGGAGGCTGCGGACGGCGGTCTCGTCGTGGCTCCCGAGGTCCTTGACCCGGGTGCGCAGGCGCTCGACCAGCTCCTGGGTGGGGGCGACCCCGACGTCGGCGGAGAGCAGGACGTCCTCGACCTCTTCCCACGTCGCCTCGTCGAGCCGCTCGCGGGACAGCAGCCCGAGCAGTCCCTTGCCGAGCGAGCCCTGCGACGCGCCGAGCCGGGCGCGCAGCCGCGCCATCCGGCCGGCGACCGGTGCGGGTTCCTCGACGGTCGGGGCGGTCGGGGCCCCGGCGCCGGGGGTGAGGACGGTGACGTCGCCGGTGCGTTCGGGTGCACGCTCGCCGGGACGCTCCTCGAGGTCGGTGAGAGGCGGGAGCGGCGCCTTGGACCGCCGCCCGCGGGTCAGCGCGAGGCCGCCGCCCACGAGGACGACGACGCCGAGCACGGCCAGGCCGACGATGAGGGTGAGGGTGTCCATCACCGGCCAGTCTCTCAGGTGGCGCGCGAGCCCGGTCGACACGTCCTCCCGGTGCCGCGCCCACCCCGTCGGGCGGCTGCCGGTCCGAGGAGGCCCGGACGAGCGGCAGCAGGGTCAGCGGTGCGGCGCCGTCGCCCCGGAGCCCGCCGTGGAAAGAGCGGGGCCGGCCGGGACGGGTCAGCCGCGGCCGGCGGTGACGACCTTCTTCACCTGCTGCTCGACGCGCTCGAAGCGGGCCGACATGGCGCGCGACTTCTCGGTGTTCGACAGGACGCCGAGCGGCGGGGCCTCGCCGGGGTCGACGCGGTCCCTAAGGTCGACGACCTTGTCGTTCAGGCCGTTGAACAGGGCGGCGCGCGGGACGCCACGGCCACGGTAGGGAAAGGCCACGAACCCGACGACGAGCAGGGCCACGAGTCCGAGGACGCCATGGGCGATCAGGAGGGTCTGCACCCTCTGACGTTACCCACGCCGACGACGCAGAACGTGACAGGAGCGGATGAATCGTGTGACACGCGTCACTCTGGGTCAGTCACCGAGCGTGCCGACCGCCGTCAGGCGGGCTCCGCCTCGCGCAGCCGCTGCCCGATGACGGTGGTGATGCCGTCGCCGCGCATCGACACCCCGTACAGCGCGTCGGCGACCTCCATGGTCCGCTTCTGGTGCGTGATCACGATGAGCTGCGAGGCCTCGCGCAGCTCCTCCATGAGCGCGATCAGCCGGCCCAGGTTGGTGTCGTCCAGGGCGGCCTCGACCTCGTCCATGACGTAGAACGGGCTGGGCCGGGCCTTGAAGATCGCGACCAGCAGGGCCACCGCTGTGAGCGACCGCTCGCCGCCCGAGAGCAGCGAGAGCCGCTTGACCTTCTTGCCCGGCGGCCGCGCCTCGACCTCGATGCCGGTGCTGAGCATGTCACCGGGCTCGGTGAGCACCAGCCGCCCCTCGCCGCCGGGGAACAGCCGCGCGAAGACGCCCTCGAACTCCCGGGCGGTGTCGTGGAAGGCGGCGGTGAAGACCTGCTCCACCCGCTCGTCGACCTCGCGGATGATGTCCATCAGGTCGCGCCGGGTCGCCTTGAGGTCCTCCAGCTGCTCGGCGAGAAACTGGTGGCGCTCCTCCAGCGCGGCGTACTCCTCCAGCGCGAGGGGGTTGACCCGGCCCAGCAGGGCGAGCGCCCGCTCCGCGCCGCGCAGCCGCTTCTCCTGCTCGGCGCGGACGTACGGCGTGGGGTCGGGCTCGACCTCGCGCTCCTCGTCCGGGGCGAGCGGCGACGGCGGCACCAGCTGGTGCGGGCCGTACTCCTCGACGAGCGACTCCGGCTCGACCCCGAGGTCCTCGAGCGCCTTCTGCTGCAGCGCCTCGATGCGCAGCCGCTGCTCGGCGCGCGCCACCTCGTCGCGGTGCACGCTGTCGGTGAGCCGCTCGAGCTCGGCGCCGAGCTCGCGCAGCCGGCCGCGGATGGCCCCCATCTCGACGTCCCGCTCGGCACGGGCCCGCTCCGCGGTCTCGCGTGCCTCGGCCGCCCGGGCCAGCGAGTGCTCGAGGTGCCCGAGCGCGGCCTGCGCGGCGAGCGCGACCTCCCGGGCGACGGCGGCCTCCCTGGCCCGCCGCTCCCGGCGCGCCTCGTTGCGCGCCCGGTTCTCCCGCTCCTGGGTGGCCGCGCGGGCGAGCTGGTCGGCCCGCCCGGACAGCGCGCGGACCCGCTCCTCGCCGGTGCGCACGCCGAGCCGGGCGTCCATCTCGGCCTGGCGGGCGGCCCGGCCGGCGTCCTCGAGCTCGTCGCGCCGGCCGGTGTCGGGTTCGCCCTCCTCGGGCGCGGACAGAGCGGCCTCATGCCGCTCCGCCAGCTCGGCCAGGGCCAGCCGGTCGGCCTCCAGGGCCTCGGCCGCCGCCTGCATCGAGCGCTGGAGCCGCTCGGACTCCCCGTGGGCGGCGCGGGCCTGGGCCCCGAGCTGGCCGAGCTGCTCGGCCACGGCCGCCATCCGGGCGTCCGACTCGTGCAGGCGGTCGAGCGCGGCCTGTACGTCGCGGGTGGTGACGGCCTGCTCGTCGATCGCAGCCTGGAGCTGGAAGCGCAGCCGGTCCAGCCGGTGGCCGGACTCGGTGAGCCGGCCGGCGGCCTCGTCGACGGCGGCCTGCACCTCGAGCAGGCTCGGCGCGGACGCGGAGCCACCGGCGGCACTGTCGCGCCCCAGGACGTCGCCCTCGCGGGTGACCGCCGTCAGCCCCCGCTGCTCCTCGACGACGCGCCGCGCCGTCGCCAGGTCGTCGACGACGACGACGGCGGACAGCAGCCGGGTGACGGCGGAGCGCAGCGGCATCGGGACCGCGACCACGTCCAGGGCCGGCCGGGCGCCGCTGGGCACGTGCGCCGGCGCGTCGTCGTACGTCGACGGGCCGGCGTCGACGAGCAGGCCGACCCGGCCGGCGTCGTCGCCCTTGAGCAGCCGGATGGCAGCCTCGGCCGCGGACAGGTCGCTGACAACGACGGCGTCGGCGGCCGAGCCGAGCGCCGCCGCGACCGCGGTCTCGTAGCCGTTCTCGACCGTGAGCAGGGCAGCCACCGAGCCGAGGACCCCGGACAGGCGGTCGCTGGCAGCGAGCAGGGTGCCCGCGCCGTCCTTGCGGGCCAGGCCAACCTCGAGGCCCTCCTTGCGGGCCACCAGGGCAGCGCGCTCGCGCTCTGCGTCGCGCTCCTCCTGCCGCAGCGCGGTGACCTTCTCCTCGGCCGCGGCCAGCCGCAGCGCGGCCTCCTCGTGGTCGGTGTCGAGGTCCTCCTCGCCGGCGTCCAGCCCGGCGACCTGGGTCTCGAGACTGGTGAACACCCGCTGGGCGACGCGGGCCCGCTCGGCGGACTCCTCCAGCGCCGGGGTCAGCCGGCCGAGCTCGGCCTCACCGCCCTCGACGCGGCTGCGGCGGGCGGCCACCTGGCCGGCGAGCCGGGCCAGGCCCTCGCGCCGGTCGGCCGCGGCGCGGGCGGCCATTGCCACCCGCTTCTGCTCGGCGGCGAGCTCCTCCTCGGCCTGCTGCCGGGCGCCCACGGCCGCGGCGAGGGTCTCGCGGTCGCGGTCGACACCGGCCTGGATCTCGGTCTCCTCGGCCCGGACCCGCTCGGCCTCGGCCTCGAGCTGGTCGGGGTCGCGCAGGTCGCCCGGCCGCTGGTCGCCGGGCTGGTCGTCGGGTGCAGCCAGGTGCCGGACCCGCTCGGCCGCCAGCGAGCCGGTGCCGCGGAACCGCTCGCGCAGGGACGACAGTCGGTACCAGGTCTCCTGCGCGCGGGTCAGTGTCGGCGACTCGGCGGCGTGCGACTGCTCGAGCAGCGTCTCTCGCTCGGTCGCCTCGGCCAGCGCGGCCTCCACCTCGCCGCGTCGCTGCCGCAGCGCGGTCTCGTCGGCCACCTCGGCCTCGAGCGTCGCGGTGAGCCGGACCAGGTCGTCGGCGAGGATCCGCAGCCGCGAGTCGCGCAGGTCGGACTGGATCACCTGGGCGCGGCGCGCGACCTCGGCCTGCCGGCCGAGCGGCTTGAGCTGGCGGCGCAGCTCGACGGTGAGGTCCTGGATACGGGTGAGGTTGGCCTGCATCGCCTCGAGCTTCCGCAGCGCCTTCTCCTTGCGCTTGCGGTGCTTCAGGACGCCGGCCGCCTCCTCGATGAAGCCACGCCGCTCCTCGGGGCCGGCCGACAGCACGGCGTCGAGCTGACCCTGGCCGACGATCACGTGCATCTCGCGGCCGATCCCGGAGTCGGACAGGAGCTCCTGGACGTCGAGCAGCCGGCACGGCTGGCCGTTGATCGAGTACTCCGAGCCGCCGTTGCGGAACATGATCCGCGAGATCGTGACCTCGGCGTAGTCGATCGGCAGCGCACCGTCGGTGTTGTCGATGGTGAGCGCCACCTCGGCCCGGCCGAGCGGCGCCCGGCCGGCGGCGCCGTCCTTGCCGGTGCTCCCGGCGAAGATGACGTCCTCCATCTTGCCGCCGCGCAGTGACTTGGCGCCCTGCTCGCCCATGACCCAGGCCAGTGCGTCGACCACGTTGGACTTGCCGGAGCCGTTGGGGCCGACCACCGCGGTGATCCCCGGCTCGAAGTGGAACGTGGTGGCCGACGCGAAGGACTTGAAGCCCTTGAGGGTGAGGCTCTTCAGGTGCACGAGCGGAACTCCTCGACCCCGCGCACGGTCGGCCGGCCAGGATCGGACGGACGGGGTACGGCGGGTGGTACGTCGGCGGGGAAGGCCGGGACAGAGCCTACCGGCCGCTTCCCCGCCCGGACGCCAGGCGCCGACGGCGCGCCGTCACCAGACCGGCCAGCCCGACCAGGGTGAGCAGACCGATGGCGGGTGAGAGGTCCGTCCCGGCCGCCGCCCCGCCCGCGAGGCCGGTCCAGCCGGTCAGGGCGCCGAGCAGGGCGCCGCCGCCCGTGCCACCCCCCGGGAGGTCGACGGTGTAGACGTCCAGGCCGCGGACCGCGTCGACGGTGTAGACGATGTTGGTCTTCCCGCTCGTCGCGACGCCCGTCCTGTTCCGCGCGGGGACCCAGTAGGCGTCCCAGACCTCCGAGAGCCCGCTGGCGACGTACCCGTACTCCTTGATGTCCCGCGGGTCGCGGACGTCGAGCAGCCGCAGCCCGCCCTCGTAGTAGCCCTCGGCCACGATGCCGCTCGGGTGGTAGTCGAACCAGTGCGCCGAGCAGAACGCCATGTGCGGGGCAGAGACGCCCTCCCCGAGGTCGACCGGGTTGATCCGGTCCAGCGGGGTGATGGTGCCCGGTGCGCCGTCGAGGCTCCCCAGGAACCAGGTCTGGAAGCTGCCGGCGGTCGAGCAGTCGGTGTTCTCGTAGTCCTCTTCCGTGACGAGCAGGACGTTGCCGTTGCGTACGTCCGGCGCCAGCCCGGCCTGGAAGCGGGCGGCGTTCGGCCGGAACGAGTTGTGGTGGATGAAGTCGTTCCAGGGCCCCTGGGTGCCGTGCGCGTCGGTGGTCGCGACGAGGCGCGGGTGGACGGGGTCGGACACGTCGAACATCGCGCTGCCGCCCGAGCCGACGTGGGTCCCGTAGCCTGCGTCGTCGAAGTTCCACTTGTGGCCGGCGCCGCTGGTGAAGGCGGCGTTGGGCCCGGCGGCGGGCGAGGCGAAGGGTTGGGTGCCGTCCATCGACGGGTCGGAGTCGACCTCGCGCGGGTGGTCGAGGTCGGTCAGGTCCACGATCGAGAACTGCCCGTTCCGCCCGGCGGTGTAGGCGTAGCGGCAGTCCGTCTCGTGGATGCAGCTCACCGTGTGGGTGTTCGTCGTGGTCGCGACCCGTGACCGGATCCGGGGGCTGGTCGGGTCCGTGACGTCCACGACCATCACCTCGTTGGACCGGCCGATGTGGTCCGGCGCCGTCGGGCTCGCCTCGACCAGGTCCACGCCCACCAGGACGAAGCGGTGGAGGACGCCGCCGACCTTCGTCTCGCCGTAGTTCATCGCCTCGTTCTCGAAGACGAGGTTCGGCAGCACCCCGGTCACCATCGGGTGGGTCGGGTTGCTCACGTCGTAGACCGTGATGCTGTCGGTGCTCGAGACGTAGAAGTAGGGCGCCGAGCGGGCGAACACACCGGATATCCCGGCCGTGTCCGGCACGTTCGTCACGAGCCGGATGTTCGGCGACGAGAGGACCGGGACCGTCACCCCGTCCTGGAACTGCTGACGCTTGCTGCCGGCGCCGCTGCCCCCACTGCCGTGGGCCGCGGCCGGGAGCGCGGTGGCGACACCCAGCCCGAGGGCGAGACAGGCGGTGAGGAGGAGGGCCGGGACCGGCCGGGAGCTC
This sequence comes from Actinomycetes bacterium, assembly GCA_038246545.1. GTDB lineage: Bacteria > Actinomycetota > Actinomycetes > JACCUZ01 > JACCUZ01 > JBBRVW01. The sequence continues at coordinate 104,245 of JBBRVW010000004.1, read as the reverse complement.
TGCATGCCGTGACCAACGACCAGCTGTGGCCGAGGTCACGGACGGAGTCCGTCGCCCGGGACGGGTGAGCACCGGGAATGGGTGAGGGGACGTCGTGACGACGTCCACTCTGGTGCTGGTCGTGCTGCGGTGCGGCGGCTCAGGCGAGCGCGGGCTCCTTGACGTCGAGCGAGATCAGCGGCTCGTCGGAGGCGCTGGCCGCCAGCCGGTCGTTCTCCGCACGCAGCCGCAGGACCTCGGTCTCGAGGGTCCGTACTCGCTCCTGCAACCGCCGCATGTCCATGATCACGCGGGGGTCGGGGCCGCCGACATGACCGATGAGAGCCTTCGCCATGCGGGTTCCTCCACTGCGGTCCGGCCCGCCTCGTTGCGGGGCGCGAGATTCGTGCCGCCCTGCCTCGCACGCTCCGGCTGGGTGTGGTCACCGCGCGGAGCGACGTGGGGGGCTAGAAATCCAGGGTGACACCCGACTTCCGGTGGGTCAAGAGGTCACAGGAAGGTGACAGTGCTGCCGTAGCCCGATCGGGTGAGCGCCCCGCGTGGGTGGGCCGGGACGCGACGAAGACTTTGCGTCTCCGCAGGTCAGCGATCAGGTCCGGAACGGCGGGCAGGCCGGGGGCAACCGGCGCTCAGGAGTGCCAGCCGAGGTGGCAGACCGCCTCGAACGCCGCTGCGTCGGCGACGCTGACAGGCGGGTTCACGGCCAGCTGCTCGCCGCCCGGCGGCCCCAGCCAGACCAGGAACGCGTACGGCTTCTTGATCTCGGCGCGGGCGTGGGCGTCGCACCGGGCCTGCCGGAGCAGCACCGGCACCACGGCCCGTGGTCTCGCCGGCGTGAGGTGTGCCAGCGGGGCCGCCGTCGGGTCGCCGGGGAGCAGGTCGAAGAGCACCGTGCCGCGCAGCTGGGTCAGGTCGAGGGGGGTGTCCGCCCGGAGCCGGGCGTGCAGCGTCCCGTGCAGGACGGTGTCGGCACCGCTTCCGGTGCGCCGCCACGGCCCGAACGACATCGCCACCTCGCTGGTGAGCCGCTGCGCGACGCAGGTCGAGGTGGCGATGCCGAGCACCAGGCCCCGGGGGTCGGTCGGCGTCAGCTCGACGGTGTACGACGTGGGGTCGGACGCCCGCCGGACCTGCACGACGACCCGGGGCTCGCCGACCCCGACGTCGCCGGTGGCGGGGCAGCTGATCTCGCCGTAGGGCGTGGGCAGGTTGACCACCTGGCCGGGCGGGAGCGGCTCGTCCTCCGGCTGCCGGCCGCCGCCGGAGTAGCCGGGCACGTGCAGGTCGATCGTCTGGATCACCACCGGGACCCGGGAGGTGTTGGTGACGGCGATCTCGACCCGCTTGAGCACCTCGTCGCGCCGCAGCTGGACGATCGACGCCGACAGCCCGGGCGCTGAGTGGGGCGGCCGCGGAGCCGGGTCGCTGCCGCCGGCGCAGGAGGCGACGAGCAGCAGCGCGCCCAGCGACGCCGCCGCCCCCGTCGCCCCACCCCGCCGCATGGGGCCGAGCCTAGGACGGCTCATCCGCACACGCACACGAGTCGTGAGCCGGCGGGGAACGTGCCGGGCGGGAGCAGCGGCACCACGGCGCTGGGCGAGTCGGGGTCCCAGACCATCGGCACCGGGTCGCCCCCGCCGGCCGGCTCGCGCAGCAGGTAGACGGAGCCGTCGGGCCGGTCGACCAGACCGGCGTCGAGCACCACCCGGTCGGTGCCGCCCACGAGCAGCGCGTTGTCGCCGCCGGGCACCAACCGGGCCAGTGCGACCGAGTCGCCGTCGGCGCTGCGGACCGGGACGAGCGCCTCGTGGGTGCGGCCCGCCGTCGGACCGGGCAGAAAGGTCCAGCCCGCCGGCGGCGCCACCGGCCGCGAGGTGCTGGTGTCGCGGGTGACGGTGACGACCTCGAGCCGGCACGCGGGTCCGGGGCAGGACCGGTCCAGCGTGATCACCCAGTCGTCGGCGATGCCGAGCAGGGCGCCGTAGTTGCCCAGGTCGCGCCGCGCCTCGCGCTGCGTCGACTCGACCAGGGCGCGCGGGTAGGCCAGTGCCAACGAGATCCCGTCCCCACCGGCGGCCGGCCGGGAGAGGACCACCCCACCTACGCCGGCGCCGCCCAGCAGTCCCACAGGCGCCCAGCCGCCGCCGGAGAAGCCGGGGTACGGGTCAGGGTCGGTCGTGGCCCCGGTGGAGACCTCCACCTCCTGCAGGCTGCCGTCGCGCAGGACCATGGCCCGGGCCGGGCCGGGACTGCCCGCGACGACGAGGTCCGCGGGTCCGAGGTCGCGGGACCGGCGGCGGTCGGCGTCGGCCCGGAAGAGCCGGCCGTCGTGCACGCCGATCACGGGGCCGGGGATGTCGGCCGACTCGTCGGCGGTCGTCCCCCCGGGACGCACCGGCACGAGCCGGGCGTCTGCGGGGAGCCCCGGGGGCAGCCGCGAGCCCGGCCGGGCGGCGCCGCGGGCACCCAGGACCAGACGCTCACCGGCCCGGGCGACCAGCCGTGGCCCGTTCGACGTGCCGACGGCGGTCGCCGACCCGGACGCAGTCGGCTCGGGGGCGGGTGACGGCTGGTCGGACGACAGCAGGCCCGCGCGCGACAGCCCGGCGAGGACGACCACCACCGCCACCGCGATCCCGGCCTTCTTCGGCCAGGAGGACGCAGCGCCGGCGGGCTCCTCCTCGGGGCCCTGGCCGACGACGTCCTCGGGCCGCTCACGCGGCCCCAGCGGCGCGCCGGACTCCGGTGTCATAGCCCGGAGTATTGCGGTAGGCACCCTCGGCCGGGTCCCGGACGACACCCCCGTGCCGAGAGCGTGACCTGCACCTTCAGACCGTGGTCACCAGTGCACCTGGCGGGGCGTGCGCTGGCAGCGCGGGCAGCGGAACGAGGAGCGGTTCATGAAGTGCTCCCGGACGACCCGCGACCCGCAGCGGTCGCACGGGTCCCCTGTGCGGCCGTAGACGCGCAGCCGGCGGTCGAAGTAGCCACTCTCGCCGTTCACGTTCACGTAGAGGGAGTCGAACGAGGTTCCACCCTCGGCGAGGGCCGCCACCATCACCGCCCGCGCGGCCGCCAGGACGGCGAGAGCCTTCGGGCGCGGCAGGGTCTCGGTCGCCCGCGCCCAGTGCAGCCTGGCCCGCCACAGCGCCTCGTCGGCGTAGATGTTGCCGATGCCGCTGGCCAGGGTCTGGTCGAGCAGGGCGCGCTTGAGGCCGGTCCGCCGGCGGCGCAGCGCCGCGACCCAGGCCCGCTCGTCGAACACCGGGTCGAGCGGGTCGCGACCGATGTGGGCGACGGGCTCGGGGACGCGGTCGACGCCGTCGGCGAGGTCCACCAGCGCCAGACCGCCGAACGTCCGCTGGTCGATGAAGCGCAGCTCCGGACCGCCGTCGGCGAACGTCAGCCGGAGCCTCAGGTGGGTCTCGTCGGCGTCGCCCGGCCGGCGGACGAGCAGCTGCCCGCTCATCCCGAGGTGGGCCAGGACGGCGTCGGCGTCGCCGTCCAGCGGCAGCCACAGGTACTTGCCGCGCCGGCTGGCGCCCGTGATCGTGCGGCCGGCGAGGCGGGCGGCGAAGTCGGCCCCGCCGGCCAGGTGCCGGCGTACCGCACGGGGATGGGCCACCTCGACAGCGGCGATCGTCCGGCCGGCGACCCACCGCTCGAGACCGCGCCGGACCACCTCGACCTCGGGGAGCTCGGGCACGCTAGCCGGCGTGCGGCGTGGGGACCTCGACCTCGTCGGGGTCGACCTCCGGCACCAGGTCGCGCAGGTGCCGCCACGCGGTGGCCGCGGCCTCCTGCTCGGCCTCTTTCTTGCTGCGCCCGCTGCCCTCGCCGTACGACTCGCCGCCGACGCGGACCACGGCGGTGAAGAGCTTCTGGTGGTCGGGGCCGGTCTCGGAGACGACGTACTCGGGCACGCCGAGCGTCGCGGTCGCCGTGAGCTCCTGGAGGCTGGTCTTCCAGTCGAGGCCGGCACCCAAGGTGGCGGCCTCGTCGATCAACGGGTCGAACAGGCGGTGCACGAGCTCGCCGGCGACCTCCAGGCCACGGTCGATGTACACGGCTCCGAGCACTGCCTCGAGGGTGTCGGCCAGGATCGAGGACTTGTCGCGGCCGCCGGTGGTCTCCTCGCCGCGGCCGAGCCGGACGAGGTCGCCCAGGGAGAGGTCGCGGCTGACGTCGGCCAGGGCGCGCATGTTCACGACGGCTGCGCGCAGCTTGGCCAGCTGCCCCTCGGGCAGCTCGGGGTGCGTGCGGAACAGCGTGTCGGTGACCACGAGGCCGAGCACCGAGTCGCCGAGGAACTCCAGCCGCTCATTGGTGGGCAGGCCACCGTTCTCGTACGCGTACGAGCGATGGGTGAGAGCGCGCCGGGCCAGGCCGGGCTCGATGATGACGCCGATCGCCGTGGCGAGACGCGTGTCGAGGTCGTCCGCACTCGACGTCGGCTGGGCGGTCACGAACCGCTCAGACGTCGAGGACGTCGCGGCCGTTGTAGGTGCCGCAGTGAGGGCACGCGATGTGGGCGAGCTTCGGCTCGCGGCACCGCTGGCAGGCCACCAGGGGCGCCGCGGTCGCCTTCCAGTTCGCGCGACGCGAACGCGTGTTGCTGCGCGACATCTTCCGCTTGGGAACGGCCACGGGTGATCTCTCCTGCTCTCGGTACGTCAGTACTGCTCGGTCGTGCTCGGCGTGCTGCTCAGGTGGTGCTGTCGTGCTCCCTGCCGGCGGCCAGTCCCCGGAGGGCCTCCCACCGCGCGTCGACCTCGTCGTGCGCGTGCTCCGGGTCGTCCGCCAGGCGTGCCCCGCAGTGCGGGCACAGACCGGGGCAGTCGTCCCGGCAGACCGGCTGCAGCGGCAGTGCGAGCACCACCGCGTCCCGGACCGCCGGCTCGATGTCCAGCAGGACGCCGTCCATCTCCGGCAGCGGCTCGGTGTCGTCGTCCTCGTCGCGCTCCTGCCCGGCATGGGCGAAGAGCTCTTGGAGGTCGACCACGACCGGAGTCGAGACCGGGTCGAGACAGCGCACGCACTCCCCCGCCGCGGTGCCGGACACCGCGCCGGAGACGAGCACACCCTCGACCACCGACTCGAGCCGGAGGTCCAGCTCGAGCGGCGACCCCTCCGTGACGCCGAGCACGTCGTTCCCGAGGTGGGCCGGTGCCGGAACAGATCGGGAGACCGGGCGCATCGACCCCGGCCGCCGCCCCAGCTCTCGTGTGTCGAGGACGAGGGGCGAACGCGGGTCGAGGCGGTGCGTGGGTCTCCTGCTCTCTTCGGGCATGCTCATCGCGGACGTGACGGTCTCGGCCCCCAGGTGGGACCGCGCGAAAGGCTACCTGACCGATGCGCCCGGGTCACATCCTCGCCTGCCACCAGCGACCCAGGCCCGGTGCTCCCCAGCGGCTCTCTGGCAGAGCGCGGTCTCGATCCGATCTGGATCATGGAGTCCGTGGCCGGGGTCAGCCGGGCTGCTCGGCGCCGAACGGGTCCTCGTCGGGGTCGGCGTCCGGGAACTGCTCGAGGTCGCCGACGGTGCTCCGGCCGCTCAGCTTGTCGCGGCCGCGGCGGACCGCGCTGAGGGTCTTCCCCAGCACGACCTCGAAGTTGGCCAGCTTGCTGTCGACGTAGTCGTCGACCTCGGCCCGCATGGTCCGGGCCTCGTCGGCGGCCTCCTGGCGGATCCGGGCGGCCTGCCGCTGCGACTCGGCGACGACCTCGGTCTCGGCGGTGAGGGCGACTCGCTCCTCCTCGGCCCGCGTGACGATCCGCGCCGCCTCGCGGCGACCCTCGTCGACGACCGACTCGCGGTCGGCGAGCAGCATCTGGGCGTGCCGGAGGTCCTCCGGCAGCAGGCCCCGGATCTCCTCGAGCAGCCCCAGCACCTCGCTGCGGTTGACGATGCAGGACGCCGACATCGGCATGGCGCGGGAGTTCTCGACGACGGCGATCAGCTCGTCGAGCTTGTCGTGCACGTCCACGGGCGGGTGCCTCCATGGCGAGAGGGTCAGATGGAGCGGGGCCGGGTGCGGGCGGGCGTGAGGTGCGAGCGCCGGGGAGCAGCCTACGGACACCGCGCCGGTCAGGCCGTGTCGATCCGGGCGCGCAGCCGGGCGAGGACGGCGTCGGGGACCAGTCCGGAGACGTCGCCTCCCCAGCGGGCGACCTCCTTGACGAGGCTGGACGAGAGGAAGGAGTACTCCGGGTTGGTGGCGACGAACATCGTCTCGATGCCCGTCAGCCGGTTGTTCATCTGCGACATCTGCAGCTCGTAGTCGAAGTCGCTGACCGCCCGGAGGCCCTTGACCACGACCGGGATGTCGTGCTCCCGGCAGTAGTCGACGAGCAGGCCTTGGAACGAGTCGATCTTGACGTTCCCGAGGCCTGCCGTGACCTCGCGCAGCATGTCGATCCGTTCGGGGACCTCGAACAACCCGGCCTTCGACTGGTTGACGAGAACGGCCACCGTGACCTCGTCGTAGAGCCGGCTGGCCCGCTCGACGACGTCGAGGTGCCCGTTGGTCACCGGGTCGAAGGAGCCGGGGCAGACGCAGCGGCGCTCGGTCACTGGTTCTCCTGGCTCTGGTCAGGTCCGGAAGTGGCGCGACCGTACCAAAGCGTCGCCTCGCCGTAGCGGCGGGAGCGCAGGCCGTCGTACCCGGCCGGCCAGGCCCACGCCCCGCCGCGCGTCGGGCGCTCGACGGCGATCACGGCGTCGCCGGCGAGCTGCGGCCGGAGGTCGGCGAGCACCGATCGCAGGTCGTCGTCGGCCAGGGCGTAGGGCGGGTCAGCGAACACCACGTCGTACGGCCGGCCGGCCAGGCCGTCGGCCACCACCCGCTCGGCCCGGCCCTGCCGCACCACAGCGCCGGGCAGGCCGACCGTGTCGGCGTTGGCGGCGAGCGTGCGCACCACGCGGGGATCGGACTCGACGAGCAGGGCGTGCGCGGCACCCCGGCTGAGCGCCTCGAGACCGACCGCCCCGCTGCCGGCGTAGAGGTCGAGGAAGCGCCGGCCGGCCCAGGCCCCGACCAGGGCGCCGAGGCTGGAGAACAGCGCCTCGCGCGCGCGGTCCGAGGTGGGCCGGGTGCCGTCGCCCGGCGGCACGGCGAGCCGGCGGCCGCGGGCGGCACCGGCCACGACGCGGGTCATGCAGGGACCGTCATGCCTTCTCCAGGTACTCGGCGTTCTGCTCGGCGAGCACCTGCTCGACGGCCTCTCGCAGCGCCTCGTGCCGCCGCAGCAGGGGGTCGTCGGCGACCACCGCGGCGGCGTCCTCACGGGCGTCGACGATGAGGTCCTCGTCGCGCAGCACCGAGAGCAGCCGCAGGCTGGTCCGGCGACCGGACTGCGAGGCGCCGAGGACGTCGCCCTCGCGCCGGGTCTCGAGGTCGAGCCGGGACAGCTCGAAGCCGTCGAGGGTCGCGGCCACCGCGTCCAGCCGCTCGCGGGCCGGTGTCCCGGCCTCGGCGTCGGTGACGAGCAGGCAGATGCCGGGCGCGGCACCACGACCCACCCGGCCGCGCAGCTGGTGCAGCTGGGAGACGCCGAACCGGTCGGCGTCGAGAACGACCATGCCGGTGGCGTTGGGCACGTCGACGCCGACCTCGACGACGGTGGTCGCGACCAGGACGTCGACGTCCCCGGCCGTGAACCGACGCATGACGTCGTCCTTGTCGTCGGCGGGCAGCCGCCCGTGCAGCACCTCGACCCGCAGCCCGGACAGCGGCCCCTCGACGAGCATCGGCGCCACGTCGAGGACGGCGAGGGCCGGCCGGGCCGGCGGGCCCGACCCGTCGTCCGGATCGGGCTCGCCACCGGTGCTGTCGTCGAGGGTGTCGGCGTCGGTGCCGCCGATGCGTGGGCAGACGACGTAGACCTGGTGACCGGAGTCGGCCTCCTCGCGGACCCGCGCCCAGGCGCGGTCGAGGAAGTGCGGCTTCTCGCCCGCGGGCACGACGTGCGACGTGATCGGCGAGCGTCCGGCTGGCAGCTCGGTCAGCGTCGAGACGTCGAGGTCGCCGAAGACGGTCATCGCCACCGTGCGCGGGATCGGCGTCGCGGTCATCACCAGCAGGTGCGGCGGGACCTTCGCCTTGGCCCGGAGGGCATCGCGCTGCTCGACGCCGAAGCGGTGCTGCTCGTCGACCACGACCAGTCCGAGGTCCTGGAACTCGACCTTGTCCTGGATCAGGGCGTGGGTGCCGATCACGATCCCGGCGTCGCCGCTCGCGGTGTCGAGCAGGTTGGTACGCCGCGCCGCGGTGCCCTGCGAGCCGGTGAGCAGCGCGACCCGGGTGCCGACGTCGGACCCGCCGAGCAGGCCACGCTCGGCGAGCGGCCCGAGCATCGCCGTGATCGACCGGTGGTGCTGCTGGGCGAGGACCTCGGTGGGGGCGAGCAGCGCGGCCTGGCCGCCTGCGTCGACCACGGCGAGCATCGCCCGCAAGGCCACCACGGTCTTGCCGGACCCCACCTCGCCCTGGAGCAGCCGGTGCATCGGGTGCTCGCGCGCGAGGTCCTCAGCTATCGCCGCGGCGACCTCCTGCTGGCCCTGGGTGAGGGTGAACGGCAGCCGTTCGTCGAACGCCGCCAGCAGCCCGTCGTCGCGGCCCACCCGGGCAGTGGCCGGCTCGGCCATGGCCTCGGCGCGGCGCCGAGCGAGGACGGTCTGCAGCACGAAGGCCTCGTCGAAGCGCAACCGTCGGCGGGACCGGCGTACGTCGTCGTAGGTGTCGGGGCGATGGACCAGCCGCAGCGCGTCGGCCAGGCCCATCAGGCCGCGACGCAGCCTGACGTCGGGCGGCAGCGGGTCGGGCAGGCTCTCGTCGTCGGCCAGCGCGACGTCGAGGGCGATCTTGACGGCCTTGCTCAGCCGCCAGGAGGGCAGCTTGGCGGTGGCCGGGTAGACCGGGACGAGACTGCCGGCGAAGTCCTCGACGTCGTCGCCGGCGGCGATCTCGGGGTTGGTGATGGTGACCTTGCCGTTGAAGATCTCGACCTTGCCGGCGAGGAAGACCTCGTCGCCGGCCCGGAGCGCCTTCCCGCGCCAGCGCTGGTTGAAGAACGTGACGGTGGTGCGGGTGCGCCCGTCGGTGACGACGACGTCGAGCTTGTGCAACTTGGGCCGGATCTGCCGGCCGGACACGGAGTGGACGGTCGCCTGCACGGTGGCCTGCTCGCCGGGGCGCAGCTGGGACAGGTCGGTCAGCTCGCCGCGCTCGTAGTAGCGGCGCGGGTAGTGCCGCAGAAGGTCCTCGACGGTCGCGACGTGGAGCTTGTCGGTGAGCTCCTTGGCCGTCGGACCACCGACGACGGCCTTGACCGGGGCACGCAGCGAGACCACGTCAGCCTCCCGTCACTCGACGCCCAGCAGCAGCGGGTAGCCCGGCTGGCCCCCGTCGTAGAGCAGGGTGTCGACCGCCGGACGCCCGCGGCGTGCGTGCTCGGCCACCACGTCGGCGAGGTCCGGGTCGGCGCCGAGCCCGGTGACCAGGGTGACCAGCTCGCCGCCGGAGCCGAGCATCCGGTCGACCACGGTGCGGGCCACCGTGGCGAGGTCGTCGCCGATGATCGCGAAGTCGCCGTCGACGATGCCCAGCACGTCGCCCGGCTGGCACACGCCGGCCATCGTGACCGCCTCACGGGCGGCGACGGTGACACCACCGTGCCGGCAGTGCCCGGCCGCGGCGGTCATCGCGACGACGTCGTCCTCGAACCGTCGCGCCGGGTCGTGCACGGCCAGGGCGGCGATGGCCTGGACGCTGGCCCGGGTGGGGATGACGGCGACCCGCAGACCCTCGTCCCGGGCCTTGGCAGCCGCCGCCTCCGCCACCGCCAGGCTGTCGGCGTCGTTGGGCAGCACCACGAGGTCCCGTGCCCGGGCGTGCCGCAGGCCGGTGAGCATCTCGGCCGTGGAGGCCCGCCGGCCCGGGCCGCCGGGCACGACGGTGGCGCCGGCCGCCTCGAACAGCGCCGCGAGACCGTCACCCGCGACGACCGACACGACCCCGCGGCTGTCGCCGGGCAGCTCCCCGACGGTGGCACGCGCGGCGTCACGGAAGTGGGTGACCCGGATCCGGTGCGGGCGGCCCGCCTCGATGCCGGCCTCGACGGCCGCTCCGACGTCGTCGACGTGGACATGGACGTTCCAGGTGGGCTCGGCGCCGACGACCACCAGCGAGTCGCCGAGCGGGCCGAGCGTCTCGCGCAGCGGGGCGATGGCGTCCGCCGGCGCGTCGAGGAGGTACATCACCTCGTACGTCGGACCGTGCGCGTCGGGATCCTCGACGTCGAGACCGCTGCGTGGCCGGACCGCCTGCGTCTCGGCCAGCCGGCTGCCTGCCAGCCTGGTCTCGATGGCGGTCGGCGTTGCGCCGGTGACGACCGAGGCGAGCGCGTCGAGCAGGACGCAGATCCCACGGCCACCGGCGTCCACCACGCCGGCCCGGGCCAGGATGTCGAGCTGTTTCGGAGTGTCGGCGAGCGCGACGCGGGCCCCCTCAGCCGCCGCGGTGACCACCGCGGCCAGCACGTCGCCGCCACCCGCCGCACGGTCGACGGCGCTGGCGGCATGCTCGGCGGCCACCCGGGCAACGCTCAGCATGGTGCCCTCGACCGGGTCGGCCACCGCGTCGTACGCGGCCCTCGCCCCGGCGGTGAGCGCACGCGACAGCTGGGCCGCGTCGACCGGCCCGGTGACGCCGTCGACGCCGTCGGCCATCCCCCGCAGGAGCTGGGACAGGATGACGCCCGAGTTGCCCCGGGCCCCCATGAGGGCGCCGTGGGCCAGCGCGGACAGCAGCCGGCGCGGGGTGGGGGTCTCGGTGTCGTCGTCGCGGACGGCGGCGCCTGCCAGGGACTCGACCGCGGCGGCCAGCGTGAGGTGCAGGTTGGTGCCGGTGTCGCCGTCGGGCACCGGGTAGACGTTGAGGTCGTCGATCTCTTCGCGGGCCGCTTCGAGGGCGTCGCGGGCCGTCGTGGCCCAACGCGCGACGGACCCGCCGTCGAGTCGGGCCAGGGTGGCGGTCACGCGGCAGAATCTAGTGCTGAGGATGGACGCCGGCCGCGAGGAGCAGCGTGACCGGCTCGGTTTGGGTCCGGGAGCGCCGGTCGGTTACGCTGCTGCGGTTGCCCGGAGGTCCGGGCTCCCCCGTCTGCTCTGCCGCGGCCCGGCGCCGCGCGTCCGCCTGACCATCACACTGATCGCGTCGCGATCGGGAACCACCGAGGAGTTGTTCACCGTGGCTGCCAACTGCGACGTCTGCGGCAAGGGTCCGGGCTTCGGTCACAGCATCTCGCACTCGCACCGGCGCACGAAGCGCCGCTGGAACCCCAACATCCAGACCGTGCGCGCGATGGTCGGCAAGACCGGCAAGACCCCCAAGAAGCTCAATGTGTGCACCTCCTGCCTCAAGGCCGGGAAGGTCACCCGCTAGCTGACACGAGCGTCGTCACCCGCTCGACCTGTCCTGCCTTGAACGGCCGGTCCCCCTCGGGGCCGGCCGTTCGTCGTCGGCGGACCGGTCCGCTGCCGGTGCGCGGCGTTCCTGGCCCGGCCGTGGCACGCAGGCCACGGTTGAGCCGAGTTGATCACGGGACCGTGATCAACTCGGGCTCGTCAGGTCAGCCTGCGCGTCAGGGGGCCGGGATGCCGGTTGTCCCGACGCTGCCGAGTCGCTCGCCATGCGGGACATCCTGCCCGCTGCCGCCGACAGAGCCGTCGAGGGCCGCAGCCAAGGCGTCGACCGCCCGCAGCACCCGGGCCCGCAGCTCGGCACCCTGCTCGGCGAAGCTTCGCTGGTGCCGCACGTAGTCGGCGCGGCCCTCGGGCGTCTCGATGGCTATCGCCGGGTGGCCGAACGCGCTCAGGTCGTACGGCGACGCGCGCATGTCGACCTCGCGGATCCCCCGCGCGTGCGCGAAGCAGTCGGCCACCATCTCGCTCGGAACGAACGGCGCGAAGGTGGCCGCCCACCGGTAGAGGTCCATCCCGGCGTGCAGGCAGCCCGGCTGCTCGTCGCGCGCCTGACCGGCCCGGGTCGGGGTGGTGGCGTTGCGCGGCACGGCCTGGTCGGTGAAGAACCGGAACGCGTCGACGTGGGTGCAGCGCAGCGGCTGCGCCTCCACCACGGCGTCGGTGCCGGCGCTGCCGAGCCGCAGCGGCAGCTGCTCGTGCCGCACCGCGTCCGGCGGGAGCCGGTAGACCATCGCCCACTCGTGCAGCCCGAAGCAGCCGTACGCCGGCGCGCGGCCCGCGGTGGCGCGCAGCAGCCGCCGGGCGTCGGCGACCCGGCGGTGGTGACGGCCGAGCCGCTCCGGGTCGGGTGATACGCCGGTGCCCTCCGCCGTAACCGCCCAGTCGGCCAGGCCGGCATACCGCGCCAGCGCCTCGGGGCCGGCCAACGCCGTGCCGAGGCCCGGGCTCCAGCGGCGCAGCTTGGCCGGCGACTGGTGGTAGTAGTCGAAGAGGAAGTCCTCGACGGGGTGCTTCTCGCCCCGGCGCCGGCGCTCGAGGTGCGGCACGACCCAGGCGTCGACGCGCGCCTCGTGCTCCGCCGACATCGGCAGCCAGTCGTCCGCGGCGAGGATCGGCACCAGGCCCCGAGCCGGGACGGGGTTGTGAGGCACGACCACCTAGAACGACCGCCAGCCGCCGGGGCCCTCGAACAGCGCCCCGTCGACGTGCACGCCCTCGCCGTCCTCGACCCGCCCGATCACGCTCCACGCCATCGGGAGGTCGACGTCCGGCGGGAAGGTCGCGGCCAGGGCGTGGTCCTCGCCGCCGGTGAGCAGCCACTGCATCGGGTCGGCGTTGAGGGCGCGGGACGTGTCGACGAACTCCTGGGGCACGTGGAAGGCGTCGGTCTCGATCCGGACCGAGACCCCGCTCGCCCGGGCTACATGGCCGAGGTCGCTGACCAGCCCGTCGCTGACGTCGACCATCGCCGTGGCGCCGAGACCGGCGGCCCGCGGGCCCTCGTCGTACGGCGGCTGCGGGCGCCGATGGGCGTCGACGAGCGTGCGGGGCGAGCGGAACCCGCGCGACAGGACCGCGAAACCGGCGGCCGACCAGCCCAGCCGGCCGGCCACGGCGACCAGGTCACCCGGCCGGGCGCCCGCGCGGGTCACCGGTTCGCGGCCCTCGAGACTGCCGAGCGCCGTGACCGAGATGGTGATGGGTTCGCCGCGCACCAGGTCGCCGCCGGCGACTGCGGCGCCGGCCCGGGCCGCCTCCTGAGCGAGACCGTCGGCGAGCTCCAGCGCCCACTGGACGGGCAGCTCGGCCGGCACGGCCAGCCCCACCAGCAGCGCCGTCGGCACGGCACCCATCGCGGCCACGTCGGCCAGGCTGGCGGCAGCCGCCCGGACGCCGACGTCGGTCGCGCTCGACCAGTCGCGCTTGAAGTGCCGGCCCTCGACGAGCACGTCAGTGGTCGCCACCACACGCCCGTCCGAGGCGGCGACGACGGCCGCGTCGTCGCCCGGTCCGAGCAGCAGGGAGTCGCTGCCACCCAGGCGAGCGGTGACCGCGGCGATCACTTCGGTCTCGCCGAGGTCGCCGACAGTGCCCTGCGGGGGGCCGTTCACGGGGGCCGACATGGCACTGATCCCTTTCCGGTAGGTTCGCTCGCGAGCGACGCCTCCTGGCGGCGCACGCGACCGCCAGACTCTACGAAGGAAGGGGCCCACGATGGTTGTCCAGGCCTACATCCTGATCCAGACCGAGGTCGGCAAGGCCGCCGCCGTCGCTCGTGAGATCGCCGAGCTCAAGGGCGTCACCCAGGCCGAGGACGTCACCGGCCCCTACGACGTCATCGTCCGCGCCGAGGCCAAGAACGTCGACGAGCTCGGCAAGATGGTCGTCGCCCGGGTGCAGAGCGTCAATGGCATCACCCGCACCCTGACCTGCCCCGTCGTCCACCTGTAGGCCGACTCCCACGCCAGTCGTGGACGCCTGCACGCCGCGCCGGCGAGCCAGGCGCGGCAGCGTCCACGTCGCCGTGCTGCTCGCGGCCGGCTCCGTCGCGCTCGGGGGGTGCTCGTCAGCCGCTGCCGTGGCGGTCCCGCCACCGGTCGGCCCCGGGGCCGGCTGTGGCGCGCTTCACCGGGCCCTCCCTGACGACGTCGGCGGGGGGGCGGCGCGTGACGTGACCCCGGCGTCCGTCCGCACCGCCGCGTGGGGCTCCCCCGCGGTGGTGCTCCGGTGCGGCGTCTGGGAGCCGGCGGGGCTCGGGGACACGTCGCAGCTGATCGAGGTGGACGGCGTCGACTGGTTCCTCGTCGAGCGGCCGGCGACCTACGTCTTCACCACCGTGGGTCGCCGCCCCTTCGTGCAGGTGCGGGTGCCGTCGTCGGTGGACCGCTCCAGCGCGACCGGGCCGCTCGTCGATCTCGCGAAGGCGGTGAAGGCAGCCCTGCCGGTGGGCGGAGTCAGCGCAGGAGCCCGGGGTTCCGCGTGAGGGCGGTCTGCACGAGCCGGTCGACCAGGGCGGGGTAGTCGAGCCCGGAGGCCTTCCACATCAACGGGAACATCGACACCGGCGTGAAGCCGGGCATCGTGTTGACCTCGTTGACGACCAGGCCGCGCGACGTGAGGAAGAAGTCGACCCGGGCCAGGCCCTCGCACGCCAGCGCCTCGAACGCCCGCACGGCGAGGGTTCGCACCTCCTCGACCTGCGCGTCGGTGAGCTCGGCCGGGACCACGAGCTCGGTGCCCTCGTCGGGGAGGTACTTGGCCGCGAAGTCGTAGAACTCGTGGCCACTGCCGACCACGACCTCGCCGGGCAGACTCGCCTCGGGCGCCGCACCGTCGAGGCCGTCGAGGACGCCGCACTCGATCTCGCGGCCCTCGAGCATGCCTTCGACGATCACGCGCGGGTCGTGGGTGCGGGCCAGCTCGATCGCCTCGTCGAGCTCGCCGGCGTCGTGCACCTTGCTGATGCCCACGCTGCTCCCGGCCCGAGCCGGCTTGACGAAGCAGGGAAAGCCGAGTGCGACGACCGTCTCCCGGACCGCCGCCGGGTCGGTCACCCACGCGCGCGGCGTGATGACCTCGTACGGGCCGACGGGAAGTCCTGCACCACGCAGCAGGGTCTTCATGTGCCCCTTGTCCATCGAGGCTGCGGAGGCGAACACCCCCGACCCGACGTACGGCACGCCGGCCAGCTCGAGCAGGCCCTGGAGGGTGCCGTCCTCGCCGTAGGGGCCGTGCAGCAGCGGGAGGACGACGTCGACCTCGCCGAGCTCCTGCGGCACCTGACCGGGCTCGTGGACGGTGAGGCCCTGGTGGGTGGGGTCGCCCGCCAGGACGACGGACGACCCGGTGGTCTCGACCTCGGGAAGCTTGTCGCCGGTGATGGCCAGCCGCTCCGGGTCGTCGGCGGCGAGGACCCAGCGGCCCTCGTGGGAGATCCCGACCAGCACGACCTCGTAGGTGTCGCGGTCGATGGCCGACAGGACGCTGCCGGCAGACACGCAGGACACGCCGTGCTCGGTGCTGCGACCGCCGAACACGACGGCGACGCGGGGCTTGCTGCGGGGCTGGTCAGGCGTGACGTCAGTCATGGTTGTGCCAACGGTACCCAGCGCCGAGCCCGCTACCTGTTTACTCGTCGGCATGTCCCCCACGCCCGAGCCGCCGATGGCCACGTCCATGGCGGTGGCCACCGTCGCCGTCTCCGCCGGGCGACCTCCCCGCATGCCTGACGGCCCGCTCAACCCGCCGATCGTCATGGCGTCGACGTACCACGCGGGTGGCGACGTGGGGTACGGCCGCTACGGCAACCCGACGTGGGAGATGCTCGAGTCGGCGGTCGGCGCCCTCGAGGGCGGGGTCGGCACGTCCTTCGCGTCCGGCATCGCCGCCGTGTCGGCCGTGCTCGAGCTGGTGCCCCCCGGCGGCGTCGTGGTCGCCCCGCCGGACGCCTACTACGGCTCGCTGGCGGTCCTGCAGCGGCTGGAGTCCCAGGGTCGGCTCACGGTGCGCCGCACAGACCTGTCCGACGCCGCGACGGCCGCCGACGCGGTGCGTGGAGCCGACCTGGTCTGGGTGGAGACCCCGACCAACCCCATGCTCAAGCTCGTCGACCTCGCCTCGCTCGCGGACCGCTGTGCGGCGGCCGGTGCGGTGCTCGCCGTCGACAGCACCTTCGCGACGCCGATCCTCCAGCGCCCGCTCGAGCTCGGTGCCGACGTCGTCGTGCACAGCGCGACGAAGTACCTCTCCGGCCACACCGACCTGCTGTTGGGGGTCGCGGTCGCGCGCGACGCCGACGTGGCGACCCGGCTGGCCGAGGTTCGCTCGGTGCTCGGCGCGATCCCCGGGACGTTCGAGGCGTGGCTCGTCCTGCGCGGGCTGCGCACCCTGCACCTGCGGATGGAGCGCGCGTCGGCGAACGCCGCCGAGCTGGCGACCCGCCTCGGCTCGCACGCCGCCGTCTCGGCGGTGCACTACCCCGGGCTCGGGGCGATGGTCAGCGTGGAGCTGCACGGGGCTGCGCAGGCCGCCGAGCTCGCCTGCGACTCGACCGAGATCTGGGTGCACGCCACCAGCCTCGGCGGCGTCGAGTCCTCGCTCGAGCGCCGCCGCCGGTGGAGCGGCGAGAGCACCGACGTTCCCGAGACGCTGCTGCGCCTGTCGGTCGGCGTCGAAGACGTCGACGACCTCTGGGACGACCTCGTCCAGGCCCTCCCCCGCGGCTGAGGCCGCTGCCGGTTCGGACTCTCGGTGCCGTCACGGAGGACTCACGTCGGTCGCGTCGACCTCACCCGCGCCGGCCGCGCCGGCTCGAGAGGTGACCCCTCCTCCGCGGCACCACCACCTGCAGCGGTGAGCGCGCGCTCGGCTACGGCGACCCGGCGAGGGCGGTCAGCGTCGCCCCCAGCGGCGCGTGCACCTTCCAGGTGGCGTGCTCGTCGCCCCTGGTCCAACCCTGGTTGACGATCGCGACCGGGCGACCGAGGTACGCCGCCCGCTTGACGAACCGCAAGCCCGACATGACCGCGAGCGACGACCCGAGGACCACGAGGGAGCGGGACCGCTCGACCAGGTCGTAGCAGTGCACGACCTTCGCCGGGGGGACGTTCTCGCCGAAAAACACCACGTCCGGCTTCAGCAACCCACCGCAGTCGAGGCAGTCGACGACCTGGAAGGTCTCGACGGCGCTCTCCTCCAGGGTCACGTCACCATCCGGGTTGACCGCCGTCGCCACCGCCTCCCAGCCACGGTTCGCCTCGCGCAGCCGGACGTCGAGCTCGTCCCTCGGCGTGCGAGCGAGGCAGCCGAGGCAGATCACCCGGTCGAGGCTGCCGTGCAGCTCGACCACGTCGTCCGCGCCACCGGCCTGGTGCAGCCCGTCGACGTTCTGGGTCACCACACCGGACAGCGACCCGCTGGCCTGCAGAGTGGCCACGGCGCGGTGGCCGTCGTTGGGTTCGGCCCGAGCGATCGTCCGCCAGCCGAGCTGGGACCGGGCCCAGTAGCGTCGGCGGGCGAGCGGGTCACGGGTGAACGTCTGGTAGGTCATCGGGAGGGACCTGCGCAGCGCTCCGGTCGGCCCGCGGTAGTCCGGGATCCCCGACTCGGTGGACAGCCCGGCACCCGAGAGCACCATCACGTCACCCGCGCCCACCAGGTCGGCGAGAGCCGTCAGCGCCTCGAGGGCGCGTCCCTGGTCGGCGGCAGCGCCGTCGACGGTGTCCAGCGGGTCCACCCGACCAGTCTGCCCGCCGGTCCGGCGCGTCGCAGAAGTGCTGCTACTCGGTCTCGGCCTTGGTCGACCGGCTCATGATCCGGCTGACGATCTCGCCGGGAGGCAGGTTGTCGTGCACGGCTGCGGCGACGTGCTCGACGATCGGCATGTCGACGTCGTGCGCGCGGGCCAGCTCGAGGATGGACTCGGCCGACTTCACCCCCTCGGCCACCTGCGAGGTCGAGGCCACGATCTGCTCGATCGTCTGCCCCTGGCCGAGCTTCTCGCCGAAGGCCCGGTTGCGCGACAGCGGCGACAGGCAGGTGGCGACCAGGTCGCCCACTCCTGCGAGACCGGCGAACGTCGCGGCGTCGGCCCCGAGTGCCAGGCCGAGCCGGGTGATCTCGGCCAGGCCGCGGGTGACGATCGAGGCCTGCGAGTTGTCGCCCATGCCCATGCCCTTGGCGATGCCGACTGCCAGGGCGATGACGTTCTTGACTGCGCCCCCGAGCTCGACGCCCACGACGTCGGTGTTGGTGTACGGCCGGAAGTACGCCGTGGCGCACACCTGTTGCAGCTTCTCGGCGACGGCCTCGTCGGCGCAGCCCACCACCGACGCGGCGGGCTGGCGCTGGGCGATCTCCTTGGCGAGGTTCGGCCCGGACACCACCGCGATCCGCTCCGGCGGCGCGCCGGTCACCTCGCCGATCACCTGGCTCATCCGCTTCGTGGTGCCGATCTCGATGCCCTTCATGAGCGACACGAGGACCGCGCCCGCAGGCAACGCCGACGACCAGCCCTCGAGGTTCGCGCGGAGGGTCTGCGACGGGACCGCGAACACCACGACCTCGGCACCGTCCAGCGCCTCGACGGCCGAGTGCGTCGCGGTGATGGTCTCCGGGAGCAGGATGCCCGCCAGGTAGTCGGGGTTCTCGTGGGTGTGCGTGATGGCCTCGGTGAGCTCCTGGCGGCGTCCCCACATGACGACGTCGGTGCCGGCGTCGGCCAGCACCATGGAGAACGCGGTGCCCCACGAGCCGGTCCCGAACACCGCTACTCGCGTCATGAACCACTCCTCGGCTCTCGGGGGTTGCCGGTGCGCGGCAGCTCGGTGTCGCGCAGGTCGAACCGTACGGCCGGCGGCTGCTCGCCGCGGATCTCCTCGAGCAGGGCCGTGACGGCCGCCATGATCACCTCGGTCGCCTCCCGCAGCAGCGGGCCGTCGATCGGCCGTCCCTGGTAGGCCCTCAGGTCGACCGGCGGCCCGGCCCACACGTGCATCGTGGCGCGGGGGAACAGCCTCGGGCGCTTGGCGTACGGCGGCAGCAGCTGCTGCGGTCCCCACTGCGCGATCGGCACGACCGGGGCGCCGGTCTCCAGCGCGACCCGTGCCGCCCCGGTCTTGCCGACCATCGGCCACAGGTCGGGGTCGCGGGTCAGCGTCGCCTCGGGGTAGATGCCCACGCACTCGCCGGCGCGCACCGCCGCCACCGCGGCCGAGAAGGCCCGGGAGGCGTCGGCCGACTCGCGGTAGACGGGGATCTGCCTGGCCCCCCGCAGCACTGCTCCCACGAAGAAGACGCGGAACAGCCCCTCCTTGCCGAGGAAGCGCGGCAGCCTGCCGTGGTCGTAGAGGAAGTGCGCGAACGTGAGGGGGTCGACGTGCGAGACGTGGTTGGTCACCACCACGATCCCGTCGGTAGCAGGCAGGTGCTCGGCACCGCGCCAGTCGCGGCGGGTCAGCAGCATGAGCAGCGGTCGGATGATCACCACGGCCAGGCGGTACCAGAAGCCGATGCGGCGCGGACGCCACCGCCGCGCGCTCGTCCGGCTCACGCGGCTCCTCTGCTCGGCACCCGACCCGTCCGGCGCCATCCTCCCGTCCGCCGATCGACCGTGTCGAGCAGGGGGTGCCCCCGGGTGGCACGCTGATGTGATGGGTCCCGACCGGCGCTGGTGCCTCGTGCTTCCGGTCAAGCGGCTCGGCGGGGCGAAGACCCGCCTCGGGCCGCCCTACGCCGGGCTGCGGCAGGAGCTCGCCCTGGCCTTCGCGCTGGACACCACAACCGCCGCCCTGGCCTGCCCCCTGGTGGCGTCCGTGCTGGTGGTCACCGACGAGCCGCGGGCCGCGGAGCGGCTGACCGCGGTGGGTGCCGTCGTCACCGGCGACCACCCCGACGCCGGGCTCAACCCGGCACTCGCGCACGGCGCCACCCGGGCGGCGACGACCTACCCGGGCACCTCCGTCGGCACGCTCGCGGCCGACCTGCCCGCCCTGCGGCCAGCGGAGCTCGCCGTCCTGCTGACCGAGGCCGGGCGTCACGACCGGTCCTTCGTACGCGACGCCCACGGCACCGGGACCACCCTGCTGCTGGCCCGCGACCCCGACGCGCTGCGGCCGATGTTCGGCCGCGGCTCAGCCGGGCTGCACGCCGCCTCGGGAGCGGTCGAGCTGTCCGCGGCGCAGCTGCCCTCGCTGCGCCGCGACGTCGACACCGCGGCCGACCTCGTCGCGGCCCTCGACCTCGGTGTGGGGCGCTGGACCAGCCGGGTGCTCGAGTCGTCAGGGATCCTCGGCAACCGCTCGCGGGCGGGGTAGCGTCGCGGGCGTGCAGGCGACAGTGCGCGCGTTCGACCCCGGCACGCGCTCCGGGACGGTGCTCCTCGACGACGGCCTCGAGCTGGGCTACGACGCCGTCGCGTTCGACGCCGGTGACGTACGGCTACTGCGCGTCGGCCAGCGGGTCCGCGTCGAGGTGGCAGACGATGACGACGGCGGGGACCGCCGGGTCACCTACCTGACGATCGCCACCCTGCCCGACCGCCGCTGACGCCCCTCGTCCCGGCACGAGGGTCGGCTCCGTGGTCGTGCGGCAGGCAGCACGAGGCCCGGCCGCCCTCGACGGGCGGCCGGGTCGGTCGGCGTGCGGGCGTCAGCGCTTGCGCGCGGGCGCCTTCTTGGCGGTGGACTTCCTGGCCGGCGCCTTCTTGGCGACCGTCTTCTTGGCCGGCGCCTTCTTGGCGACGGTCTTCCTGGCCGGCGCCTTCTTGGCGACGGTCTTCCTGGCCGGCGCCTTCTTGGCGGTCTTCTTCGCCGGTGCAGCCGTGCCGGTGGCCGCGCGCGCCGTAGCGACCGCGACCTTCGGGAGCTTCTTGGCACCGGACACGACGTCCTTGAAGCCCTGGCCGGCCTTGAACTTCGGCACGGTGGTCTTCTTGATCTTGACGGCGGCGCCGGTCCGAGGGTTGCGGCCCGTCCGCGCCGGACGGGCGACCTTGTCGAAGACGCCGAAACCGGTGATGGCCACGCGCTCGCCGGCTGCGACGGAGCGGGTGATGGTGTCGACGACGGCATCGACCGCGTCGGTCGCGGCCTTCTTGCTGCCGAGCTGTACAGACAGCTTGTCGATCAGCTGAGCCTTGTTCACGGAGAACCCCTTGTGGATGCGGAGGTCGAGCACTTGCTCGATTCGGGAGCGACGTTAGGCGCAGATGACCGCATTCACAAACACCGACAGGCGCGATTTCCCTTTGTGTCGCAAAGGATTTGCGCCGCCGCGAGGTTTGGGACGGCTTCCGGTCAGACCGTGGTCGGCAGCCAGGACGGCCGCCGGGCCTCGTACGCCGTGATCTCGGGCTCGTGCGTGAGGGTCAGATCGACGTCGTCGAGACCCTCCATCAGCCTCCAGCGGGTGTAGTCGTCGATGTCGAACGAGGCCGTGTGACGCTTGCCACCGACCTCCCACGAGACGGTGCGCCCGGCGAGGTCGACGGTCACCTGCAGGGCCGGATCCTCGTCCGCCACCGCCCAGATGCGCTCGACGTCCTTCTGCTCCACCTGCGCGGTGACCAGGCCGCCCTTGCCGGCGTTGCCGCGGAAGATGTCGGCGAACCGGGCCGAGACCACGACCCGGAATCCCCAGTCACGCAACGCCCACACGGCGTGCTCCCGCGAGGAGCCGGTGCCGAAGTCGGGGCCGGCGACCAGGATCGAGGCACCCTGCGAGGACGGCTTGTTCAGCACGAACTCCGGGTCGTTGCGCCACGCGGCGAACAATCCGTCCTCGAACCCGGTGCGGGTCACGCGCTTGAGGTAGACCGCCGGGATGATCTGGTCGGTGTCGACGTTGCTGCGGCGCAGCGGGACCGTGGTACCGGTGTGCTCGGTGATCGGCTCCACGTCAGCTCCTCCCCTCGACGCCGGCATCGGCGAGCGGGGGCAGGTCCGCCGGCGAGGACAACGTGCCGCGGACGGCGGTGGCAGCCGCCACGAGTGGCGACACCAGATGGGTCCGGCCACCCTTGCCCTGGCGACCCTCGAAGTTGCGGTTCGACGTCGACGCACTGCGCTCCCCCGGGGCCAGCTGGTCGGGGTTCATGCCCAGGCACATCGAGCAACCCGCGTGCCGCCAGTCGGCACCCGCCTCCGTGAAGACGACGTCGAGGCCCTCGGCCTCGGCCGCCAGCCGCACCCGCACGGAGCCCGGGACCACCAGCACCCGCACGCCGTCGGCGACCTGGCGACCGCGCAGCACGTCGGCCGCGGCGCGGAGGTCCTCGATCCGCCCGTTGGTGCACGACCCGAGGAACACGGTGTCGACCGCGATCTCGCGCAGCGGCGTGCCAGCGGTGAGGCCCATGTACTCGAGCGCGCGCTCGGCGGCGGCGCGGTCGTTCTCGTCGTCGTACGACGTCGGGTCCGGCACCGACGCCGAG
Organism: Actinomycetes bacterium; assembly: GCA_038246545.1. Classification (GTDB taxonomy): domain Bacteria; phylum Actinomycetota; class Actinomycetes; order JACCUZ01; family JACCUZ01; genus JBBRVW01. Next base: position 81,830 of record JBBRVW010000004.1, on the reverse strand, counting down.
AGCGGCAGGCCCTGGCCGGGGTTGGTCCCCCAGGTGACGAACGGCGACAGCGACGCCGCGTCGAGGACGACCTCCCTGTCGAAGGTCGCGTCATCCTCGGTGAGCAGCTGCCGCCAGGCCTCGACGGCGATGTCCCAGTCGGCGCCCCGGGGGGCGCGGGGCCGGCCTTCGAGGTAGGCGAAGGTCGTCTCGTCCGGCGCGATCATGCCGGCCCGGGCACCGGCCTCGATCGACATGTTGCACACCGTCATCCGGGCCTCCATCGACAGCGCGCGAACCGCCTCGCCGCGGTACTCGATGACGTGGCCCTGACCGCCCCCGGTGCCGATCTCCGCGATGACCGCGAGGATGAGGTCCTTGGCGGTGACGCCGCCGGCGAGCGCGCCGTCGATCGTGACGGCCATCGTCTTGAACGGCGTCAGCGGCAGCGTCTGGGTCGCGAGCACGTGCTCGACCTCGCTGGTGCCGATGCCGAACGCGAGGGCGCCGAACGCGCCGTGGGTCGAGGTGTGCGAGTCGCCGCACACGACCGTCATCCCCGGCTGGGTGAGGCCGAGCTGCGGGCCGACGACGTGAACGATCCCCTGGTCGCGGTCGCCGAGCGAGTGCAGCGGGACGCCGAACTCCGCGCAGTTCTTCCGCAGCGTCTCGACCTGGGTGCGCGAGACGAGGTCGGCGATCGGCTGGTCGATGTCGACCGTCGGGACGTTGTGGTCCTCGGTCGCGATGGTGAGGTCCGGCCGACGGACCGGCCGGCCCGCGATCCGCAGCCCGTCGAAGGCCTGCGGACTCGTGACCTCGTGGACGAGGTGGAGGTCGATGTACAGGAGGTCCGGCTCACCAGCGGCGCGGTGGACGACGTGGGACTCCCAGACCTTCTCGGCCAGCGTGCGGGGCACTGTTTCTCCCTGTGAGACGGGGCTCTACTTGCGTCTCGACGGTTGAGACGGCAGTATCGGTACATGGACAACTCTAGCGGAGTCGGCGTCCTGGACAAGGCCGCCATCGTTCTCGGAGCCCTCGAGGCTGGCCCCGCCAGCCTCGCCTCGCTGGTCGCCGCCACCGGTCTCGCGCGGCCCACCGCGCACCGGCTGGCCACCGCGCTGGAGCACCACCGCCTCGTCGCCCGCGACCTCCAGGGCCGCTTCGTCCTAGGCCCCCGGCTGCGCGAGCTCGCGACCGCTGCCGGCGAGGACCGGCTGCTCGAGGCGGCGAACCCGGTGCTCGCCCGGCTGCGTGACATCACCGGCGAGAGCGCCCAGCTCTACCGCCGCCAGGGCGACAGCCGGGTGTGCGTCGCGGGCGCCGAGCGCCTCACCGGCCTGCGCGACACGGTCCCCGTCGGCGCGACCCTGACGATGAAGGCCGGCTCCGCCGCCCAGATCCTGCTGGCCTGGGAGGAGCCCGACCGGCTGCACCGCGGCCTGCGCGAGGCGAAGTTCACCGCCACCCAGCTCTCGGCCGTACGTCGCCGCGGCTGGGCGCAGAGCGTCGGCGAGCGAGAGCCCGGCGTCGCCTCCGTGTCCGCCCCCGTGCGCGGGCCGGGCGGACGCATCGTGGCGGCGGTCTCGGTGTCCGGCCCGGTCGAGCGGCTGAGCCGCCAGCCGGGGCGACTGCACGCTCAGATCGTCTGCGCCGCCGCGGCCAAGCTCAGCGAGGTGCTCCAGCACCAGCAGGCCCAGCAGCAGGCGGCCGCCGCCGGTGCCACCGGCGTACCGGCAGCTTCCACCGCCCCGGCCGCACCCGACGGGCGGTCGCCGACCCGCGCGACCGCTACCCGCGCGACCGCTACCCGCGCGACCGCTGCCAGCGGCGGCTGACACGTCGGCCCGTCGACATTCTGGCCCGCCCCGTCAGTGCGGGTCCCCGTCGGGACGGCTGGCGACCAGCCGGCGCTCGCCCGCCTCGCCGAGCCGCACGTCGTGCACCTCGCCCCGACGGACGGTGAGGTCGACCGCGGTGATCTCGCCACGGGCCGCGAGCCGCTCGACGGTCAGGGCGACGTCGCCGGGGTCCGTACCCGGGTAGCACGCGGCGATGCCAGCGACGTGCACGCAGGCCTCCCGCTCGACGGCCCGCAGCACCTCGAGCTCCACCTCGTCCTGGACAGCCACAGTGCACCCCTTCTCGTCGATCGATCCCACGCTAGGCCGCGAGCGGCCGTCGCGCACCGCCCCGGCTTCGGGCAACGTCGTGGGCCGGGGACAGCAGAACCCCCAGGCCCGCTGGACCTGGGGGTTCTCGTGGTAGCCCCGACGGGATTCGAACCCGCGCTACCGCCTTGAGAGGGCGGCGTGCTAGGCCGCTACACAACGGGGCCACGATGCGTGCGCCGCCGCCCCGGAGGGCCGCCTGCGCGAGCAGGAACTCTACCGGAGAGCTCCGGTGGACCTGCCGAGCTGGGGTACCTGGACTCGAACCAAGACTAACTGAACCAGAATCAGTCGGGCTGCCAATTACCCCATACCCCAAGGGCTTGCGTCGTCTCCCGCTGGCGGCGGGCTGGACGGGCGTCGGTCAGGATAGCCGACCCGTGGCGCGGGGGACAAAACCCGTAGCCGGGCGGGCTGCCAGCGTCGCACCAGCCGGTCGACGCACACCGCGAAGACCACCACCGACACGACGTCCAGCACCGCGAACTGCCACTCCAGGGTGGACAGGGACAAGGAGTCGGACAGCGTTCCGGAGAACGCCCCGGCCGCCAGGCTGAGCAAGTTGTTCACCGCATGCAGGGCCACCGGCGCCTCGAGCCCGCCAGTGCGCCAGGCCAGCCAGGAGGCCGTGAGCCCGAAAGCGAACCGGTCGCCGAACAGCCACGGATCCTGGGCGCCGTGCGCCAGCGCGAAGAGCGTGGCGCTCACCACGACGCCGACGCCGATGCCGACCGCGGGGCGGGCCGCCCAGGAGGCGACCGCCTGCGTGACGTAGCCGCGGAAGCCGACCTCCTCGGCCATCGACTGCAGCGGGGTGGTGAGCAGGATCACGGCCAGGGTGGCGAGCAGCGCGCGGGTGGACGGCGGGGTGCCGTCGAGCGACGTCGAGGTCGGGAGCAGGTACGACAGCCCGTAGCTCGCGAGCACCACCACGACGGCCAGTGCGAAGAACCGCAGCAGCAGGCCCCACCGCGGTCGGCCCGTCACCGAGGCGAGCCACCCGACCCGCTCCCGGTGCACGAGGAGGACGGCGAGCACCGCAGCCGGCACGATCGTGACGATCACCAGGTTGTTCGCGAGCAGGCCCTGCCACGTCCCCGGGTCGAGGGCGTCGCCGGTGCGCTGGTCGACCGGTCCGGACCCGGCCAGCAGGGTGGCGACGAGGACGACCACCACCGAGACCACGACCACCACGGCGGCTGCGAACAGCAGTCCCAGGACAGGCCGCCACCACCGGGCCCGCGCGGTGCGGAGCAGCCGCGGGTGCGGGGCGGCGTCCCGGGTCGCGTCGGCCGTGGTCGGCCAGGAAGGGCCGTACGCCGGCTCCGGCAGCGTCACACCAGCACCTCCGCGAGCTCGGCCAGCGACCGCACCCGGACGACCCCCGACGGCACGTCGGCGGACGGACCGGCGCGGTCCACCCACACGGCGAGCAGCCCTGCGTCGCGGGCACCGACGGCGTCGTGGTCGAGCCGGTCCCCCACGAACGCGGTCTCACCGGGACGGGTCCCCAGCAGCTCGCAGGCGTGCCGGAACACCGCGGCGTCGGGCTTGCCGACGCCCAGCGTGTCCAAGCCCACGAGCACGCCGAAGCGGCCGCCGAGGCCGACCCGCTCCAGCTTGCGGCGCTGTCGGCCGGCGTCGAGGTTGGTCACGACTCCGACCGGCAGACCGCGCTCGTCCAGCGCGGCCAGGGCGGCCAGCACGTCGTCGAAGCACGCCCAGCCCGCCTCGAACCGCTCGTTGTACGCCGCGAACCAGGCATCGGCCGCCTCGTCCTCGAGATCCTGGTCGTCGACCATGTCGCGGACCCGCTCCCGACGCTGCTGCTGGAAGCCGAGCTCACCAGCGAGGAACCGCGCGAAGTGCCGCTCCTCCAGGGCCCGCCAGCGGTCGGCGTCCTCGGGGCGGTGCGGCAGCCCCAGCTCGCGCAGCTGCTCGACGATCGCCGCGCGACCCGCGCCGGCATGGTCGACGAGAGTGTCGTCGACGTCGAACAGCACCCCGCGGACCACCCGCGTACCCGGCCTACTCGTCGCTCATCGCGAGGGCGGCGCGCAGCCGCTCCAGCGACCGCTCGCGGCCCAGCAGCTCGAGGGACTCGAACAGCGGCGGCGACACCCGGCGGCCCGTGACCGCCACCCGCACCGGGCCGAACGCCACCTTGGGCTTGAGCCCGAGACCGTCCGCGAGCAACGCGGTGCGCAACGCGGCCTCGATGTCCTCGTGGGTCCACGACTCCAGCGCGGTCAGTGCCGCGATCGACGCCTCGATCACCGGCCGGGCGTCCGGGCCGAGCACCTTGGCGGCGTCGTCCTGGTCGACGCGGAACTCGGACTCGGCCACCAGCAGGAAGCCGAGCATCGACTCAGCCTCCGAGAGCACCTGCATCCGCTCGTTGACCAGCGGCGTGGCCGCCTCGATCAGCGCCCGCTGCTCCGCGGTCGGCTCGGGCGGCAGCTGCCCGGCCCGGACGAGGTGAGCGGTGATCCGGGCGGCGAGGTCCGGCACCGACAGCTCGCGCACGTAGTGCCCGTTGAGCCAGCCGAGCTTGTCGAGGTCGAACACCGGACCGACCGTGTTGACCCGGCCCCAGTCGAAGTCGCGCACCATGTCGTCGAAGGAGAAGATCTCCTCGCCGTCGGACTGCGAATATCCCATCAGCCCCAGGAAGTTGCGCAGCGCCTCGGGCAGGTAGCCCTGCTCCTGGAACCACAGCAGCCGCGCCGCGGGGTTGGTGCGCTTGGAGATCTTCGACTTGTCGGTGTTGCGCAACAGGGGCATGTGCGCGAACGTCGGCCGCTCCCAGCCGAGCCAGTCGTACAGCAGCACGTGCTTGGGGGTCGACGAGATCCATTCCTCGCCGCGCACGACGTGGGTGATGCCCATCTCGTGGTCGTCGACCACGTTCGCGAGGTGGTACGTCGGGAACCCGTCGGCCTTGACGATGACCTGGTCGTCGGGGCGGGGAGCCTTCACCTCGCCCCGGATGACGTCGTCGAAGACGAGCGGGGCATCGTCGGGGACCAGCATCCGCACCACCGGCTGCTCGCTGAACCCGTCGAGCTGCGCCCGCTCGTCGCGCGTCCTCCCGACGCACAGCCGGTCGTAGCCGGTGGGCAGCTTGGCCTTCTGCTGCTCCTCGCGCATCTGGGCGAGCCGCTCGGTCGAGCACCAGCAGTGGTACGCGTGGCCGGCTTCGAGCAGCCGGTCGACGTGCTGCGTGTAGGTGGAGGACCGCTCGCTCTGGCGGTACGGCGCGTAGGGGCCGCCCTTGTCCGGGCCCTCGTCCCAGTCGAGCCCGAGCCAGTGCAGGGTGTCGAAGATCTGCTGCTCGCTGGACTCGACGTAGCGCGCGCGGTCGGTGTCCTCGATGCGCAGCAGGAACTGGCCACCCTGTTGCCGCGCGAACGCGAGGTTGAACAGTGCCATGTACGCGGTGCCGACGTGCGGGTCACCGGTGGGCGACGGCGCGACCCGCACCCGCACCGGTCCGGTCGAGGACGCCGTGTCGTCAGCCACGGGCCACCACCCGGTTGGTCAGCGTGCCGACCTGCTCGATCGAGACGCTCACCTCGTCGCCGACAGCCAGCGGGCCGACGCCTGCGGGCGTGCCGGTGAGGATCACGTCCCCGGGCAGCAGCGTCATCGCCATGCTGATGTGCGACACGAGCTCGTCGACGCTCCGCACCATCTGCGCCGTCCGGCCGGACTGCTTGAGGTCGCCGTTGACCGTCGTCGTGAGGGCGAGGTCGGACGGGTCGAGGTCGGTGCTCACCCAGGGGCCGAGCGGGCAGAACGTGTCGAAGCCCTTGGCCCGGCCCCACTGCTGCTCGGTGCGCTGGAGGTCGCGGGCGGTCACGTCGTTGGCACAGGTGAACCCGAGCACGACGTCGTGCACCCGCTCGGCGGGGACCTCGCGGCACAGCCGCGCGATCACGACGGCCAGCTCACCCTCGTACGAGACCTCCTCGGACACGCCCACGGGGTACTGCACGGCCTCGTCGGGCCCGATCACCGAGGTCGACGGCTTGAGGAACACCACCGGCGGCTCGGTCGACGGGTCGACCGTCCCGCCCATCTCCCTGGCGTGATCGGCGTAGTTGCGGCCCACGGCCACGACCTTGCTCGGCAGCACCGGGGCGAGCAGCCGGACGTCGGCCAGCGGCAGCGGTTCGCCGACCAGCTGGAACGGCGCGAACGGGTGCCCGTCGATCCGCCGGATGGTCAGCGGGTCGCCGCCGGTGCCCTCCACGTCGCCCTCGACGACGCCGAACGCCGCTCCGTCTCCTGTGGTGAACCTCGCGATGCGCACCCGCCGAGGCTACTGGTGCGGTACGGCGAGTTTCGCCCGGGCGTGACGAAGGCGCGCCTCTCCCACCCGGTTGCCTTTCAGGACGTAGGCGTCGACTGCGAGCCCCAGGTGAACCTGCTGCAGCGGGCGGTCGGCGAGCCGGGCCGCGGCCTCGGCGCAGGCCACGTGAGCCAGCCCCACGTCGAGCAGCAGGTCAGACGGCATCAAGTCGATCGCCTGCCGCGTCAGGCGAGTCACAGACGTCCGATCACCGTCGATGGCCGCCAACCACGCCTTGGTCGATGCGACGTGTGCGACCGTCAGGACGTCGCCAGCCTCTGTGCCGATGCGGTCGGCCTGCGCGACGAGCCGGCGTGCCTCGTCCAGCTCACCCAGGCTAAGCAACGCGTGGGCGAGGTAGATCTCGTTCGTGCCGAAGACGCCGAGATCGCCGGGGGCTTCCGTCTCGTCCAACAGTCTCCTGAACTGGGCGGCAGCGGTACCCCATTGTCCGGTGTCTAGCGCGGACAAGCCACGGAAGAACGCCATCTCTTCGGCGACGCTGGGATGCAGCTCCTGCGCGAGCCGTCCGGCCTCGGCGAACGCTGCTTCCGCCTCGTCCTCGAGGCCCTCCAGCGTCGTGAAGTATCCAAGGTAGGAAAGTAAGAGCGCCCGCGCCGTGCGATGGTCCACGGTGGCCATCTGACGTCGGGTCTCGGCCAGGCCATCGCTCACCGGCCGGCGGCCCATGATCATGGGCAGCAGGGCACTCCGGCGGTGCATCCGGGCCTGACGGAACTTGCCGGCTCGCTCGGCGTGGTCCGCGGCGAGCAGGCACTCCCGGAGGAACGCCTCAGGGTCCGAGGCCCTGTTCGCCACGTCGGACGCCGCGTCGTGCACACAGGCGAGCCCGTCGTCGTCGCGCAGCTCGGTGAACAGCGCGAGCGCTTCCGCAACCACCCCCTCCAGGTCCGGGGTACCTTGCCCGGGCGCCGTGGCCTGACGGGCCTCGGCCTGGAGGAGTCGAGCGTGCATCCCCCAACGGATGTCCCCGGCAGCGGCGGTACCGGCCGCGAAGTCCTCAGCGACGCCGGCCGCCCTCAGCGGAGCACCGTTGCGGAACAAGGTGTAGGCCAGTTCCATTTGCAACGCCCATCGGCTCGGCCCCGACTCGGCCAGACGCGCAGCTCGCTCAAGAAGGGCGGCCGCGGTTCCGTCATCGGCGTAGAGGAGAGACATACCGGCCGCCCCTAGCCGGGCCGAGGCCTCCCGGCCGAGAAGCGCCACCGCGTCGTCAAGCCGTCCCAGGTCGGCGTGCGCGAGGTACGCAGCCTCGAGGTGGTTCCCGACGAAGTCGTCCACGACCTGTCCCTGGCCGACCCCGTCCAGCCAGCGGGCGAAACCCTCATGCAGCTTCGCCCGGGCGGACTTCGGGAGCGACTCGTAGGCCGAGTCGCGGACGAGAACGTGACCGAAGCGCATGGCCTCGTGACCGGCCAGGTCTGACTCGGCCGGCTCGACCAGCCCCTTCCGGAGAACTGCGGCCAGAGCATGCACCGCGGCCGGTCCGTCTGAGGCCAGCGCCACGACCGCCTCCCGGTAGAACACCTCGCCCATGACGGCGGCCACCCCGAGCGCCGCGCGCTCCTCAGGGTCGAGGCGGTCGAGCCGTGCGGAGATCAAGGCCGCGATCGTCGGCGGCACGTCGATGCCGGCGACGTCGCCGACGAGCTCCCAGCCGCCGGGCGCCCTCGAAAGCACCTCCTCGTCGACCAGCACGGCGAGCAGGTGCTGCACGTAGAGGGGATTCCCCCCCGCCACCCGCCGGATGCGGTCCGCCGCCTCGCGTGGGACCTGGCCACCCAGGACCTCCACGGTGAGCTCACCCACCTCGTCCGGGACCAGCGGCTCGAGCAAAGCAGTGACGCCGTTGACCCGCCCGCCCCCCCCACAGCGGATTGTCGTCGAGAAACTCTGTTCGGGCGTTGACGAGCAGTAGCACCGGAGCCTCGCGCAACCATGTCATGACCTCATCGAGCACCGTGACCAGGCCAGGGTCGGCCCAGTGCAAGTTCTCGACCACGAGGACCACCGGACGCTCGTGCGAGAGCGCCTCGAGGAGACGACGCAGGGCCCACGCCGTGTCGTCGGCGCCCATCGGAGTCCCACCGAGACCGGCGACCGAGGCGAGGGCGCGGACCACCTGGTCGACGTCGTCCGACCCGGCCAGCAACGCCGCGACACGCGCCCTCGCGTCCTCGGGCGACTCGCCGCCGTCGAGGCCGGCGGCCTGCCGGACCACCTCGACGAGTGGCCAGAAAGTCACCCCCTCGCCGTACGACACGCATCGCCCGCGCAGGACGGTGGCCCGGCTCGCGACGACCTCGACGAACTCGTCGGTGATGCGCGTCTTGCCCATACCGGCGACACCGAGAATCGTCGCCAGCTGACAGGTGCGGTCGACCGCGGCTCGGTCGAACGCCTGAGCGAGCAGGGCCAGCTCGCGGGTGCGGCCGACCAGGGGCAGTGTCGACCTCGCGACGGGATCGCGGACGTCGGCCACGGCCACGAGCGCGACCGCGTCGACCGGATCGGCCATGTTCTTGAGCTTCAGACCGCGTCGGCCCTCACCCACCACCTGGTCCCGGACCAGGCGTTGGCAACTCGGCCCGACGAGCGCCTCGCCCGGCGCGGCGGCCGACTGCAGCCGGGCTGCGAGGATCACCGGGACGCCGGACGCGAAGGTGCTCCCCCGGCTCACGTCGCCGACGACCACCTCACCGGTCTCCACGCCGACCCGCACCTGGAACCGGCCGGTCGAAGCGGTGCGCTCGAGGATCTCCAGGGCCGCCCGGCAAGCGCGCAATGCGTCGTCCTCGTGGGTCACCGGCGCACCGAACACCGCCATCACCGCGTCGCCGACAAACTTCTCCACGGTCCCGCCGTGCCGGACTAGCACCGCCCGTACCTCGCCGAACCAACGCTCCATCGTCGCCCGCAGGGCTTCCGGGTCCAGGCCCTCAGCCAGCGTGGTCGACCCCACCACGTCGCAGGACAGGGCGGTGACGGTCTTGCGCACCTCCGCCGTCGCGCGGCCAGGCAGCGCCGCCCCGCACGCCATGCAGAACCGAGCACCGCCCGGCGCGGCTGCACCGCAGGCACTGCACACCCCGCCGTCGCCAGCCATGGGCCGAGACTAGGACGGTGGTAAGCGACTGACGACTGCCTTTCCCGAGCCGTCCCGCGCGGTGGGCGCCGCTGCCATGCTGCGCTCATGACGTCCTCCTCCCCGGCCGGGGCGCCACCGGCCGACCTGCCGTCCCGCAGCCGGCTGCCCGTCGCGGCCGCCGTCGTCGCGTTGCTGGCGATGGTCCCGGTGGCCTTCTTCTACGCCGCCTCCGGCCTCGTCGTCCCGGGCCCGTGGCTGTACCTCATGTGGCTGCTGCTCGGCCTGCTCGTGGTGGTGGCCGTCGCGCTGACGCGACGGCGCTCGTACTGGGAGCTGGCCACGCCGGTCGTCGGTGGCGCGGCCTGGTGGGGCATCATCAGCGCCGGTGAGGCGTGGCTCGGCTGGACCGCCTGACTGACCATGCCCCCTGTGCCCCGGGGGCCGAGCCGGGTCAGGACACGTCCCCCCGGTGGCGGAGCAGGCCGTAGGTGACGCTGTCGAGCAGCGCGTCCCAGGACGCCTCGATGATGTTGGCGTGGACCCCGACGGTCTCCCAGGAGGTCTCGCCGTCGGAGGTCTCGACGAGGACCCGGGTGACGGCGTCGGTGCCGTGCGCGGCGTCGACGATGCGGACCCGGTAGTCGATGAGCTCCAGCTTGGCCAGCTCGGGGTAGGCCGGTGCGAGGGCCGACCGCAGCGCGTGGTCGAGAGCGTTGACCGGGCCGTTGCCCTCGCCGACCGCGACGACGCGCTCGCCGCCGGCCCAGACCTTCACCGTTGCCTCGGCGGTCGCCGAGCTGCCCTCGGTGTGCGCATCGGTGTGCGCGTCGACGATGACCCGCCACGACTCGACCCGGAAGAAGTCCGGGGCGGCGCCCTCGACCTCTGAGCGGAGCAGCAGCTCGAAGGACGCGTCGGCGGCCTCGAACGTGTAGCCCTTCGCCTCGAGGTCCTTGACCTTCGCGGTGACGCGGGCGAGCACGTCGGTGTTGCCGGAGAGGTCGTAGCCGAGCTCGCGGCCCTTGAGCTCGATGCTGGCGCGTCCGGCCATGTCGGACACGAGCATCCGCATGTCGTTGCCGACCGCCGACGGGTCCTCGTGCTGGTAGAGCATCGGGTCGACGCGGACCGCACTCGCGTGCAAACCGGCCTTGTGCGCGAACGCCGACGCACCGACGTACGGCTGGCGGCTGTACGGCGGGACGTTCGCCAGCTCGGACACCGCGTGCGTGATGCGGGTCGCCTCGCGCAGCCGGCCCTCGGGCAGCACCCGGCGCGAGCGCTTGAGCTCGAGGTTGGCCACGACGGTGAGGATGTCGGCGTTGCCGGTGCGCTCCCCGTAGCCGTTGAGCGTGCCCTGCACGTGCGTGGCGCCGGCGTCGACGGCGGCCAGCGAGTTGGCCACCGCGCAGCCGGCGTCGTTGTGGCAGTGGATGCCGAGCCGGGCGCTCGTCGCCTGACGCACGGCGTGCACGACGTCGGCCACCTCGTCCGGCAGCCGGCCGCCATTGGTGTCGCAGAGCACCGCGACGTCGGCGCCGGCCTCCGCCGCGACGCGCAGCACCTCCAGCGCGTACGCCGGGTCGGCGGCGTACCCGTCGAAGAAGTGCTCCGCGTCGAGGAAGACCCGCTTCCCCGACTCACGCAGGTGGGTCACCGAGTCGCGGACCATCGCGAGGTTCTCCTCGAGGGTCGTGCGTAGGGCCAGCTCGACGTGGCGGGCGTGGCTCTTGGCCACCAGCGTCACCACAGCGGCACCGGAGTCACGCAGGGCGGCCACCAGGGGGTCGTCGGCGGCCTTCGCACCGGGTCGGCGGGTCGCGCCGAACGCGGTGAGCTGCGCATGCTTCAGGTCGAGCTCGGTCGCAGCCCGCCGGAAGAACTCCGTGTCCTTGGGGCTGGCGCCGGGCCAGCCCCCCTCGATGAACCCCACGCCGAGACCGTCCAGGTGCTCGGCGACAGCCAGCTTGTCCTCGACGGAGAACGCGAGGCCCTCCTGCTGGGCGCCGTCGCGCAGCGTCGTGTCGTAGACGTGGAACGCGTCATCCATTCGCTCCACGTCGTCGACCGGCGTGCTCCGGGTGGCGTTGCTCATCAGGTCTCCCACAAACAAAAAGACCCCCCGCGGTCGCGGGAGGTCTGCGCGTCGGCCGGGTGCGGGTTCGCAGCGCCGGCGGCGCGCTCAGCTCGTAATGCAGAGGGTCGTACGCATGACCCCCTCAGGGTGCCCGACCGGGCCCGTCCTGCGGAACCGCCGTCTCACCATGCGGCTACTCCCAAGCGAGGGTGCGCTCGAAGCACATCGAGATCGCGGACCCGACGTAGTGGCCGTACGGCGGGATCGGCCGGTATCCCTCGCGCAGCCAGAAGCGGATCGCCTCCGGCTGCGCGTCTCCGGTCTCCAACCGCAGCGTGGTCCAGCCGCGGTCCGCCGCCCGCGCCTCGAGCGCACGCAGCAGCGTGGTCGCCACGCCGGTCCCCCGGACGACCGGCTCGGCGTAGAGCCGCTTCACCTCGACGGTCCTGTCGTCGAGGCGGCGCAGCGCTCCGCATCCCACCGCCCGACCGTGCTCGTCACGCGCGACGACGAACACCGCCACGTCCTCCGCGGTCGGCTTGGCACCCGGCTCGAGATCCGCGCCGTAGCGGGCGTCGAGCTCGACCCGCTGGGCGGTGCGCAGCGCCTTGCCGTCGGGTGATTCCCACGGCTCGTCGGTGACGGGCACCACCCGGGTGACGCTACCGGCGGCAGCTGCGCAGGGTCAGGCGGTCGGCGATTCCTCGACGTAGAGCGGCAGGGAGCGCACTGCGTCCGGCGGCAGCGTGAGGCCGTCATCGGTGCCGGGGTTGACCGCGAGCCAGAGGTCGTCGCTGGGCCAGTTCTCGGCGAGCTCGGCGGCGTTGACCGACACGGCGTCCTCGATGTCGGGGGCAGCGGCGGCCATCGTGGTCTCGGAGGTGAAGACCGGGACGTAGGACGTGCCGTCCTGCTCGATGACCGGCAGCGAGATCGAGCCGTCCGGCACCCCGTCGGGGTCGGCGCTGGGCGCCTGCGGCACGACGATCTCGGCCGCGGCGACGGCACGCATCACCGATTCGGTGTCGCCGGACGCCATGCCGGCGGCGATCACGGCCTCGGTCTGCAGGCCGTCGGACGAGCTGTTGACTGGCGAGGTCATTCGGGGGCGGTCCTCTCCTCGGCGGGCACCGGCCGAAGCGTGCCCGGTGCCAGGGGTGTCCTGTCACCCTCCCCGGAGAGGGCAGACCTGGCAAATCGAGGCTCGGGCGAGGAGCGGGCGGCGCCGAGGAAGGTCAGGCGACCGGACGCATCCAGCCGTGCGGGTCCGGGGCGGTGCCGTGCTGGATGCCCAGAAGAGCCTCGCGCACCTTCAACGTCACGGCTCCCGGCTGGCCGTCGGCGACCTCGAAGCTCCCGTCAGCATGCTTGACCGTGCCGACCGGCGTGACCACGGCGGCGGTGCCGCAGGCGAAGACCTCGGCGATGCTGCCGTCGGCGCAGCCGGCCGCCCACTCCTCGGTGGAGATCCGGCGCTCCTCGACGACCAGGCCCAGGTCCGCGCCGAGCTGGCGGATCGAGTCGCGGGTCACGCCCGGCAGCAGCGTGCCGGTCAGCGCGGGAGTGACGAGGCGACCGTCGGTCATGACGAAGTAGAGGTTCATGCCGCCCATCTCCTCGACGTAGCGGTGCTCCACCGCGTCGAGCCAGACGACCTGGTCACAGCCCTGCTCGGCCGCCTGCGCCTGGGCGACCAGCGAGGCGGCGTAGTTGCCGGCGCACTTCGCCTCGCCGGTGCCACCCGGGGCAGCCCGGGTGTATTCGGTCGACAGCCAGACGGCGACCGGCTGGACGCCGCCGGGGAAGTAGGCGCCGGCCGGCGAGGCGAACAGCAGCAACTGGTACTCCCGCGACGGCCGGACGCCGAGGAAAGGGTCGAGCGCGAACTCCAGCGGCCGAAGGTAGAGCGACTCCCCCGCACGGGTCGGCACCCAGTCGCGGTCCGCCTTCACCAGCGCCGACACCGCGTCGAGGAACAGCTCCTCGGGCACCTCGGCCATCGCCAGCCGGCGGGCGGAGCGCTGGAACCGGCGGGCGTTCTGCTCCGGCCGGAACAGCGCGACCGAGCCGTCGGGCTGGTGGTAGGCCTTGAGGCCCTCGAAGATCGCCTGGCCGTAGTGCAGCACCGAGGTCGCGGGGTCGAGCGTCAGCGGCGCGTACGCGGTGAGCTGCGCGTCGTGCCAGCCCTGACCCGACGAGTAGCGCGCGGTGACCATGTGGTCGGTGAAGACCTGGCCGAAACCGGGGTCCTGCAGCAGCGTCGCGCGCTCCTCTGCCGAACGCGGCGAGGACGAGGGGCTGAGCTCGATGGTGAGGGACTCGGCGGTCTGAGCACTCATGATCTGACGGTACCTCCCAGTCGGTAAGCAGGTCTCATCTCCACTCGCCGACCGTGGGCAAGGTGCGGTCGGGGACGCCCCTGCGAGTGGGTCAGAGGCGCTGGAGGACGGCGTCGCCAACGTCGCGGGTGCTCCGCCGGGCCGTCGACCGACCGCCCCGCTCGGCGAGGTCGGCCACGACGGCCCGCTCGACGGCGGACGCAGCATCCGGCAGGCCTACCTGCTCGAGCAGCAGCGCGACCGAGAGGATCGTCGCGGTGGGGTCGGCCGTGCCGGTGCCGGCGATGTCCGGCGCGGACCCGTGCACGGGCTCGAACATCGACGGGTGGGTGCCGCTGACGTCGAGGTTGCCACTGGCTGCGAGCCCGATGCCCCCGGTGACCGCGGCGGCGAGGTCGGTGACGATGTCGCCGAAGAGGTTGTCGGTGACGATGACGTCGAACCGCTGCGGCTGGGTCACCAGGAAGATCGAGGCCGCGTCGACGTGCAGGTAGTCAGTGGTCACATCGGGGAACTCGGTCGCGACGCTGTCGACGATGCGCGCCCAGAGTCCGCCGGCGTGGACGAGGACGTTGGTCTTGTGCACGAGGGTGAGGTGCTTGCGCGGCCGGGCCTGGGCGCGGCGGAACGCGTCCCGGACGACGCGCTCGATGCCGTACGCCGTGTTGATGCTCACCTCGGTGGCGATCTCGTGCGGGGTGCCCTCGCGCACTGTCCCGCCGTTGCCGACGTAGGGGCCCTCCGTGCCCTCCCGGATGACGACGAAGTCGATGTCCGGGTCACCGGCGAGCGGGGAGGTCACGCCCGGGTAGAGCTTGGCCGGCCGCAGGTTGACGTGGTGGTCGAAAGCGAAGCGCAGCCTGAGGAGCAGGCCGCGCTCGAGCACCCCGCTCGGCACCGACGGGTCCCCGACGGCGCCGAGCAGGATGGCCTCGTGCCCGCGCAGCTCGTCGAGCACGCCGTCCGGGAGGGTCTCCCCCGTGGCGTGCCACCGGCGGGCGCCGAGGTCGTACTCGGTGGTCTCGAGCTTGACGTCGGCCGCGCGGGTCGCGGCATCCAGGATCCGCACGCCCTCGGCGACCACCTCGGGGCCGATGCCGTCGCCGGGGACCAGCGCGATGCGCAGGGCGGTGGGTGAGGGCACGGTCAGTGGCCGGTCTCGCCGCCGTTGTCGCGGCGGTCCATCGACTCCTGGACGGCGTGCTGGACGGCCTGCTTCTCCTGGGCGGAGGTGCGGGTGGCGCGATGGGTGCGGGTCATGACGGGCTCCTCGGTGGGCAGTCGCATGGCGGGCCAGCGCCGGTCTCCGCGACGGGGAGCCGGCCCTTGCTAGCGGGCCCCGCCGCGGCGGCGAAGTACGAGGATCTGCCGCTCCATGCCCGCAACGGTAACCCCGCTGTCACATGGCTGTCTCGCCAGCTGGCGGCCCGTTCCGGATGCTGGACCCGCCGCCCCCGTCGAGTGGCGCGAAGTGGCTGCTTCCAGCCCGCTGAAGCAGCCAGATTGCGCCACTCGACTGGGGCTAGTCGCGGAGGTCGACCTGGCGAGCGGTCTCGGCGCCGATCTCACGCGCCAGGTCGTCGAGGACGCCGCCCGGGATCGCGGAGTCGATCGTCATGGCGACGAGGGCGTGCCCGCCGCGACGGTCGCGGCTGACCTGCATCCCGGCGATGTTGACGCCGGCCTCGCCGAGCACCCGGCCCACCGCGCCGACGATGCCGGGGCG
Organism: Actinomycetes bacterium; assembly: GCA_038246545.1. Lineage (GTDB taxonomy): Bacteria > Actinomycetota > Actinomycetes > JACCUZ01 > JACCUZ01 > JBBRVW01. The sequence continues at coordinate 66,072 of JBBRVW010000004.1, read as the reverse complement.
GTCGACGTAGCGGAAGACGGCCATGTGCTCGGACAGCGCGACCTCGACGTCGAAACCGTCGATCTCGACGATCTTCTCCACGTGCCGGGTGCCCGTGAGGGTGCCGGACACCGACACCTGGGTGCCGTCCGACAGCGTGCCGCGCAGCACGATCAGGTTGCGGTAGTCGGGCGACTCGGCGTCGGTGCGCAGCCGGACCACGACACCGCGGTCGGCCGCGAGCACCGGCGCGTTGACGTAGGAGACGGGGTCCTCGACGACGTCGGTGAACAGGCCCTTGAGCGCGGCCAGCTCGAGCACCCGCACGTCGTGCGCCGCGATCTCGCCGCGCACCTCGATGTCCAGCTGCGCAGGTACGGCGGCAGCCACCGCCGTGAGGAAGCGACCCAGGTGCTCGGCCAGCGGGATGCCCGGCCGGACGTCCTCGGCGATGACCCCGCCCTGCACGTTCACGGCGTCCGGGACGAGGTCGCCGGCCAGCGCCAGCCGGACGGACTTCGCCACCGAGACGCCTGCCTTCTCCTGCGCCTCGTCGGTGCTGGCCCCCAGGTGCGGCGTCGCGACGACGTTCTCCAGCTCGAACAGGGGCGAGTCGGTGCACGGCTCCTTGGTGTAGACGTCGAGCCCGGCGGCCGCGAGCCGGCCCTCCTTGAGGGCCGCGTGCAGTGCCGCCTCGTCGACGATGCCGCCGCGGGCGGCATTGACGAGGACGAGCGAGGGCTTCACCGTCGCGAGCTGCTCGGCGCCGATGATGCCGAGGGTCTCCGCGGTCTTGGGCAGGTGCACCGAGATGACGTCGGAGATGCGCAGCAGCTCGTCGAGCGAGACGAGCCGGACGCCCATCTGGGCTGCGCGGCCGGCCGCGACGAACGGGTCGTAGGCGACGACGGTCATGCCGAACGCGGACAGCCGCTGGGCCACGAGGGCGCCGATGCGACCCAGCCCGACGATGCCAGCGGTCTTCTCGTAGAGCTCGATGCCGCTGTACTTGCTGCGCTTCCACTCGCCCTGCTTGAGAGCGGAGTTGGCCGGCGCGATGTTGCGGGCCGCTGCGAGGAGCAGGCCCACGGCCAGCTCGGCGGCACTGACGATGTTGGACTGCGGCGCGTTGACGACCATCACGCCGGCCTGGGTGGCGGCCTTGACGTCGACGTTGTCCAGGCCGACCCCGGCCCGCGCGACGACCCGCAGGCCCTTGGCGGCCGCGAGCAGCTCGGCGTCGACCCGGGTGGCGCTGCGCACCAGCAGGGCGTCGGCGTCGGCGACCGCGGCGAGCAGCGCCGGGCGGTCGGTGCCGTCGACGTCCCGGACCTCGAAGTCGGGGCCGAGCGCGGCGACGGTGGCGGGCGACAGCTCCTCGGCGATGAGCACGACGGGCCGGCGGCTGGCGGTCACGGGGGTCTCTGACGTCACCGCACCATGGTAGGCACCGGCTTGTGAACGCATTCACAACCGTCCAGGTCCTGGACCTCGCCGCTGGTCGGCCTGACCTTCCCGCCTCGGGAGTTGTCAGCCTCTGGACGCCGTATCCGGCGTCCAGAGGCTGACAGGTGCGGGGACGGGTGGGCCGAGGGTCAGTCGTCCTCGTTGATCCAGCTCATCATCGGGCGCAGCGTGCGACCGGTCTGCTCGACGCGGTGCTCGGTGTTCTCCTGGAAGGAGCGCTTGTAGTTCGGCAGCCCGGCGTCGTACTCGGCCATCCACTCCTTGGCGAACGACCCGTCGGTGATCTCGCCGAGGATCTTCCTCATCTCGGCGCGGGTCTGGTCGGTGACCAGGCGCGGGCCGCGGGTGTAGCCGCCGTACTCCGCGGTCTCGGAGACCGACCAGTACATCTTCGAGATGCCGCCCTCGTACATCAGGTCGACGATGAGCTTCACCTCGTGCAGGCACTCGAAGTACGCCACCTCCGGCTGGTAGCCGGCGTCGACCAGGGTGTCGAAGCCGGACTTGATGAGCTCGGAGAGGCCACCGCAGAGCACGACCTGCTCACCGAAGAGGTCGGTCTCGGTCTCCTCGGTGAACGTCGTCCTGATGGCACCGGCGCGGGTGCCACCGATGGCCTTGGCGTAGGACTTCACGAGGTCCCACGCGCCGCCGGAGGCGTCCTGCTCGACTGCGACGAGCACCGGCACGCCGCGCCCGTCGACGAACTGACGGCGCACCAGGTGCCCGGGACCCTTCGGCGCGACCATGCACACGTCCACGCCGGCCGGCGGCTTGATGAGGTCGTAGCGGATGTTCAGGCCGTGCCCGAAGAACAGCGCGTCGCCGTCGACGAGGTTCGGCTCGATCGCCTCGGTGTACAGCTGGCGCTGCACCGGGTCGGGGGCGAGGACCATCACCAGGTCCGCCTCCTCGCACGCCTCGTACGGCGTGACCACCCGCAGGCCCTCGGCATCGGCCTTGGCACGGCCCTTCGAGCCCTCCGGCAGCCCCACCCGCACGTCGACGCCGGAGTCGCGCAGGGACAGGGAGTGCGCGTGCCCCTGGCTGCCGTAGCCCAGGACGGCCACGTTGCGGCCCTGGATCACGGACAGGTCGGCGTCGTCGTCGTAGTACAGGTCGGCCACGGTTCTCTTCTCCTCGTGCGTCTGCGGAAGGGGATGTGCGGTACGTCGGTCAGCGGGCGATCGGGGTGACGCTGGTCGGTCGCGACGAGCGGTCGCCCATCGAGCGCGACCCGCGCCCGACGGCCACCATGCCCGACTGGACCAGCTCGCGGACGCCGTAGGGCTCGAGGACGCGCAGCAGCGCCTCGAGCTTGTCGGTGCTACCGGTGGCCTCGATGGTCACGGCGTCGGGAGCGACGTCGACCACCTTGGCGCGGAACAGCTGCACGGTCTCGAGGACGTGCGAGCGGGTCGACTTGTCGGCCGCGACCTTGACGAGCAGCAGCTCGCGCTGCACCGACGACGACTGCTCCAGCTCGACGATCTTGATGACCTCGACCAGCTTGTTGAGCTGCTTGGTCACCTGCTCGAGCGGGAGCTCCTCCACGTTGACGAGGATCGTCATCCGCGAGATGTCGGGGTGCTCGGTGGGGCCGACGGCGAGCGAGTCGATGTTGAACCCGCGCCGCGAGAACAGCCCCGCGATCCGGGCCAGCACACCTGGCTTGTTCTCGACCAGCACCGACAGCGTGTGCCTACTCATTGTCGGGGCCTCGCCCATTCTCCGGGGCCCCCGCGTGATCGGGAGCGCAGCGAGTGATCTCGTGGGGAAGAAGTTGCGACGAAGGAGCGATCTCCTGGGGACAACTCATGACCGTGTCTCCCCGGTCTCGGTGTCCCACTGCGGGGCCATGTTGCGCGCGACCTGGATCTCGTCGTTGCTGGTGCCGGCGGGGACCATCGGCCACACCATCGCGTCCTGGTGCACGGTGAAGTCGACCACCACCGGCCGGTCGTCGATCGCCATCGCCTGCTCGATGGTGGCGTCGACGTCCTCGGCCTTCTCGCAGCGCAGCCCGATGCAGCCGTAGGCGTCCGCGAGCTTGACGAAGTCGGGGATGTGCTCGCCCCGGGAGCCCGCCTGCGCCGCGTTGCGGCCGGAGCCACCGAGGTCGGTGTTGGAGTAGCGCTGGTTGTAGAACAGCGTCTGCCACTGCCGGACCATCCCGAGGCTGCCGTTGTTGATGATGGCGACCTTGATGGGGATGTCGTTGATGGCGCAGGTGGCGAGCTCCTGGTTGGTCATCTGGAAGCAGCCGTCACCGTCGATGGCCCAGACCGTGGCGTCCGGCCGACCGGCCTTGGCGCCCATGGCCGCGGGGACGGCGTAGCCCATCGTCCCGAGCCCGCCGGAGTTGAGCCAGGTGTTGGGTTTCTCGTAGCCGATGAACTGGGCGGCCCACATCTGGTGCTGCCCCACCCCGGCGACGTAGAGCGCGTCGGGGCCGGCGATCGCGCCCAGCCGCTCGATGACGTACTGCGGCGCCAGCGAGCCGTCGGCCGGCTGGTCGTAGCCGAGCGGGTACGTCGTGCGCCACCGGTCGACCTCGGCCCACCACCCCTCGTAGTCGCCCTGGTGACCCACGTCGATCTCGGCCTTCACCGCGACGACGAGGTCGGCGATGACCTCTCGGGCGTCGCCGACGATGGGCACGTCGGCGAGCCGGTTCTTCGAGATCTCGGCAGGGTCGATGTCGGCGTGGATCACCTTGGCGTCGGGAGCGAAGCTGGCCAGCTTGCCGGTGACGCGGTCGTCGAACCTCGCGCCGAGGCTGATGAGCAGGTCGGACTTCTGCAGAGCCGTGACGGCGGCCACCGTGCCGTGCATGCCGGGCATCCCGAGATGCTGCGGGTGGCTGTCGGGGAAGGCGCCACGCGCCATCAGCGTCGTCACGACCGGGATCCCGGTGAGCTCCGCAAGCGCCCGGAGCTCGGCCCAGGCGCGCGCCTTGAGGACACCACCGCCGACGTAGAGCACCGGGCGGCGCGACCCGACGATCAGCCGGGCGGCCTCACGGATCTGCTTGCCGTGCGGCTTGGTCACCGGCCGGTAGCCGGGCAGGTCCACCGTCGTCGGCCACGAGAATCTGGTCATCGCCTGCATGGCGTCCTTGGCGATGTCCACGAGCACCGGTCCCGGGCGGCCCGTCGAGGCGATGTGGAACGCCTCGGCAATGGTCCTCGGGATGTCTGCCGGGTCGGTCACGAGGTAGTTGTGCTTGGTGATCGGCATCGTGATGCCCCGGATGTCCGCCTCCTGGAAGGCGTCGGTGCCGATCGATGCGCTCGGCACCTGGCCGGTAACCGCCACGATCGGGACGCTGTCCATGTAGGCGTCCGCGATGGGCGTGACGAGGTTGGTCGCGCCCGGACCGCTGGTCGCCATGCAGACCCCGACCCGACCGGTCGCCTGGGCGTAGCCGGTAGCCGCGTGCCCGGCGCCCTGCTCGTGCCGGACCAGGATGTGCCGGATCTGCGACGAGTCCATCAGCGGGTCGTAGAGCGGGAGGATCGCGCCGCCGGGAATCCCGAAGACGGTGTCTACGCCGGCCGACTCCAGCGACCGGACGATGCTCTGCGCACCGGACATCGACTCGCTGGTCTGCTCGGACATCTGAGGGACCTCTCTCGTGGCGGGTGGTTCGGTGCAACAAAAAACCCCTCCGGTCCGGGATCGGACAGCGAGGGGTCGCGCGCTCGGCTGACGGGCGTCAGGCGGCGCGCCGCCGAAGTACGACGAGGCGGGGCACGGCCACAGCCTGTTCGCCGCGCCGCACGGGTGTCAACGCGTGGCACGAACCGTCTCGCATCGCGGGCCGGGCCGACCTCTCCCGGTGCCGCCGGCCGGCGGGGGGTCCGCGACCTGCACGGCCACAGCGGGCCGCGATTCTCACCCGACCGGCGGATCACCGCAGCCGGCAGCCGGGCCGATGGGTAAAGGGACGGTCAACGAGGCTGGGGCGGGGCATGGGCGACGACGAACGCACGACGGGCGGGTCGACTCGCTGGCTCAGGCGGTCCTCGGGCGCGACCGCGCTGCGCGCCGCTGTCCTCTTCGGCCCGGTGCTGACGTCGTTCGCGGCCGCCTACACGGCGCACCGGCTGATGCCACCGGTGACGGGTCACGTCGACAGCGCCTGGCACCTCGCGGTCCTGCTGGTCGTCTCGACCGTGTCCCTGGTCCTCGTCGACCGGATGGGCCGCCGGCTGCTCCCCCTGGTCACCCTGCTCGACCTCAGCATGCTGTTCCCGGACCGTGCCCCGTCCCGCCTCAGGGTGGCCCGCGAGGCGATCCGGCGGCGCCCGATCGAGGAGCAGCTGGCGCGGGTCCGCGACGCGGGCGCCGACCCCGGCGCCGTGGCGCGGGAGATCCTCACCCTGGTCGCGGCCCTGAGCGCCCACGACAAGCCCACGCGGGGCCACGCCGAACGCGTCCGGATGTTCACCGACCTGCTGGCCGAGCAGCTGAACGTCCCGGCCCGCGACCGGGACCTGCTCCGGTGGGCCGCGATCCTGCACGACATCGGCAAGCTGCAGGTGCCCGCAACGCTGCTGAACAAGCCTGGCAAGCCGACCGAGGACGAGTGGGCCGTGCTGCGCGCGCACCCCTCGCACGGTGCGAAGATGGCCGAGGGACTGCTCCCCTGGCTCGGCGAGTGGGCCGACGTCATCCTCCAGCACCACGAGCGCTACGACGGCACCGGCTACCCCACCGGCCTGGCTGGGTCACGGATCAGCCTGGGTGCCCGGATCGTCTCGGTCGCCGACGCGTACGACGTGATGACCGCCGCCCGCGCGTACAAGCGGCCCGTCTCACGAGCGGCCGCGCTGCAGGAGCTGATCCGGTTCTCCGGGACGCAGTTCGACCCCCAGGTCGTCCGCGCCATGGTGGCGGTCGGCGCCCCGCGGCTGCGCCGGGCCCAGGGCGTGGTCGCCTGGCTGGCCGACGTCCCGCTCGTCGCCGGCGCGGTCCCGGCGAGCACGCTGGCCCGCGTCGTCGGCGCCGGCGCCCTGGCCACCGGAGCCGTCGCCTCCGGCGGGGCGGTGATGGCGCTGCCGTCGTCGGTGCCCACCGCGCACGCTGCGACATCGATCGTCTCGACCGCACCGACGGACGGCGCGAGCCCCGCTGCGCCAGCCGCCGACCGGTCGTCCGGGACCGCGGGCGACCGCGGCGCGGCGGGCCTGCCCGGGGCCGGACCCACGACTCCCAGCGCACCGAGTCCTACCGGAGCATCCGATGGTCCGGGCAGCGAGCCGGCCGCCGGCGGGACGAACCCGGGGGACGGCGCAGGCGCCGGCCCGGCGACCACACCGACCAAGGGGACCGGCCCGAGCCCGACCACCAGCCCGCCGCCTTCCAGCACGGGCACGCCGACGAAGGACCCGACCCCCACGGTCGTCGCGACCGCCACCGGCGCTGTCGAGAAGGTCACCGGAACGGTGACCGGCACGGTGGGCACGGTGACCGGGACGGTCGGCGGCGTCGTCGCGGACCCGGTCGGGACGGTCACGGGCACCGTCGACGGCGCCGTCTCCGACCCGGTCGGGACCGTGACGGGGACGGTCGGCACCGTCACCGGCACCGTCGGGGGCGTCGTGGGCGGGCTCACCGGGTCGGGGACGCCGACGCCGACGCCCACGAAGAGGGCCTGCTCGGCGGTCTGCTCGGTCACTGACGGCGGCTCCTGACGAGCCGACGGCCCGGGCTCAGGTGCAGACAGCTCCCTGGGCCGCCGAGCCCACCAGCTTCGTGTACTTCGCCAGAACCCCGCCGGTGTAGACCGGCGGCAGCGGCTCCCAGCCGGTACGCCGGGCAGCCAGCTCGTCGTCGTCGACGAGCAGGTCGAGCGTCATGGCCGCCACGTCGAGCCGGATCCGGTCGCCGTCGCGCACGAAGGCGATCGGGCCGCCGTCGACGGCCTCCGGCGCGACGTGCCCGACGCACAGGCCGGTGGTGCCGCCGGAGAAGCGCCCGTCGGTGAGCAGCAGGACGTCCTTGCCCAGCCCGGCACCCTTGATGGCACCGGTGATCGCGAGCATCTCGCGCATGCCGGGGCCGCCCTTCGGGCCCTCGTACCGGATGACGACGGCGTCGCCGGCCACGATCGTGCCGTCGGCCAGCGCGTCCATCGCGGCCCGCTCCCGGTCGAACACCCGGGCGGTGCCCTCGAAGACGTCGGCGTCGAAGCCGGCGGTCTTCACGACCGCGCCGTCCGGCGCGAGGCTTCCCCGCAGGATGGTCAGGCCGCCGGTGCGGTGGATCGGCTCGGACATGGCGCGCAGGACCTTGCCGTCGACGTCGGGCGGGGCGATGTCGGCGAGGTTCTCGGCCATCGTGCGCCCGGTGACGGTGAGCACGTCCCCGTGCAGCAGCCCGGCGTCGAGGAGAGCCCGCATCACGACGGGGACACCGCCGACCCGGTCGACGTCGGTCATCACGTACTGCCCGAACGGCTTCACGTCGGCCAGGTGGGGAACCTTCGCGCCGATCCGCCGGAAGTCGTCGAGGTCGAGCGGGACTGCCGCCTCGAAGGCGATCGCCAGCAGGTGCAGTACCGCGTTGGTCGAGCCGCCGAACGCCATCACCACGGCGATGGCGTTCTCGAAGGCCTCCTTGACCATGACGTCGCGCGCGGTGATGCCGCGGCGCAGCATCTCGACCACGGCCTCGCCGGACCTGCGCGCGAACCCGTCGCGGCGTCGGTCGGTGGCCGGCGGTGCGGCGCTGCCGGGCAGGGACATGCCCAGCGCCTCGGCGGCGCTGGCCATGGTGTTGGCGGTGTACATGCCGCCGCAGGCGCCCTCACCGGGGCAGATCGCCCGTTCGATGGCGTCGACGTCCTCGCGGCTCATGAGCCCGCGGGCGCAGGCACCGACCGCCTCGAAGGCGTCGATGATCGTGACCTGCCTCTCGGTGCCGTCGGACATCTTCGCGATCCCGGGCAGGATCGTGCCGGCGTAGAGGAAGACGCTGGCGAGGTCGAGCCGCGCCGCCGCCATGAGCATTCCGGGCAGCGACTTGTCGCAGCCGGCGAGCAGGACCGAGCCGTCGAGGCGCTCGGCCTGCATGACGACCTCGACCGAGTCGGCGATGACCTCGCGGGACACGAGCGAGAAGTGCATCCCCTCGTGGCCCATCGAGATGCCGTCGGAGACCGAGATGGTGCCGAACTCGAGCGGGTAGCCCCCGGCCGCGTGCACGCCGTCCTTCGCCGCCTTCGCCAGGCGGTCGAGGGACAGGTTGCAGGGGGTGATCTCGTTCCAGGACGAGGCGACCCCGATCTGGGGCTTGGCGAAGTCGGCGTCACCCATCCCGACGGCCCGGAGCATCCCCCGGGCGGCTGCCTTCTCCAGGCCGTCGGTGACGTCCCGGGAGCGCGGCTTGATATCGGGTGAAGAAACGGATCCGTCCGTGGTGGAATGCGTCGGCACGCCCCGATGCTGCCATTGTTGGCGACCGCGTGCGGGCCGTGTCCCGGCCGACGAGATCACCACCGGGGGCCGTAGCCAGCTGCCCGCGGAGACCCTCGCCAGTGGGTCGCAACCCGGCTGCAAGCCGGGGGGTGCTCACTGGGGTGGGGACAACCCCACCCGGGACCAGGCGGCTGGCTCCCTGGCCGGACGGCAGCAGACGGCGGAGGCTGAGGGACATGACGACGTGCGAGCTCGGCGCCAGGGCGGGTGCCCGGCTGCCGGCACCCTCCGGCCGCTCGCGACGCTGGCCGCGCGAGGTCGGGCTGCTCGCCCTCCTGTACCTCGCCTACAGCGCGGCCCGCCTGCTCGGCGACGCGACCATGCCGACCGCCCTGGCCCACGCCCAGGACCTGCTCGCAGTGGAGCGCCTGCTCCACCTGGACATCGAGGGCCCGGCCAACGCCGCGCTCCAGGCGGTGCCGGCGCTCGCCCTGGCGGCCAGCTACTGGTACTCGCTGCTGCACTACGTCGTGACCCCGGCGGTCATGGTCTGGGCCTACCGCAGCCACCACGACAACTACCGGCACGTCCGCAACGCCCTCGTGGCCGCCTCCACGATCGGCCTGGTCGGCTTCACGCTGGTGCCGATGGCTCCGCCGCGGATGCTGCCTGGCTTCGTCGACACGCTGGCGAGCACCGCCAGCTTCGGCTGGTGGGGCAGCGACGCCAGTGCCCCCAAGGGGCTCGGGGACCTCACCAACCAGCTCGCAGCGATGCCCTCGCTGCACGTCGGCTGGGCGGTCTGGGTCGCCTGGGTGGTCTTCCGGCTGGCCCGGCGTCGCTGGGTGCGGGTCCTGGCCGTCCTCTACCCGGTCGGCACCACCCTCGTGGTGGTCTCGACGGCCAACCACTACCTGCTCGACGCCGTCGCCGGCGCCGCGGTGGTGGCGCTCGGCGTACGGCTGACGCGCAGGTCCGCCCGGGCACCGGCCGCCGCGGCGCCGATCGAGCCGGCGCCGGCCGAGGCGCTCGTCGCGGCCGCCTGACCGCAGGCTGCCGGCTCCGCTGCGCCGCCGGCCACGGACGGCAGGACGACCACCTGGCCGCCCACCGGCACGGGGGTGTCGAGCCCCTGCGCGTCGCGGACGTCGGTGTCGCCGACGTAGACGTTGACGAACCGGCGCAGCGCGCCCTGCTCGTCGCGCAGCCGCCGGCCGAGGGCGGGGTGCGCCGTGGTCAGCGCGTCCAGCACCTCCCCGACCGTCGAGCCCTCGACACCGACCTCGTGCGCCCCGCCCGCGTGCGGGCGCAGCACGCCGGGCAGCACGACGGTGACGCCGTGGTCCGGCACCACGCTCAGGCCACCGTCGCAGCGCGGACGCACAGCACGTCGGGAAGGTCGCTCGCCAGCGTCGACCAGGAGTCGCCCTCGTCGTTGCTGGCGAACAGGTTGCCGGTGCGGGTCCCGACGTAGACGCCGGTGGTGTCCGCATCGTCGGCGCACATCGCGTCGCGCAGCACGGCGCCGTAGAAGTCCTGCTGCGGCAGTCCCTCGGTGAGCGCCTCCCAGGACGCACCCTCGTCGACCGTGCGGTAGACCCGGGCCTTGCCTTCCGGCGGCAACCGCTCGCTGTCCGCGACGAGCGGGAAGTAGTACGCCGCGCCGGGCCGGCGCGGGTGCGCGACCACCGGGAAGCCGAAGTCCGACGGGAGGCCCTCGGCGACGGACAACCAGGTCGTGCCGGCGTCGTCGCTGCGGTAGACGCCGTGGTGGTTCTGCGCCCAGAGCTGGTCCGGCCGCTCGCGGTTGAAGTCGACCTTGTGGACGCACTGGCCGAACTCGGGCCACGGGTCGGGGAAGAAGTAGGCCTTGATGCCCTTGTTGGCGGGCTCCCAGGTGGCTCCGGCGTCGGCACTGCGGTAGTAGCCGCCGGTGCTCATGGCCACCGAGATCCGGGCCGGGTCGGTGGGGTGCGGCAGCACGGTGTGGGCGGCCTGACCGCCGAAGCCCGCTCCCCACTGCTCCCGGTGGGGGTGGTCCCAGAGGCCGCGGACCAGCTCGAAGGTCTCGCCGCGGTCGTCGGAGCGCCAGACGGCCGACGGCTCGCTGCCGGCCCACACGACACCCGGCTGGTCCTCGGGCCCGGGCGCCAGCGCCCAGAACCGCGTGAGCGTGGCGCCGGTGTCGGCCGGGAAGTGGCCCGCGCCCTCCGCGGTCTCCTGCCAGGTCGCCCCGAGGTCGTCGGAGCGGAACACCGAGGGCCCCCAGTGCTCGCTGTCGGCGCTGGCGAGCAGCCGGGTGCGGCCCCCGCGGGTGTCCAGCGCGACGGCGTAGACCGCGTTCATGACGAACGACGGGCCCTCGACCCGCCAGGCGCGGCGGTCGTCGTCGCTCCGGGCGACCCAGAGGCCCTTGCGGGTGCCGACGAGCAGCAGGGTGGTGGACATGTGTCTCCCTCGTCCGGTCTCAGGACTGTCCTACACCAGACCGGGGACGGAGCCGGGACTCATCGGAAGGTGCTCCCGGCACGCACGGGCGGGGTGGGACCCAGGGCCAGAGGGTCGTCGAGGCCGTGGTCGGGCAGGACCGTGCGCAGCAGCCGGCGTCCGCCCGGGTCGAGCAGCGTCACGTCGGCCCCCCGGGCACTGGGCGGCGCGGCACCGGGCTCCACGATGCCGACAGCGCCGCTCGCCGGCACCGGCAGCCGGGCCACCCGGCCGGGCCGCCGGTAGACCAGGGTGCCCGGGCCGGTCGGGCAGAGCAGGAACGTCGGGTCCGCCGAGGTGAACGGCTCCAGCAGCCAGGGCACCTCGTCCGGGTCACCGGCCGGCAGCGCGCGCACACCGGCACCGAACGCAGCGCCCACCTGCTCTCCCACCACGGTCTGCAGCCGGACCCCGTCCGGCCGCGTGACGAGCACCAGCGCCAGCCGCCGGCCCTTCCACGGCGTCCCGCTCCACAGCACCCTCGGCCGGGCCGCCGCGAGGTCGACCAGGCTGCCCAGCGAGTCACGCAGGCCGCGCACCAGCAGCGACTGACGCGGACCCCGGTACGCCGGTCCCGACGCGCCGTCGACACGGACCGGGCCGGTGCCGTCACCGTGACCCACCACCGGGAAGACCTCGGTCGTCGCCAGCACGCCGACACCGGTCGCCCGCACCGCGACAGCAGGGTCGACGTCGGTGCCGAGGTCGACCACGGCGGCGCCGTCGCGGGTCCGCACCTGCTGCCACTGCCGGCTGGCCGAACCGTCGGCGGCGAAGTCGACGCGGCCGGAGACCTCGAACCGCACCGGTCCGGGGCGGCTGAGGACGACGGCGAAGGTGTGCCCGTCGGTGCCGGGTCCGACCCAGGCGAGCACCTGCTGCTCGTCGGACAGGGTGGCCACCTCGGTGACCGACGCGTCGTCGACGACGGTGCCGGGCGGCGCGAGCATCGCGTGGACAGTGGTGGCGGCAGCGCCGCCCGCGACGTCGGTCCCGCCGAGGGCGAGCCGGGTGCCGTCCGGCAGCTGCCCGGCCCAGAGGATGCGGGCGACGCGGGACGACTCGCGCCGGATCCGGCGCACGGCGTCGGACACGAACGCCCGGCTGTCGGCGAGGTCGCCCCGGATGTCCCAGGCGACGGTGGTCGGCCCGGCCGGCCGGGTCGGCGAGGAGGTCGGAGCGGGCCGGACGGTGGGACTGCCGTGCAGGGCCAGGTCCGGCCGGACGACGGCCAGCGCGGTGCCGGCGACCACGGCCGCGGCCGCCCAGCCCAGCCGCCGGCGCCCCGGACTGCGCTGTCCCCCGTCGCCCCCCGCGGCAAGCTCGTCGTCGCGGCGCCGTGGCTGCACGCGCGGAGCGTACGTCAGTACGACGCGGTGATGACGTTCGCGAGCGGCTCGCCCGCGACGTACCGCCGGACCTGGTCGGCGACCAGCCGCGCGGCGCGGGGCAGGAACGCGGTGGAGTCGCCGCCGACGTGCGGGCTCACGAGCAGGCCGGGGCAGGACCACAGCGGGTGCCCCGACGGCAGCGGCTCGGGGTCGGTGACGTCGAGGGCGGCCCGCAGCCGGCCGCTGCCGAGCTCGGCGACCAGGTCGTCGGTGACCACGACCGGGCCGCGTGCGACGTTGACGACCAGGGCGCCGTCGGGCAGCGCGGCCAGGAACGCGGCGTCGACGAGACCGCGGGTGTCGTCGGTCATCGGGACCGTCAGGACGACGACCTCGGCCCACGGCAGCAGCGCGGGGAGCCGCTCGAACGGCTCGACACCGTCCCGCGCGCGACGCGCCACCCGGCGCACCTCGCACTCGAAGCCGGCCAGCCGCGCCTCGACCGCGGCGCCGACCGAGCCGTAGCCGACGAGCAGCACCCGGCGGTCGGCGAGCGACGGCCGGGTCTCGTGTGCCCACTCGCCGCGCTCCGCCGCCCGGACGTGGTCGGGGATCCCGCGCTGGGAGGCGAGCACCAGTGCCACGGCGAGCTCGGCGGTCGACGCGTCGTGCACGCCGCGGGCGTTGCACAGGGTCACGCCGTCGGGCACGTGCGGTCGGACGTCGTCGACTCCCGCGGTCAGGGTCTGGGCCACCCGCAGCGACGGCAGGTCCGCCATCTGCCGGGCCGGCGCGTCGCCGGCCATGTACGGCAGCACGTACATCTCGACATCGGACGACGGCGGCTCGCCGCGACCGTCGTAGACGTCGACCTCGACGCCGGCCGGCAGCTCGAGGGCGTCGCGCCAGTCGGCGTACGGCAGCCAGAGCCTCATGCGCCGGCCCCGACGCCGCGGCAGGTGCGCAGGTAGGACGCCCAGTCCCAGCTCGCGAGGAAGCCACCAGCGGCCTGGTGGCCGGCGAGCAGCAGCTGCTCCTGCTGCTCGTCGGTGATGCCGAAGTCGACCGGTGAGATGCCGCCGGTGTCGACGAAGACGCTGCGGGCCTGCACGCACGGGTCGTCGATGTGCTGCGCGTCGCACGCCTCGAGCATCGTCTCGACCAGCGACAGCGCGAGCGAGACCGTGCCGCGCACCTCGGTGGTGCTCGCGCGGCCGTCGGGCCGCATGGACAGCCGCACGCCGAACGTCGGCCAGCGCGGCGGCTGCCCGTCGGTCCGGTCGAACACGGCGATCGGGAAGTTCGACAGCACCCCACCGTCGACCAACGTCGACACCTGTGGGCCGTCGGCGCCGTGGGAGCGCAGCGTCACCGGCTCGAAGAAGAACGGGATGGAGGCTGACGCCCGCACGGCGTCGGCGACCTCCTGCTCGTCGGGGTCCAGCCCGTAGAGGGCGTAGTCCCAGGGCAGCCGGACGAACCGCTTGCGCGAGACGTCGCTCGCCGTCACCAGCAGGGAGTAGCGCATGTCCTCGGGCAGGCTGCTGCCCGGGTCGTCCTGCCGGAGGTCGCCGAACGTGCGGACGCCGAGGTCGCCCAGCGCGCCCTTGACCCAGGAGCGCAGGTAGTCGCCCTCGAAGACGCCGCCGTCGAAGGCGAGCGAGAAGCCGTCGACCAGCCGGGCCAGCGGGCCGGCGGCCCGGCCGACGAGGCCGCGGTCGCGCAGCCGCCGGTAGTCGAGCGTGCGGGCGACGTCCTCGAGCCGCTCGACCGGCTCACCGGCGCGCTGCAGGGCGACCAGGAACGCAGCGACCACCGCGCCGGCGGAGGTGCCCGCGACGCGGGGGAACGTGTAGCCGGCCCGGCCCAGCGTCGCGGCCGCGCCGGACAGCGCGATGCCCTTGACGCCACCGCCCTCGAGCACGAGGTCGGCGCGTCGTGGTGCGGTGGCCGGCTCGACCGGCGCCGTCGGCATGGGTCCGACCCTAACGATCGGGTCACGTCGACCGCCGGGGTGGCCTGGGCGGGTACCGACCGGTCAGGCTCGCCCGATGGCACTCCAGCGACCACGGCGTCCGACGGCCGCGCCGCGGGCGGCCGTCACCGCTCTCCTGCTCGTGACCGTCGCGGGCTGCACCGGCGGCAGTGGGCCCGACGGCGGCGGGTCGGCGTCGGCGTCCGGGTCCGGCACCGAGTCCGCTCCGGGAGCCGCGAGCTCCTCGTCGGCGGCGGTCGCACCCACGGTGGGCGCAGAGGTCGCCGGCGTCGTTGCCACCGGGCTGACGGCGCCGTGGGGCATCGCGTTCCTCCCCGACGGCTCCGCCCTCGTCAGCCAGCGCGACGACGCGCGCATCGTGCGGGTCACGCCGGGCGGGGACGTCACCGACGTCGGCCGGGTGGCGGGCGTCGACGGCAACGGTGAGGGCGGCCTGCTCGGGCTCGCGCTGTCGCCGTCGTACGCCGCGGACAGCACGCTGTTCGCCTACTTCACCGCCGGCCCGGAGAACGTCGTCGCCCGGCTGACGTACGACGGCACCGGGCTCTCGGACCAGCGGACCGTCTTCGGCGGCATCCCGTCGGAGCCGATCCACGACGGCGGCCGGATCGCGTTCGGGCCGGACGGCTTCCTCTACGTCGGCACCGGCGAGGCCGGCCGCCGCGACCCGTCCCAGGACCCGGCGGACCTCGGCGGGAAGATCCTGCGGATCACCCCGGACGGGGACCCCGCACCGGGCAACCCGACCGAGGGGTCGCCGGTGTGGAGCCTGGGCCATCGCAACGTCCAGGGCCTCGCGTGGGACGCCCGCGGCCGGATGTGGGCCAGCGAGTTCGGCCAGAACACCTGGGACGAGCTGAACCGGATCGTCCCCGGCGGCAACTACGGTTGGCCGGTCGTCGAGGGCCGCAGCGGCGACGAGAGGTTCCGCGACCCGGTGCGCCAGTGGCACACCGACGTGGCCTCGCCCAGCGGTATCGCCGTGGCCGGCGGGTCGGTCTTCCTGGCGTCGCTGCGCGGCGCGCGGCTCTGGCAGGTGCCGCTCCTCGCCGCCGGCACCGGGAAGCCGCGTGCCCTCTTCACCAACCGCTACGGCCGGCTGCGGGCGGTGGCCGTCGCGCCCGACGGCTCGCTGTGGGTGCTCACCAACAACACCGACGGCCGGGGATCCCCCCGCCAGGGCGACGACCGCATCGTCCGCCTCACCCTGTCCTGAGTCCCGTTCTCACGATCACGGCCGCCTGAGCCGGGCGTCGGCCGGGGTTCGCCTGCGCCGCGAACGACGGAGCAACGCCCGCTGGGGTCGCTGTGGCGCACCGGCAGAACCGTTGCTCCGTCGTTGGTGTCCGCAGCTCATCGGGCGGTGCGCTGTGCGGCGTGGGCCGGCACCGCGGATCATGGCGGCGTGACGCGACCCGGACCGCTGGCACTGGTGGGCAGCGGTGAGTACCTGCCCGTGATGGAGGCCGTCGAGCGACGGCTGATCGAGGGCCGGCCGAAGAAGTTCGTGCAGCTGGCCACAGCGGCGGCGCCCGAGGGCGTCGCGTCGCTTGCCCGCTGGCACCGAAAGGGTGCGGAGTCGGCCGACCGGCTCGGCGTCGAGCAGGTCGTCATGCCCGTCGTCGACCGGATCAGCGCCGACGACGAGGCGATCGCCGGGCTGGTCGAGGGTGCCGGGCTCGTCTACCTGTCCGGCGGCAGCCCGCCGTTCCTGGCCGACACCCTGCGGGGCACCGCCGTGTGGGCCGCCATCGAGCGAGCCTGGCGTGGCGGTGCGGCGCTGGCCGGCTGCAGCGCCGGAGCGATGGCGCTGTGCGGCGAGGTGCCGGACATCCGGCACCCGTTCAAGGGGCCGGCGGTCGGACTCGGTGCCGCACCCGGACTCACCGTGCTGCCGCACTTCGACCGGTTCGCCCGGCGGCTGCCGGACGCCGTCCTGCGCAAGGTGTCCAGCCCGGCGGACGGGGTGGTGGCCGTAGGCATCGACGAGGACACCGCGCTGGTCGGCGGCTGCCGCGACGACCCCGAGGAGTGGGAGGTGGTCGGGCGGCAGTCGGTCTGGCTGCTCACCCCCGACGGCCGCGAGGAGCGGCCGGCCGGCGCCGTCGTCCGGCTCGCCGCCCCCGGCTGACCCGCGTTCCCGGGCCGGCTACCGGGGCACGGGCGCGCGGGAAGTCCGGCGGCCCAGCCGGGGTTCCCAGGTGGACCCCACCCTTCGGAGGACGAAGTGAGCCCGCTCGTACGTCTCGTCGTGGCCGCAGCCGTCACGCTCGTCGTCACGGGCTGCGGGGCGTCCGCCTCGACAGAGACCGCCGGGGCCGGGGCGGCGACCTCGCAGGGCACGGGTGCCGGCGGCTCGTCCTAGATCGCGCAGAAGACAGAGGCGCTGCAGGCCTCGACGCTGGACGGTGCGGAGTTCGACTTCGCGGCGCTGGAAGGCACCCCGGCCGTCCTGTGGTTCTGGGCGCCGTGGTGCACGATCTGCCGTGCCGAGGCCCCCGAGGTGGTGGCGACCGCGCAGCGGCTGGCCGGCGACGTCACGCTGGTCGGTGTCCCGGGCCTCGGGCCGGAGGGGGACATGAAGAAGTTCGTCTCCGACACAGGCACCGACGCCTTCGTGCACGTGGTCGACGCCGACGGGTCGATCTGGAGCGCTTTCGGGGTCGTGGGCCAGCCGTCCTTCGCCTTCATCGACGCGGCCGGCGACGTGCAGGTCGTCAATGGCGCCCTGACCGGCGACCAGCTCGAGCAGGCGGCGCGCTCGATGCTGGGCTGAGCATGGGCGCACCCGACCTCCCCCTGGCGCTCGCCCTCGTGGCAGGCGCGGTGGCCGCGCTCAACCCGTGCGGCTTCGCGCTGCTGCCGGCGTACCTGGTCACGCTGGTGGTCGACCCGGCTGACGGGACGCCGACGAACACCCGCAGTCAGGTCCTGCGCGCCGCCCGGTTCAGCCTGGCGATGACTGCCGGGTTCGTCGCGGTCTTCGGCGTCTTCGGCGCCGTGCTGGCGCGGGTCAGCCTGTCAGTCGAGCGGTACCTGCCCGTCCTCACGGTCGTCATCGGCCTCGGCCTGCTTCTCGCCGGCGCCTGGGCGCTGGTCCGCGGCGGGCACCTCCCGGGCACCGGCGCGCTGGCGAAGCTCGGTCACGCCCCCACCCGCACGATGCGCTCGCAGGCGCTCTACGGCGCCGGTTTCGCTGCCGCCTCGCTCTCCTGCACCCTCGGGCCGTTCCTTGCCGTCACCAGCACCGCCGCACGTGGCGGCAGCGCGGGAGGTGCGCTGCTCACCTTCGTGGTCTACGCGCTGGGCATGGGCACCGTCGTCACCGGGCTGGCCATGGCCGTGGCCCTGGCGCGCGGGTCGGTCGTGGCCCGCCTGCGCCGGGCCGGGCCGCTGCTGGACCGTCTCGGCGCCGGGCTGCTCGTCGTCGCCGGCGCGTACGTCACGTGGTACGGCTGGTTCGAGATCCGGGTCCTCGCCGGCCGGTCGACGGGCGACCCGGTCGTCGACGCCGCGACCCGGCTGCAGTCCGAGCTCACCCGCTTCGTCGTGGGGCTGGGGCCGGCGGTGCTCGCCGGTCTGCTTCTGGTGGTCGTGCTGGGAGTGGGTGCGCTGGTCGCCGGCTCGCGCCGGCCGAAGGAGTCCTCGGCGTCGTGACCCGCGTGCCGCGCCGAGCCGCCCTCGCCATCGCCGGGGCGCTGCTGCTGGCGGCGTGCGCCGAGCAGACCGCGCGCCCACCCGGTGGCGGCGGCGGCGGGTCGGGACCGGCGCCGGCAGTGGCCCTCGAGGCCGTGGACCAGTCTCCGCGAGAGGAGGTCCCCTCGGCGCTGGACGACATCGACGACCCGGGCTTTCCCGAGGCGCTGGTCGACACCGGGCGGGTCCTCGCGGGCGGGCCGCCGCCGGACGGCATCCCGCCCATCGACGCGCCGACCTTCCAGCGGGCGAGCGAGGTCGACTGGCTCGCCGAGGAGGAGGCGGTTCTCACCTTCACAGCCGGGGACGAGACGCGCGCGTACCCCGTGCAGGTCCTCATCTGGCACGAGATCGTGAACGACACGGTCGACGGCACACCGGTCGCGGTGACCTACTGTCCGCTGTGCAACTCCGCGCTGGCGTTCGACCGACGGCTCGGCGACCGGCTGTTCACCTTCGGCACCTCCGGGAAGGTCTACAACTCCGACCTGGTGATGTACGACCGGCAGACCGAGTCGCTGTGGGCGCAGATCGAGGGGCAGGCCGTCGCGGGCTTCCTCACCGGGGCCCAGCTCCGGCGGCTGCCCGTCGCGACCGTCTCGTGGGCGCAGTGGTCCCAGGCCCACCCGGACGGGTGGGCCTGGCGCGACCGACCGGGACCGGGCGTGACTACGGGCGCAACCCCTACGTGGGCTACGACGAGCCCGACAGCGACCCGTTCCTGTTCGACGGCGACGCCGACGCGCGGCTCCCGCCCAAGGAGCGGGTGACCGCACTGGTCGACGGGCCGCCGCTGGCACTCACCCAGGCCCGGATCGCGGCCGACCGAGTGGTGGACCTGCAGGACGAGGGACGCGACGTCGTGGTCCTCGGGGCGCAGGGGCTGCGCTCGGCCCTCGAGGCTGAGCCCGTCGACGCGGGCCGCGCGGTGCCGGCGACGGGGGTCTTCGTCCCGCGGTCCGCGGGACAGCGGCTCACTTTCACGGCCATGGGCACCGACCGTTTCGTCGACGACGAGACGGGCACCACCTGGGACATCCTCGGCCGTGCGGTGCGGGGGCCGCTCGCCGGCGAGCGGCTCGAGCCCGTCGCGCACATCGACACGTTCTGGTTCGCCTGGGCCGCCTTCGAACCCGACACCGTGCTGGTGCGCTGAGCGCCGCTCAGAACGGCTTCGGGAGCCGGAGCAGCCGGGCGGGCGAGACGACGAACGCATTCCCGGGCGCCCGCGCGACGGTGCCCGGCGGCGGCGGTGCGGGAACCGCCGACCGCTCCCTCGCGTCCGGCCTGCTCGCCGGGGGCGACGTGGTCGGCGGCGGGGAGGGGGCCTGGCTGCTGAGCAGGCCCGGCCCGAGGACCACCGCGGCGGCCAGCGCCGCCGCGACCAGCACGGCGCGGGCCGGCAGCGGCATGCCTTCGACCCTAGCCCTGCTCGCAGCGCTGGAGCACGAGCTCGCGGACCCGGCCCGCGTCGGCCTTGCCCTGGGTCGCCTTCATCACGGCGCCGACGACGGCACCCGCCGCCGCGACCTTGCCGCCGCGGATCTTCTCGGCCACCTCCGGATTCGCGGCCAGCGCCTCGTCGACCGCCGCGAGCAGGGCGGTGTCGTCGCTCACCACCGCGAGGCCGCGGGCCGCCACGACGTCGTCGGGCTCGCCCTCACCGAGCAGCACCCCCTCGATCACCTGCCGGGCCAGCTTGTCGTTGAGCGCACCCGACTCGACGATGGCCACCACCCGGGCGACCTGCGCCGGCGTGATCGGCAGCTCGGCGAGATCGACCTGCCGCTCGTTCGCGCTGCGAGCCAGCTCTCCCAGCCACCACTTGCGGGCGGACTCCGACGAGGCTCCGGCGGCGACGGTGCTCTCGACCAGGTCGACGGCGCCGACGTTGACCAGTGACCGCATCTCGAGGTCGCTGACGCCCCAGGCGTCCTGCAGCGCGCGCCGCCGTACCAGCGGCGACGGTGGGAGGTCGGCCCGCAGCTGCTCGACCCAGTCGCGGTCCGGTGCCACCGGCACCAGGTCGGGCTCCGGGAAGTAGCGGTAGTCCTCGGCCTGCTCCTTGGACCGGCCGGACGTCGTGCTGCCGGTGTCCTCGTGCCAGTGCCGGGTCTCCTGCACGACCCGGCCACCGGCCGCGAGCAGCGCGGCCTGCCGCGAGACCTCGTAGCGCATGGCGCGCTCGACCGAGCGGAGCGAGTTGACGTTCTTGGTCTCCGAGCGGGTGCCGAGCGGGTCGGACGGCGTCCGGCGCAGGGAGAGGTTGACGTCGCAGCGCAACGAGCCCTGCTCCATCCGCACGTCGGAGACGCCGAGCGTGCGCATCAGCTCGCGCAGCGCGGTGACGTAGGCGCGGGCGACCAGCGGGGCCAGCGACCCGGTGCCCTCGACCGGTTTCGTCACGATCTCGATGAGCGGGATGCCGGCGCGGTTGTAGTCGACCAGCGAGTAGTCGGCACCATGGATGCGGCCGGTGGCGCCGCCGACGTGCAGCGACTTCCCGGTGTCCTCCTCCATGTGCACGCGCTCGATCGCGATCCGGAAGGAGCGCGGTCCCTCGTCGGTCGCGACCTCGACGTCGAGGTGACCCTCGGTGCAGATCGGCTCGTCGTACTGCGAGGTCTGGAAGTTCTTCGGCATGTCCGGGTAGAAGTAGTTCTTCCGGGCGAACCGGCACCACTCCGCGATGTCGCAGCCGAGCGCGAGCCCGACCCGCACGGTCGACTCGACGGCGGTCTCGTTGAGCACCGGGAGCGAGCCGGGCAGGCCGAGGCAGGTAGGGCAGGTCTGGCTGTTCGGCGGCGCGCCGAACTCGGTGGCGCAGCCGCAGAACATCTTCGAGGCCGTGCCGAGCTCGACGTGCACCTCGAGCCCCAGGACCGGGTCGAACCGCGCGATCGCGTCGTCGTAGTCGAGCAGCTCCGGCACCTGGACCGCCATCTACGCCTCGTCCTCGCCGCGGCGGAGGCGGCGCACGATGATGATGGTCCCGGTCACGAGCACGACGGCGTTGAGCAGCGCGTCGATCAGCTCGAGCCGGTCGCCGTCCTCGCGGGCCTGCTTGAGCCGCTGCACCGCGGTGCGGCCGGCCATGACGGTCGTGACGAAGGTGACGATCGACTTGACGTTCTTCACTGCGCTGCCTCCGCGGACGGTGTGGTCGAGGTCGTGAGGTCCGGTGCCTCGTCGATGAGCAGGTGGCCCCACCGGTCGGCAAGGGCCGCCTCGAGCGTCCCGCCGAGCCGGTACAGCCGGTCGTCGTGCATCGGCGGAGCCATCACCTGCAGCCCCACCGGCAGGCCGTCCTCGGGCGCCAGCCCGACCGGCAACGACATCGAGGCGTTGCCCGCGAGGTTCGACGGGATGGTGCACAGGTCGGCGAGGTACATCGCCATCGGGTCGTCGATGCGCTCGCCGATGCGGAACGCCGTGGTCGGCGTCGTGGGCGACACCAGCACGTCTGCCTGCGCGAAGGCAGCGTCGAAGTCGCGCACGACGAGCGTGCGCACCTTCTGCGCCTGCCCGTAGTAGGCGTCGTAGTACCCGCTGGACAGGGCGTAGGTGCCGAGCATGATCCGGCGCTTCGCCTCGGCGCCGAAGCCCGCGGCCCGGGTGATCGACATGACGTCCTCGGCGCTGCCGGAGCCGTCGTCGCCGACCCGCAGTCCGTAGCGCATCGCATCGAACCGCGCGAGGTTCGACGAGCACTCGCTCGGCAGGATCAGGTAGTAGGCCGGCAGCGCGTACTCGAAGTGCGGGCAGTCGACCTCCACCACCTCGGCCCCGAGGGACGACAGCAGGTCGACCGACTCGCGGAACCGCTGCTCGACACCGGGCTGGTAGCCCTCGCCGCCGAGCTGCCGGACGACGCCGACGCGCATGCCCGTGACATCGTGCTGCCGCGCGGCGGCGACGACGTCGGGCACCGTCGAGTCGATCGAGGTGCTGTCGCGCGGGTCGTGGCCGGCGATGGTCGCGTGCAGGAGCGCCGCGTCGAGCACGGTGCGCGAGCACGGGCCCGCCTGGTCCAGGGAGGAGGCGAGGGCGACGAGGCCGTAGCGGCTGACACCGCCGTAGGTCGGTTTGACCCCCACGGTGCCGGTGACGGCCGCGGGCTGGCGGATCGAGCCGCCGGTGTCGGTACCGACCGCCAGGGGCGCCTCGAACGCCGCGACGGCGGCAGCCGAGCCGCCGCCGGAGCCACCCGGGATGCGGTCGAGGTCCCACGGGTTGTGGGTCGGTCCGTAGGCCGAGTGCTCGGTCGAGCTGCCCATGGCGAACTCGTCCATGTTGGTCTTGCCGAGCGCGACCACACCTGCTGCGCGCAGCCGCGCCACCACGGTGGCGTCGTACGGCGGCCGCCAGCCCTCGAGGATCCGCGAGCCGCACGTGGTGGGCACGCCCTCGGTGGCCAGCACGTCCTTGAGCGCGATCGGCACCCCGCCGAGCGGGCCGAGGGCCTCCCCCGCCGAGCGCTGCGCGTCGACCCGGCGGGCCGCGTCGCGGGCACCGTCGGCGTCGACGTGCAGGAACGCGTGCACGGCGCCGTCGACCTCCCGGATCCGGGCCAGGTGGGCCTCGGTGACGTCCAGCGCGCTGGCCGTGCCGCCGGCGACGGCGGCGGCGGTCTCGGCAGCGGTGAGCCGGGTGAGGTCGGTCATGCTCAGGCCTCGTCGCCGAGGATGCGTGGCACGCGGAACCGGCCGTCCTCGGCCGCCGGCGCCCCGGACAGCGCCTGGGCCTGGGTGAGGCCGGGCCGGACCCGGTCGGGCCGGGTGACGTTGGTCAGCGGCAGCGCGTGCGACGTCGGAGGCACGTCGGCGGTGTCGAGGTCGCCGATCCGGGAGATCGCCGAGACGATCGCGTCGAGCTGGCCGCCGAAGCGGTCCAGCTCGTCGGGCTCGAGGGCCAGCCGGGCCAGCCGGGCGAGGTGGGCCACCTCGTCGCGCGTGATCGCGGGTGCCCCGTCATCGGTGCGGTCGGACGCCGGGTCGGACCTCTCGTCGGGCATCGGTGCTCGGCTCCTCGGGCAGCTGCTGGTCGGGCCGGATCATCCTAGTGACGGCGAGGACCGGGTCCCGAGGTCGCCGGGGTGGCGCCGCAAGGGGGCGGGCGGGTCAGGCCAGGCTGGCGACGGGAGCGGCGTCGGCGTCGGTGCTGCGCGGGAAGTGCTGCGCCAGCCAGTAGGTGAGCAGGTCGCCGGGCAGCGGGCGGCTGATGAGGTAGCCCTGGGCCAGGTCGCAGCCGAGCGCCTCGAGGGCACGCCAGGTGTCCATGGTCTCGACGCCCTCGGCGACGACCCGCAGGCCGAGCGAGTGCGCCAGGTCGATGATCGAGCGGACGATCACCGCGTCGTCGGCGTCGGAGGTCATCCGCTGGACGAACGACCGGTCGACCTTGATCTCCGACACCGGCAGCCGCTTGAGGTGCACCAGCGAGGAGTACCCCGTGCCGAAGTCGTCGAGGCTGAGGTCGACGCCGAGCCGGTCCATCGACTCCAGCGCGGCCGTCATCCGGCCCGGGTCGGCCATCAGGACGTGCTCGGTGATCTCCAGCTTCAGGGCCCGGGCGGGCAGATGGTTGGCCTCCAGGAGGTCCGCGACCACGGTGGCGAACGACGTGTCGGTGAGGTCGCGGACCGACACGTTCACCGAGACGGTGAGCTCGATGCCGGACCGCCACCAGGTCGCGACCTGGGCCAGCGACTTGGCCAGCGCGATGTGGGTGAGCTGGCGCATCATGCCGGACTGCTCGACGAGGTCGAGGAAGGCGTCGGGGTAGATCAGCCCGCGGTCGGGGTGGTCCCAGCGGACCAGCGCCTCCACGCCGACCGGCCTGCCGCCGGGGAAGGCGACCGTGGGCTGGAAGTGCATGACCAGCTCGTCGTTCTCGATGCCGCGGCGCAGCGAGCCGAGCAGGTCCAGCCGGTCGGGAGTGTGGATGTCGCGCTCCGGCCGGTACAGCTCGACGCCGGTGCGCTCATCCTTCGCCTGGTACATGGCGACGTCGGCCAGCTGCAGCAGCCGCGGGACGTTGTCGGTGTGCTCGGGGTAGATCGCGACCCCGATGCTGGTCTCGACCTGCAGGGTCATCCCGTCGAGGTGGTACGGCTCGGTGAGCACGGCGCGGAGCCGCTGCGCGGCATCGACCGAGCTCTCGGCGTCCGTCACGTCGGTGAGCAGCACCGCGAACTCGTCACCGCCGAGCCGGGCGACCGTGTCCTCGGGCCGCACCGCCCGCGCCAGCCGGTTCGCGGCGATCTCCAACAGCCGGTCGCCCGTGTGGTGGCCGAGGGTGTCGTTGATCTCCTTGAAACGGTCGAGGTCGAGCAGGCAGAGCGCCATCGGCCGCCCGGACCGCAGGGACACCTCGCCGGCGTCGGCCATCCGCTCGACCAGCCGCTTGCGGTTCGCGAGCCCGGTGAGGGCGTCGTGCAGCGCGGCCTGCTCCTTCTCGCGGGAGATGGACGCGGTCTTGTAGACGAGGAACAGCGGCAGCAGGAGCAGCGGGATGAGCTGCCAGGACGCGATCGTGACGACGACCACGAGCGGCGAGAGCGCCAGCACCGCGAACGTGGTCACGGCGTAGTAGCCGATCTCGTCGGTGAAGTCGTCCCACCACGGAGTTCCCTCGCGCAGCGAGATCGCGGTGGCGACGAAGGCCAGGTTGCTGAGGAAGTAGGCACCCCAGGCCAGGGCGAGGATCGGCAGCTGGTGGATCGACATCGCCGCGATCGGGTGGCTCAGCGACTGCTGCATGTCGAAGACCCACAGCACGCCCGCGGCCAGGCACAGGCTGACGAGGTACTGCCCGGTGTTGAAGACCACCCGCCAGAGCTGCTTGCGCTTGGCGATCTCGCCGAGCAGGACACCGGTGCCGTGCACGAGCAGCGCGGGCCACGGCCCCCAGGTGACCAGGATGGCGAAGACGAAGGCGGTGGAGACGGTGACGCCCTGGGGGTCGTAGGACCCGGCCGTGACGACCGGCCGCAGCTCGGCGATCAGCACGAGGCCGGCGATCAGTGCCAGCGGCGCGCCCTTGCGCAGGTGCTCGGACGCGGCCATCTGACCGAGCGCCTCGCCGAGGACGACCAGCGCGATCAGCCCGTTGAGCGCGATCCAGCCCCAGAACCACCAGCCCCGGACCGCTCCTGCGACTGGCCGCGGCGCCCACGCGGCAGCAGGCGAGGCGATCGGGCCAGGTCCCGCCATGCACTCCTCCGTGTGTCGCGTGCCGCTGCGTCGCGACACCCCCGCGCCGCCTGTGTTCCATGTCGGCGCGGACGGGGGGTTCCTGAAGTGGTCCTCCCGGTCGTTCTCGGGCGGGGACGACGCTCAGGCGTCGGTGTCGGTCCCAGCCGGCCGGACCAGGGCGCGGGCGGCCTCCGGCCCGTCGTCGAGCAGGGTCTGGAAGGCCGCCTCGTCCAGCACCGGGACCCCCAGCTGGGCCGCTTTCTCGGCCTTCGACCCGGGGCTGTCCCCGACGACGACGAAGTCGGTCTTCTTCGACACCGACCCCACGGCCTTGCCCCCTCGGGACTGGATGGCCTCCTTCGCCCCGTCGCGGGAGAAGTCCTCGAGCGAGCCGGTCACGACGATGCTGAGACCCTCCAGGGGTCGAGGGCCCTCGTCGCCACCCTCCTCCTCGAGGCGGACCCCCGAGGCGCCCCACTTGTCGACGATCGCCCGGTGCCAGTCGACGTCCCACCACTCGCGCAGCGCGTCGGCGATCACGGGGCCGACGCCGTCGACGGCGGCCAGTCGCTCGGGATCGGCGGCAAAGACTGCCTCGACCGACCGGAGCTCACGGGCCAGTGCCTGCGCGGCGGTCGGTCCGACGTGCCGGACCGAGAGCGCGACGAGGACGCGCCACAGCGGGCGCTGCTTGGCCGCCGCGATCGCCGACAGCAGCTTGGCGCCGTTGGCGGTGAGTCCGCCGTCCTTGCGGCGGAACAGCGACGCCATCAGCAGCTTGTCCTCGTCGAGGTCGAACACGTCGCCCTCGTCCTGCACCACTCCGGCGTTCAACAGAGCGATCGCCGCCTCGTAGCCCAGGACGTCGATGTCGAAGCCGCCGCGGCCGGCCAGGTGGAACAGCCGCTCCCGCAGCTGCGCCGGACAGGACCGGGTGTTGGGGCAGCGGATGTCGGCGTCGCCCTCCTTCTGGGGCCGCAGCGTGGTGCCGCAGACCGGGCACTCGGTGGGCATGACGAACGGCCGCTCGGAACCGTCGCGCAGGTCCATGACAGGGCCGACGATCTCGGGGATGACGTCACCTGCCTTGCGCAGCACGACGGTGTCCCCGATGAGCACGCCCTTGCGCTCGACCTCGGACGCGTTGTGCAGCGTCGCCATCTCGACGGTCGAGCCACTGACGAAGACCGGCTCCATGACGCCGTAGGGCGTGACGCGGCCGGTGCGGCCGACGTTGACCCTGATGTCGAGGAGCGTGGTCGTCACCTCCTCCGGCGGGTACTTGAACGCGATGGCCCACCGGGGCGCGCGGGACGTCGAGCCGAGACGCCGCTGCACCGCGACCTCGTCGACCTTGACGACGACACCGTCGATCTCGTGCTCCACGTCGTGCCGGTGCTCGCCGTAGTAGTCGATGTAGGCCTGGACACCGGTCAGGTCGTCGACCACCCGGAACCGCTCGCTGACCGGCAGGCCGAGGGAGCGCAGCGCGTCGTAGGCCTCGGACTGCCGCGCTGCCGTGAACCCGTCACGGGCACCGACGCCGTGCACCACCATCTGCAGCGGGCGGGACGCGGTGACGCGCGGGTCCTTCTGCCGGAGCGACCCGGCCGCGGCGTTGCGCGGGTTGGCGAACGGCGCCTTGCCGGCCTCGACCAGGGCTGCGTTGAGCTCGGCGAAAGCGGCGACCGGGAAGAAGACCTCCCCGCGCACCTCGACGAGCGCCGGGACGTCAGGACCCGCCAGCCGGCCGGGGACCGTTGCGAGGGTGCGGATGTTGAGGGTGACGTCCTCGCCGGTGCTGCCGTTGCCCCGGGTCAGCGCTCGCGTGAGCCGGCCGTTCTCGTACAGCAGGTTGATCGCGACGCCGTCGACCTTGATCTCGCAGAGGAAGTGCACCTCGGCCGCGCCCCGGTCGCGCTCCACCCGGTCGGCCCACGCCGCCAGCTCCTCGGCGGAGAAGGCGTTGTCGAGGCTCATCATCCGCTCGAGGTGGTCGACCGCGGTGAACTCGGTGGCGAACGTGCCGCCCACGGTCTGGGTGGGCGAGTCGGGTGTCCGCAGGTCGGGGTGGGCCTTCTCGAGGTCCTGCAGCTCGCGCATCAGCGCGTCGTAGGAGCCGTCGGACAACGTCGGGGCGTCGCGCAGGAAGTAGTCGAAGCGGGCCCGGTCGATGGTCTCGACCAGCTCGGCGTGCCGGTGCTGCGGCGACTCGGCCGCCGTCGTGCTGGTCGCCTTCCGCGCGGCCTCGGGGCTCACTGCACCTCCAGCTCGGCCAGGGCGGCAGCGGCGTCGCGGGCCCTGGTCAGGGCGGCCCGGGCGTAGCCGGGGGACGCGCCGGCGAGACCGCAGGTGGGGGTGACGACGACCTGCCGGGCGAGCCTCTCCTGGTCGAGACCGAGCCGGTGCCAGAGCCGTCGCACGGGCTCGACGGTAGACCGGACGTCGGACACCCCGGCGGCCGACGGCAGTGCGGGCACGACGCCGGCGAGCAGCGCGAGCCCGGCCTCGACGACCTCGCCGAGCTCCTGGTCGACGCTGTCCCCCAGCAGGAGCAGATCGATCGACAGCCCCGCGACGCCGGCCCGGCGCAGCAGGTCGACGGGCGGCCGTGGCGCGCAGCAGTGCACGACCACGGACGCACCGACCGCGTCGACGAGGCCGTGCAGGACGTCCTCGGCGGCCGTCTCGGCCACCGCCCGCACCGTCGTGGCACCCGACGACCGGCGGACCGCGCCGGCGAGGACCGCCGGCAGGGACGGCTCGTCCAGCTGCAGCACCGGGAGCGAGCCCGGCAGCCGCTTGTGCAGCTCGGTGACGTGCAGCCGGACACCCTCCGTGAACGACGCGACGAGGTCGCGCAGTGCGCCCGGGTCGGTGAGGACCGGCTCCCCCCGCGGCAGCTGGAGGGCTGCGGCCAGCGTCCACAGCCCGGTGACCTGCAGCTTGACCGGGCCGACCACACCGTCGGCGTGCTCCTCGAGCTCGTCGAGGTCCTGGCCGAGATACCCGCGGGCGCGGCGCTCGTCCATCCCGGGCCGGTCGACGAGCCGCCAGCCGGAGGGCTGCAGGTCGACGTGCAGGTCGACCAGCAGCGCCGCGGCCCGCCCGACCATGTCGGCGCCCGGCCCTCGGCCGGGCAGCTCGACGATGTGCGGCAGGTCGGGGAGCTCGCCCACGACGAGCGCAGCCGACTCGCGGGCGTCGGTGCCGGGCATCGAGCCGACGCCGGTGGCCACACCGCCGGTCAGGACCGGTCCGGCACCTGCCGGGCGCTCGTCCCGCTCGGTGCCCGCCACCATCCCACCGTAGTCAGCGCCGGGCGACCGGCGCCCGGACCGTGCTCGTGATGGTGGCGGAGCCGACGACGACGTCACCGTCGTAGAGCACCACCGCCTGCCCCGGTGCCACACCGCGCAGCGGCTCGGCCAGCTCGACGACGAGCTGGTCGCCGGCGCACCAGGCCGTTGCCGGCACCGCCTCACCATGCGCCCGCACCTGCGCGAGGCAGGACGTCGGTACGACGGGGGCCGGCCCGCTCCACACCGGGCGGGTGCCGGTGAGGCCGGTGACGTCGAGCTCCTCGGCACTGCCCACGGTGACCGTGCGGGTCACCGGTGAGACGTCGAGGACGTAGCGCGGCTTGCCATCGGCCGCCGGGCGGTCGATGCGCAGCCCGCGCCGCTGGCCGACCGTGAACGCGAACGCGCCGTCGTGCTCCCCCACCTGCACGCCGTCGGAGTCCACGACCGGCCCGGGCTCGGCTCCGATGCGCGCAGCGAGGAAGCCCGCGGTGTCGCCGTCGGCGATGAAGCAGATGTCGTGGCTGTCGGGCTTGGCGGCGACGGCCAGGCCGCGCTGCTCGGCCTCGGCGCGCACGTCCTGCTTGCGGGTGCCACCGAGCGGGAACATCGCGCGCGCGACCTGCGTCGCGGACAGCACGCCCAGGACGTAGGACTGGTCCTTGCCCTCGTCAGCGGCACGCAGCAGCCGGCCGTCGACCACTCGCGCGTAGTGCCCCGTGCAGACCGCGTCGAAGCCCAGGGCCAACGCCTTGTCGAGCAGGGCCGAGAACTTGATCTTCTCGTTGCAGCGCAGGCACGGGTTCGGCGTCCGGCCGGCGGCGTACTCCGCGACGAAGTCGTCGACGACGTCCTGGCGGAACCGCTCGGCGAGGTCCCAGACGTAGAACGGGATGCCGATGACGTCGGCCGCGCGACGGGCGTCGCGCGCGTCCTCGAGCGTGCAGCAGCCACGCGCCCCGGTGCGGAACGACTGCGGGTTGCTGGACAGCGCGAGGTGGATGCCGGTGACGTCGTGGCCGGCCGCGGCGGCCCGGGCCGCGGCAACCGCGGAGTCGACGCCGCCGGACATCGCGGCGAGCACCCTCACCGGCTCAGGCCCTCGGACCGCCGGTCTGGCCGGCGCGCCGTGCACGCTCGACGACCGGACCGATGGCCTCGACGACGGCGTCGACGTCGGGGGCTGTGGAGGTGTGACCGAAGGAGAACCGCAGCGAGCCGCGGGCCAGCAGCTCGGGGACGCCCATCGCGAGGAGCACGTGGCTGGGCTGCGGCACCCCGGCCGAGCAGGCTGAGCCGGTGGACACCTGGATGCCCTGCGCGTCGAGCAGCAGCAGCAGCGCGTCACCCTCGCAGCCGGGGAACGAGAAGTGCGCGTTGCCCGGGAGCCGGTGGGTGACGGTGAGGTCGGGGTCGCCGCCGAGGACGACGTCGGGCACGACCTCCCGCACCCGGCGGACCAGGTCGTCGCGGAGAGCCGCCATCGCGTCGGCCTGCTCGACGCGGCGCTTCACCGCGAGCTCGGCAGCGGTCGCCAGCCCGACGATGGCCGGAGTGTCGAGCGTGCCGGAGCGGACGTCGCGCTCCTGGCCGCCGCCGTGCAGCACCGGGACGAGGTCCTGGGCGCGCCCGAGCACGAGCACGCCGACACCGAGCGGCCCGCCAATCTTGTGCCCGGTGACGGTCATCGCGTCGAGGCCGCTGGCCGCGAAGTCGACCGGCAGGGTGGACAGCGCCTGCACGGCGTCGGAGTGCACCGGCACCCCATAGGACGACGCCAGCGCGGCGAGCTCGGCGACCGGCTGCACGGTGCCGACCTCGTTGTTGGCCCACATGACGGTGACCAGGGCCACCGACGCCGGGTCGCTCGCGAGGGCCGCGTCGAGGCTCTCGGGCTGCACCCGGCCGGCCGCGTCGACGGGCAGCCACTCGACGACGGCGCCCTCGTGCGCGGCGAGCCAGAGCGCGGCGTCCATCACGGCGTGGTGCTCGACGGAGCTGGCGAGGATCCGGCGGCGGGCCGGGTCCTCGCTGCGGCGCTGCCAGTAGAGCCCCTTGACGGCGAGGTTGTCGCTCTCGGTGCCGCCGCCGGTGAAGAGCACCTCGCTGGGGCGCGCACCCAGGGCGGCCGCGACCGTCTCGCGGGACTCCTCGACGAGGCGGCGGGCGGCGCGCCCGGACGCGTGCAGCGACGAGGGGTTGCCGACCTGCCCGAGCAGGTCGGTCATCGCCTCCGCCGCCTCGGGCAGCATCGGCGTGGTGGCCGCGTGGTCGAGGTAGACGGGGCGCGGAGTCGCTGTCATCGCCGGACGAGCATACGTCGCGCGTCGACCGCGGCACGGACGCCGACCTGCGCCCGCCGGACGCGCCCGGCTGTCCCGCCGTCGCGGTGCCGTCGAGGAGGAGTCACCGCGCGGTTCAAGGCCGGCCACGCGCAAACGAGGCCGCACTCCGACGTGGCTCCTCCGTCGCGGCACCACCTACGCGGCGGAGCAATCGGCGGCCAGGCACCGACAGACGGGTCAGCCGCGCACGACCCGAAGTACGCCGATCAGCCCTTGCGTGCCCTGACCTTGTCGGTGAGGGCGGGGACGACCACGTGCAGGTCGCCGATCACGCCGTAGTCGACCAGCTCGAAGATCGGCGCCTCGGGGTCCTTGTTGATGGCCACGATGGTCTTGGAGGTCTGCATCCCGGCGCGGTGCTGGATCGCTCCGGAGATCCCGGCGGCCACGTAGAGCTGCGGCGAGACCGTCTTGCCGGTCTGGCCCACCTGGTGCTGGTGCGGGTACCAGCCGGCGTCGGTCACGGCGCGCGAGGCCCCGACAGCGGCACCGAGCGCGTCGGCCAGCGCCTCGATCACGGAGAAGTTGTCCGCCGACCCGACCCCGCGGCCGCCGGACACGACGATTGCGGCCTCGGTGAGCTCAGGACGCTCACCCTTCTCCTCGACCACGCGGTCGGTGATCCGCGCGCCCTTGGCGGCGGCGGACAGCTCGACGGCGACGTCGATCCGCTCGGCGGCGGCGCCGGACCGCTGCGCGGCGACGCTGTTGGGTCGCACGGTGACGATCGGCGTGCCGATGGTGACGCGGGAGCGGACGATGGTCGAGCCGCCGAACACCTGCTGCTCGGCGGTGACGCCGTCGTCGGCGGTCAGGTCGGTGGCGTCGGTGATGACGCCGGACCCGGTCTTGACGGCCAGCCGGGCCGCGATCTCCTTGCCCTCGGCGGTCGAGGCGAGGAGCACCGCCGCCGGAGCGGAGTCCGCCACGAGCTTGGCCAGCACCTCGGCCGAGGGAGCGACGAGGTAGGAGGACACCTCGGTGTCCTCGACGACGTAGACCTTCGCCGCGCCGTGCGCCGCGAGCGCCTCCTTGGCGGCGTCGAAGCCGCTGCCGATGAAGACCGCCGACGGCTCGCCGAGCCGGGCGGCCAGGGTCAGCAGCTCGCCGGTGACCTTCTTGACCTCGCCGTCGGTGTGCTCGACGAGAACGAGAACCTCAGCCATGTCGTGTGCCAGCCCTTCTCAGACGAACTTCTTGGACGCGAGGAACTCGACGAGCTTGTCCGCCCCGTCGCCGTTCTCGTCCTTGACGACGGTGCCCGCCTGCCGTGGTGGCGCCGACTCGAAGGACGCGACGTGCGACCAGGCCCCGCCCAGCCCGACCTCGCCGGCGTCGACGCCGAGGTCGGTCAGGCCGTAGGTCTCGACCGGCTTCTTCTTCGCCGCCATGATCCCCTTGAACGACGGGTAGCGCGGTTCGTTGATCTTCTCCACGACGCTCACGACGGCCGGCGTCGAGGCAGTGACCACCTGGTAGCCGTCGTCGGTGAGCCGCTTGATGCTGACCGTCGAGCCGTCGACCGTGACCTCCTTGGCGAAGGTCAGCTGCGGGAGGCCCAGCCGCTCGGCGAGCATCGCCGGCACCACGCTCATCCGCGCGTCGGACGACTCCGAGCCCAGCAGCACGAGATCAACCGGACCCGCCTCCTGTGCCTTCGAGATCGCCTTGGCCAGGGCCAGTGAGGTCGCCACGGCGTCCGAGCCGTGCAGCGCGTCGTCGACCACGTGGATCGCCTTGTCGGCGCCCATCGAGAGCGCCTTGCGCACGGTCTCGGTGGCGGCATCGGGACCCATGCAGAGGATGGTCACCTCGCCACCGTTGGCCTCCTGGAGCTTGAGCGCCTCCTCGACGGCGTACTCGTCCATCTCGTTCATCACCGGGTCGGTGGCCGCCCGGTCGAGCGTCGAGTCCGACGCGTCGAGCTTCTTCTCCGACCAGGTGTCGGGCACCTGCTTCACACAGACGACGATGTTCATGCGGCTGCCGGTCTCCTCGCGTGACGGGAACTCGCGCCCACCCTGCCAGCCGGTACGTCGGCACCGGTCCCCGGGTGACTCCGGCGGCTATGTTACCCGTCAGTAGCATCAACGCAAACCACCGGTCCTCGTCCCGGCGCCGGTGTGCGACGCTGGCCCGCCGTGACGAGTCCTCCGGCACCACCGCTCACCGGTGAGCGCACCGTGCCGGGAGTGCCGGTCGAGAACTACTGGTTCCGGCGGCACGAGGCGGCCTACCGCTGGGTTGCTGCGGCGCACTCGGTCCGGGGCGCCGTGGTCATCGAAGCGGGCTGCGGCGAGGGGTACGGCGCCGCTCTGCTGGTCGCCGCCGGAGCGCGCACCGTCGCCGTGCTGGACCTCGACCACCCGACCCTGCGGCACGTCGCGACGCGGTACCCCGCGGTCGGTGCGGTCCGGGCCAACCTCGTGTCCCTGCCGGTGGCTGCCTGCGTCGCGGACGTCGTGGTGTGCAGCCAGGTCGTCGAACACCTCTGGGACCAGGACGCGTTCGTCGCCGGGTGCGCCCGCGTGCTGCGGCCCGGCGGGCGGCTCGTGGTCACCACCCCCAACCGACTGACGTTCCCGCCCGGCAACGTCTTCCACAGCCGCGAGCTCGACGCCACAGAGCTGACCGACCTGCTCGCCGCACACCTCGGGGTCACCGCTGTGCTCGGCGTGCGGCCCGGTCCGCGGCTGGCCGCCGACGAGGAGGCGCACGGCGACCTGATGGCCGATCAGGTGGCGGCAGCCGGCAACCCGGACGGTGCGCTGCTGGCCCGCGTCGCCGCCGTCACCGCCGCCGACTTCCTGGTCGACGATACCGATCTGGCCGGCTGTCTCGACCTCGTCGCGACCGCCGTACGCCGGTGAGCGAGCCGGTCGGGACGCTCTGCATCGTCTTGCACACGCACCTGCCGTGGCTGCCGCGGCACGGCACCTGGCCGGTCGGCGAGGAGTGGCTGCACCAGGCCTGGTCCGGCTGCTACCTGCCGCTGGTCGAGATGCTCGACGAGCTCGCCGCCGAGGGCCGCCGCGACCTGCTCAGCCTCGGAGTGACGCCGGTGCTCGCGGCAGCGCTGGACGACCCGTACGCCCTGCGCGAGCACCACGGGTGGCTCGGCCGCTGGCAGCTGCGGGCCGAGGAGCTCGCGCGGGACCCGGACCCCCGGCTGCGGCGGACCGCGCGGGAGGAGTTCCGCGCCGCGACCCGTGCCCTGGAGGTCTTCGGGGCGCGGTGGCGGCACGGCGGCTCGGCGGCGCTGCGTCCGCTGCTGGATGCCGGGGCGGTCGAGCTGCTCGGCGGCCCGCTCACCCACCCGATCCTGCCGCTGATGCCGCCGGAGGTGGCGGCGTTCGCGCTGGGCGCAGGGCTCGACGACGCGGCGCTGCGGGTGGGCCGGCGGCCGCGCGGCATCTGGGCACCGGAGTGCGCCTGGTCGCCCGGCCTCGCCGACGTGCTGACCGGAGGCGGCGTCGACCACCTGCTCCTCGACGAGGCGACCGTCGCGGCGGCCGGTGGCACGACCGACCGGCCGTGGCGGGTCGCCGGCTCGACGCTCGCCGTGGCCGGCCGCGACCTGGCACTGACCGACCTCGTCTGGTCGTCGCGGTCCGGCTTCCCGGCCGGCCCCGACTACCGCGACTTCCACGACGTGCACCCGAGCGGGCTGCGCGCCTCCCGCGTGACCGACCCGCACCGGCCAGACAAGGCGTCGTACGACCCGGGCGCCGCCGCCCGGGCTGCCCGCCGGGACGCGGAGCAGTTCGTGACCGCAGCCCGGCAGCGGCTGGCCCTCCTGCAGTCCCTTCGGCCGGAGGGGCCGGCGCCGGTGGCGGTCGTCGCCTGGGACACCGAGCTGTTCGGGCACTGGTGGCACGAGGGCCCGCAGTTCCTGGCCCAGGTGCTGCGGATGCTGCCCGAGGCGGGGGTCCGGCTGGCGACGCTCGGCCAGGTCACCGCCCGCGCCGAGGCCTCGCTCGACCCGCCGGCCGGGTCGTGGGGCGCGGGCAAGGACTTCCGGCTCTGGGCCGGCGACCCGGTGGCCGACCTCGCTGCCGACGCCCGCGCCGTGGCCGGGCGGCTGCTCGACGTCGTGCGCGGGTCTGCCCCGCCCCGCTCGCCCCGGCAGCCGCTGCTCGACGACCTGGCCCGCGAGGCGTTGCTGGCGCTGTCCAGCGACTGGGCTTTCATGGTGTCGCGGGACAGCGCCGCGGAGTACGCACGAGAGCGGCACCGGGGGCACGTGCGGCGGTTCCACGCCGTCGCCGACCACGTGGAGGGCCGCGGCGGTCCCCCCGGACCGTCGCCCGACCGGGCCCTGGCGTCCCACCTGGACGCCCGGATGCTGGTCGCGGGAGCTCCCCCGGCTTGAGCCTGTGGTCGCGGGGGGAGGAGGGTCGGCACCGCCGCCCCTGCCGCCTGCGAGGTCCCCGTGTCCCGACTCGTCGCCCTGCTCGTGCTGGTGGCCGCCTTCGCCCCGGCCGCTGTGCTGGGCGCCCTCCCGCTGGTGCTGCTCACGATGGTGTCGGGCTCCTCGATGCTCGCGGCAGTCGTACTGGCGCTGCCGCAGCGGCATCCGGTGCCGGTCCCGGTGGCCGCCGGGGCCGACGGGCGCTAGTCGGGGGGCCGCTCCGCGCGGGCGCTGCGCGCCGCGAGGTCGTGCTTGCGCGCCATGTCCACGAGGGCGGACCGGTGCGCTGCTGCCGCCGCCCAGGTCTTGGCGCGGTCGCGGACAACCCGGCCGGGCACACCGGCGACCACGCTGCCGGCGGCCACGTCGCCCTTGACCACGGTGTGCGCCGCGAGGACGCAGCCGTCGCCGACCTGGGCGCCGCGCAGCACCGACGCCTTGACGCCGATCCACACGTCGGCGCCGACCCGCACGGGCGACTTCACGATCCCCTGGTTCTTGATGGGCACGTGCAGGTCGTCGTAGCGGTGGTCGAAGTCGCCGACGTACACCCAGTCGGCCACGATGCAGCGCGCGCCGATGTGCACGTCGAGGTAGCAGTTGACGGTGTCCTCGCGACCGAGCACCGTCTTCTCCCCGATCCGCAGCGTGCCCTCGTGGGCGCGCAGCGAGCACCGGTCCCCGAGGTGCACCCAGCGGCCCAGCACCACCCGGCCATAACCGCGGCGGGCGGTGACCTCGACGTCACGGCCCAGGAAGACGAAGCCCTCGGTCACCACCTCGGGGTGGCGCAGGCGTAGGCGCAGGAAACGCCAGTACCGGACCAGGTAGTACGGCGTCAGCGCGCGGTTGCGCAGGACCCAGCCCAGGCTCGCGGGCGAGACGAAGGCCCGCAGCGGCACCTGCCGCGGGTCCCGCCGCCTCATCGCGCACGTGTCACGGGCGGGTCCCGGTGAGCAGGACGTTGTAGAACAGTCGCTGCGGCAGGACGCTGCCGAGGGTGCGGTCGACGGCCGACAGACGCTGCCACGAGCGGTAGGCGAACATCGCCCAGCCCCAGCCGAGCCGATCCGGGTTCACGGCCGCCTCGAAGGTGCGCACCGGCCAGCCGAGGAAGGCCGCGGTGAGCTCCTCGCTCGTCGTCCGGACGTCGACCGCGCCGGCCCGCAACGCAGTGGCCGCCAGGTCACGCGGGTCGAAGGTGTGAATGTCCACGACCGACTCCAGCGCGGCGGCGCGCGACGACTCGGCGAGCTCCTCGACCGGCCGCGACCAGCGGTCGCGCAGCGGGGCGAGCTGGGTGACCGTCGTGGTCGCCTTCCACGTGAGCCGGCCGAGCCGGCGGGCGTACCAGTCACCGACGGTGGTGGGCTCCCCCGCGAAGACGAACCGGCCGCCGGGCCTGAGCACCCGCAGCACCTCGCGCAGCGCGAGCTCGACGTCGGGGATGTGGTGCAGCACGGCGTGGCCGACCACGAGGTCGAACGACTCGTCGCCGTACGGGATCGACTCGGCGTCGGCCACCCGGCCGTCGACGTCGAGGCCGAGGGCGGTGCCGTTGCTCACCGCGGCCCCAACCATGCCCGGCGACAGGTCGGTCACATGGCCCGTGGCCGCAACGCCCGCCTGCATGAGGTTGAGCAGGAAGAAGCCGGTGCCGCTGCCGAGCTCGAGGGCCTCGGCGTAAGGCCAGCTCGCGGAGTCGTCGCGGCCCACGATCGCCTCGAACCGGTCGCGGGCGTAGTCGATGCACCGCTCGTCGTAGGAGATGGACCACTTCTCGTCGTAGGTCGACGCCTCCCAGTCGTGGTAGAGCACGTTCGCGAGCTTGGGGTCGTGCCACGCGCGCTCGACCTCGGCTGCGGTGGGGTCGCAGTTCGGGGCCGGGTCGCTGCTCGCCGCGGTGCGGTCGGCGCTCACCGGCCGGTGAACTCGGCCTTGCCGGGACCGTTGGCGACGAACGACTCCATGCCGATGCGGCGGTCGTCGGTCGCGAAGAGACCGGAGAACTGCAGGCGCTCCAGCTCGAGGCCGGTGGCGAGGTCGGCCTCGAGACCGCCGTCGACCGCGGCCTTCGCGGCCCGCAGCGCGAGCGCCGGGCCGCCGACGAAGCGCGCTGCCATCGCGCGCGCGGCGGCGTAGACCTCGTCGGCAGGCACGACCTTGTCGACCAGGCCGATCGCGAGCGCCTCCTGTGCGTCGACGAAGCGGCCGCTGAAGATGATGTCCTTGGCCCGCGCCGGCCCCACCAGCCGCGGCAGCCGCTGGGTGCCGCCGGCACCGGGGATGACACCGAGCTGGATCTCCGGCTGCCCGAGCTTCGCGTTGTCGCCCGCGACCCGGAAGTCGGCGCACAGGGCCAGCTCGCAGCCGCCACCAAGGGCGTAGCCGGTGATCGCGGCGACCACCGGCTTCGGGATCGTGGCGACGGCGGTGAAGGACGACTGCAGTGCGCCGGACCGGCCCACCATGTCGGCGTACGACATCGTCGTCATCTCCTTGATGTCCGCCCCGGCCGCGAAGACCTTCTCGCCTCCGTACAGGACGATGGCCGCGACGTCGGACCGCTCCCCCGCCTCGTGGGCGGCCGCGCGCAGCTCCTCCTGGACCTGCACGTTGAGGGCGTTCATCGGGGGGCGGTCGAGGCGGATCGTGCCGATCCCGTCCTCCACCTCGAGCCGTACGAGAGCCTCAGTCATGGGCGTCACCGTAACGAGCCCACGGCTATCGCCTACCGTTGCCCGGTGCTCGTCCCCCGCCTCGGCGCCCACCCCGACGACCACGGGACGTCGTTCGCGGTGTTCAGCCGGGGCGAGGCCGTCGACCTCTGCCTGCTGGACGACGACGGCGGCGAGCGACAGGTCCGTCTCACCGAGCGCACCCACGACGTGTGGCACGGGTACGTCCCGGGGGTCCGGCCGGGGCAGCGGTACGGCTATCGCGTCCACGGGCCGTGGGACCCGGGTCACGGCCACCGGTTCAACCCCGCCAAACTGCTCGTCGACCCCTACGCCCGGGCCATCGACGGCAGCCTGCGGCTCGACCCGGCCGTGCTCGGTCCCGGGCCGGGAACCGACGACCGGCGCCCGGACGACCGCGACTCGGCGGCGTACGTGCCGCACGCCGTGGTGTTCCACCCCGGGTACGACTGGCAGGGCGACCGACGGCCGCGGGTGCCGTGGGCCGACACCGTCGTCTACGAGGCGCACGTCAAGGGCTTCACCGCCCGCCACCACGGGGTGCCCGAGCACCTGCGGGGCAGCTACGCCGGACTGGCACACCCCGCGGCCGTGGAGCACCTCGTGTCGCTCGGCGTCACGACCGTCGAGCTGCTGCCGGTGCAGCAGCTGTCCAGCGAGCCAACGCTGCTCCGGCGCGGGCTGGCGAACTACTGGGGCTACAACACCCTCGGCTTCTTCGCTCCGCACGCCGGCTACGCGTCGTCCGGCGCTCGCGGCCAGCAGGTCACCGAGTTCCGTGACATGGTGCGGACGCTGCACGCCGCCGGCCTCGAGGTCGTGCTCGACGTCGTCTACAACCACACCGCCGAGGGCGGCGCCGACGGCCCGACGCTGTCCTGGCGCGGCCTCGACAACGCGGCGTACTACCGGCTGGCCGTCGGCCGCAGGTACCTCGATGTCACCGGGTGCGGAAACACCGTCGACCTGACCCACCCGCGTGCCCTCGCGATGGTCACCGACTCGCTCCGGTACTGGGTCGAGGAGATGCACGTCGACGGCTTCCGCTTCGACCTCGCGCCGGCCCTGGCCCGCGGTGGCGACGGCTTCGAGGCCGACGGCACCTTCCTCCAGGTGCTGGGGCAGGACCCGGTCCTGTCGGACGTGAAGCTCGTCGCCGAGCCCTGGGACGTCGGCCCGGGGGGCTACCAGCTCGGCGCCTTTCCCGCGCCGTGGGCCGAGTGGAACGACCGCTACCGCGACACCGTCCGCGACGCGTGGCTGGCGGGGCACGGCGGTGTGCGCGGCCACTCCGGCGGGGTGCGGGACCTGGCGTACCGCCTGGCCGGCTCGTCGGACCTGTTCTCCTCGCGCAGCCCGCTCGCCTCGGTCAACTTCCTCACCGCGCACGACGGCTTCACTCTGCACGACGTCGTCTCCTACGACCGCAAGCACAACGAGGCCAACGGAGAGGACAATCACGACGGCACCGACAACAACCACAGCTGGGGCTGCGGTGCCGAGGGCCCCACCGACGACGCCCGGGTGCTCGCCCTGCGCCGCCGGATGATGCGCAACCTGCTCACGACGCTGCTCGTGTCGGCCGGCGTGCCGATGCTCACGGCCGGCGACGAGGCCGCGCGCACCCAGGGCGGCAACAACAACGCGTACTGCCTCGACGACGAGACGTCCTGGCTGTCGTGGGACCTCGAGGACTGGCAGCGGGCGCAGCTCGAGTGGACGCGCGCCCTGCTGGCGCTGCGTGCGGAGCACCCGGTGCTGCGGCACGACGAGATCTTCGACGGCCGGCCCGCCCACGCCGACGGCACGAAGGACCTGGCGTGGTTCGGTGCCGACGGAGAGGAGATGTCACCGGAGCGGTGGTTCGACCACGACCTGAGGCTGCTCGGGATGTACCTCTCCGGGAAGCCCGCCGCCGACGGCTCGTCGCCCGTGCCGCTGCTCGTCCTGCTCAACACCGGTCCCGAGCCGGTGGCCGTCCGGCTGCCCGGCAAGGCGTGGGGCACGGCCTACGACGTGCTGCTCGACACGGCCGACGAGCTGCCGAGTTCCGGTTCCCGGCACGAGAGCGCCGGCGACCTCATCCTCCCCGGCCGCACGGTCGTCGTCCTGGCCGCCCACCGCTGACGTCCGGCGACCGGCCGCCGCCCCCGGACGCTCGTTGCTAGCGGAGGACGCCGGAGTCCATCCCCGCGGACTCGGCGGGCAGCGCGGCGAGCCCGAGCTCGGCGGCGGAGGCCGTGAGCCGGTGGTGCGGCACGACCCGGGCGGTGTAGCCGAACGGTCCGGGCCGGTCCAGGGCGAGGTGCCCGACGTAGCGGTGCCGGCCGCCCTCGTAGACCTCCTCGTGCCGCAGGGACACGGCCGAGGTGCCGGTGATCTGGTCGTTGTCGTCGACCCGGCCGTGCACGACCTGGACGTCGACGTCCTCGGGCGCGAGCTTGCCCAGCGAGACGAACGCCCGCACCTCGAGCGTACTGCCGACCTCGGCGGCGTCGTCGACGCCGGAGGCCTCCACGTGGTCGACGCGCACCGACGGCCAGGCCGCCCGCACCTTGGTCTTCCACGCCGCGAGCTCCTTGGCGCCGGAGTAGCCGCCGTCCAGCGCGCGACCGGAGCGGTACGCCGGCGCGTAGAGGCCGACCACGTAGTCGCGCACCATCCGGGTGGCGAGCACCTTCGGGCCGAGGGTCTGCAAGGTGTGCCGGACCATCTCGATCCACCGGGCCGGCAGCCCCTGCTGGTCGCGGTCGTAGAACAGCGGCGAGACCGTCTTCTCGAGAAGGTCGTAGAGCGCCGCCGCCTCGAGGTCGTCGCGGTGGTCGGCATCGGTGACGCCGTCCGCGGTGGGGATCGCCCAGCCGTTGTGGCCGTCGAACCACTCGTCCCACCAGCCGTCGAGCACCGACAGGTTGAGGCAGCCGTTGAGGGCCGCCTTCATGCCGGACGTGCCACACGCCTCGAGCGGGCGCAGCGGGTTGTTGAGCCAGACGTCGCAGCCCGGGTAGAGGGTCTGCGCCATCGCGATGTCGTAGTTCGGCAGGAAGACGATCCGGTCGCGGACACCGTGAGCGTCCGCGAAACGCACCAGCTCCTGGATGAGCTTCTTGCCGCCGTCGTCAGCCGGGTGCGCCTTGCCGGCGACCACGATCTGGATCGGGCGCTCCGGGTGCATGAGCAGCGCAGTGAGGCGCTCCTCGTCGCGCATCATGAGCGTGAGCCGCTTGTACGAGGGCACCCGGCGCGCGAACCCGATCGTCAGCACCTCGGGGTCGAGGATCTTGTCGACCCAGCCCAGCTCGGCCTCGCTGGCGCCGCGCTGCACCCACGAGTACCGGACCCGGCGGCGAGCGTCTGCCACCAGGCGGGCGCGCAGCAGGCCGCGCACCGACCAGATATCGGCGTCGGACACCCGCGAGACGTCGTCCCAGGCGGACTGCTCGGTCGGGTGCTCGACCAGCTCGGGGCCGGCCAGCTCGAGCACCTCCGGCGCGACCCAGGTCGGGGCGTGCACGCCGTTGGTGATGTAGCCGATCGGCACCTCGGGCTCGTCGAAGCCGGGCCAGAGCCGCGCGAACATCTCCCGGGCGACGTGACCGTGCAGCTCGGAGACGCCGTTGGCGCGCTGCGCGAGCCGGAAGCCCATCACGGCCATGTTGAAGACCGACGGGTCGCCGCCCTCGTAGTCCTCGGCGCCGAGCGCGAGCACCCGGTCGACCGGCACGCCGGGGGCGGCGTTGTCGCCGCCGAAGTGCTGGGCGACCAGGTCGCGGGCGAACCGGTCGATGCCGGCGGGCACGGGCGTGTGGGTGGTGAACAGCGTCGCTGACCGGGCGGCCTCGACGGCCTCGTCGAACGACAGACCATGGGCCTCGGTGAGCTCGCGGATCCGCTCGACGCCGAGGAAACCCGCATGGCCCTCATTGGTGTGGAACACCGTCGGCGCCGGTGCGCCGGTGAGCCGGCTGTACGCGCGCAAGGCCCGGACGCCGCCGATGCCGAGCAGCATCTCCTGGAGGAGGCGGTGCTCGCTGCCGCCGCCGTACAGCCGGTCGGTGACCTCCCGCTCGGCGGGTGCGTTGTCCTCGACGTCGGAGTCCAGCAGCAGCAACGGCACGCGGCCGACCTGCGCCTTCCAGACCTGGGCCACCAGCCGGCGTTCGCCGGGCAGGCCGACCTGCACCTTGAGCGGCTCGCCACCGGCCTCGCGCAGCAGCGAGATCGGCAGGCCGTCGGGGTCCAGCACCGGGTAGCGCTCCTGCTGCCACCCCTCGCGGGACAGCGACTGGGCGAAGTAGCCGGAGCGGTAGAGCAGGCCGACGGCCACGATCGGCACGCCCAGGTCCGAGGCCGCCTTGAGGTGGTCGCCGGCGAGGATGCCGAGGCCGCCGGAGTACTGCGGCAGCGCGGCGGCGATGCCGTACTCCGGCGAGAAGTAGGCGATGGCCTCCGGCACGGCGTCGTCCACGCCGGTCGCCGCCGCCGCGACGCCCTGGTACCAGCGATCGCCCTCGAGGTAGGCCCGAAGGTCGGTCGCGACCGCCTCGACCCGGCCGACCACGGCCTGGTCCTCGCCCAGGGCGGCGAGCCGCTCCGGGCCGAGCGCGCCGAGCAGCTGCACCGGGTCGCCGCCGACGTCGTCCCACAGGACCGGGTCCAGCCCCTCGAACAGCTGCTGGGTCGCGGTGTCCCACGACCAGCGCAGGTTCAGCGCCAGCTCGCCGAGCGGGGCGAGAGCGGGGGGCAGCACGGTACGGACGGTGAACCGTCGGATCGCCTTCACCGGCCGGAGGATAGTCGGCGTCCAGGGTGCCTCGGTCCACCTGCTCGCCCCCCGGACGCCCCGTGGTGCACCCGCACCAGGGGGCCGCCCGGTCGAGCGAGGAGAGACCCGCACCGCTGGCCACGGTCCGGCGCCCCCGAGGGGCGGCCCGCGCGGACGTGACCGGGTCGGCAGGCGCCAGCCGGCCCTCGTCGCCGCGGGTCACCGAAAGCTGGACGGCTATCGGGACGAGACGGACGCGGAGTGTGCAGCAGCGTGCTGCGTGGGTAGGTTCGTGCCCGATGATCGGACGCATCCCCATCCTCGACATCCAGCCCGTCGTCTCCGGCGGCCGCTGGCCGGCCAAGGCTGTTGTCGGCGAGACGTTCACCGTCTCCGCGACCGTGTTCCGTGAGGGCCACGACCTGGTCAACGCCAACGTGGTGCTGCGCGA
Source organism: Actinomycetes bacterium (assembly GCA_038246545.1). Classification (GTDB taxonomy): domain Bacteria; phylum Actinomycetota; class Actinomycetes; order JACCUZ01; family JACCUZ01; genus JBBRVW01. The sequence goes on along the minus strand of JBBRVW010000004.1, from coordinate 22,523 downwards.
CCCGCAGGGTCGCAAGGGGCCCTACACGCCGATGTCCCCCGGGGCCCCCGGAACCGACCGGTGGGCGGCGGGGGTCACCCCGACGAGCGAGGGCCGCTGGACCTTCTCGGTCGAGGCGTGGAGCGACCCGGTCGCCACCTGGCAGCACGACGCCCACATCAAGATCGGCGCCGGGGTCGACGTCGAGCTCATGCTCGAGGAGGGCGCGCGGGTCCACGAGCGGGCGGCCGCCTCCTCCCGGCCGGCTCCGGGCCGCCGCGCCCTGCTCGACGCCGTGACCGCGCTGCGCGACGCGTCGCGGCCGGTCCCGGCCCGGCTCGCCGCCGCCGGCGCCCCGGAGGTGCGGGCCACGCTCGCGGAGTTCCCCCTGCGCGAGATGGTGTCCGGCACCGAACGGATGCCGCTGTGGGTCGACCGCGAGCGTGCCCTGTACGGCAGCTGGTACGAGTTCTTCCCGCGGTCCGAGGGGGCGGCGCCCGACGCGAACGGCGTGCTCCGCTCCGGCACCTTCGCGACGGCGGCCGAGCGACTGCCGGCCGTGCAGGCGATGGGCTTCGACGTCGTCTACCTGCCCCCGATCCACCCGATCGGCACGACGAACCGCAAGGGTCCCAACAACACCCTCACCCCCGGGCCGGACGACGTCGGCTCGCCGTGGGCGATCGGCGCGCCCGACGGCGGCCACGACGCCATCCACCCGGACCTCGGCACCGAGAAGGACTTCGTCGACTTCGTGAAGAAGACCAACGACCTCGGCATGGAGGTCGCCATCGACCTCGCGCTGCAGGCCACGCCGGACCACCCGTGGGTCACGACGCACCCCGAGTGGTTCACCGAGCTCGCCGACGGCACCATCGCCTATGCCGAGAACCCGCCGAAGAAGTACCAGGACATCTACCCGGTCAACTTCGACCGCGACCCCGACGGCATCTACGCCGAGGTGCTGCGCATCGTGCGCAAGTGGATGGACCTCGGTGTCCGCATCTTCCGCGTCGACAACCCGCACACCAAGCCGGTCAGCTTCTGGGAGTGGCTGCTCGGCGAGGTCCGCAAGACCGACCCAGACGTCCTGTTCCTCGCCGAGGCGTTCACCCGGCCGGCGATGATGCACACCCTCGCGAAGGTCGGGTTCCACCAGTCCTACACGTACTTCACCTGGCGCAACGAGAAGTGGGAGCTCGAGGAGTACCTCACCGAGCTCACCACCGAGACCGGCCACTTCCTGCGGCCCAACTTCTTCACCAACACCCCCGACATCCTGCACGCCTACCTGCAGTACGGCGGTCCGCCGGCGTTCAGGATCCGGGCTGTCCTCGCCGCGACCCTGTCGCCCACCTACGGCATCTACGCTGGCTTCGAGCTGTTCGAGCACGTGGCGCTGCGACCCGGTAGCGAGGAGTACCTCGACACCGAGAAGTTCCAGCTGCGACCGCGTGACTGGGCGGCCGCCGAGGCCGAGGGGCGCACGCTCGCGCCGTACCTCACCCGGCTCAACGAGCTGCGCCGTCAGCACCGGGCGCTCCAGCAGCTGCGCAACCTGCACTTCCACCACACCGACAGCGACCAGATCATCTGCTACTCCAAGAGCATCACCGGTGACGACGGCCACCACACCGACACCGTCCTGGTGGTGGTGAACCTCGATCCGCACGGGGCCCGCGAGACGACGGTGCGGCTGGACATGCCGGCACTGGGAATGGAGTGGGACGACACCATGGCCGTGCACGACGAGATCGGTGGCGAGACGTACGTCTGGGGTCAGGCGAACTACGTGCGGCTGGACCCCTTCGGGGAGCCGGCCCACGTGTTCCGCGTCGAGCGTCGCGGGCGTGAGGGAGCGGCCCAGTGACCGAGGCGACGCCGGACCTGCACCCAGCCCACGCCTCCCACGAGCCGCACGCGATCGACAACTTCGCGGACCTGCCGGAGGCGGAGCGCGACCCTCACTGGTACAAGCGCGCCGTCTTCTACGAGGTCCTGATCCGGTCGTTCAAGGACAGCAACGGTGACGGCAACGGCGACCTGCTCGGGCTGATGGAGAAGCTCGACTACATCCAGTGGCTCGGCGTCGACTGCATCTGGCTGCCGCCGTTCTTCAAGTCGCCCCTGCGCGACGGCGGGTACGACGTCGCCGACTACACCGACGTCCTGCCGGAGTTCGGCACGCTCGGCGACTTCGTGCAGTTCGTCGACGCGGCGCACGAGCGCGGCATCCGCGTGATCATCGACTTCGTCATGAACCACACGTCGGACCAGCACGCCTGGTTCCAGGCGTCCCGCACCGATCCCGACGGCCCGTTCGGCGACTTCTACGTGTGGGCCGACACCGACGAGGCGTACGCCGACGCGCGGATCATCTTCGTCGACACCGAGTCCTCCAACTGGACGTTCGACCCGGTGCGCAAGCAGTACTTCTGGCACCGGTTCTTCAGCCATCAGCCGGACCTCAACTTCGAGAACCCGGCCGTGCAGGACGCCATCATCGAGGCGCTGAAGTTCTGGCTCGACCTCGGCATCGACGGGTTCCGGCTCGACGCCGTGCCGTACCTCTTCGAAGAGGAGGGCACCAACTGCGAGAACCTCCCCCGCACCCACGAGATGCTCAAGCGGGTGCGCAAGGAGGTCGACGCGCAGTACCCCGACCGGGTGATGCTCTGCGAGGCCAACCAGTGGCCGGGCGACGTGGTCGAGTACTTCGGCGACGACGGCGACGAGTGCCAGATGGCGTTCCACTTTCCCGTGATGCCACGGCTGTTCATGGGCGTCCGACGCGAGTCGCGCTACCCGATCTCCGAGATCATGGCCCAGACGCCGACGATCCCGGACAGCTGCCAGTGGGGCATCTTCCTGCGCAACCACGACGAGCTGACCCTCGAGATGGTCACCGACGAGGAACGCGACTACATGTGGGGCGAGTACGCCAAGGACCCCCGCATGAAGGCCAACATCGGCATCCGGCGGCGGCTGGCCCCGCTGCTGGACAACGATCGCAACCAGCTGGAGCTGTTCACCGCCCTGCTGCTGTCACTGCCCGGCTCACCGGTCCTGTACTACGGCGACGAGATCGGGATGGGCGACAACATCTGGCTCGGCGACCGCGACGGCGTCCGCACCCCGATGCAGTGGACGCCGGACCGCAACGCCGGCTTCTCGACGTCCAACCCGGGGCAGCTGTTCCTGCCCGCGATCATGGACCCGATCTACGGCCACCAGGTCACCAGCGTCGAGGCGCAGCTGGGCAGCTCGACCTCCCTGCTGCACTGGACCCGGCGCATGATCGAGGTCCGCAAGCAGAACCCCGCCTTCGGCCTCGGCAGCTGGGAGGACCTGGGTGGCTCCAACCCGAGCGTCCTGTCGTTCGTGCGCGCGTTCGGCGACGACGTCGTCCTCTGCGTCAACAACCTGTCCCGCTTCCCGCAGCCGGTCGAGCTCGACCTGCGCCGCTGGGAGGCGTGGACCCCCGTGGAGCTGCTCGGCACCGTGCACTTCCCACAGATCGGTGAGCTGCCCTACCTGCTCACCCTGGCCGGCCACGGCTTCTACTGGTTCCGGCTGACCCCTCCGGAAGGAGACCGCTGATGTCTGCCCCGGCCGCTCCCGGACACGCCCTGGACCTCACGTCCTACCTGGGCCACCAGAGGTGGTTCGCGGGGAAGGGCCGGGACTGGGAGGTCACGGGGACCGCGACCGTGGGCCGGCCGTCGGCCGACACGCGCATCGACCTCGTCACCGTCACCTACGAGGACGGCGACACCGAGACCTACCAGCTGCCCCTCGTCGCCTACGACAGGACGCAGGAGCACCTCGCCCACGCGTTCGTCGGGGAGGAGACCGACGCCGACGGTCGGCTCCGGCACCTCTACGACGCACTGCACGACAAGGACGCGACGGTGCACTGGATCGACGGCATCGACGGCGAGGTCACCGTGCCGGGCATCGCCTTCCACCGCGACCTCGCACTGTCCGAGCTGCCCCCGGGTGGCCCGTCCATCGTGGTCGGTGCCGAGCAGAGCAACACCTCGGTCATCTTCGGCGACACGGTGATCCTCAAGGTGTTCCGGAAGGTGTCCCCGGGGGTCAACCCCGACATCGAGGTCCACTCCGCCCTGGCCGCCGCCGGGAGCACCCACATCGCCACACCGCTGGGCTGGGTCGAGGGCAACTGGCCGGGCCCGGAGGGCAGCCCGGTGACGGCCAGCCTCGCGATGGCACAGACGTTCCTTCGGGACGCGACCGAGGGGTGGGAGCTGGCGCTGACCAGCGTCCGCGACCTCTACGCCGAGGCCGACCTGCATGCGCACGAGGTGGGCGGCGACTTCGCGGGCGAGTCGCAGCGCCTCGGCGCGGCGACCGCCGAGGTGCACCTGGCGCTCGCCGCGGTCCTCCCCACCGGCACCCTCGACGGCAAGGAGCTGGCGGCGCTCGCCGAGGCCATGAAGGGCCGGCTCGAGCGGGCGGCGGCCGAGGTCGACGAGCTGGCGCCGTACGTCGCGGCTCTGCAGAACGCGTTCGGCGACGTCGCGGCGCTCGACCTCCCGGTGGCCGTGCAGCGGGTGCACGGCGACTACCACCTCGGCCAGGTGATGCGGACCCTGGACGGCTGGAAGCTGCTCGACTTCGAGGGCGAGCCGGCCAGGCCGCTCGCCGAGCGTCGCGGGCTGGAGTCACCGCTCAAGGACGTCGCCGGGATGCTGCGGTCCTTCGACTACGCCGCGCGTCACCTGCTCGCCGACCACCCTCACGACCCGCAGCGGGAGTACCGCGCCGCTGAGTGGGCAGGCCACAACCGGGACGCCTTCTGCGAGGGCTACGCCCGCGCGGGCGGCACCGACCCGCGCGCGCAGACCGTCCTGCTCAGGGCGTTCGAGACCGACAAGGCTGTCTACGAGGTCCTCTACGAGGCCCGCAACCGTCCGACCTGGCTGGAGATCCCCATGGCGGCGATCCACAGACTCGCCGCGACCGAGGAGTGAGCAGCATGCCGACCACCCCGCAGAGCAACAGCCCCGGGGCCGGCCGCAGCGCCGGCCCTCCCGCCGGCCCTCCCGCCGGCGGACCGCCGGCCACCACCGCGACCCCTTCGGCTCCCGTCGTGACCGGGCCGGCCCCTGCGCCCGTGCCGGACGAAGAGCTGCACCGGCTCGTCTCAGGCGTGCACCACGACCCGCACTCGCTGCTCGGCCCGCACGCGCACGACGGCGGCGTCACCTTCCGCACGCTGCGGCCGTGGGCCACGTCGGTGCGGCTCGCGATCGGCGACGAGCGCGTCGACATGCGGCACGAGGCGTACGGCGTGTGGGTGGGGTTCCTCCCCCGACCGGACGTGCCGGACTACCGCCTGGAGGTCGCCTACGACGGCCCCGTCTCGCTGCTCGACGACCCCTACCGCTTCCTGCCGACGCTCGGGGAGATCGACCTGCACCTGATCGGCGAGGGTCGGCACGAGGAGCTGTGGACAGTCCTGGGTGCCCACCTGCGGTCGTACGACGGCATCGCCGGCCCCGTCACCGGCACCTCCTTCGCGGTGTGGGCGCCGAGTGCGCAGGGCGTGCGGCTGACCGGCGACTTCAACTACTGGGACGGCCGCGCGCACCCGATGCGCGTCATGGGCTCGACCGGGGTGTGGGAGCTGTTCGTCCCCGGCATCGGTGACGGCACCCACTACAAGTACGAGGTGCTCGGCCAGGACGGCGTCTGGCGGCAGAAGGCCGACCCGATGGCGTTCCGCGCGGAGGTACCACCCGCGACGGCGTCGGTGGTGTTCACCCCCGAGTACGAGTGGGGCGACGACGAGTGGCTGCAGCGCCGGGCGCAGCAGGACCCGCTCGCCGCGCCGATGTCCTGCTACGAGGTGCACCTCGGCTCGTGGCGGCGGGGCCTCACCTACCGCGAGCTCGCCGAGCAGCTCGTCGGGCACGTGAAGTACCTCGGCTTCACCCACGTCGAGCTGCTCCCGGTCGCCGAGCACCCGTTCGGCGGGTCGTGGGGCTACCAGGTGTCGTCGTACTTCGCGCCGACGTCACGGTTCGGATCGCCCGACGACTTCCGGTACCTCGTCGACACGCTGCACCAGGCCGGCATCGGCGTCATCGTCGACTGGGTGCCGGCGCACTTCCCCAAGGACGCCTGGGCACTGGCGCGCTTCGACGGCACCGCCCTCTACGAGCACCCCGACCCGCGCAAGGGTGAGCAGCTCGACTGGGGCACCTACGTCTTCAACTTCGGCCGCACGGAGGTGCGCAACTTCCTCGTCGCCAACGCGCTGTACTGGCTGGAGGAGTTCCACATCGACGGCCTGCGGGTCGACGCGGTCGCGTCGATGCTCTACCTCGACTACTCGCGCGAGGCGGGTCAGTGGGAGCCGAACGAGTTCGGCGGCCGCGAGAACCTCGAGGCGGTGTCCTTCCTCCAGGAGGTCAACGCCACGGCGTACAAGCGGGTGCCGGGCATCGTCACCATCGCCGAGGAGTCGACCGCGTGGCCCGGCGTCACCCGCCCGACGCACCTGGGCGGGCTGGGCTTCGGTTTCTAGTGGAACATGGGCTGGATGCACGACTCGCTGGGCTACATGGCCAACGAGCCCATCTACCGGCAGTACCACCACCACCAGCTGACGTTCTCGCTCGTCTACGCCTACTCCGAGCACTACGTGCTGCCGATCAGCCACGACGAGGTCGTGCACGGCAAGGGCTCGCTGCTCCGGAAGATGCCGGGCGACCGGTGGCAGCAGTTGGCGAACCTGCGGGCCTACCTCGCTTTCATGTGGGCCCACCCCGGGAAGCAGCTGCTGTTCATGGGCTCTGAGTTCGGCCAGGAGTCGGAGTGGGCGGAGTCGCGCTCGCTGGACTGGTGGCTCACGGACAACCCCGACCATCGCGGGGTGCAGACGCTGGTCCACGACCTCAACCGGGTCTACCGCGAGACCCGCGAGCTGTGGTCGCGGGACAGCGACACCGGCGGGTTCACCTGGATCGACGCCAACGACGCGGGGAACAACGTGTTCTCGTTCCTGCGCTGGGGCGACGACGGGTCGGTGCTGGCGTGCGTAGCCAACTTCTCCGCGGTGCCGCACGAGGGGTACCGGATCGGCCTGCCGTTCACCGGGCGCTGGGACGAGGTCCTCAACACCGACGCCGATGCCTACGTCGGCAGCGGCATCGGCAACTTCGGCGGGGTCGAGGCAGCGGACGAGGGCTGGCACGGGCAGGGCGCGTCGGCGACGCTCCGGGTACCGCCACTCGCCACCGTCTGGCTGCGCCACACGCCGCCTGCCTGACCGGGCCGACAGCTCGAGGCCGCCGTCGACTCACCCTTCGCCTGGCAGGAGGGCTGGGAGTAATGCCTGTCCGACGACCGGCCGGCCGGTGCTCCAGGTGCTCGGCGGGGCGCGGCGATGGCAGTGGCCGACGAGGTGGTCGAGGCCTACCGGGCCGCCTCCACCGCCCCCGGCCGCGACGAGACCGAGGAGCAGGTCGAGCGGTTCGCCACCGAGATGCTCCCCGTGCACGCCCGCCGCGAGGCCTTCCGCCTCGTGCTGCTGCGGGAGGCGGGCCTCGTCCGCGGCTTCGGCTACGGCTTCACCGGTCAGCACGGGATGTGGTGGACCGAGTGAGTGGACCGAGTGAGTGAAGCAGACAACTCCCCCCGGGGCCGCACCGCTGCTGGCGGAGTGGCTCGGCGGGCACTTCGAGGTGGTCGAGCTCGGCGTGCACCCGGCCGCCCCAGGGCCGCGGCATCGGCCGCTCGCTGATGGAGGGCCTGGTGCTCGACCAGCCGCACGAGCGCGCGCTGCTCTCGACGTACGCCGACGACCGGCCGGCTCCGCGCCTCTGCGCCCGGCTCGGCTGGCAGCGGCTCGTGCGCGGGGTCCTCGACGGCGACAGCGACTTCTGGGGTCGCGACCTTCGGCAGGCGGCGCGGGGAGGGGTGACTGTAAGCGACGTCGCCGGCACGCAGTGTCACGCTCGGGCAGGGGGACGGCAGCCGGACGTTTGTCCCGGCGTTGCCAGGAGACAGGTGCTCCAGAACCCCTGCCCCACATCGAACGGAGCCCCGATGAACACCCGCACCATCGCCATCGCCGCACTCGTCATCGCTGTGATCCTGGTGATCATCTTCGTGTTCTAGGAAGCGGACGCCTCGCGCGTCCCTGCCCGACCTCGAAGGCCGCTCCCTCCCTGACGGAGGCGAGCGGTCTTCGTCATGTACCGGGGCGTCCGGTCAGAACAGGGCGTTGGCCAGCGCGGTGCGAGCCTTGGCGACCCGGTCGTCCTGGCTGCCGACCAGCTCGAAGAGCCCGACGAGGTGATCCCGGGCGGCATCGCGGTCGGCGCCGGAGGACCGGCGGACCAGGTCGACGAGGCGGGTGAAGGCGTCCTCGACGTGCCCGCCGAGGAGGTCGAGATCGGCGACGGCGGTCTGGGCAGCGACGTTGTCGGGCTTCTCGGCAGCGGTCCGGCGCGCGGCTCGCTCGTCGACACCCTGGGTCCGGCGGAGCAGCTCGACCTGCCCCAGCCCCGCCCGGGCGTCGGGGTCGGCGGGGGCGTCGGCCAGCAGGCCGCGGTAAGCCTCGGCCGCGGCATCGAGGTCGCCGCGCTCGATGGCGTCGTAGGCCTCGTCATAGCGCGGGTCGGACTCCGGCTCCGGTGCCTCTTGTGCCTCCTCCGGCGGCGCCGCACCGTCGAGCGAGAGGCGGCCGCTGACGCCGTTCACCTCGGCGACGCGCAGCAGCTCGTCGAGGTACTCCCGCACCTGCGCCTCGGGGAGCGCGCCCTGGAACAGCGGGATCGGCTGCCCCTTCACCACCGCGAAGACCGCCGGGATGCTCTGCACCTGGAACGCCTGCCCGAGCTCCGGGTTGGCGTCCAGGTCGATCTTGGCGAGCAGCCAGGTCCCGCCGTCGGCCGCGGCCAGGCGCTCCAGAACCGGGCTCAGCTGCTTGCACGGCCCGCACCAGTCGGCCCAGAAGTCGATGACGACCGGGACGGTCAACGACTGCTCGAGGACCACTGCCTGAAAGTCGGCCTCGGTGACGTCGACGACCACCCCGCCGGTGGCCGCCGGCGCGTCAGCGCCGCTCGGGGCAGCGCCGGCCGGCCGGGCGAGCGCGGAGAGGTCGACGGCGCCGTACGGGTTGAAGCTGGACTGCGACATGCCGACCATCCTCCCCCACGCCCGGGTGAGCCGCCGACCGGGTCGCCGCCCGCGGGGCGCCTGCAGCCGAGCACGAAAGACGGTGCAATGCCGATCCCGGCCCTTCTTGACCGGTACAACGGCAGTTGTTCCGTCTTTCGGGTACGGCCGCTCTCGATCTTGATCTTGCCCCGACCCGGCCGGGCGAGCAGAGGTCAGAAGCGTGGCGGCTCGCGGTAGTCGCCCCACTCGGCGCGCAGGGCGTCGCAGATCTCACCGAGGGTCGCCTCGGCCCGGACCGCGTCGAGCATCGCCGGCACCATGTTCTCGTCCGTGCGGGCGACCTCGGCCATCCGCGTGACCGCGGCGCGGGCGGCGGCCTCGTCCCGCTCGGCCCGGCGGGCACCGAGGACCCGGTTCTGCTCGCTCTCGACCTCGTGGGAGACGCGCAGGATCTCCAGCGGCTCCTCGACGGTCGACGTGTGCACGTTGACCCCGACGACCTTCTTCTCGCCCTTCTCCAGGCCCGTCTGGTAGGTGAAGGCCGCCTCGGCGATCTCGGACATGAACCAGCCGTCCTCGATGCCGCGCAGCAGGCCCGAGGTGATCGAGCCGTCCGAGCCCATCGCGCGGATGCGGGCGAAGACCGCCTCGGCCTCGGCCTCGATGCGGTCGGTGAGCGCCTCGACGTACCAGGATCCGCCGAGCGGGTCGGCGACGTTGACGACACCGGTCTCGTCCATGATCACCTGCTGGGTGCGCAGCGCGATCTCGGCGGCCTTCTCACTCGGCAGCGCCAGCACCTCGTCGAGGGCGTTGGTGTGCAGCGAGTTGGTGCCGCCCAGGACCGCGGCCAGCGCCTCGACGGCGGTGCGGACGATGTTGTTGTCAGGCTGCTGCGCCGTCAACGAGACGCCCGCAGTCTGGGTGTGGAAGCGCAGCCACTGCGCCTTCTCGGTCGTCGCGCCGTAGACATCGCGCAGCCAGCGGGCCCAGATCCGGCGGGCCGCGCGGAACTTCGCGATCTCCTCGAAGAAGTCCAGGTGCGCGTCGAAGAAGAACGACAGGCCCGGCGCGAACTCGTCGACGTCCATGCCGCGGGACAGACCCAGCTCGACGTAGCCGAAGCCGTCGGCGAGGGTGAACGCCAGCTCCTGCGCGGCCGTCGAGCCGGCCTCACGGATGTGGTAGCCCGAGACCGACAGCGGCTTGTACGCCGGGATGTTCTCGACGCAGTACTGCATGAGGTCGCCGATCAGCCGCAGGTGCGGCTCCGGGGGGAACAGCCACTCCTTCTGCGCGATGTACTCCTTGAAGATGTCGGTCTGCAGGGTGCCGTTGAGCACGCTGAGGTCGACGCCCTGCCGCTCGGCGGCGACGAGGTACATGCAGAACACCGGCACCGCGGGACCACTGATCGTCATCGACGTCGTGACGTCACCCAGCGGGATGTCGGAGAAGAGCACGCCCATGTCGGTGGCGGAGTCGATCGCGACCCCGCAGTGCCCCACCTCGCCCAGGGACTTCGGGTCGTCGGAGTCGCGGCCCATCAGCGTGGGCATGTCGAACGCCACCGAGAGACCCCCGCCGCCGGCGGCCAGGATCATCTTGTAGCGCTCGTTGGTCTGCGCCGCGTTGCCGAACCCGGCGAACTGCCGGATCGTCCAGGTGCGCCCGCGGTAGCCCGTCGGGTACAGGCCGCGGGTGAACGGGAACTCGCCCGGCCAGCCGATCCGCTCGAAGCCCTCAACCGTGTCGCCGGGCGCCGGGCCGTAGACCGGGTCGACCTCGACGCCGGACAGCGTGGAGAAGTCCGCCTCCCGCACCCGTGCCGCGTCGAAACGACGCTGCCAGCGCTCCCGACCCTGCTGGATCTCCTCGGCGTCCACCTGTGGCTCCTCGCGACTCGTCACCGGTGACGGCCGGGGTGGTGGCCGCGTGTGACACGACGCCCTCGCGGTTCCGACGCGACGTCATGTCCGGATCGTGACGAGCGTACCCGGGTGCGGACGGGTCGGCCCGCTACCCTCGGTCGGATGGAGACGGGCGACCGGCTCCCCGCGAGCGGGGACGTCGGCTCCACGCGGAACCGCGTGGTCCTCGTGACCGGGGTGAACCGACCGGCGCCGATCGGCGTCCTCGGTTCGTGGCCGTCATGGTGACCGCGGGGGCCTCCCGCACCCGGGGTGTCGCGGCGGCTGCCGCGACCGCCCGGGAGGACGCTGCCCGAGCGTTGTGGAACGAGCACTACGGGCAGCTGGCCGGCTGGTGTGCCTCGCTGGTCGGCGACCGGGATGCCGCGCACGACATCGCCTCCGAGGCGTTCACCCGGCTGCTGTCGCGCTGGCTCACGGTCCACGACCCCAAGGGCTACCTCTACGTCACAGCCACCAACCTGGTCCGCGACCGCTGGCGCCGCGAGCAGCGCGACCGCAAGCTGCAGGCGAGGCTCGAGGAGACGACGCCGGTGAGCACGCCGGCCGCCGACCCCTGGCTGCGGGACATGGTCGAGCGGCTCCCCGACCGGCTCCGGCTGCCCGTCCTGCTGCACTACTACGCCGACATGAGCGTCGCCGAGGTCGCGACGGCGCTGAGGAAGCCGGAAGGAACGATCAAGCGCATGCTCTTCGACGCGCGCGGCCGGCTTGCGAGCTGGCTGGAGGATGTCCGATGACCGGGCACCTGCCCCGTCGCCCGATCGAGCCGCTGCCCCCGCCCCCCGACGGGTTCGGCCGCGTGTACCGCGAGGCCACGTTCCGGCGGTTCCACCGGGCGGCCGCTGTCTGCGGGGTCACCGGTGTCTTCCTCGCCGGCATCTTCGGCGGCCTCGCGCTGGGCGGCGGCGTGAGCGGCGTGCGCAACACGATCGTCAACGTCGCCCGCGGCGGCTCGCCCGCGCCGTCCGTGAGCACGTCGACCTCCGCACCGGAGACCCGGCAGGCCTCCGTGGTCCCGTCGACCGCGGGCCGCAAGACCGCCGCGCCGCCCGTCACGAGCAGCGCGGTCACCGCGCCGCCGGAGCGAGTGGCGCCCACCTTCGTCCGCGGCCGCGTCGTCGACCCGTCCGGTGTCCCGGTGGCCGGCCTCTACGTCTGGACCGGGGAGCAGACCGCGAAGGGCTACCTCCCGACCCGGCTGGCGGCCACGACGGATGTCAACGGCGCCTACCGGGTGCCGTGCACCAGCGGCCCGGTCCTCGTCACGTCATGGCGTGTCAACACCAACCTCGGTCCGGCTGCGGTCGGTGTCTGGGCCCCCACGTTCGTCGACGACGTCAGCTGCACGCGCGGCGCGAAGCCGCGCGTCACCACGCTGGTCCGCGGAGCAGTCGTCCAGGGCCGGGTCCGGACCGACGTCAGCTGCCCGGACGCCCGCTTCCCGCTGTGGCTGTGGATCGACGGCCAGCGGACGAGCGCGGTCAGGCTGAGCGGGCTGAGCGAGGGCGACCGCTACCGCATCGCGGGCGCGCCCGTCGGCACCTCCGTCCTGAGCGCGCGCGGCCGCACCATCGACGTCACGACGAGGGCCGGGCGCACGGTGGAGCAGGACGTGACCCTCGCCTGCCCGACGTCGCCCGCCACCACCGCCGAACCCACGACGCCTCCGGCGCCCACGCCCGCCGAGACGACGACCACCCCCACTCCGACCGACCCCACCCCGTCGACGTCGACCTCCAGCCCCGGCGGGACCGGAACGTCGTCGAGCAGCAGCCCGGCCTCGGCCACCGGGCGCTGAGCCGCCCACGAGCCCGGCGCGGCAGGCCGCGCATCACGGGTGCGACGGGGTCGGGGCCGCGAGTGCTCAGCCGGCGGTGAGACCGGCGAGCAGCGCGTCGGCGGCGGCGTAGGGGTCGGTGCGGCCGGCGACGACGTCGGCGGCCAGAGCGTCGAGGTTGGCCTCGCCGTCGCGCGTCCGCAGGTCGCCCACGCGCTCGCGCAGCGCGGTCAGCGCGATCGCCTCGACCTCGTCGGCGGCGCGGTGCAGGCGGCGCTCGTGCAGCGTGCCGGTCTCCTCCAGCCAGGCGCGGTGCTTGTCCAGCGCCTCGACCAGCTCGTCGAGACCCTCGCCGCGGGACGCGACGGTCTTGACGATCGGCGGCCGCCACTCCCCCGGCGACCGGCGCTCGCCGAGGGTCAGCATGTGGCGCAGCTCGCGCACGGCGTTGTCGGCACCGTCGCGGTCGGCCTTGTTGACGACGTACACGTCACCCACCTCGAGGATGCCGGCCTTGGCGGCCTGGATGGCGTCGCCCATGCCCGGGGCGAGCAGCACCACCGTGGTGTCGGCCGTCCGTGCCACCTCCACCTCGGACTGGCCGACGCCGACGGTCTCGACGAGCACGACGTCGCAGCCGGCGGCGTCCAGCACCCGCAGCGCCTGCGGCGTGGCCCACGACAGACCGCCGAGGTGGCCGCGGCTGGCCATCGACCGGATGTAGACGTCGCGGTCCAACGCGTGGTCCTGCATCCGCACCCGGTCGCCGAGCAGTGCCCCGCCCGAGAACGGGGACGAGGGGTCGACCGCGAGCACGCCCACCCGCTTGCCACGCCCACGGAACGCCGTCACGAGCGCGTTGGTGGACGTCGACTTGCCGACGCCGGGAGCGCCGGTCAGGCCGATGACGCTCGCGCGGCCGCCGTACGGCGCCAGGGCGGCCATCGCCTCCCGCAGCCGCGGCGACGCGTCCTCGACCAGCGAGATGAGCTTCGCGACGGACCGGGCGTCGCCCTCGCGGGCGCGCTCGACCAGCGCGCCGACCCCCGGCGCCGCGGCCACCTGCGGGGTCAGCCGGCTGCCGGGACGCGCAGCACCAGGGCGTCGCCCTGACCGCCGCCGCCGCACAGAGCAGCCGCGCCGACGCCACCGCCGCGACGCTTCAGCTCGAGCGCCAGGTGCAGGGCGATCCGCGCACCGGACATGCCGATCGGGTGACCGAGCGCGATCGCACCGCCGTTGACGTTGACCTTCTCCTCGTCGAGGCCGAGATCGCGCACCGACTTGATGCCGACGCTGGCGAACGCCTCGTTGATCTCGACCAGGTCGAGGTCGGCGGGGCTGATGCCCTCCTTGGCGCAGGCCTTCCTGATCGCCGCCGACGGCTGCGACTGCAGCGTCGAGTCCGGGCCGGCGACGACACCGTGGGAACCGATCTCGGCCAGCCACGGGAGACCCAGCTCCTCGGCCTTCGCCTTGCTCATCACGACAACGGCGGCCGCGCCGTCAGAGATCTGCGAGGACGAGCCGGCCGTGATGGTGCCGTCCTTGCTGAACGCCGGGCGCAGCCTGCCGAGGCTCTCGGCCGTGGTGTCGGCGCGGATGCCCTCGTCCTCCTTGAACTGCACCGGCTCTCCCTTGCGCTGCGGGATCTCGACCGCCACGACCTCGTCGTCGAACAGGCCGTTCTTCCATGCCTCGGCCGCGCGCTGGTGCGAGCGGGCGGAGAACGCGTCCTGCTCCTCGCGGGAGATGCCGAGCTCGGCGTTGCACGCCTCGGTGAGCGCACCCATGGCCTGGGTGGTGAAGACGTCCCAGAGACCGTCGTAGGACATCGAGTCGACGAGCTTCACGTCGCCGAACTTCACCCCCTCGCGGGACTTCGGCAGGAAGTGCGGCGCCTGCGTCATCGACTCCATCCCGCCCGCGACCACGACGTCGAACTCGCCGGCACGGATGAGCTGGTCGGCGAGCGCGATCGCGTCGACGCCGGAGAGGCAGACCTTGTTGATGGTCAGCGCCGGCACGGTCATCGGGATGCCCGCCTTGACGGCGGCCTGGCGGGCCGAGATCTGACCGGCGCCGGCCTGCAGGACCTGGCCCATGATCACGTACTCGACCCGCTCGGGAGCGACGCCGGCCTTCTCGAGCGCGCCCTTGATCGCGACGCCGCCGAGGTCGGCCCCGGAGAAGTCCTTCAGTGACCCGAGCAGCCGGCCCATCGGCGTGCGGGCCCCGGCGACGATGACGGAACCAGACATGGGTGTTACCTCCTGCGCGACGTCGGGTGCGGCGCTGTCACGATAGCCGCATGCTCACCCGCATCGACCACGTCGGCCTCGCCGTGCGCGACCTCGACGAGGCCATCGCCTTCTACGCCCGCACGTTCGACGTCCACGTGGTGCACGAGGAGGTCAACGAGGAGCAGGGGGTGCGCGAGGCGATGCTCGACGTGGGTGGCTCGGGGTCCTGCATCCAGCTGCTCGCGCCGCTGTCCCCCGAGTCGCCGATCGCGAAGTTCCTGGACCGCTCGGGCCAGGGCGTCCAGCAGGTGGCGTACGGCGTCGACGACATCGACGTGACCAGCGCCGACCTGCGTGCCAAGGGCGTCCGGCTGCTCTACGACGAGGCGCGCCGCGGCACGGCGGGCTCACGGGTCAACTTCGTGCACCCGAGGGACGCGATGGGGGTCCTGGTCGAGCTCGTCGAGGCCGCGCCGACCCCCGACCACTCACGTACTGTCGGGGCATGAACGATCTGGTACGACCACGCCGCCGCCTCGTCGCCGGAGTCTGCGCCGGCATCGCCCGCCGCTTCGGCTGGTCGACGACGACGGTACGGCTGGTGTTCGTGGTGTCGTGCCTGCTGCCCGGCCCGCAGGTCCTGCTCTACGTCGCGCTCTGGGTGCTCATCCCCTCGGAGGACTGAGCCGCCCGGGCAGTGCTCTCGTGGTGCCGCGGAGGAGGAGCCACGTCGGGACCGGGCGTGGCGGACGCGTGGGGGCCTGCTGGTTCCGGTCGGTCCTCCATGACCGCACCGCACAGCCTGCTCCGTCGTGCCGGCTGCTCGAGCCCCGGCGTCCCGCTCCTGGTTACTCGCCAGTAGCATCGAGCCCAGCCGAGGCACCGTCCCCGTCCCACGAGCCCCCGGAGGCCGACGTGCAGGAGATCCTCGAGGCAGTGCTGGCGGGTGCATCGGCCGACGACCTGGCCGCCCTGCCGGTACCCGAGGCCTACCGGGCCGTGACGGTGCACCGCGACGAGACCGCCATGTTCGAGGGCCGGACGTCGCGCGACAAGGACCCGCGCGAGTCGCTGCACGTCGAGGACGTGCCGACCCCGGAGCTCGGCCCGGGCGAGGCGCTGGTCGCGGTGATGGCCTCAGCGATCAACTACAACACCGTCTGGTCGGCGATCTTCGAGCCGGTGCCGACGTTCTCCTTCCTGGAGCGCTACGGGCGGCTCTCACCGCTGTCGAAGCGGCACGACCTGCCGTACCACGTGCTGGGCTCGGACCTGTCCGGCGTCGTGCTGCGCACCGGACCAGGCGTGCACGCCTGGAAGCCGGGCGACGAGGTCGTCGCCCACTGCCTGTCCGTCGAGCTGGAGTCGCCCGACGGGCACAACGACACGATGCTCGACCCGGAGCAGCGGATCTGGGGGTTCGAGACGAACTTCGGCGGTCTCGCGCACCTCGCCCTGGTGAAGTCGAACCAGCTGATGCCCAAGCCGGCCCACCTGACCTGGGAGGAGGCTGCCAGTCCCGGGCTGGTCAACTCCACGGCGTACCGGCAGCTGGTCTCGCGCAACGGTGCGGGCATGAAGCAGGGCGACGTCGTGCTGATCTGGGGCGCCTCGGGCGGCCTCGGCTCCTACGCCACCCAGCTGGCGGTCAACGGCGGCGCGACGCCGGTCTGCGTGGTGTCCAGCGAGGAGAAGGCTGCGATAGCCCGGTCGATCGGCGCCGAGCTGGTCATCGACCGCAGCGAGTCGTCCGGCGAGGGGTACCGGTTCTGGAAGGACGAGACGACCCAGGACCCCAAGGAGTGGATGCGGCTGGGCAAGAAGATCCGCGAGCTGACGGGCGGCGACGACGTCGACATCGTCTTTGAGCACCCCGGCCGCGAGACCTTCGGCGCGTCGGTCTTCGTCGCGCGCAAGGGCGGCACCATCGTCACCTGCGCCTCGACCAGCGGGTTCATGCACGAGTACGACAACCGCTACCTCTGGATGAGCCTCAAGCGGATCATCGGCTCGCACTTCGCCAACTACCGCGAGGCGTGGGAGGCCAACCGCTTGGTCGCCCGGGGCAAGATCCACCCCACTCTGTCGCGCAGCTACCCCCTCGACCAGGTCGGGCAGGCCGCGCACGACGTGCACACGAACGTGCACCAGGGCAAGGTCGGTGTCCTCTGCCTCGCCCCCGAGGAGGGCCTCGGGGTCCGCGACCACGAGCTCCGGGCGAGGCACGAGGCCGCCATCAACCGGTTCCGCGACGTCTGAGGCCGGGTCCGGGCACGGACCGGGCGCGACCGTCACGAGCGCACCACGGGCGCCGACCGGGTCTGACAGCCGGGCGCCGGGTCTGACACGATGCTGCCCCATGGGGCAGGACCACCCGTCGGACGCCGACGAGCCGGTCGCCGAGCAGGCCGGCCGGCTCCTGCAGGCCGCCCAGGCGCAGGCCGACCGCCTGCGCGAGCAGACCGAGCTCGAGGCGGCCGGGCGGCGTGCCGAAGCCGACGCGCTGCACGCCGATGCCCGCCACCTGCACGCCGAGATCGCCGGCAGGCACGCCGACGCCACCCGCCTCGAGGAGGAGGCCGTACGCCGCAGGGCCGACGCGCTCGAAGAAGCGGCCCGGCGCCTCGAGACCTCTCTGCTCGAGTCAGAACGGCTCCGCGCGGAGACCGCCGACGAAGCGCACCAGCTGCTCACCGACGCCGCCGACCAGGCTGCCCTGGTCGTGTCCTCGGCCTCCGTGACGGCAGACGACCTGGTGGCGCGGGGGCAGGCCGAGGCCGGCACCCTGCGCGACGTCGCCGCGGCCGATGCCGAGTCGACGCGGGCCCAGGCACAGGCTCTGCGCGACAAGGCGCACCAGGACGCCGACGCGATCGTCTCGGAAGCCCGGGAGGAAGCTGCCCGTCGCCGCCGCGAGGTCGAGGAGGAGGCCGCCCAGCGAGCCGCCGAGGTGCAGGCCGAGGTCGAGGCGATGGTCGCCGCCGCCCGGCAGGAGGCCGACGCCGCCCTGGCCGAGGCCCACGACCAGGCCCGCCAGGCCCGCGAGGCACTGGACGCGGACACCGGGCGGGTGCGTGCCGAGCACGCCACCCTGCTCGCGGCGGGCGCCGACGAGGCCGAGACGCACCGCTCCGCGGCGCGTCAGGAGGCCGACGCGCTGCTGGCCGAGGCCAACGAGCAGACCGCATGGGCCAAGCGCACCGTCGACGAGGTGCTCGCCGCCGCCGCGACCGACGCCGAGCGGATCCGCGCCGAGGCCCACGCCGAGGGCGCCAGGGCCGTCGCCGAGCGACGAGCGCAGGCAGAGGACCTGCTCGCCCGTGCCCAGGCGTCGTGCCAGCAGCAGCTGGCCGAGGCCGAGGCGACGGCCGCCGCAATGGAGGGCGAGGCCGAGCAGGCGCTCGGCGCGGCACAGACCGAGGCCGAGCGCCGGCTGGCCGACGCCAGCCACCGGGCGAGCCGGACGGTCGAGGAGTCCCTGGCCAAGGTCGCCGAGATCGACTCGCGGGCGACCCGGCGCGAGACCGAGGCCGAGGCCAACACCCAGGCACTGCGCGAGCGGGTGGCCGAGCAGACGGCGACCGCCCAGCGCGAGGCCCAGGAGGCCCGCCGCGCCGCGCAGGCCGAGGCTGTCCGCATCGTGGGCGCCGCCCGGATCGAGGCCGACGAGGTGCGCACCCGGGGCCAGCAGATGCTCGACGATGCCCGGGCCGAGGTGGCGGCGCTCACGACCCGCCGGGACGAGATCGCCGGCGAGCTCGGTCGCCTGTCCGGGGTGATCGATGCGCTCTCGGTCCCCGGCGCACCGGTCCGGGACCCCCAGGACGCCGACGTGGCACGATGACTCGAACCCCGCTCCGTACTGCTGTAGAAGACAGGACCTGATCCATGACCAACACCCCAAGCCAGTCCTTCGAGGTCGTTCGACGGGGCTACGAGCCCTCTCAGGTCGACCGGCATCTCGCCGCGTTGCAGCGGGAGCTCGAGACACAGCGCCGCCGGGCCGACGAGGCCGAGCGGCGCGCGCACGAGGCGCCCGCGCAGCAGGACCCGGCCGAGAAGGGGGCGCCGTTCGCCGGGCTGGGGGCGCGGATCGAGCAGATCCTCGGCCTCGCCGAGGAGGAGGCGCAGGTCCTGCGCTCCGCCGCCGTCGACGAGACGGCCCAGCACCGCACGCTCGCCGAGCAGGACTCGGAGAAGATCCGCAAGGCTGCCGAGAACTACGCCCAGGAGCGGCGGACCGACGCCGACACGGAGGCGGCGAAGGTCCTGCAGGACGCGAAGAAGCGGGCCGACACCCTGCGCGACGACTCGGAGCGCGACGCGAAGGCCCGCCGCGAGGAGGCCGAGGCCGTGTTCGAGAACAACCGCGCCAAGGCCGCCCAGGCCGCAGCGGACTTCGAGACGACCCTCGCCCACCGCCGCGACCAGTCGGAGCGCGACTTCACCGAGCAGATGAAGGCCAACGAGCAGCAGCTCGCGGCAGTGAGCAACCGCGCCGAGCAGCTGCGGCTGGAGGCCGAGAAGCTGCGCGCCGACGCCGACCGCAAGTCCAAGCGGACCAGCGACGAGGCCAGCCGGCAGGCCGACGACATCGTCGCGGAGGCGAAGGCCACCGCGGAGCGCATCCGCACCGAGTCCGAGCGCGAGCTGAGCGCCGCGACCCAGCGCCGCGACAGCATCAACTCCCAGCTCACCAACGTCCGGCAGATGCTGGCGACGCTCACCGGCGCCGCGCTGCCGGACCCGCTCGGCACCGAGGGCACCGACCAGCCTGCCCAGGCGAGCGGCCCGGCCCAGCCCGGCGGTGGGAAGGCCGGCAAGGTCGACGGCCCCGACGCGGCGGCGACCTCGCCGGCCACGGCACCGGGCGAGCAGCCGGCCGCGAAGGACGCCGCCGGCGACGCGACGGGCCACGCGGGCGCGGAGACCGGAGGCGGCGACAAGCCCACCACCACCGCCCCCACGACGACGATCACGCCGGAGAAGTCCTCCGCAGCGAAGCGCTAGTCCTCGGTGGCGCGGGCCGGGGGGCCGGACGGAGACCCGTCCGGCCCCGTGGACGAGACGACGCTGGACCGGGTCCTCGACGAGGCGGAGGATGCGCGCGACGAGGCCGAGGACGCGCGGGACGAGGCCGAGGGCGCCCGTGACGAGGCGGTGCGCGCCGACACGGACGCGAGGCAGTCCGCCCGTGCGGCGCGCGCGAGCGAGCTGGAGGCCCGCTCCGACAGCGAGGACCCAGCCTTCGGCCGGTTGGGTCGGCCGATCCGGCGCGACTCGCCGTTCATGCTGGGCTTCCTCGGCGCGCTCGGCGTCTTCGTCGCCTACTTCCTCGTGCAGGCGGTCGTCGAGGCGCGCAGCGTCATCGTCCTGATCGTGGTCGCGCTGTTCCTCGCGATCGGCCTGAGCCCGGTGACCGAGTGGCTGGTGTCCCGCGGCATGCGCCGCGGTATGGCCATCACCATCGTGTTCGTCGGCGTGATCGGCGCCTTCGTCGGTTTCGGCTTCGCCGTCGTCCCGCCGGTCGTCGAGCAGACCAACGCGCTGGTCAAGGAGCTGCCCGACCTGCTCGCCGACCTGCGCCGGAACCCCACGATCCGCCAGCTCGACCAGGACTACGGGATCATCGAGCGGGCCCAGAACTACGTGACGTCCGGTGACCTCGGACAACGGCTCTTCGGCGGCATCGTGGGTGTCGGACGGATCGTCGTCAGCACGCTGTTCAGTGCGTTCTCGCTGCTCATCATGACCCTGTACTTCCTCGCTGCCCTGCCCAGCATGAAGCGTCAGGCGTACCGCCTGGTGCCGGCCACCCGGCGCGAGCGGGTGACCCTGCTCAGCGACGAGGTCATCAACCGCATCGGCGGGTTCGTGAGCGGCGCCCTGTCGGTCGCGTTCATCGCGGGGGCGGTCTCCTACGCCTTCCTGCTCGCCGTGGGGATGCCGTTCGCCCTGGCGCTCGCCGTGCTCGTGGCGATCTTCGACCTGGTCCCGCTCGTCGGCGCGACCATCGCGGCGGCGGTCGTGTCCCTGATCGGCTTCACCCAGTCGGTGACGACGGGGCTGCTGTGCGTGGCGTTCTACGTCGCCTACCAACAGCTCGAGAACTACGTCGTTTATCCCCGGGTGATGCGTCGCGCCGTCGACGTGCCGGCGCCGGTCACGGTGGTGGCGGTGCTGCTCGGCGGAGCCCTGCTGGGTGTGGTCGGCGCGCTCCTGGCGATCCCGATCGCGGCCGCGCTGCTGCTCGTGGTCCGCCAGGTCGCGATCCCACGCATGGACCGCACCTGAGTCCCGTCCTAGTCTGCCGGCCATGAGAGTCGTCGTGCTCGGCGCGGGCTTCGGCGGGCTGCACCTGTCGGCGATCGAGCATCACTGCCGCGCGGAGCAGAGCGGTACTGACGGCGCCGTCACCCTCGGGTGGTGAAGTCCACGTCGGCGGTGTCGATCGTGCTGGCCGTGCGGCCAGGGGCGCGGTGGCCGGACCAGTACATGTTGGTGTGCGAGATGACCTGGTCCGGCGGCGGCGCGCCCCACTCACTGAGGTCCTCGGTGGTGTGCGCGTCAGCCACCAGGGTCGCGTCGTAGCCCCGCGCGATCGCCCCGTGCAGGGTGGACCGGATGCACTCGTCGGTCTGCGCGCCGGTGACGACCAGCCGGCCGACCTCGAGGCCGGCGAGCACCGACTCGAGGTCGGTGTCCTCGAACGAGTCCGCGAAGGTCTTGTGCACCAGCGGCTCCGATCCGTCGCGGCGGAGCTCGTCGACGTACTGCCAGGCCTGCGACCCCCGCGGCATCCCGCTCTCGTCGGAGTGCGCCACCCACACCACCGGTACCTGTTCCGCCCGGGCCCTGTCGACGAGGACGGCGATGTTCGTGATGACCCGGTCGCGCTCGTGCGCCTCGCCCACGACGCCGTTCTGCACGTCGATGACGAGCAGCGCGGTCCGCGGCCGACCGGTGAGAGTGGTCATGGTGTCCTCCGTCGCTGCGAGTGCCTGCACTCCACCGTAGGTCGGGCGACCGACAGCGGCGGCCACCAGTCTTGACGGCGCCCCAGAATGGCTCGCTTCACTGGACGACCGGGGAGGAGAGCCTCACCCATCGGTTCAGGACCGGGACCGCCTGCGTGGGTCGTCAGGTCAGACCGCGTCGGATGGGGAGGAACTCACCTGAGGAGAGCGAACTGCACCGGCCGTGCCTCCCCTCGGGCACCGGTACGGCAGGTGGGCACTCGCATGGACAACGACCGATCGGTATCCGGCAGCGCCCCTCGTGAAAGGATCAGGCCATGGAGCGGCCGTCCATTCGCGGCAAACTCTTCGTTACCGTCGGGCTGCCGGGTTCTGGCAAGACGACCCGTGCCAAGGAGTTGGCGGCAGAATTTGCCGCTGTACGCCTCACTCCTGACGACTGGATGATTCCGCTCTT